>UQST01000035.1 GCA_900543815.1 uncultured Prevotellaceae bacterium
AAGTATCCTTGGATACTTGCCCGTTTATCCTTGGATACATTGCCAAGTATCCAAGGATACTTTTTCCGGACAGTTTCTTGTTGGCTTATACGGAAATTTTGTGTATATTTGTCGTGTCTTGGCTCGTGTGTCTTATTGGCAGACCTTTAGGGGAGTACAAGTAGGCCGTCTGGCGGTGGCTGGAGTAGAATGAGCAAGATACCACATGATTGTAAAAGCGTCACTAACGCTTTGTCGGTTGGTCGAATGAAACCTCCACCAGTGTTTCGTGTTATTGCGAATTTGAAATTGGTGGATTGTCCCATTTCAAAAAACAAATTATGTATATACGTCAAGTTACATTTCTAATCATGCTTTGTTCTTCCATCATGGCCTTTGCTCAAAAGGCTTATTTGTCTGTGACGGTGAATCCTATTGACGCAATTACGGAATCCACACTCACACAGGCCCGTGTGTCTCTCCTTTCTACATTCGACAGTACCGAAGTCGATACGTTTAGACGTGTCACGATTTTAGGCGATGTGATTAAACGATATACGTATGTTTACGACAATAGTCACGCAACATTGCCGTTCAAGCGTATCGTTTGCGTAAAAAGTGAAGGATATGAAACATTATATTATGACTTGAACATACTCCCTTCGGAAGCGAAACACAGTGAAGTGGCTCACAATATTGGGGTTATACGATTACATAGAGAAATGAATCGTAAATTAGATGAAGTGGTAGTAACTGCTTCAAGGATTATGATGGTAATGAAAGGAGACACTCTTGTCTATGATGCCAATGTTTTTCAACTATCAGAAGGTTCCATGCTTGATGAACTCATTAAGCAACTTCCCGGTGTGCGTCTTGAATCGGGCGGGCGCATCACGGTAAACGGGCATTTCGTCAGCAGCTTGTTGGTCAATGGAAAGGACTTCTTCAGCGGTGACCCCAAAGTTGCCCTGCAAAACCTTCCGGCCTATATGGTAAACAAGGTAAAGACTTATCAAAAGACACCGGATGATGCTTACCTGACGCGCTCACCCGACGAAAAGGGACCGCGTATGGATGACCCCTGGGTGCTGGATGTGGCCCTGAAGCCACAGTATGCACAGAGCTATATTGCCAATGCCGAGCTGGCCCATTCGATATATCAAACAAAGCCAATGTTGGCACGTCTGTTTGGGCTGCGCTTTTCCGACAAATCGCGGATAGCCCTCTATGCCACGGGAAATAATGTCAATATGAGCGGTAGCCCGCAGACTGATTCCGGAAACTGGGAAGAAAACATGAAGAAAGAAGGGATGACGAAAATGGCAGAGGCCGGCGCTTTTTACTTTGTGGAAAATCGTAACCGAAATATTCGTTACCAGTCCACGATCAAGACGGGAATGGACGATAGAAATCTGGAGCGATTCACATCTGCAACTTCGTTTCTTCCGGAAATAAATTCGTCTTACACTACTTCGTTGGAGAAACGGCGAAACAAGAACACCTATGTTAATTGGAGCAATGGTTTTACTTTTGCTCTGCCTAAAACATACATACGCTTTTCTCCGAGTTTTTCTTATTCTTACGACCGAAAGCATGGGCATTACCGTTCTGCCGAAGGAAACAGGCTGTTGGGCCGTGAAGGGCTGGATTCAATTATCGTTGCAAATGACTGTGGCGAGGATTTTCTCAACCTACTTTCCACTTTGGACCTAGGACGTACACATAAATGGGGCGCAAGCGGAAATGCAGACACAAGAATCAGCCTTAAAGCCTTGCACATGAATACGCTTGGCTTACAGGCGCACTACAAATACAGTCATGAGCGGGGCTATGATATGCAGCACTACAAGCTCCTTGCTGCCGACGGAACCGCCGATAAGCGCAATCGTTACGACAATCGACCGGGGAGCAGCTATAGGTATGGAATCATAGCCGATTATCCTATCATAGATATATCAAGAGTGCGTAAAATGAGTAAGTTGTATTTTACTTATAGATACACGCAGGAATGCAGCTCTTCGGAGCGTATGCTTTACAGATTGGATAAATTGGGAGATGAATGGATGCCGGATGAAGCTGCTATCGGACTGCTTCCTTCTGCGGCTGATTTATATGCGCATTGTGTCGATTCGCTGAACAGTTACCACCGTACCCACTTTTATAGATGTAATTCAGCAGAATTAAGGTGGTATTACCGAACGGGAAATCTGCAAGCTTCAGCTCGTATTCCGCTCAACATCACCTACGAACGCCTGAACGAATGGCGTCCGAAAACAACGCAACCACATATTCGGAAAGAGGTATATACATGGCCGCAAATCACATTCGAGCTAAAGGGTGTGGAGTTAAACTTCAGTATGCAGCATAAGTCACCATCACAAACATTAATGCTTGATGTATGTGATGACAGTAATCCTTTGTCTGTCTTCCTTGGCAACCCTTCTTTAAAGTCTTCCTACGAATACTATTGTTCGGTACAGTGGCGTGGATTTAAGCAGAAAAAAATGCGTCAATGGAATTTGGGGCTCTATCTGCACACTATTGATAATGCCATAGGCCAGTTGCGCCAATTTAATCCACAAAATGGTGGTTATATTTATATACCTTGGAATATAGACGGAAACCGGGGATTGCGAGCTACGGGGATTATAAGCCAAGCCGTTGATAAGGAAAAGCATTGGTTTCTTAATATAGGTACCAATGTCAGCCTGAACCGCAGTGTCGATTTCGCCAACACAAAGACAACCACCGATTTTTACAAAAGCATCGTACACAATTTACACGTTTCCCCCAATGCCGGTATTGACTACCGTTATTCTAAGTGGCACGCTTCATTCAAGGCGTCAGCCGATTGGGAACGCCTCACTTCCGCACAAGAAGGATTTGAAACACTCAGTCAAGTGGACTTCCTGTACACTATTAGCCTCAATGCACAGCTACTGTTTAGCATTGACTTAAATACAGATATGAATCTGTTTATGCGCCGTGGTTATAGTAATCGGGCAATGAATACGGACGAATGGGTGTGGAATGTGAATTTGAGCCGTTGCATTGATAAGCGAAAGGCATGGCTGTTGAAACTATCCGCTCATGATTTGCTCGGCCAGCTCAGTGCCGTACGCAGAACGCTTAACGCACAAGGACGGGTGGAAACCGTAAGCAATACGATTACGAGGAACATCATGCTCCATATCATATGGAAGTTTAACAAAAAAGCATCCAAGAAATGAAATATAAAAAAGATAAGAATCCTATAGTACAATGATACGTTAGTTTTAATACATAATTTACTAATTGAAGGGTTGGAAGGTAAGGCACACACGCCAGTTGGACTTTTCCGACAACGCATCCTTCTCCGCACTCAACGTGGCGAAAGTCATGATGAAGGAGAATGGACTACCATATTCCATGGCATCATTTAAGTCACTGATGTTCAATTTGTACTATACGAAAAGAATTTTTAATATGTCCCGTATTCGGCCGAACCAGACTTTAATTAGCAAGATTGTCAAAGAACTCTTTGGCTGGCAGCGTAAAGCCGCATAAACCGACATATTAATTTTTAATGAACTATTGCTACAAAAAAAGTTATGCAAAATTTAAGTATATGATATTTTTGTAGCATCTTTGCAGCGTGAAATAAAACAAATGTTTAAACAATTAAAAATGAAATGGAATGAATAAAAAAGACAGGCATTAAAACTGGGGTTTCAGTTCGTGAAGCACGGCAAAGAACACGATGAATACTACAACCCAACCACAGGTATAACCGTGCAAATAGAAAGACATGGGAGTCAAGAGGAACGCAAGGGCTTGGCCGCAAAATCGCGCAAGCAAATAGGATTCTAACAACAAGGGCGAGGGGGTGGCAGCTTTTCCCCTCGCCCTAAAAAGAGACAAGAAAAATGAAAGATGAAAATTTTATCGTGACCATCGAGAAAGATAAAGACGGCACATTTATAGCGTACAACGTAGATGAAAGCCCTTACACCCTTATAGGGCGCGGCGCTACAGTGAAGGAAGCAAAGGCAGATTTTGCGAACTCTATGCAGGAAGTGAAGGAAAGTGAAGAGAAAAGGGAAGGCGCTGCTGCTCCTATTCTTGCGGCTGCTCCTGTGTTCCGTTTCGATCTGCCATCGCTGTTTGAGTATTACTCGATGCTGAACGTGAGCGCCTTTGCGCGCTATCTGGGCATTAACGAGACTTTAATGCGTCAGTACAAGAAAGGAAATACTTATATTTCCGATGTGCAATTACAGAAGATTGAAGACGGGCTGCACCGTTTAGGGGCAGACTTACTCGAGCTTCGGCTCGTGTAGGGCTGCGCCCTTTCGTTTCATTTCATTTTATCCCGACAGGTTCCACCCTGTCGGGATTTTCTTTTCTTATCTTTCTTCTCGCTTCAGTTTCTCCACGATTGTTTGGAGCTGCTGCACGTTGTCGGCGGTGTATATCTCACAGCCTACACGCACGACACCCACCAAGCCACCACCGCCCACGGTGCCACGTTGCGCCCTGGCTTGCTTCGGTTCCTCAACGACCGAAGGAGGCGCGAGGAGCTGCCACGGCTCTACATCCAAGGCGGCGGTGATACGCTCTAAGGTGGGGAACGATGGGCGGGAGATGGCGACGGAAACAGTGGCTTGTGTCACGTCGAGACGTTCGGCAAGTTCTTTTTGAGTGATGCCGATATAATTAAGATATTCTTTTATTGTATTCATTTTCGTTTTTTTGTCTTTTGCTTTTGTAAAGATAACACTTTATATATAAGGTGGAGTGACTTATAATTTTCGATTCTCAAAGATTGCCTTTTGGGGCATCTTGGATGCTTCTGACTTCTCTTTCCTCTCTTCGCGAGAATCGGGAATTTGTGATGAGATGATGGTGTGGCTTAGAATTTTCGATTCTCAGAGACTGCCTTTGGGAGCATCTTGGACGCTTCTGGCTTCTCTTTCCTCTACTTGTGAGAATTGAGAATTTGTGATGAGGGGATGGTGTGGCGCAGAATTCTCGATTCTCAGAGATTGGCTTTTGGGGAGTCTTGGATGCTTCTTGCTTTCCTTGTGAGAATTGGGAATTCGTGAATAGGGGGCTTGGAGATGCAGAATTTGCGATTCTCAGAATGGGCAAACGAACTCGGCTTGTCATTTTACAACGAGCATGGATTCCACTCTAACACGAATGCCAGTCCTGCCTCAAGCGTTAGGCGAGAAAGAAGACTGCGAAAGCTTATTCGTATAATCCGCGTTCGGAGAAAACTCCCGTCCTTTAGAGTTCCCCGTAGGCAGGGATGTCGGGCATGAAGTGGTAGGTGTTGTGCTCGTAGTCCATACGCAGGCAGTAGTGCTGGAGTCCGTTGCTCACTATGAGCCAGTCCACGTGCAGACGCATGTTGTAGCGGCTTATCTGGTCGAAGACCTTTTGTGTGAGGGCGATGTGCGGTGCCTTGTATTCCACTATCATCAGCGGCTGGGCCTGCCGGCCGAAGACCACCGAGTCGCAGCGCTTGCGTGTGGTGCCCACCGTGATGGCCATCTCGTTGGCGATAAGCCCTGCGGGATAGCCCTTGTGGGTGATGAGGAAATGGATGAAATGCTGCCTCACCCACTCCTCGGGAGTGAGTGCCACGTATTTGCGGCGCAGGGGGTCGAGCACCATCGTGCGCCCGCCTGTGGTGCAGAGCCGAAGGTCGGCCTTGGGCAGGTTGAGAGTCTCCATAGCGTGTTCTTTGGGCGCAAAGGTATCAAAAAATGGCAGAACGTTTCAACTTGACGGAAAGAAATGCTAACTTTGCTCGTTAAATAGGCAATTGAGAAAGTTATGAAGACGAAACAAGAGATAGTGGAGAACTGGTTGCCCAGATACACCAAACATGCGTTGGAGGATTTCGGCGAGTATATCCTGCTCACCAACTTCAACAATTATGTGGATATCTTCTGTGAGAAATTCGGAGTGGAGAAGCCCGACTATACGTCGAACATGCGTACAGCCACGGCCGACGGCATCAGCATCATCAACTTTGGCATGGGCAGTCCCAATGCCGCCATCATCATGGATCTCCTGAGTGCCGTCAGTCCCAAGGCCTGCCTCTTTCTGGGCAAGTGCGGGGGCATAAGCAGCAAGACTCAGAAGGGCGACTTGATACTGCCCATAGCCGGAATACGTGGCGAGGGAACAAGCAACGACTACTTTCCGCCCGAGGTGCCTGCTCTGCCGGCCTTCATGCTGCAGCGTGCCGTGTCGAGCTCCATCCGCGACTTGGGGATGGACTACTGGACGGGTACCGTATATACCACCAACCGCCGCGTGTGGGAGTATGACGAGCGCTTCAAGGAGTACTTGCGCACCACACGTGCCATGGCTGTGGATATGGAGACGGCCACACTCTTCACCTGCGGGTTTGCCAACCATATCCCCACGGGGGCGTTGCTCCTGGTGAGTGACAATCCCATGACTCCCGATGGCGTGAAGACCAGCGAGAGCGACCGCCAGGTGACGCTGGCCTACGTGAAGAAGCACGTGGAGGTGGGCATCCAGTCGCTGGAGATGATCAAGCAACAGAAGAAGACCGTACGTCATCTGAAGTTCGACTACTAAACTAAGGCTCAAGATGGGCTTGCCCCTGGCTGAAGGTTTTGGCTGGATGTCCTTGGGATAGGGCTTTGATAGGTTTTACGGTGGGATTTCATCGAACTGAATGATTGGCTGGACTGAGGGCAGGCTTGGGAGTTTGCCCCAAAAGGCGGACTTTCGGAACTGTTCTAAGGTAGCTTTTCTGAGGATTTACCCAAAAGTTTGCTTGATGGCTTGCTTTTTGGGGTGGGCCAAGATGGCTTTTCCGGGCTGGTTCAAGGGCTTGCTTGGATGGCAGTCTCGGCCGCTTTCTCTTTCGGGAGAGCATGGAAATTCCGTGCCCGCGTATCCTGAAGAAGTGGTGGCGGAACGCGTGGTGCCTGTCTTTTATAGAAAACCAGGAAGCCCAGGGAAGCATATATTATAAATAAGGAATAAAGGATAAGTAAGGATAAAAAGCAAGCTTATGGCAGAAGCAGTAAAGAGTCCGACCGCCGAGGATGTGGTGCGTGATGTGCGTGCAGGGCGCGTGGCGCCTGTCTATTATCTGATGGGTGAGGAGGACTATTATATCAACGAGCTGGGGGAATTCCTCACCAACACCCTGCTCAAGCCCGAGGAGCGGGATTTCAATCTGGATATCGTCTATGGTGCCGACACCACCATCGCGCAGGTGGTGGAGCTGGCTCAGGCTTATCCCATGATGGCCGACAGAAGGGTGGTGGTGGTGCGTGAGGCACAGGCTTTGCGCTCGCTCGATGCGCTGGAGGACTATCTCAAGCAGCCCAATCCCACCACCGTGCTCGTCTTCTGTCACAAGCACGGCAAGCTGGACGGGCGTAAGGGCGTGTTCAAGAGTCTGCAGCGCGTGGGTGTGGTGTATGAGAGCAAGAGGGTGTATGACCGCCAGCTTCCGCCCTTCATCACGCGTTACCTCAAGCGTCGCGGACTGGGCATCGACCAGCAGGCTGTGCAGATGCTTGCTTCGCACGTGGGTGCCGACCTCTGCCGTCTGGCGGGCGAGATGGACAAACTGGTGCTGGCTGTTGCTCCGGGCGAACAGGTGGTGACGGCATCGCTCGTGGAGCAGCAGACGGGTGTGAGCCGCGAGTTCAACGACTTCGAACTGCAGGCTGCTCTGGCCCATCGCGACATGCTTCGCGCGGCTCAGATAGTGAAGTACTATCAGGGCAATCCGCGCAGCTTTGCGCTCCAGCGGACGTTGACAAATCTCTTTACATTTTTTTCAGACATCATGGTGGCCTATTATGCTCCCGACCGAAGTGAAAGGGGAGTGGGGGCGTGGCTCGAGAAGCCCGACTGGAAAGTACGCCAGGACATCATGCCGGCGCTGACCAATTATTCTGGAGTGAAGACGATGCTCATTCTAGCCGAAATCCGCAAGACGGATGCGCGCAGCAAGGGTCTTGAAGGAGGCAAAACTCCCGATGGAGAACTTCTGCAGGACCTCATTTTCTTCATTCTTCATTGATTTCCTTTCCAGATTAGAGTCTGTATCATACGTGCGCAAATGCCCCCTCACGGCTTGTGAAATAGGCATTTGCGCACTTTTTTCATGCTCTGAGAATCGCTCAGAATCTTTCTCTCGCCCCCTCGTAGGCAGATTTCGCAGCCATGCCGAAATGGCCCTTTTCTGCCTTTTCCCACCCCTCTTCAGGAATTTGAATTTATAAAGGTGAATTTCGAATTGTGTGGTTTTGAATTTTAAATTGCGAATTTAACTCAAATTCAAATTTGTGAATTCAAATCTGAAACATGACCAAATATGCAGGAATTTACACATCTGCATTTGAAAACATGAAACCCGAAAAGAATTTTATGCACTCTGATGCATAAACGAATAACACGCAAAAACTCAGACATATACGATAAATATGTGCATGTGATAGGCTGAATATGTGTAATAGAACGTAAAAAATACCGATTCTTGCACCACGTGAGTGGGTTTGCGTCACATTAACTACTGAAAACCCAATAGTTAGGGGCGCGAATGCAAAAGGATGAAGATTTAAGTTGATAAAGCCAACCTTTCGTATTTAGACTTGTGCATGTATATGGGAATCTAAATCCACAAATCAGAACTGAATTTTATGCTCATGCAGTTCTGCTGGTTTAGGTTTGCGAAATTTACATTTCTGAAAGTTTGGGAAAGCGAATTTCTTTCTGTATCTTTGCACTCGGTTTAGAAAACGAAAGGGGCTCCCAGAGACCCCTAAAAACGAGAAAAAGATGAAGGATCGCATATTTCAGTTGATGAAAACGCTGGGTCTAACCCAGAAGGAGTTTGCCGCCAAGCTTTGTGTGGCAGAGGGAACGCTTTCGAGTATCTTTAATGGCCGTACCAAGCCAACCAACAATCTGGTGCAGGCAGTTCACACCTTCTTCCCCGAGGTCAGCATCAACTGGCTCATGTTCGGTGAAGGTGATATGTATGCGTCAGCCTCTCCTGAGGTCACAGAGGCGCCTGCCCAGGCAGGTGAGCAACCCTCCTTATCCTTCCCCGAACAGGCGCCCGAGTCGGTGGCGGCGGTGGCACCTCTCCTGAGCGAGTTACGTGATACGGTAAAAAACCTCAACAAGCCGAAGCGCAGGATAGTGGAGATTCGTGTCTTCTTCGATGACGATACCTTTGAGATATTCTCTCCGTCCTGAGCGGATGCAGACTTATAGTATATAAGGTATAGGTTCGGTCGATTTAGGGTGATAGAGGAGTCCTTTCTGTAGGTCATTGGAATTTTGTTTAAAGGGCTTCCAGATGGGCGGTGCAGGATTTTTGTCCCGCTTTATCTCCCTTGGCTAAAGGCGGGGCTGTAGGAGTTTGTCCTTAGCTGAACAGCTTTACTGCGCAGGGAAAGTGGCTTTGGCTGGTTTTGCTTTATGCTCTTCACCCTTCGCTCTTCCTTTTGTGCTTCTCACGCAGCGAGACCTATGCTTTTCCTCCTCGCAAAGCGAGGGACTCGAAAAAAAACGCTATATTTGCAGTCAGATACGTAATAAAGCATAAAGAGAAACAATGAAGAAATACATTCTTGACCTTCGGGTGGTGGAGGTGAGGCATATCAACGAGCGTTATGTACTGCTCAGACTCACCGATCCCAACGGGCCTCTGCCCGAGATGAAGCCCGGCCAGTTTGTGCAGGTGAGGGTAGATAACAGCCCCTCTACCTATCTGCGCCGCCCCATCAGCATTCATAATGTAGATAGGGAGGCCAACGACCTGTGGCTCCTGGTGCGTCTGGCAGGCGAAGGAACACGTCATCTGGCGCTGCTCGGAGCAGGCGATACGCTTAATGTGGTGCTCCCCTTGGGCAACGGATTCACTATGCCCGCCCAGGCCGACGAGCATCCTCTGCTGGTGGGAGGCGGAGTGGGAGTAGCTCCTCTGCTCTATGCCGGACTGCGCATGTGCGAGATGGGCGTAGAGCCTACATTCCTGCTGGGTGCCCGCTGCAAGGACGATTTGCTGCAGATGGACGAGTTCCGTCGTGTAGGACGTGTGTTTGTGACCACCGAGGACGGTTCCGAGGGCGAGCGAGGTTTTGTCACCCAGCACAGCCTGCTTGCTGCCGAGCGCTTCACCCGCATCAGCGTGTGCGGTCCCAAGCCTATGATGGTGGCTGTGGCACGTTTTGCCCGCCAGGCGCAGGTTGCCTGCGAGGTGAGTCTCGAGAATATGATGGCCTGCGGACTGGGTGCCTGCCTCTGCTGTGTGGAGGATACCGACGAGGGTCATGTGTGTGTGTGCAAGGAAGGTCCAGTATTTGATATAGAGAAGTTGAAATGGCAGATTTGACAACACATATAGGCAGTCTCACGCTCAAGAATCCCGTGATGACCGCCAGCGGCACGTTTGGTTACGGCCTCGAGTACGCCGACTTGGTTGACCTTAGTCAGCTGGGAGGCATTATCGTGAAGGGTACCACCCTGCATCCACGCGAGGGCAACCCCTATCCCCGTATGGCAGAAACGCCTCAGGGGATGCTCAACTGCGTGGGGTTGCAGAACAAGGGCGTGGATTACTTCTGCACTCATATCTATCCCCAGGTGCAGTCGCTGCCCACCCAGGTGGTGGTGAACGTGTCGGGCAACAGTCCTGAGGACTATGCCGAATGCGCCCGACGTGTGGGCGAACTGGAGCATATTCATGCCATCGAGCTGAATATCTCCTGTCCAAACGTCAAGCACGGCGGAATGGCCTTCGGCACTTCGGTAGAGGGAGCATCCAGTGTGGTGCGTGCTGTACGTGCGGTGTATGACAAGACGCTTATCGTCAAACTCTCGCCCAATGTGACCAGCATCACCGATATCGCCCTGGCTGCCGAGGCCGAGGGAGCCGATGCGGTGAGTCTCATCAATACGCTCATGGGCATGGCCATCGATGCCGAGCGCCGCAAGCGTGTGCTCAGCATCGGTACGGGCGGACTGAGCGGCCCCTGCGTGAAGCCTGTTGCCCTGCGCATGGTGTGGCAGGTGGCTCATGCCGTGAAGATACCTGTGGTGGGCTTGGGAGGCATCAGTTCGGCCACCGATGCCGTGGAGTTCCTGCTGGCAGGAGCCTCGGCGGTGGAGATTGGAACAGCCAATTTCGTTGATCCTGCCATTAGTGCCAAGGTTGCACAGGGTATTGACCAGTATCTGGAGCGTCACGGCTTCAGCAGTGTTAAGGAAATCATAGGCTTATGCGAATAGACATCATCACGGTATTGCCCCCGCTCATCGAGGGTTTCATGAAGGAGTCCATCCTGGGTCGTGCCCAGAAGAAGGGGCTGGTGGAGATTCATATCCACAACCTGAGAGACTACACGCTCGACAAGTGGAGGAGGGTGGATGACTACCCCTTTGGCGGTTCGGCCGGCATGGTAATGCAGTGTGAGCCCATCGACCGCTGTATCAGCGCTCTCACGGCAGAGCGTCACTACGACCAGATTATCTTCACGGCTCCCGACGGAGAGCGCTTTGACCAGCCCATGGCCAACAGCCTCTCGCTCTGTGAGAATCTCATCATCCTGTGCGGACACTACAAGGGTATCGACTACCGCATACGCGAGCACCTCATCACAAAAGAGGTGAGCATAGGCGACTACGTGCTCACAGGAGGCGAACTGGCAGCTGCCGTCATGGCCGATGCCATCGTGCGTGTGCTGCCCGGAGCCATTGGTGACGAGCAGAGCGCCCTTTCCGACAGCTTCCAGGACAATCTGCTCGAGGCACCTGTCTATACCCGACCGGCCGACTACAAGGGCTGGAAGGTGCCCGATATCCTGCTTTCTGGCCACGAGGCCAAGATAAAGGAATGGCAGTTGCAGCAGAGCATAGAGCGCACACGCCGCCTGCGTCCGGACCTTTTGGGGCCAGAACCCGAACCGCAGAAACGTCCGCGCCGACGCAAGGAGTAAGGGGAAAAGGCCAGAAAAAGGCTTCGGGAGGCTCGAAACAAGGCTGAAAGCCTCTGGAAAGAGGTTGCAAATCTTTAGAAAGGGGCTTGTGAAGCTTTAGAAAATGGCTTGTGAGGCTTTAGAAAATGGCTTGTGAGGCTTTAGAAAAGGGCTTGTGAAGCTTTTGAAAGGAGTTTGTAAAGCCTTTGGGAAGTGGCTGAAAAGGCTCAAAAAGAGACAGCAACTCTTCGGTAAGAACTTGGAAAAGCCTTTGGAAAGAGGCTCAAATGAGGATAGAAAAGAGGCCGTAAAGCTTCGGGAAGCGATTCGGAAGTTCTTGAAGTGGGGCTCAGAATAGGCCTGGGAATAGGCAGGAAAGGTCTTCAAACTTAGGCTGAAACGCTTCAAACTGAGGCTTGGAAGTTCTTAAGAATAGACTTTCGGAAGTCTTGGAAAAAGGCGGAAAGGTCTTCAAACTGAGGCAGAAACGCTTCGGAATGAGGCACGGAAGTTCTTGAGAGAAGGCTCGAAAAAGTCTCGGAGAAATGGCTAAAGGTCTTCAAAATGAGGCTAAAATGCTTCTGGAAGAGGCACGGAATCTTCTAAAGGAGGTTCAAATGAGCCATTGGAAAGAGGTGGAAAATGCTTCGAGATGAGGTCGAAAAGCCTTGGAGAGAAGCGAAAAAAACTTTGGGAAAGGTTGGGATACGTGAGTATTCACACCTTCTGAGCACTCAAAAGGCTCTCCACGGAGCACCAAGAGCCGCTTTCAGGGGTATCAGCAACTGCACCACGGAGCACCAAGAGCCGCTTCCATGGGCATCAGCAACCGCCTCCACGGAGCACCAAGAGCCGCTTTCAGGGGCATCAGCAACTGCCCCACGGAGCACCAAGAGCCGCTTCCATGGGCATCAGCAACCGCCTCCACGGAGCATCGAGAGCCGCTTCCGGGGGCATCAGCAACTGCCCCACGGAGCATCGAGAGTTGCTCTCGTAGCACCAAGAGCCGTTTCCCGAGCGCGAGAAGAGAGAAAATAGTTATAACGCTTTATATAAAATGGAATAGTATGGAGCAGAAGAACATGAACCTGTACATCATTGCGGGCTGCAACGGGGCTGGAAAGACCACCGCCTCGTTCACTATGCTGCCCGAGATGCTTAACTGTAGGGAGTTTGTCAATGCTGATGAAATAGCGGCAGGCATTTCGCCCTTCAACCCCGAGGGAGTGGCCATCCAGGCCGGTCGCCTGATGATAGACCGCATCATCCATTTGCTCAAGGAGGGCGAGACATTCGCCTTCGAGACCACTCTGGCCACCCGTTCCTACGTCAAGCTCATACAGCAGGCGCAGCGGAGAGGCTATTTTGTCACCCTCGTCTTCTTCATGCTTGACTCACCCGAGCAGGCTGTCAAGCGTGTGGCAAGGCGTGTGAGCATGGGCGGACACAACATCCCCGTGGATGTCATCTGCCGTCGTTACGAGGCAGGGCTGCAGAACCTCTTCCAGCTATACATGCCCGTGTGCGACTATTGGGCGCTCTATGACAACAGCGACTGCCCTGCGGTGAAGTTGGCCTGTGGCTGCGGAGACAAGAATGTGGAGATTCTGGAGGAAGAGAGGTTCCGTGAACTTCAGGAAAAGTATGGACGAACAGAGGAGGACAAGCAATCATGACAGATAAGGAGATACGCAGGATGCAGCGCCGCATCGACGAAGGCATCCAGTTGGCCCACCATCGCTTGTGGGAGAGAGCCGGCCGCACACGTCTGTCATTGGTTGTGTGCCGCAACGGTAAGGTGATAGAGGTGACGCCCGAGGGCGACTGCCACGAGCGTGCCAATACCGAGGGCGACCCCTTGGCCAGGCGTAACAGCCTGCTGTAAGCACTCATCTCAGGTACAGGCAAACGATAAGCGCAGATGAAGCCGCATTTCTCCCGAGGGGGATTACCACGGCTTCCCTCGCGCGTGTATAATAATAAGGTATCGCGCGTACATTATAATAATGGAGTGCATGCATCATTGAGATGTCGCACATGAGTCATTGAGGCGTTCGGCACAAATCGTAGAAATGGCGCATGAGAAAGGCCAAAAGCAGATTCGTGTCTCACAGAAATGGCGCATGAGAATGGCCAAAAGAGCGTGCGTGAGCCGTTGGAATAATGTACGAGACATATTTAAGGTAAAAGGAAAGACAGAATGAACATAGGACTAACCCACACCTCCACGCTGGAGGTGACCGATGAAAAGACAGCCGTAAGCCTGGGCAGCGGTGATCTGCCCGTGCTGGCCACACCCGCCATGCTGGCTCTCATGGAGAATGCCGCCATGCTGGCAGTAGCCGGCGAGTTGCCCCAGGGCAGCACCACAGTAGGCGGACATATCAGCAGCAGCCATCTCATGCCCACCCCCAAGGGTGCTACGGTGACCGCTACAGCCACACTCACACAGGCCGATGGGCGCAAGCTCACCTTCCGTGTAGAGGCTCATGACCAGGCAGGCAACCTGCTTGGCGAAGGCACCCATCTGCGCTTCGTGGTGGATAGAGAGCGGTTTATGAGCCGCCTCTGAGCGGTATAGTGGCGTAGCGCGGTGGCAGCATCCCCGCGCGGCGCTTTTTCATTAAAAAACAGAATCAGACATGCGAACAAGAACAGCGGCTCTCATGCTGGCCGCAGTCTTTCTGGGAATTGCAGGCGTGTGCCGTGCCCAGAGTTTTGACCAACACTTCCTCGACCGTACACTCAGGCTCGACTACACCTTCAGCGGCAACAACCATCAGCAGCAAATCTATCTCGACGAGATGCGCCAGAGCGAAGGTTGGTTTGGTCGCCGTGTCAACATGGACAGCCTCTTGTTGCAGGGCAACGGACAGATAACCGTGAGCGATACCACGGGAGTGGTGCTCTACCGCCATTCCTTCAGCACCCTCTTCCAGGAGTGGCAATCTACCGAGGAGGCCACCAGGGTGAGCAAATCCTTCGAGAACGTCTTCCTGGCGCCCATGCCCAAGCAGACGGTTGATGTCACAGTCACCCTCTTCGACACCCACAGGCAGGTGCGCAGCAGCCTGAAGCATCGCGTGAATCCCCAGGATATCCTCATCCGTCCCGTGCAGGAGGGGCAGAAGTGGGAATACCTGCGCCGCTCGGGTGACAGCCGCGAGAAGATAGACGTGGCATTCGTGGCCGAAGGCTACCGCCAGGATGAGATGGACGTATTCCGCCGCGACTGTGAGGAAAGCATCGGCGCTATGCTTTCCCACGAACCGTTCCGATCGATGGCCGACCGTTTCAATTTCGTTGCCGTCTATTCCCCATCCACCGACAGCGGCGTGAGTATCCCCCATCTGGGTGTGTGGAAGCGTACTGCCGCCGACAGCCATTTCGACACCTTCTACAGCCAGCGCTATCTCACCACGCTCCACCTCAAGCGTCTGCACGACCTCTTGTCGGGCATCCCCTATGAGCATATCGTCATCCTGACCAATACGGACAACTATGGCGGGGGCGGCATCTTCAACAGCTATCTGCTTTCGGCTGCCCATCATCCCAGTTGCAAGCCGGTGGTGGTGCACGAGTTTGGCCACAGTTTCGCTGGTTTGGGCGACGAGTATTACTACGATGACCAGTATGAATCCACCTATCCGGCCGACACCGAACCTTGGGAACCCAACCTGACCACCCTGGTGGATTTCTCTTCCAAGTGGGCCGACATGATGCCTGCCAAGGCCAAGATTCCCACCAAGCCCAGCGGCAAGAACCTCTACACCGCCGTGGGCGTGTATGAGGGTGGCGGCTATCAGTCCAAAGGCGTGTTCCGCCCAAGCCAGGAATGCCGCATGAAGATCAACGAGGCTCCCGAGTTCTGCCCCGTCTGCCAGCGAGCCATTGCCCGCATGATAGACTACCAGACCCGTTAGTTTTCGCTCCCGCAGGTTTTATCCCCTGCCAGCAAACAGCCTCTCGCAGCATACCGGAGGCTTCTCCCCACAGATGGGCTTGCCGCATCTTCCCCTGCGGCAGGTCCATTTTCTTTTGTATTGGAAGGGCTCTTCTCCTCTGGGCAGGAGGGTGTTTCTTGCTGCGAAAAGGATTTCCTGGTGCAGTGCTCCTGCTTTCTTTTCGCTTCGCAAAGGGCGGGCTGGGCAGTTGACTCCTGCTTTCGCCTGCGTTCTTGCAGAGTTCTGCGGCAGTCTGACGGGAATGAGTGAATGCCTCCAAAAGGATGAGGCGATTCCCGTAGCGCGGTGCAGTCCTGTTTGCAGCGTGCTGCGATTGCTTGTGCAGCGTGCTGCAATTGTTCACGCAGCGTACAGCAATCTTCGTACGAAGCCTTGGTACGTGCATCCAAAGCCTTTGGATGGCCATCCGAAGGCTGCGTATGTGCATCCAAAGGCTGCAAACGGAGATTTCACCAGTATCTTGATAAGAGTTTTTGTGGTGCTGGGAGGAATTATGAGCAGTGGTGAAATGATTGTCCTTTGCTTTCCGTCCCTCTTTCGTGTGGCTTTGCTGCGGACTTGTGCCGCCTCTCCCTTTCATCTCCATAAGGCTCCGATGAGGCCCGCGGCTGGTTGCCGTCGGGCTTTGGGGATAGTGGGAATGGAGTAGTGGTCTTCTTCCAAACTGTAAGAAAGCTTTTCTTTGTTCTTCTGTATCAAAATGTGTAGATTTTTGAAGGGAAGAAACTTTTCGTGAAAAAGGCCTTCTGCTTTCCCCGCGTTCGGGTGGAAGATGAGGAGAAGTGTAACTTCTTCGGAAGGGGGATGGCACTTCCTGGCTTCCCGCTGTTCCCTTCCACCCCCGGAAAACACAGAGACCAGGAAGCGCCTGATGCACCTCCTGGTCTCCGTTTATGATTTTGCCTGTCTATTTTCGCTTCTTGTGCCCGAACAGAGAGCGTGCTGCCCGCACCACTCGCAGTCCTATGCGCACACCTTCGAAGATGGCCATTCCACGAGCCACAAACTGACTCACGCTGTGCCCCTGCCGGCTTATCCTTGCCACGGGCGATACCAAGGACCGCGCGTGGGCGGCTATCAGGGTCTGCGAGGTGGCTATCTCCTTCCGCAGCATACTCTTCTGCTTGCGGATAGACCTCAGTACGTCGGGGCTTGCTGACAACCTACTCATCGCTTTCCTCCTCCTCTTCGTAGTCGTTGTCGAGGAACAGTCCTGCCATCAGGCGGGCCAGCGGCTGCACCACCCACTGCTGCCGGTGGCAATAGAAGACAATGGCCATCACCATGAGCAGAACTGCCACTATGATGAAGCCAGTGGCCACACTGCCCAGCAGAGCGCCTGCCCACCAGGCCAAAGCATAGAGGGCAAAGAAGAGCACCATGGCACCCAGCATGAGGCACACCACTGCCACTGCCACTGCCGAGAGCAGTCGCGTCACCTTCTCCACAGCATTGAGCGCCAGGTAGCGCTTCTGCAGCTGCAGGTAACGCTTCACTTCCTCGGTGAGCGTGTGCAGATCCTGGCCGTCGGGTGCGGCATTTGTCTTGTCAGGCATGTGCTGGCTTATTCGTCGGTGTCCTGTGACGATTTGATTTCTTCGGCAATCTCATCCACCAGATTGGCCATCTCCTGGCGGTTCAAGCGGATTCCGCGCTTACGCAGAGCCTCGGCAATCTTTTCTCTCAGGTCACTTCCCTTCTCGGGGGCAAAGAGCAGTCCGCAGGTGGCTCCTATAGCAGCACCGCTGATGAAGCCAATCACAAAATTCAATGCTTTCATATTCTCCTCCTTTTTTAACGGTTATACGTATTATTTGCAAATATACCCTTTTATCTGGGCTTGGCAATGCGAAACACAAAGAAAAACGCCGAAACTTAACGTTTTTTATGCAAAACCTATTGTGGGTGTACCAAGAATTGACTAATTTTGTGCCATTAGAAAGAGATAGGAGAATAAAAGAACATAAATCAAATATAACTAGTTCAAATTATGAAGAAGACTTTATTGATGGGCACCGCCCTCTGCATGGTGCTGGCGATGACATCATGTAAGAGTAAGGAGAGCGCTTATAAGAAGGCTTTCGAGAAGGCTCAGGCCACACAGACCACCACTCCCACCACTGCTCCCACGCAGACTACTACCAATGTGACTGTGGCTCCTGTGACCACCACAAAGCCCGCCACTGACTACAGCAACGTGAGTGTGCGTACCGAGAATGTGCAGCTCGTGTCGGGTGCACCCCTCAAGGCTTACAGCGTGGTAGTGGGCAGCTTCGGCGTGCAGGCCAATGCTACTCGTCTGAGCAGCACTCTGGCTGGCAAGGGCTACACTCCCCGTGTGGTGAAGGCAGCTACTGCCCAGGGCGCTATGTTCCGTGTGGTGGCCACCAGCTTCGACACCAAGGGTGAGGCAGCACAGAGCCGTGCTACACTCGAGGGCCAGTATCCTGGCGCTTGGCTGCTGTACCAGAAGTAATCGGGGACTCCTTCCGCTGTAGCAGAACGCATGGGAAGGGTCTTGTCAATAGACTATGGGGTCCGTCGCACCGGCTTGGCTGTGACGGACCCTTTGCAGATAATAGCGGGCGGACTGGATACCGTGCCCACCCATCAGTTGATGGATTATCTGAAGAAATACGTGGAGCGTGAGCCGGTGGAGCGGTTTGTGATGGGACTCCCCAAGCAGACCAACGGGCGCGACAGCGACAATCTGCCGCGCGTGAAGGCGTTTGCCGCCAGGCTTGCCAAGCAGTTTCCCGCCATCCCCATCGAGCTGTGGGATGAGCGCTATACCAGCGTGCTGGCCCACCAGACCATGCTGGAGGGCGGACTGGGCAAGAAGGCCAGGCAGAACAAGGCGCTCGTGGATGAGATAAGTGCCGTCATCATCCTGCAGGGATGGATGGAGAGGCGCAGGGGCATCTGAGCCGGTTGCCCATGACAAGCGTCACAGGCGGGCCAAAAGCCAGCCCGTGATACATTATATAATATAGCAACATGATATTACCTATTTATACATACGGCCAGCCTGTACTGCGTCAGGTGGCCGAGGAGATCGACAGTTCGTATCCCCAGCTGGACCAGGTGATAGCCGACATGCGCGATACTCTGGTCAAGAGCGATGGTATCGGTCTGGCAGCACCCCAGGTGGGACTCAGCATCAGGCTGGTGGTCATCGACCTCACCCCATTGGCCGAGGAGATGCCAGAGTATAAGGACTACGTGCACACGTTCATCAACCCCTACATCGAGGAGTATGACGAGACCGAGACAGACGTTTCGGAGGAGGGTTGTCTCAGCATTCCCGGCATTCACGAGAGTGTGCGAAGGCCCACACGCATACGTGTAACCTATCTGGATGAGCAGTTCCAGCCCCACGACGAGTGGGTGGGCGGCTACCTGGCACGTGTCATGCAGCATGAGTTCGACCATCTGGACGGAGTGGTCTTCACCGACCACCTGCAGGGGTTGCGCCGCCAGCTGACCCGCCCCAAGTTGCAGGCCATCGTCAAGGGACGCTTCTCGTGCAACTATAAGGTGAAGCTGCGTCGCTGAACCAGCCGGGTGCGAGGTTCCCTCACAGCCCCGTCGGGCACAGCCCACAGGTTACTCCCCATGAGAAAGATTGCAAACAGGATCAGGCAAGCTCTACTGCGCGTGATGGCAGTAGGGCTGTTGCTCGTTGCAGGCACATGCGCTCAGGCACAGATCAATGCCGACCGCGTGCTGCTCATGGGACGTAATGCCCTCTATTATGAGGACTATGTGCTGGCCATCCAGCGCTTCAATCTGGTCATAAACGCCAAGCCTTGGCAGGCAGAGCCATACTTCTATCGCGGGCTGGCCAAATTCTACCTCGAGGATTATCAGGGAGGAGAGATCGACTGCGGAAGTGCCTTGGAGCGCAACCCCTACGTGGGGCAGTACTACATGCTGCGTGCTCTGTGCCGCATCAATCGCGGCCGGTTTGCACAGGCCGAGGAGGATTACGGGCAGGCTATCCGCATCTCGCCGCTCGACAAGAACTGCTGGCACAATCTGGTTCTCTGCCAGATGGAGCTCAAGGAGTATGAGCGGGCCGACTCCTCACTGGACCAGATGATCAGGTACTGGCCCAAGGAAGCCGGCCAGTATGCTCTCAAAGCCCAGGTGGCACTGGCCCGCAACGACAGCGTGAGGGCAGAGCAGTGGGTGGATAGGGCGCTTGAGCTCAACGAGTATGAGGGTCAGGCGTGGAGCATGAAGTCCATGTTCCAGGCTGCACGGCATGAATACGCCCAGGCAGAAGCCTCGCTCGACAAGGCGCTGGTGCAGATGCCCAAGATGGCCGGACTCTATATCAACCGTGCTCTGGCACGCTATTATCAGGACAACTTGCGGGGTGCCATGTCGGATTATGACGCTGCGCTGGACATCGAGCCCAACAACTATCTCGGACACTTCAACCGTGGACTGCTCCGGGCAAGCGTGGGAGAGGACAATCTGGCCATTGAGGACTTCAACTTTGTACTCAAGATAGAGCCAGACAATACCATTGCGCTCTATAACCGCGCACTTCTGCTCGATAATGTAGGCGACTACAAGGGTGCCATCAGGGACATCAGTGCCGTCATACGCGATTATCCCCAGTTCTGGGACGGCTACCGCAAGCGGGCTGCCATCCGCAGGAAGGTGGGAGATGTGTATGGTGCCGAGCGCGATGAGTTTGCCCTGCTCAAGGCACGTATGCAGGTGGCACAGGGAACCTACAAGAAAGACAAGAAGACAAGAAAGAAGAGCGAGCACGCCATTGAGGACTATGACAAACTGGTGGAGGAGGATGTGCAGCAGCAGGAAAACGAGTACGCAAGCGATTACCGTGGGCATGTACAGAACCGCCAGACTGACCTGAGGGTGGAGCCGATATACGTGCTCTCCTATCATCCGCAGAAGTCGGAGATAAAGATGTACGTCCCCTACAGCCAGGATGTGGAGAATCTCAACAGCCGCCACGTGCTTCCCTCTACGCTCTATCTCACCAACAGCGAGAGCGGAATGGATGCCACACAGAGCGAGCAGCACATGAAGTCAATCGCCGAGGCTACGGCCGCTCTGGAGGAGAAGCCGCATGACAAGGCACTTCTCCTGCGCCGGGCACTCGACTATTATCACGTGCGTGATTTCGAGAATGCCATTGCCGACATGAACGATTACCTGCAGCAGGAACCCGCCTCGCTGGTGGGACTGATGCTCAGAGCGCAATGCCGCTTTGCCCAACTGGAGGTGTCGCAGACTACAGCATCGGCTTCTGACCTGCGTCTGGGCTACCTCATGGTGCAGCAGGACTACAACCGCGCGCTGGAGCAGCATGCCGACTCGCCCTATCTGCTCTATAATGCCGCCTGTCTGATGGTGCAGCTGTCGGACTACTCAGGAGCCATCAGCCTCTTCGACAAGGCGCTGGCACTGGACAGCAAGTTCCCCGACGCCTATTATAGCCGTGGAGTGGCACACATCCTGGCCGGGCATGTCGAACAGGGGCTCACCGACCTCAGCCAGGCAGGAGAACTGGGTCTTTACACGGCATATAGCCTTATCAAGCATTACTCAACGCACAAAAAGTGATGGAGAAAGGCAAAAACTTTTCATTATCAACACTCCTTTCATTAAAAAGGAGTAATTTTGCATTCCCGAACAATGGGATATATAAGGAATAAATAACACATACATCATGATAAAGATAACTTTCCCCGATGGGTCTGTACGCGAGTACGAGGCAGGAGTGACTGGACTGCAGATAGCAGAGAGTATCTCACAGCGCCTGGCACAGGATGTGGTGGCGTGTGGAGTGAACGGTGAGACTACCGAGTTGAACCGCCCCATCAACGAAGATGCTACCATCAACCTCTACAAGTTTGACGATGAGCAGGGCAAGCATGCCTTCTGGCACACCAGCGCCCACCTGCTGGCCGAGGCTCTGCAGGAACTCTATCCCGGCATCCAGTTCGGTTTTGGTCCCGCAGTAGAGAATGGTTTCTTCTACGACGTGCTGCTGCCCGACGGCAAGCAGATAAGCGAGGGTGACTTCAAGACCATCGAGGACAAGATGATCGAGTTGGCTCGCAAGAACGAGGCAGTAGTGCGCCAGGAGGTGAGCAAGGCAGACTGCATTGCACAGTTCCAGGCTGCAGGACAGGCTTATAAGGTGGAGCACATCGAACAGGATCTGGAGGATGGCACCATCACCACATATACGCAGGGCAACTTCACCGACCTCTGCAAGGGTCCCCACATCCTTTCGACAGGCATCATCAAGGCTGTCAAGCTGATGAGCGTGGCTGGAGCCTTCTGGCGCGGCGATGCTACCAAGGACCAGATGCAGCGCATCTATGGCATTTCATTCCCCAAGCAGAAGATGCTCACCGAGTATCTGGCTATGATAGAGGAGGCCAAGAAGCGTGACCACCGCAAGATAGGCAAGGAGATGGAGCTCTTCATGTTCTCAGAGCGCGTGGGTAAGGGTCTGCCCATATGGTTGCCCAAGGGTACCGAACTGCGCCTGCGCCTGCAGGATATGCTTCGCAAGATTCAGAAGTCATACGGCTACCAGGAGGTTATCACCCCCAATATCGGCGGCAAGAGCCTGTATGTGACATCCGGTCACTGGGATCACTACGGCAAGGACAGCTTCCAGCCTATCCACACACCCGAGGAGGATGAGGAGTATATGCTGAAGCCCATGAACTGCCCTCACCACTGCGAGGTGTTTGCCTATCGTCCCCGCTCATACAAAGAGCTGCCTTTCCGCTGCGCAGAGTTCGGTACAGTGTATCGCTATGAGCAGAGTGGCGAGCTGCACGGACTGACCCGTGTGCGCTGCTTCACTCAGGATGATGCCCACATCTTCTGTCGTCCCGACCAGGTGAAGGACGAGTTCATCAAGGTGATGGAGATTATCCAGCACGTGTTCTGGATCTTCAACTTCACCGAGGAGAATGTTGAGGTGCAGATTTCACTGCGTGATCCCAAGAATACCGAGAAGTATATCGGAAGCGACGAGGATTGGAAAACAGCCGAGCAGGCTATCATCGACGCTTGTAAGGAGAAGGGCATGAAGGCCCGCACGGAACTTGGTGAGGCTGCTTTCTATGGTCCCAAGCTCGACTTTATGGTGAAGGATGCCATCGGACGCCGCTGGCAGTTGGGTACCATCCAGGTTGACTACCAGTTGCCACAGCGCTTCCAGCTCGAATACGTGGGTGAGGACAACCAGAAGCACCGTCCTGTGATGATCCACCGTGCACCCTTCGGCTCCATGGAGCGCTTCGTGGCTGTGCTCATCGAGCATACTGCCGGCAAGTTCCCTCTGTGGCTCACACCCGACCAGGTGGCTATTCTCCCCATCTCGGAGAAGTTCAACGACTACGCCAAGGAGGTGAAGGAGTACTTCGACCAGCACGATGTACGCTCCTACATCGATGACCGCAGCGAGAAGATAGGACGCAAGATCCGTGACACTGAGCTCAAGCATGTGCCTTATATGGTGATTGTAGGCGAAAAGGAGGCTGCTGAAGGCCTCGTAAGCTACCGTCAGCAGGGTGGAGGCGAGCAAGGTACGGTGAAATTCGAAGATTTTTCAAAGAAAATCAACGAAGAGGTGCGCCGTATGACGGAAAAGTATTAATTTTGCACCGATTTTAACGTTTTTAATGAAGAAAGACAACGCAAAGCAGCAGTATCGGGTAAACGAACAGATTCGTGTACGTGAGGTACGCATCGTAGGTGATGGCATCGAATCCTCTGTAATGCCCACACGTAACGCTCTCCATCTGGCTGAGCAGAAGGGGGTGGACTTGGTGGAGATATCTCCCAACGCACAGCCTCCTGTGTGCAGGTTGATAGACTACAGCAAGTTCCTCTATCAGCAGAAGAAGCATCAGAAGGAGATGAAGGCCAAGCAGGTGAAGGTGGATGTGAAGGAAATACGTTTCGGACCACAGACCGACGACCATGACTACGAGTTCAAGTTGAAGCACGCCAAGGGCTTCCTCTCTGATGGTGACAAGGTGAAGGCGTTCGTCTTCTTCAAGGGACGAAGCATCCTGTTCAAGGAGCAGGGTGAGGTATTGCTCCTGCGCTTTGCAGCCGACCTGGAAGAATACGGAAAGGTGGAGCAGATGCCTCAGCTCGAGGGAAAGCGCATGATTATGTTCATCGCTCCCAAGAAGCAGCCCCAGGCTCCCAAGAAGGTGCTCGAATCAACGTTAAATGAGAAGCCCGCCGACGAAACTCCACGTGAGAAGAAGGCTCCACAGCAGAAGGCCCGCAAGGAATACACTGGCCCGAAGGTGGAAGGTGAGGACTTCGACGACTGAACAACAAACCTCAGAAATGGGGTGAAGCTCAGTAAGACAGAAAGAAAAGGGTAGTGCGTAACGCCTGGTATATGCGTTGCCACGCCTGAAATTAAACAATAAATAAACAAAAAACAATTATGCCAAAAGTTAAGACTAATTCTGGTGCTAAGAAGAGATTCTCATTCACCGGTACAGGCAAGGTAAAGCGTCATCACGCATACCACAGCCACATCCTGACCAAGAAGACCAAGAAGCAGAAGCGCAACCTGGATCACAGCGACATCGTTGTCACTGAGAACATGAAGCAGGTTCGCGACCTCCTCTGCAAGCGCTAATCGTCATTCATAGGCCAAGATATAGTTTTCACTTAAGTATTTAACCGGATGTCCAGCACGAAGTTCGTCCAACGATAGACGGCGCTGGCTTTCAAAAAAGAAAAATTATGCCAAGATCAGTTAATCATGTAGCTTCAAGAGCTAAGAGAAAGAAAATCCTGGGTCTGACCAGAGGTTATTTTGGTGCCCGCAAGAACGTATGGACCGTTGCCAAGAACACTTGGGAGAAGGGTCTCACCTACGCCTTCCGTGACCGCCGTAACAAGAAGCGCAACTTCCGCGCTCTCTGGATTCAGCGTATCAACGCTGCTGCCCGCCTCGAGGGTCTGAGCTACTCTCAGTTGATGGGTCTGCTGCACAAGGGTGGCATCGAGATCAACCGCAAGGTTCTTGCTGACCTCGCTGTCAATCACCCCGAGGCATTCAAGGCCATCGTAGCTAAGGTGAAGTAAGGAGCAGGGAACATCATTCCCCGGTTCTTTATAACAAACAGAGGAGCATAGTCTGTCATCAGGCTGTGCTCCTTTCTTTTTTCTCCCTCTTCCTCCCCTTCCTTTCCAAGCGTTTCTTGGATATTTGGCGAGACGGCATAAGTTTCTGTCTCCAGGGGCTACGGGGAACATCTCTATTCCCTTTGGTTGGCATGACAGACTCCTGGGGCAGGAAATGTATGTCCGCAGGCGTTTTCCGTGGCAATCCCTTCCAGTGTGACCAGTATTATGGGTGCTATCGCCTCACCACAGTGGAGAACCCCACCTCAGTAACGCAAATAGGCCGACATGCTTTCAAAGAATGCAATAAGCTCAAAGCCTCTATAAAGAAACCCTCCGCGCCCGCTTCGGTGACGAATTGTTTGATTAAAGCAGATTGACAGGCCCTTGATGCAGAAAAGCGGAGAGAACTTCTGAGGGGGTTGGTGCATGATGCATAATGGTGGGAGATAAACAGGCCGAATGCCATAATCGTGTTCCATTTTAGGGTCTCAGAATGATAATATTCTCCCGTTTAAGTGCTCTCGTTTCCCCGAATATTTCATATCTTTGCAGTGTAAGAGGTACATTTTTTCTGTTAATGTAGCCAAGTGCATCAGGCAGTATGTCCTTGGGAGTGTATGAAGTGCGGCATCCTCCTTATGTAGTGTATAAACCGCACGTCTAAAACCGAAAAAGATATGGCAATAGAGACAACAACAGCCAGTCATCAGAATCAGACTGGCACCAGTATCGCCAATGAATGGAGTGGCGCATTCAGAAACGGACAAGTCCTTAGCGTTTGTGATGGTGACATTCTTGAGATGCCCGCAAGCCTCGAAGCCTGCAAGGGCAAGATTGTGGTTCACGAGAACTTCAATAACGCGCAGAGCATTATGGTTAAGGCCAAGACTGCACAGGGGTAGAGAAGGAAGTGGAATTCTGGCCAAACTCCGTATGTCGTTCACTTACCGAGTTCAAGCCTGCACGTGTTCCAGGGGAAACTCCCGTGGCAACTGGTCGCCGTCCTGCAAATGACGGCACTGTAGTGGCTGACTTGGTTAACTGCGTTGATGTTGCAGAGGCAATGGAGAAGCTGTACGGCAAGAAGCTGCTCTTCACTCTGAGAGAGGAAGTAGTTGCCCTGCGCTACGGCACCAAGGACACATACAAGGCGAAGATTTGGACAATCACCTACGCGTGATTTGCATATTTGGGAGACCTTGCAGTAAAGACTGCATTGTCTCCCACAATGATGTCCATGTACGTCCATGCGGCTATCCCTTAAATGTATGGGTGCATGTAGGATGGTACAAGTGCATTACGCTTTGTACGCTATTAGCATTGTGGGGTTCGATTCCCTACAATAACACGTTGAATGCCATTTCAAGTTAGGTGTATAGGAGACGGTCTCCTGTACGTCCCGTGATTAAATGCTCCGAGAGTATGTTCCACTAAAACAAGGATTAAGACGGTTGCTTCTCTACACTAAAATCAGCGTTACAACCCTCCGAGAGTATGTTCCACTAAAACAAGGATTAAGATCCCTTTGCAAGGGCATTGCTAATGTTAGACACTACTCCGAGAGTATGTTCTACTAAGATAAAGATTAAGATATAATATTTACTTTTCCTCAGGTGAGATTATAGACGTAACAGTTTTATTCAATGAAAAAGATTAAATGCTTTATTCTGCTAGTAGTAATAATACTTTTATGTAACCAAGTGTATTATTTGTCATACCTTCAATTTAAGTGCTCTGATAAAATCAACCAAGGTAAAGACTTGAATCTTTATGAAGTTGCAAGTGCTTTGCAAACTCATACAGCTTTTTGGATGTTTGGATGGGTGGTAAGTTGGCCTACTGCAGTTTCTTGTTTTGAAAAACAATTTCACAGAACTAAACCTATATATACTCCTGCCATAAAAGATAACGAACAAGTTATAGCTGCGAAAGAAAAATTAAGAAAAGCAAAATCTGGAAAAATTAGATTAGCTTGGAAGCGTTACGAAGATGAAACTTCTATTTATTTGAATGGAGCATATATTTCTTATGTGGTAAAAGATGGAATTCCTTGTTATAGGTATGTAGTGCCTCTTGACTATAAACCAGGCACTATAGATATATGGGGAATAAAATTATGTGAAACTGTTTTCGATTATTTGGAAAACAAGCATATTTTAAGTGTTTTTTATAAAATAAATTAAAA
>UQST01000036.1 GCA_900543815.1 uncultured Prevotellaceae bacterium
TTTTTTTAATGATACGGCGACCACCGAGATCTACACTCTTTCCCTACACGACGCTCTTCCGATCTTGGCTACAGCAATCTTTTGGCTGGTATTACATCCAAAAGGAAAAACCAAGTCGGCATGACAACGTTTCTTAGGCTTGTTGTTAGCAGGGTTGAGGTAGCAAGCAGCTGCTGTCTCTTTATCAATAAAATCTACACTGTTATAAATCTGCGATAGTGTTCCCTCATGATTCTGTTCATCTCTGCCTAAAGGATTGATAGTTGCCACGTTTTTCATGTAGGTAAGGACATCCTTTGCGGCTGTTTCTTGTAGGCAGGATTGTGCTACTGTGATTTTTCCAGAAGCATCATCCAATACAAAATTATTGTTAAAGATAATTCTCCAATAGCTATGTTCGTTATTGTCGAAGCGCCATATTTCTCTTATATTTTGTGTCAATGTTCCATTTATATATACCTTACATTGTGTGGGGTCTTTCCACTCAGGAGTACTGAGCCAAGTTACTTTGCTATAGGCATAGTTATATGTACGTCCGTTGTTTTTGAAACGCACACTATAACCTGTATTCCCATTTTTTTGTATGGTGTCTATTTGTAAGGTCTTAGGCTCCCCATTGAGTAAAACAAAGTGTTTTGATAAGTCCATTTTGTTACATTCTATTATTTATTTTTCATCTTCTGAAGCGTTCTCTTCTGAGGCTTCCTGCTTTATTTCAAGCAATGTGCGTTCATAAACCTCCTGCAACTGATAACTTGCCACACCTAACGGAGTCGTGATGCCACGCAGAGACCATTCGACAACAGAAGAGTCTTTGTCCTTGCAAAGAAGAATGCCGATGCTCTGATTATCTCCCTCGCCTCTAAGCAATTCGTCTGCTGCCGAAACATAGAAGTTCAGTTTGCCAATGAATTCTGGCATAAAGTCAACCACTTTCAGTTCGATCACCACATAACATTTCAGACGAGTATGATAGAAAACCATGTCGGGGAAGTAAGACTTGCCACTTGGCGTGTCAAGTTCCATCTGCCGACCGACATACGCAAAGCCTTTACCCAGTTCCAAGAGGAAGCGAGTGATATTTGTAGCCAATTTATTTTCCAAATCCATCTCGCAGAACTTGCTCGGCAATGAGAAGAAATCCAACTTGTAAGGGTCTTTTATTATCTCTGTTGCCAGTGCGTTTTGAGGTTGAGGCAGTGTAACATCAAAGTTATTCAAAGCCTTGCTGGTGTGCTCGTACAGTTGAGCTTTAATAACATGCTCCAATTCTGTACGGCTCATGTTGCCCTCAACGACCTTATTAAGATAAAACATCGCAGCGTTTATTGTGGCGCATTTGGAAACAATTACTGTTTGATGTCTCCAAGGCACACAAAGCAATATCTCTGGTATAGGGGTATTGGCATCATCCACTTTCTGTAATTGTCTACCAGCCTGGTAGACAAATTCAATTTGGCTTGAATAGAATGTGAACCATCGCTTTATCTGGTACAGGTTAGCTCTGGAAAATCCCTCACTCTGAGGAAATTCCGAACGCATATCAAGACTAAGTCTGTCAATAACCTTTGCGCCCCACTTATATTGTTTCTGCTTCTCACAAATGTCCTCGCCCAAACTCCAATAGAATTTGAGCATTTCCGTATTCACTTTGACAGCTGCTTTAAGCTGTGACATGCGGAAACGTTTCTTCAAGTCAGACAACCACTTCACATAGTTCTTATCTGCCATAAACGAATCGCTATTCACAAATTGCGGTATATTGTTCTTTTCTGCCATTTTCTTTTGCTCTCTATCAACTTGTTGAAAAAACCAACAGGTTGCTTTTCGTTCTCTTTTGTCTCTCTTTAGTTAGAACTATCCTAAAATATTGGATAGTTGGGCATTGGACACATATAAAGTCTTTATTTTCAAGCATGACCATACCAACCGTTTGGTTGATATGGTTACACCAATCCCAGTTCCTTCAAATACCCTTCAATCTCCTTGTCAAGGTCAGCACGTTTGGCTTCCAGCTCCTTGATTTCTTTCATGACAGCATGAATGTCGATAGGCTCTTCTTCCTCGAAAGTATCAACGTAACGAGGAATGTTGAGATTGTAGTCGTTCTCAGCCACTTCTTGCAGTGTGGCGAGATGGCTGTACTTTTCTATCTCCTTGCGCTCACGGTAGGTGTCTACAATCTTCTGGATGTGCTGCGGACGGAGCTTATTCTGGGTCTTGACCTTTTCAAACTCCTTGCTGGCATCAATAAACAGAATGTTGTCATCCTCCTTACGGCATTTCTTGAACACCAAGATACAGGTCGGGATGCTTGTGCCATAGAAGATGTTGGCAGGCAGACCGATGATGGCATCCACATAGTTCTTCTTCTCAATGAGGAAACGGCGGATTACGCCCTCGGCATTGCCACGGAACAACACACCATGAGGAGCGACACAAGCCATTGTGCCACCCTCATTGAGGTGGTAAATCATGTGGAAAATAAAGGCATAGTCGGCTGTTTTACGTGGAGCCAAGCGTCCTGCCTTGCTGAAACGGTCATCGTTGTTGAACTTGTCGGCAGCACTCCATTCGGCTGAGAACGGAGGATTTGCCACCACAGCATCAAACTGAGTATCACCAAAAGCATCAGCTTCTAATGTATCGCCATTCTCTATGCGGAAGTTGCTGAACTTGATGCCATGCAGAAGCATATTCATACGAGCCAAGTTGTAGGTCGTAGGATTTTTCTCCTGTCCAAATATCTCGTTTGCCTTACCTATGCTTGCGGCGCGGAGCAACAGCGAACCACTACCACAAGTTGGGTCATAAACATTGCGCAGACGAGCATGACCTATTGTTACTATTTCCGCCAAGATACGGCTCACTTCCTGAGGAGTGTAGAACTCACCGGCTTTCTTGCCAGCACCAGCGGCAAATTGGCTAATCATATACTCGTAGGCATCACCGAGAATATCTATCTCTTGCGATGCTTCTACACCAAAGTCAATATCATCAAGTGCAAGAAGAACATTGCTGACCAAAGTATTCTTGTCATCGGCAGTCTTGCCCAACTTGGGTGAAGCAAGGTCAATGTCAGAGAATAGACCTCCAAAGTCTTCTTCGCTGTCCTGTCCGAGGGTACTGTCCTCAATACGCTTCAATGAGCGTTCGAGCATCGGAAGAATATTCTCCTTTTTCTTGATGCTCTCAATGACAGACGAGAACAAGAAGTTTGGCTCAATGAAGTAGCCGATATTCTCCAGACATTCGGTCTTGACAACCTCCTGAAGTTCTTCTATATCTTCGTCTTTCTCCATTGCCCACAGTTCTTTAAATGTGACTTCATCATCCACCAATGCATCATTGGCGTGTTTCTCTATCTTCTCCGACAAATACTTGTAGAAGATAAAGCCAAGGGTGAAATACATGAAGTCACTTGCCGACATATTGCCACGCAGTTTGTTAGCGACTTCCCAAAGTTGATTTCTTAGATTTTGCTGTAACTCTTCAGACATATCGTTGTTTCTTTTTTATTCCCAGTTAAATACTTTAATTATGCTCCTTAATCTATCCATTATACGGGCCAATGCCTTGCGTTTTTTTATCAGTCCCAAGTGTTTCTCTTTCAATGCCTCTTGTATGATTTCTGGCTGTTCCTTTTGCAAGTAGTCATATTCAGAGAGGTAGTGATTGAGCACGGAAGCATCCAAATCTTCATCCTTTGCAAGCGTATTGACTGCATTGTTACGTTCGGTGACGATGTAGTTGTTCAACCGTTCTTCAAGGTCGCTTGTACCATCAGCCTTTTGTTTGCGAGCCATGAAATTGTCACGGTCATCATCCACATTCTTCTGGATAAATCCGTCAATGAGTTTTGCCTTACTGCGAAGTTCGGCATCCTTTATCATTGTGTCGATGATGTGCTTGCGCTTCTCGGTATAATCCTCACTGTATGGATTAAGGTCTGCAATCAGCTCCAAGATATAGGCAACATTGATGATGTCGCTATGCAGAAGTTCCAAGCAGAAATCAATATCACCCATACCAGTTGCGGCTTCTTCTAGAGGGGCTGGCTCGCCAACCATGCTGGGATTGTCCTCTGGTACTTGGTATGTCGTTGGTTGCTCTTTGTTTTGCACAGCAAACGAATCGTATATGTCAAGATACTTGCTGCGGAAGTCCATAAACTGTTGTTCGGTCATGCCAAGGTCTGGGGCATCTTCCTCAAACTCGTCATACACTTGTATCTCTGCGTGTTTTTTGATGATGTCACGGAAAGCGAGGATAAACTGCATCTTGTCGTTCTCACTCTGCAAATAGTCCACATAGTGCGGTTCGGGATAATGCTCCAAGAAGTCCTTTGTCAGTTCTTGATAGTGGGTTTTGACATCATCAAATGGTGGTCGCACAATATCTTCAAGATTATTGCTGTTGCTGAAAAGTTTGATGGACTCGTCAACCTTACTTTTCAAGTCACGGAAGCAAACCACCTTACCGAAACGCTTCTTCTCGTTCAACACACGGTTGGTACGACTGAAGGCTTGCAATAATCCATGATACTCCATATTTTTGTCAACATAGAGAGTGTTGAGCTTCTTGCTGTCAAAGCCTGTAAGGAACATACCGACAACCAAGCAGAGGTCGAGAGGCTTCATGTCTGCCTTCTTTTTCTTCATGCGGAGGTTGATGTCATCGTAATATGCACGGAAGTTCTCGGTAGTGAAACTTGTGCCATACATATTATTATAGTCATCCATGATGGCTTGCAGTTCATCAGCCTCGCCTGTACTTTCGCTTGCAAAACCGCCAGTGTTCATACCGGTCTGCTCATCGTCTTGACTACTGTTGGCAGCATATGTGAAGACTGCTCCAATCCTAATCTTTGGATTGAGGCTCTTAAATATCTTGTAGTAACGGATTAGCATCGGCACTGACTGCACGGCAAACAATGCGTCGAACTCTCCGTCGAATGTTGACTTATTGAAATTATTTAGGATAAATTTTGCTATCTCCGTCATGCGGTCTTGGTCGGCATTGTCCACATCCTCATTGCCGTGGTAGTATTCCACAAGGAAGCCAAGCACATTCTCGTCAGCAATGGCATCCTTGATAAGATACTTGTGAAGACAGTTGCCGAAGATTTCCTTTGTGGTATGTCCGTCAACAGCATTTTGGACAAAGATAGGTGTGCCAGTAAAGCCGAATATCTGCGTGTTGTCGAAGAACTTTACGATGTTCTTGTGGCAATCTCCGAAATGGCTTCGATGACATTCATCGAATATCATCACGATGCGAGAATGGCGTATTTCCTCAATACGACTGCTATACCACTGCTTGCTGACAGCGGCATTAAGCTTCTGTATGGTGGTAATGATAATCTTTGAATTGCTGTGCAAACGCTTTACCAACTCGTCTGTGTTGTCGGTACTGTCAACGGCACCAGGTTCAAAAGCCTCGTATTCGGCTTGTGTCTGCGTGTCAAGGTCGTGGCGGTCAACCACGAACATAACCTTATCCACATCGTCCAACTCTGATACGAGTTGGGCTGCCTTGAATGATGTCAAAGTCTTTCCTGCACCAGTTGTATGCCATATATAACCGTTATCGTTGGAGTTTTCCACACGGTCGAGTATCTTCTCCACGGCATAAAACTGATAAGGGCGAAGCACCATCAAACACTTGTCACCCTCATGCAACACGATGTACTTGCCGATAATCTTACCTAATGTGCATTTGTCGAAGAACACTGTGGCAAACCTTTCCAAGTCGTTAAAAGGAACATTGGCTGCATCTGTCCAGTTGAATGTGAACTTATAACCGCTATTAGGATTGTTGGCAAAATAGCGCGTGTTCACTCCATTGGAGATAACAAACAATTGGATATAGTCAAACAACCCATGAAAAGAAGTCTTGTGATAGCGTTGTATCTGGTTGTATGCCTGTTTCAGTTCCACACCTCTGCGCTTCAGTTCTATTTGAACCAAAGGCAGACCATTGATAAGTATCGTCACATCGTAACGACACTTCTTTCCACCCTCAACCGTGATTTGATTGGAAACCTGAAACTCGTTCTGGCACCAGTGTGTGCGGTTCAAGAATTCCACCCATAGGCGTTCACCGCTTTCCAGTTCAAGAGGAAAGAGGTCTCGCAGTTTCTTTGCCTTTTCAAAGCGAGTGCCACCTTCAAGATAGATAAGTATCTTTTCAAACTCAGACTCTGTAAATTCGGTACGACCCAATTCTTCCAATTTCTTCTTGTTGTGTTTCTCCAACTGTTTCTTGAAATTGGCAGACAGGTTCTTCTCCTCTTCAATGTGAACATACTCGTAGTTCATCTTTTGAAGAGTATCTATAAGTCCCTTTTCGAGAGCTGCTTCACTTTGCAATGGCATATCTTATTTCCTTTTATTTACCTTTACACTTGATTTCCCCTACGCCTTCAGGCGAAATGCTTTCACTTGACATGTACTGTTGTGTACATTTCATTTTTTCTGCCAACATCTTTTGAGCCATACCATCTTTCCTCCTTGCAATCATGATATTGGCTACCATTTGCAAACGATAGAACCATGGCTTTTCTTCTTGACCCATTTATGTTTCCACTTTATAACGGTGGATATTGATTCCGTTGTCATCTTAGGCGCATTTTGCATTATACCATATTTATATTAAGGAAATTGCCATTCTATTTGCAAAGATAATAAACTTTAGGGAGATTTCCACGAAAGTGACAACTGATTCTGTATGGCTTCTACAACACAGACTACTGTTTCAGTTTATGAAGAGAAAAAGTGTCTTTAAAACCAGGAAAAGACACACCACGAAACTGCCCCGAAAAGGTATCCAAGGATACTTTGCAATGTATCCAAGGATAAACGGGCAAGTATCCAAGGATACTTTGCAAAGTATCCTTGCTTCGTTTTTTCGACGTGCCTGCCACTTGGAGGGAGTTGAGACTGAGGGACTGGTGAGTTGGGCATATTCGAGGTGCCGATGTGTGGATTTCCAAAGAACAACAAGTGTAACTTCTGTTCTTGTCTTCTGAGCACAACAAAGACTCAAGAGCACAATCCGCCCCCGCCCCATAAGCCAAGAAACAGTAAGGAAAAAAATTAGGGGTTAGAGTTTAGGGAGTGACATTCACAATTTTCTAAACTCTAACCCCTAACCATAGGGCGGTGAGCCGTTTTTTCAATACAAATCGACGTTGATGTCAAAGGGGCTGTCGAAGTCCTTGAGCAGTTCGTGACGGGTGTCTTTGTCCGACAGAATAGCACGGTCGGTGGGGATGCGCCAGTCGATATGGAGACTGTCATCGAGGATGGAGATGCCTCCGTCAGCCTCGGGATGATAGAAGTTGTCGCACTTGTACTGGAACACAGCGGTATCGCTGAGCACAGAGAAACCGTGGGCAAAACCGCGTGGAACGAAGAACTGGCGGTGATTGTCCTCGGTGAGTTCTACTGCCACATGCTGGCCATAGGTGGGTGACCCCTTGCGGATATCCACTGCCACATCGAGCACAGCACCACGCACACAGCGCACCAGCTTGCTCTGGGTGTAAGGGGGACGCTGGAAATGCAGTCCGCGCATTACGCCATACGAACTCATACTCTCATTGTCCTGACAGAAGTGGATGGGCCTGACCTTCTCGTCGAACTCCCTTTGGCTGAAGCTCTCAAAGAAATAGCCTCGGGCATCACGGAAAATGCGCGGCTCGATGATGAGTACTCCCTCAATGGGTGTCTTTATTACGTTCATTCTGATTAAGCTTTCTGTTTGTCACGCGAAAGTACGCTTTTTTTGTGGGATAAGCGTACTTTCGGCGTGGTTTCTGCTTCCCAGAGGGGGACTTTACCATTCGTCAGGTCCGTGGTCATGACCACGTGCCCGCTCTGGTTGCCGGGAATAAGGGGGCTGTGTGCCTGCATGGATGCTGTAGAGCTGGCTTGCAGTCTCCATCATGGCACGTGTCTGCTCAGGATAAGGAACATCAGTGACATCGATGCAGCCACAATTATAGTTCTCGCCATCAAAGCGGCCAAGCACATCCTGGTCATACCATGTGAAATAGGCTGTACCGATGAGTCCGGGATGGGCAAAGCCGTTCTCCACATAATAGCGATAAGCCACTCCGCGCTGGGCTTGCGAGTTGACCTGCCAGAGAGACTGTCCCTGCCCGCGGTCAACAGAGCCGAAGTGGAACTCCCCTATCATCATGGGAAGACCGGACTGACGCATCACGCGATCGAGAAGGCGGTGCTCGGGAGAAAGCGAATAGTGGTTGAAGCTGAGTACATCAAACACCTTGCCGCAGATGCCAAGAAGAGTCTCGTTGACATCATACACGCTGGCAAAGCGATAGCCCAGGCAAAGGTGATGAGGGTCAAGCTCGAGCTGAACCTCCTTGACCGCCTCGATATAGCGGCGGAAGCAGTCATAGATGAATGCCCGACGCTGCTCCTTGTTGTCGCCATGGTCACTGAGCCACTGGCGCAAAGCACTCTTGATGCCGCGGTTCTCGCCTTGGAGTATCATCTGGCACAACCTCTGCTCCTGCCCTACCCACGATGGTTCATTGCCCATGAAGTATCCGATGAGCCAAGGATTGTCCCGGTGAGGAACGATTGTCTGCTTGAGGGATTCGCGCAGACGTTCCTTGAAATTATCTCCATACACGTCACCCAGTCCCATGAGTCTGCTGTCGGCTCCCGCAGGATAGAATGTGCAGGTGATGGCCTTGCGTCTCTGCTGCTCAAGCTTCTTGTCTGACCAGTTGCCTATAGTATTCACACCCCATTTGTCCATACGCTTGAAGGCCAGTTCGGAAGCCTTCTGCTCGGCATCCTCACCAAACCTGCGTTCGCGGTTCCATAGCGCATAACGGGCTGTGGTGGTACCGTTGCGACCCTTTTGCAAGAAGCGTGAGGGCGGCAACTGACCTATCATCCCTTCTCTCTTCTCCACATCGCGAACGTCTCCTCCGCCCAGTGTGTAGATGCAGTCAACACCCACCGAGAGGAAAAGATAGCCGTCGGGATCAACAAACCACCAGCGACCATCGACCTGTGCTGTACGGAAGTAGCCCGTCCCCTGGTCATAGCGGTGGGCCAGATAGCCGCCATAGCGCGAGTAGCCATAGAGTTGCTCAGTGGAGACAGCCTCATCCTCCTCGGCCTGCCACACCTTGCGAAGCTGTTTGAGGCTGGTCAATTTGCCTGGCCATTTAACCAAATTGGACTGTCCGAACTCATCCACAGCGGGACGCTTGCCCAAGTATGTGTCGCCGGGGTCATCCACGCTGAGCGTCACATTGCGTATCTCTATCTGCTGATTGCCTATGGGAGCTCTCATGCGCACTCCTATGGAATCGACCTGAGTCATCGGGCCGATGTTTCCACCCAGATTGATCCATCCGGTGAAGCGGGGCTTGTTGTAGGTGGCAGCCATATCGATGGCCGAAGCAGGCGGCTGGGTATAATAGATAAGGGGAATGGCCAGACGGTTCCACTGGCCTGGCACGTAGGAATGAATGCGCACCTCGTCATAACCATGTGAGGTGGTGAAGCCGAGGAAGAAACGCTGGGAGGTGGAGACACGAAACTCCACCACCACATAGTTATAGCCGTTCCAGTCGTTGGGAAGTTGTGGATTGACATCGCGAAGGGCAATCTTGGAGCCCGACATCTCTCTGCTCGAATCAAACTTGATGACATGCTTGCCAGCCGAAGCGGTCAGACCAACGGCGGTCAGAACCGAGGCAAGCAGGAGGGATGAATGTCTCATGATAATGGGTACGTTATGAGTTTGTCTTTAGGGAAAAAAAGAAAAAGCCGGCGGACGCAGTTCAGTCCGCCGGCTCATATGGTTTAGCCCAGATAGCTGATGAGCACACCTGCGGCAACGGCCGAACCGATAACGCCAGAGATGTTGGAGCTCATGCAGTAGTTGAGCACGTGGTTCTTGGGATCGTACTTGGTGCTGATTCCGTTGCAGACACGGCTGGCCATGGGCACAGCACTCAGACCAGTGGCACCGATAAGGGGATTGACCTTCTTCTTGGCAAAGAGGTTCCAAATCTTAGCCATGCAGATACCCGAAGCGATACTGAGGGCAAAGGCACAGAAGCCGCCTGCCACGATACCCAAAGTCTGCACATTGATGAAGGCATCCACGGTCATAGTGGCACCCACACAGAGTCCCAGAAAGATGGTGGCTGCATTCATGATGCCGTTGGATGCTGCATCGAAGAGGCGAGAGGTGTCGTTACCAATCTCCTTGAGCAGGTTACCGAACATGAGCATACCCACCAGAGAAACAGCTGTAGGCACGAAGATAGCCACGATGGTGGTAACTGCGATGGGGAAGATAATCTTCAGCACACGCATGTTCTTGATCTTGGTGGCATCGGGATAGAGCTTATCCTGTTCCTTCATGTTGATCATCAACTCCTTCTTGGTGCACAGGCACTTCACCACCAGGGGGATAATCACAGGCACAAGAGCCATGTAACTGTAAGCCGCAATGGCGATGGGACCCAACAGATGGGGAGCCAGCTTGATAGTGGTAAAGATAGCCGTAGGACCGTCAGCACCACCAATAATGCCCAGCGAACCAGCCTCCTGAGGAGTGAAACCTACTGCCAGAGCCACCAGCAACACAGAGAAGATACCCATCTGGGCAGCTGCACCAAAGATGGCAAGCTTGAGGTTGCGCAGCATAGGACCGAAGTCGGTGAGCGCTCCCACACCCATGAAGATGATGGGAGGCAGCAGACCGCTCTTGATGAGCGCATAATAGAGGTAGTTCATCAAGCCCAAATCATGAGCTATCTGGTGCAGGGGCATCTCGTAGATGTTCTTCATCACACCGTTCACCTCTACCATTCCTTCACTGTTGGCCTGTGTGACACCCATTTCACCGCCGGGAAAGTTGGCAATGAGCACACCAAAGGCGATGGGCACGAGCAGCAGAGGCTCGTACTTCTTCACAATGCCCAGATAGAGCAAGGTGAATGCGAGAAGATACATGACGAGGAAGAGGGGGTTCTCCGCAATGTTGGAGAACGCCGTCATGTCATATACCTTGTCTAAAGCTTCAAATATCTTATCCATCGTGAGTTTACTTCCTTGCTATTTTAATGATGGGATCGTCCTCTTCCACAGTCTCTCCGCTGTTGACCAGAATGGCGGTCAGCACTCCGTCGAAGTCGGCACGGATGGCATTGTAGGTCTTCATAGCCTCGATGTAACCGATTACATCACCAGCCTTCACCTCTTCTCCAATCTGCTTGGGAGTCTCCTGTGAGTCCTTCACACGGTAGAACTTGCCCTCCAGAGGAGCCAGTATGTCCTCACCCTCACCGGCAGCTACAGGGGCAGCCGATGCAGTGGAAGCTGTGGTGGCAGCAGGTGCCTCATTGCCATAAGCGATGTTCACCTCGTAGGTCTGTCCGTTTACGCTCACCTTGATGCTCTTAGGCAACTCGGCAGCACCGGCGCCATTTGCCTTTGCCTTGCGCTCAGCCAAGTCAGCCTCGAAGTCTGCCTTTGCCTTGCCACTCTTGTAAGCCTCGTACTGAGATGGGTGCATGCTGTACTCGAAGAGTTCCTCGTCGTCCTCGCCAAGTTCCCAACCCTTCTCCTGCATCTTCTGACGATAGGTATCCAGGTCATCGGGATAGTAAGACTGAGGATCCTCTGTCTCAAACACACGTCCCTGCTCCTTGGCCATTTCTACCAGTTCGGGAGCCACCTCACCAGGCAGGCGTCCGCTCTTGCCCAGTATCATATCCCAGATATTGTCGGCTATCATGCTCCAGCGAGCCTTGCCCTTCTCCATCTGGATAACGTTCATCAGAGCGAGGTTCTTCACATACTGGCTGAAAGGAGTCACCAGACAGGGGTAACCCACCTTGGGCCAAACGTAAGCCACCTCGTCAAAGAGCTTCACCAGAAGCTGGTCGGTGGTCAGTTCGGGCTGGCCGTTCTTCACCTTCCACTTGTTCAGGCTCTTCAGGTTATCCTCGAGGTCAGTCATCAGTGAACCCATCATACCGCCAGGCAGACCGGGCTTCACCAGCAGAGAGTTGTTGATATGATTGAGTTTGGGAATATAATAACCCAGGAAGTCATCATACATCTCCTGGATGAGTGTACGTGTCTCCATGTATGCCTCCATATTGATTTCCTTCACCTGGAAACCGGCATCCTTCAGCATCTCCTGTACGGCGATGATGTCGGCATGGCCTGTTCCCCAAGCCAGAGGAGACATAGAGGTGTCGATATAGTCGCAGCCAGCCTTTGCCACCTCAAGGATTGAGGCCATGCAGAAACCAGGACCGGCGTGGCTGTGATACTGGATGACAATATCCTTCTTATAAGCCTTGATGCCCTCTACAATCTTGCCCAGTGATACAGGACGGCCAATGCCAGCCATATCCTTGAGGCAAATCTCGTCGGCACCAGCCTCGATGAATGTCTTGGCCAGGTTCACGTAGTACTCCACAGTGTGTATTGGGCTGTGGGTGATGCACAGCGAAGCCTGGGCTATCATGCCGGCCTCCTTGGCATACTGGATAGAGGGGATTACGTTTCTGGGGTCGTTGAGTCCGCAGAAGATGCGGGTGATGTCGGTACCCTGAGCCTTTTTCACCTTATAGAAGAGTTTGCGAAGGTCCTTGGGACATGGGCTCATACGAAGTCCGTTGAGCGCGCGGTCCAGCATGTGTGTCTGTATTCCAGCCTCATGGAAAGGCTTTGTCCACTGACGAACACTCTTGTTGGGGTTCTCTCCATACAGCAGGTTCACCTGCTCGAAGCCGCCACCGTTTGTCTCCACACGGTCAAAGCAACCCATCTTGATAATGGCAGGAGCCACCTTCACCAACTGGTCCACGCGCGGCTGGTACTTGCCTGCACTCTGCCACATGTCGCGGAAAACCAAGCTAAACTTTACTTCTCTTTTCATTTGCGATATCTTGTTACTTTCTTTCCTTAATATTACTTGAGGCTTCCCTGTTATGTCCGTTTGCCCGCGCTGTGCTCTGACTGTTTCGTCAGACGCGGCTCAACTGACTGTCAAAAGGGAATCTGTTATTCTGTTTATCTGTATGCCGGTGCCATTGCACGGTTTGGGACCGAGGAGAGCAAACCGTTTCGGCTTGATACACAACGGCCCGGCATGGCCATCAGATTTTCTTTGCAGAAGCCACCTTGCCCTTTCCGCCTGTAATCTGACTCACCACTTCCTGAAGGATTGCCATTGTGCCGCCATCGATTGTGCTGGCTGGCTTTGCACTCTTCTTAGCAGGAACAACTTCTTCGGGAGCCACCTTGTTGACCACAGCAATAAGCAGTTTTCCGCCCCATATAACGATGAGCAGAATGACGAACACGGTGAGCATGCCCACAATCATAAGTTCCAATCCGATACCTAAGTTTCCCATTTTCTGACTAACTAAATACAAATTCATCGCAAAATTACGCAATTTTATTCTTTTTGCGCAGTTTTGCGATGACAATATCACCTTACGTGCACTATTTTGACTCCAACGCCCTCAGTTTGCACTCCCATGGGCGGGTTTTCCTTTTCCAATTCGAGCTCTACCCTGGATATGATGGGGAAGTCGCGGAGCACGCTGGAAGCCATCCGCATGGCCGCATGTTCGAGTAGGGCTGAGGGCTTTGCCATCTCCCGCTCCAGCACTTCCACAAGTTTGCTGTAATCCACGGTACCCTCCAGACGGTCGTGCAGCAGTGCCTCATCGCTCACATCGGCAGCAGCGGTGAGGGTCACATAGAAGTTGGCACCCACCTCCCTCTCCTGGGGGAGCACTCCGTGACGGCCATAGAGGCGCAGTCGCTTGATGAAGATATCCACATTCATACGCCTGCTCACTCCTCTGTCACGTCTTCGTTCTGCAGCGATTCGGGCAGATACTTCTTGAGTGCCCTGGCCACTCCTGTCTTCCAGGAATTGATATTATCGCTCTCGAGTTGGAGCGAGGTGACGAGTTTGATGACGTGGTCAATGGGCATGCGATAACGCAGAACACCGCTGATGAGCTTGGCATAATCCCAATACTCGGGGTTGAACTTCTCACTGAGACCCTCGATAGTGGTCTTGTAGCCACGTTTGTTCTCGAACTGGAAGTCGTAGCGTTTCTGTCCGTCGCGATCCACATGCTTGATGATGCGGCCGTGTGTCACGCTCTTGGGCAGTGCGATGCCTTCTTCATCGTCCATCAGACCGGTGAATATCTCATAGGGATGTCCGTTGAGCAGTCCCACGAAAGCCACCCACTTCTCCTTCTTGTTCTGGAAACGCACCACATCGCATTCCAGTGTCTCGGGTCTGGTTTCCACCACCTCGAGAGGAGCCACACTGGGTTCCTGCTTCAGAAAACCTTGTTTGCGAAGTGCCGCAAGCATTCCATGCGACATGGCCTCATTGTCCTTGCGGGTATAGCGGACGTCTGTAAAAACCTGCGCAAGCGTCTCCTTGCCATTTTCCTCCACAAAGCCCTGATTGGCGGGCAATGCTTCCTTGGCTGAATAGAAGCGGTCGATGCGCTCGGGGGTATAGGCCTGATAGCTCTCCTGATGTACAAAGGAGTCAAGGGGAAGACGGTCCTGCTGCTCGGGGTTCTCGTCGGGCCAGCCCACGGTGAGTGTTGCCACGGGGAAGGTGAGTGCAGGCAGATGCAACTGCTCGGCTATCTGTGCAGGCATATAGAGCGTGGTACCCAGGTAGCAGATGCCCAGCCCCTGCTCTTCAGCCAGATTGCAGAAGGTCTGTGTATAGAGCAAGGCATCGGTGGCAGCATTCATGAAGCTGAGCATATTGTCGTATCCTGGCACCGCCTGACGACATTCACACCAGTCGCTCACTCGCCTGAAATCGGCACAGATGGTCAGCACCACGGGAGCCTGTGTCACCATGGGCTGGTTGAAATGGAAGGGTGCCAATGCCTGCTTGGCCTCCTGCGAACGTGTGACCACCACGCTGTAGAGTTGCAGGTTGCCCATTGTCTGGGTGTGGGAAGCCTCCTCCAATAAGCGGTTCAGCAGCTCATCAGAGATGGGCTGCTGCGTATATTTCCGTATGGTCTTGCGAGTGCTGATGTTCATCATACGTTATATTATTATGGTATAAAAGTCATGCCTTGAGTTTCCCCTCCAGCTCTGTCACCTTCTTCTGGAAGTCCTTGTCGCTCTTCAGGCGGTTCTCTATGGTGCGCACGCTGTGAATCACGGTGGCGTGATTGCGGCCTCCCACAAGATTGCCTATCCTACTGGCGGTCAACTGAGTGTGGTGCTGTGCCAAGTACATGCTCAACTGTCTCACGAGCACGATGTTTGCCTTGCGGCTCTTGCCATATACATCCTCCTGCTTGATCTGGAAGTATTCGCATGCGTGCTCCACTATCTGATCTACCGTAATGGTGCGCTTGCGCTCTACATGCATGTTGTGGTTCATGATGCGCATGGCAAACTGCAGATCCACATCGCGGTTGAACACCACCGAATAGGCCAGCAGGCTCTGCACCACTCCCTCGAGCTCACGCACGCTGTCGCTCACGTTCTGCGAGATATAGTCGATGACCTTCTCGGGGATTCTGAGTCCGTCGTGCTTGATCTTGCTTTCCAGGATGTCCCTGCGCAGGCGCTCCTCGGGTTTCTCCAGCTCGGCCAGCAGTCCGCTCTGGAATCGGGTGATCATTCTATCCTCCATCCCCTGCAATGCCGTAGGCGGACGGTCGCTGGTGAGGATGATATGACGACCATTCTGACGCAGGTGGTTGAAGATGTGGAAGAAGGTGTATTGTGTGGCCTGCTTGCCCACCATCTCCTGTATATCATCCACGATGAGCATGTCGATGCTCTGGTAGAAATGCATGAAGTCGTTTATCCTGTTCTGGCGAACGGATGACGTGTACTGGACCTCGAAGAGACGTGCACTCAGATAGAGCACCCTCTTGTCGGGGTGAAGCTCCTTCATGCGCGTACCGATGGCATTCACCAGATGGGTCTTGCCCACTCCGCTGGGTCCGTATATAAAGAGGGGGTTGAAAGTCTGCTGACTGGGATTCTCGGCGATAGAGAGTCCGATGCTGCGAGGCAACTTGTTGCTCACGCCCTCGATGAAGTTTCCGAAGTTCTGCTTCATGTTGAGACAGGAGTCCAGATCCTGGGGTGCTCCTGCCGCCTGAGCCATACGCGGCGATTGGTTGGCGGGCACCGCTGCACGGGGCTGCCTGTCCAGCAGGGTCGGTTCGTCACTCTCCACATTCACGGTCTCCTTGCCGGCCACCTTCACCTCGTACTTCAAGTGCTGGTCGGCACCGAACACCTTGGCGATAGTCATATGCATGATTCTCCGGTAGTGACCTTCCAGATACTCATAGAAGAAACTGGAGGGAACGAATATCGTGAGTTCCTTCCTGTCCTGGTCATAGGACTTGAAGCGGATAGGCTCAAACCATGTGTTGAACCTCTGCTCGTCCAAGTTGTTCCTGATAATGCCCAGGCATTCCTTCCACTTATCGCGTGGTGACTTATCCATCCTTAGTTCTTGAGATTTAATTGCCTTTTAGTCGTTTCCTTGCGAGGAATTCTCTGCAAATGTACGCACTTTTTGCACGCGCTCCAAATTTTGCTCCTCATGCTCCCCCACCTTCATCCGCGCCACAAAGCACTGAATTTCAGCATATGAAGAAACACGCCGTTGTCGCTTTGTCGCGCTTTCGACCCCTCTTGGGCACAAGTGACTGATACATAGCCCAGCACATGGCTTTGACTAATGCATCGAAACAGGACACCAAAAGAAGTCCTAACTGCCGATAAACCAAGCGTCAACAAGGTGGCACCGCTTCCCCATGGGGAGTCCCGTTAATTTTGAATAAATTCAATTAACGGTGCGGTGGCATCATTGCCGCGTCTGATTGCGGGAGAAATCCCGCCTGGCAGAGCCTGTTACTTCTCCTTCTTGCCGAAGACAGAGAAGTGCACATAGCGCTTGGGATGAGCCTTGAGGTCATTGACCAGACTATCGGCGCTCTGTACGGTATGGTTGAGGCTGTTGTACAGCGAGGGGTCCTTCATGAGCAGTCCCAGCGTACCCTCCTCGCTCTGCATCTGTGCCACCATGCGGTTGACATTGCCTATGGTGCAGTTCACACTGTCCATAGTGCTCTGCAGATTGATTTTGTTGAGGTTGTCGGTGAGTGCTGCCACATTCTCTCCAGCCTGGGTGAAGGTGCGTGTCATGGCAGGCACATCGCGGGAGAGGAGGCGGTTGAGCTGCTGGCTGCTCTCGTTGAGATTGGCGGTCAGCGTCTCGGCGTTCTTGAGGATAAGGGGGAGGTTGGGGTCAGCAGCCAGCATGTTGAGCGTGGCCAGCAGAGTATCCACCCTGGCCAGTACCTGATCAACCTTGGGCATCAAGTCCTCGGCCTTCGACATGAGTCCGCCTTCGTCATTGCCCATGATGGTATCGCCGGGCTGATAGGACTCGCGGGGATTGGTGGCAAGCAGCATATTGAGCGTGCAGCCGCCCAGCATAGCCTCGTCGAGAGAGGCGCTGCTGCCCTTGGGGATGCGCAGTCCGCGATTGGTGCATATCTGGATAAGCACCTGTCCGGGATGCTCATAATCATAGATGATATCGCTCACCGTGCCCACATTGTAGCCGTCGGCAAAGACTGTGCTGTTCTTGCTGAGTCCCTTTGCATTGCTGAAGCGGATGTAGTAGGTACTGCTCGAACTGAAGAGGTTGGCGCCCTTGAGGAACTTGATACCGAAAAAGAGTATCATCAGAGCTGCAACGCCTGTGAGACCTATCTTGACTTCTTTTCTCATTTTACCGTTCTGTATATTCCTTATTATATATATAAGCCGTGCGTGGGAATCCCTTATCCTGCACCGCTCACTTCCTGTATGCCACAAATGCGCGGTAGATGCTCTTGGCCATTGCCGCTATGCCCGCCTGGCTGTTGAGGTATGTCTCCTCCGAGGGATTGTTGATGTAACCCAGTTCCACCAGCACACTGGGCATGCTGGTAGCCCTCAGCACCAGGAAGCCTGCCTGATGCACACCCTTGTCCAGGCGTCCTGCCGTGGAGCGGAACTGCTCCTGCACCTTGCGTGCCAGCTTCACGCTCTGGGCCATGTTCTGGTCCTGCATCAACTCGAAGATGATGTAGCTCTCGCTGCTGTTAGGGTCAAAACCCTCGTACTTCTGCTCGTAGTTGCTCTCCAGCGTGATGACGGAGTTCTCCCGCTTGGCCACTTCCAGATTATCGGCAGCGCGGTGCATACCCAGCGTGTAGGTTTCTGCTCCGCGTGGTCCCACCTTGCTGGCGGTGCTGTTGGTGTGTATGCTTATGAAGAGGTCGGCCTTTGCGCGGTTGGCTATATTGGCACGCTCGTCCAACTCCACGAACACGTCTGTCTTGCGGGTATATATCACCTTGACGTCCTTGCAGTTGTCCTCCACCAGGCGGCCCAGCGCAAGCGCCACAGCCAAGTTGATATTCTTCTCCTTGCTGAAGCGTCCCTTTGCTCCTCCGTCCCTGCCGCCATGTCCGGCATCAATGACCAACGTAAAGGCGTTGGCGCACAGGCTCAGCAGCAGAAGCGCTGCGGTAAAGGCTATTCTACTCATCGGATTTTTCGATTTAAGCGCAAAAGTAATGATTTTGAGTGAAATGACAAAGCGTTTGTGACATAAAGGATAATTATTGGGAACAAGGGAACGATGGGGTGTGCGGCGCACTGCGATTGCCAATGCACCGCGCTGCAAATGCAAACGCACCGCGCTGCGTTGGTTCTCGCAGTGCGGTGCGTTTTATGACAAGCTTTGCAGCGGCGGGCAGCAAAGCGGTTTTCGGTGTTCTGCCTTCTGCCCCATCCCAACTGATGGAAGGGCAAAAGGGACATGAAGCCTCCCTTAGAACTTCACCCTGGCGCCTGCCATCACCCAGATGCCAGGCTGCTGCACATTGCCCAGGTCGTAGTACTTGTGGTTGGTGATATTGGTTCCCAGTACAAACACCTGGTACTGCTCGGCTGTCCACTGCAGCTTGAGGTCGAGGGTGGCATAGGGACTGTAATCCACCAGTTGGCCTGTGCTCTCGCCGCGCAGGAAGCCTGTGGAGGGATCCACATAGGTGCCGCTGTAACGCAGGTAGCTGCCCATGCGGTCCTGCCAACGCACGCTCCAGGTGGCCGACAGGCGGTTCCAGATGCGGTGGTTGAGGCTTGCCACAAACTTATGACGCAGGTACTCCATGGCATAATTGCTCTTGAAGATGGGGGTGTCATCGTGGCGCTTCTGGTGGATGTAGGTATAGCCCACGCTCAGCGAGCGCAACCAGGTGTTCTTGTCAAACAGCTCGGGGAAGCTCACACGTGCATCGGCCTGCACGCCCATATTGTCCAGATTGAATGCAGCACTGTGATAGTTATCCTCGGCAGTGTACATCACCCAGTCTATCATGCGGTTGCCGCGATGATAGAATCCGCGCAGGGTACCCTGGAATCCTGCAGTGGCATACTGCACGCCCAGCTGTACCGAGCGGTTGTGCTCAGGCTTCAGTCCGCGGTTGCCCTCGTGTGTAGCGCTCTTGTAATAGAGTTCGGTGAAGGAGGGCAAGCGGAATCCCTTGTTGTAGGAGAGGAAGAGCTTCCATCCTGTGGCGGGACGGTAGGCGATATCTACTCCGGGATAGAAGCGGAAACGGTGATCCACGCTGGTGGTCATATTGGCAAGCAGTCCGGCCGAGATGGTCCAGCGGTCAAACAGTATATTATGCTCCAGATTGTAAGAGACGCTGGTGCGGTCGTCCTGGCGGGTGTATTGGGTGCCATGTCCGTGGCGGGCATCCACATAGTGCTCAGGACTGAGGTCTCTGCCCAGATTGGTGCTAAGGATACCCTCCTGACGCAGTTCGGCACCCAGCGCTGTCTTGCCGCCCCACCAGTTGAAGTAGCCTCCGGCCTTGATGCCATACACATCGGCCTGGTGGAAGTTCTCGCCGAACTGCTTTCCGCGCACGAGCTGGAAATTGTCATAGGTGCGGTTCCAATATACCTGCGGGGTGAAGTGGAACTTGCCCTTGGTCTCTCCCTGCACCGAGATGAGGTAGCGCTCGTTGCGTTCATACTGGTCGGGATAGGCTGCGCTGTAGAAGGTGTTGGCTCCGTAGGACTTCTTCGAGAAGCCGAACTGCCAGTCGAGGGTCATGTGCCGGTTGCTGAAGTCGCCCTGATAATAGAGCTGGCCCTTGCGCCAGTCGCTGTTGAGCGTACCGCCGTCGCTGCGTCCGCCACCGCCGCTTACCCTGTGTCCGGTGCGCCCAAGTATCAGTCCCACACGGGCATCGGCATCAAAGGTGCCAAAGCTGCCGCCCTGGGCTCCTGCCTCGAGAGTGGTCTCCTGTTCGTGACGGGTGACGATATTGATGGCTCCGCCGAAACTCTGGCCGCCATACACACGGCTGGCGGCACCCTCGAGCACTTCAATGCGCTCGATGTCGCTGATGCTGACGGGGAAGTCAGCGGCCAGATGTCCTGTGTGTGGATTGCTGATGTTGACACCGTTGAGCAGGATGGTAATCTGGTCAAAGATGCCGCCATCGATGGAGATGTCCGACTGGATACCAAAGCCACCGCGCTGCCGGACATCCACGCCCGTGGCTAACTTGAATAGGTCGTTGATACTCTGTACCCCCGCCTGTTCGATGTCCTGACGCTGGAGTACAGTAACGATACGTGCCGACTGCAATTGAGTCAGCGGAGCCAGAGTGCCGCTTACGGTCACCTCGTCGAGTGGCTTCACCTCTTCGGTAGGCTCTTCCTTGGGCTCAAGCGCAGGGGCTTGGCTCAACTGGGCTTCCGCCTTGGCAGCCACACCGAGGGTGGCCACACTGAGCACACCGATTCTCACCTGACGGTGCAGGCTGGCAAAAGCGCTGTAACCGTGGTGGGCAAACTGCCTCCAGGTAACGACTTCTGACTTCTGAATCTGTTTGTTGTACATTGGTTATTGATAATAAATGAGACGCGTCACCATGACGCGCCTTTCTTGCTCTCGTCTTATTGTCTCCAAAATGTTCTGATGCACAAGGGGCCAGCGGTCTTGCCGTCGGCCGCAGGGCGTTTTATCTCTCCTGCCGGCCTGCTGTCTTCACCCCCAAAATGTCAGATGAGAGGCATGCCTGCCTCGCGGCACTCACAACGCATGCTGTCGGGCCAGATGCTGGACTGGGTTTCGCCGATGTGGGCTTTGTGGAGGAGTATCATGCACAGGCGGCTCTGGCCTATTCCGCCTCCGATAGAGAGGGGAAGCGAACCTTCGAGCAGGCGGCGATGGAAGAAGAGGCTCTTGCGGTCTTCCTTGCCCTGCAGGGCCAACTGGCGCTCCAGAGCCTCGGCATCTACGCGGATACCCATGCTGCTGAGTTCAATGCTCCTGCCCAAGGTGGGATACCACACCAGCAAGTCACCATTGAGTCCCAGGAATCCTTCCTCGTTGGGGGTGCTCCAGTCATCATAGTCGGGTGCACGCATGTCGTGCTCCTGGCCGTTGGACAACTTGCCGCCGATGCCCATGACGAACACAGCCCCATACTTCTGACAGATGAGGTCTTCGCGCTCCCTGGCAGTCTTGTCGGGATACATGCGCAGCAGCTCCTCGCTGTGGATGAAGTGTACCTCCTCGGGCAGGAAGTGCTGCAGCTGGGGATAAGTCTCACAGATGTAGAACTCGGTGCGCAGGATGGTGCTGTAGATCTTGCGGACAATGCGCTTGAGGAAAGCAATGGTACGTTCCTGGGGCAGTATCACACGCTCCCAGTCCCACTGATCGACATAGAGGCTGTGGATATTGTCGAGTTCCTCATCGGGGCGGATGGCATTCATGTCGGTGATGATACCGAAACCGGGGTCTATCTGATAGTCGGCCAGAGTGACTCTCTTCCACTTGGCCAGACTGTGTACCACCTCGGCTACAGCCTCGTTCATATCCTTGACAGGGAAACTGACCGGGCGCTCCACACCGTTCAGGTCATCATTCAGTCCCAGCCCGCGCAGCACAAACAGCGGGGCAGTCACCCTGCGCAGACGGAGTTCGGTGCTCAGTCCACTCAGAAAAAAGTCCTTTATATTCTTGATGGCCAGTTCGGTCTGCTTCAAATCCAACAGGGCACGATAGCCCTCCGGTTTCATCAGTTTACTCATCTCTTGTCTTCGTTATTACCGTTTTGCTTTCAAAAAACAAGGCAAAATTACACATTTATTTTCACTTTGTCACCATACTTGGGCAGAAATGTAAACTTTTGCTTGCCAGAGCAGTCTTTACCCCACCCTATTCTCCCGCCTCTTTGGCTGTAAGAGAGGGCGACTTTTACCCAAACAGGATGGCTCTTTTACCAAAAGAGAACGACTGATCCATGATGGGATTTTGCCCTGTCTGCCATAATATATAAGGTATAGCCACACGCTTTCACAAGCCGAATGACTCAGAGAGACGGTACGTCTGACATAATATATAATGTATAGCGTCCCGTTACTGCCCTTCTCTTATTGAATCCAAAATACGAAGCAGCCCCCTGGAAATCGGCCAGGAGCATCAAATCCCGGCAGCATCACCAGGCTGACTGCACCAGGTACTTGCACACAAAAGACTCAGATATCTGGCCCGAATGATTGGAGGTAAGGGGAAAAGTTCGTACTTTTGCGACTGTATGGTGCAAGTCACTGCACTTCATCGCATAACATTGTCAAACCATTAAAGAAAGGCAACACCATGTCACTGACAGACCCACAGACCAGATATGTGAACTTCTACACGGACTTCGCGTTCAAGAAACTCTTTGGGACCGAGGCGAACAAAGACCTGCTCCTCTCGTTCCTCAACTCTTGCTTCGAGGGGACAGAGCACTTCCTGGACATCACCTACCTCAATACCGAAAACCTGGGGGTGACTGCCACAGAGCGCAGAGCTGTCTTCGATGTGTATTGCGAGACAGAAAAGGGCGAGAAGATTCTCATTGAGATGCAAAACGGAGAGCAGCAGTTCTTCAAGGACCGCTCCATCTTCTACTCCACCTTCCCCATACGCGAACAGGCCAAGCAGGGCAAGTCGTGGGACTATGAACTGAAGCGCGTATATACCATCTGCTTCCTCAACTTCACCTTCGACAATGACAGCGATTTCACACACACGGTCAAACTGGTGGATATGACCACGGGGAAGGTGTTCTACGACAAACTATCCTACCTCTATCTGGAGATGCCAAAGTACAACACCCCGCTGACCGAGGAGAGCAGCCTCTATGACAAGTGGCTCTTTGCCATCAAACATCTGGGCGACCTCGACGAGCGTCCGGCCGAGCTGCGCGAAGCCATCTTCAACAGACTCTTTGAGCAAGCCGAAATAGCCAAATATACTCCCGTAGAGCGACAGGACTACGAGGAAAGCCTGAAGAACTTCAGAGACTGGTATAGCTGCCTGATAACTGCCGTCAGAAAGGGAAGAGCCGAAGGACGTGAAGAAGGTAGAGCCGAAGGACGTAAAGAAGGCAGAGCCGAAGGACGTAAAGAAGGTAGAGCCGAAGGACGTAAAGAAGAAAGGCTGAGCATCGCACGCAACCTCAAAGCAAGTGGAGCACTTAGCATCTCGCAGATAGCGATGGCCACAAACCTCACAGAGGATGAGGTGGAGAAGACATAAAGACGCTCACCCCCACTACAACAGCATACGCAGACAAAAGGCTGCCTCCCTGCACTGGGAAGCAGCCTTTCGCTTATCCTGGATTCCCACTCTGGGGACGGTCGCATCACTTAGTCTGAAGTTCCACAATATGGTCAACGCCCTGTGGCACCAGCCCCAGGTGAACCAGCACACCGTCTTCAGTCTGCGTGAAGCGCAAGGGCTTCTTGGTCTCATAATCCAGTGCCTTGCGCACCTTGGCCTTCACGGGCAGGAAGAGACTGTTGTCACTGAGAGACATGATGTGCACAAAGAGGCGGTCACACTTGCGCGTAGTTACTCCCCAAGGACGGGTAGGCACATCGCCTGCCACAGTACCATAGATGGTCTCACCATACTTGTCAAGCCATTGGCCCATTCCCTTCAGACGGTCGAGCGAAGGAGCAGGCAGTTCGCCATCAGGCATGGGACCTATGTTGAGCAGCAGATTGGCTCCCTTGCCTGCTGCACCCACGAGCAGACGGATGAGTTCTGAAACGCTCTTGTAATTCTGGTCTATCACCTTATAACCCCACATGCCATTCATTGTCTGGCAGGTTTCCAGGGGGAGAGTGCCAATAGACTGACCACTCAGGCCTGCACTGTTCTCGCCTGGCAAATCACGTTCGAAGAACTGCATATCCTCACCGGGAATAGGCTTCTGGTGATGGTTGTTGCCCACAAGGAGGCTGGGCTTGAGGCTGTGAAGCAGAGCATACTGCTCGTCAAGCTGCCAGTCAAACGGCTTGGAGTCGCCGTCATGGTCCCACATGCCATCAAACCAGATGGCATCGGGGTCGTAATTCTTCACAAGCTCTGTCAACTGGGCGTTCATGAACTTGAAATAGGAGGGCCAGTCGGCCTTCTTGGGGTCCTTTCCTGTGTTGCGTCCGACACGTCCGGCAGGATAGTCGTCGCGTGTCCAGTCGATGTGGGAATAATAGAAGTGGACAGCCAGCCCCTGGCGACGGCACTCATCGGTGAGTTCGCGCAGCACATCGCGGCGGAAGGGGGTACCATCTACTATATTATAGTCCGACTGCTTGGTGGCAAACATCGAGAAGCCGTCATGATGGCGTGTGGTGAAGCAGATATACTTGGCACCGGCCTGCTTGAAAGCCGTCACCCACTCCTTGGCATTGAAGCGCGAAGGGAAGAATCCATGGGCTGCCTTGGCATATTCGTCGCGGTTGATGCCGGCATTGGTCATATACCACTCTCCCTGGCCAAACATACTGTAGATGCCCCAATGGAGGAAGATGCCCAAGCGGTGCCCAGAGAAAGCGGCACGTGCCTTCAGATTGCTCTCGGTGGGCTGATAGGTACCCTCGGCATCGGGAGCGGAGGACGGTGCGGAAGGTGTTCCGGCATAAAGGGACGATGCACTGGCAGCAATGAATGCCGCGCAGAAGAGTTTACGGAATGAAACTGTAAGCATGTTCATATCTTAAATTTGTTTGTCAACGCACAATTTTCTTTCCTTTTATCACATAGATTCCTTTGGGCAGATGCTGCATAGCTTCTGGAGTAGCTCGATTCAGCACACATTCACCGGATAAATTATAGACCGGACCCTCATGGGTTGCTTTGGCCTCAATTTCGTTGATGCCCGTGATGCTGTTTTCAGTTACATTTACTTTTGTGTCACGCAATACGGTAAACTCATACGTGCCATCAGCCATAGGCTGTAACGCTTCGCCATTCACACTGATTTCCACCTTTGCCTCAGTTGCCAGTCGAATACTTACCAACGTGCCGCTTAATGCACTGAATCCTGCTGCAAACCCGGGAACGTTTATCAACATGTCGCGCACCACGGTGAGCTGTGATAGAGCTTCCGCTTCACCGGCAAAGGTTACCTGATAGTTGGCTGGAGCATCTCCGAAGAACACCTTCAGGACATCCATCGGTTTCAGTTCAGCCAAGTAGGTGTAACTACCGGGGTATTTGGGCGCCAATTTCTTGTCGTTTTGGTAAACATGGGCTTCCACCGGACTGCCAGTACCCAAGATAAAGTCATTGTCATAGTCATAAAAACAGAAGTTGTTGTAGCCATTCTTCAGACCCTCTATTTTACTCTGGTCAGCACGTTGCAAAGTGAAATAATCTTCTACTTGCTCAAGACCCTGCAAGAAGATTGCAGCCTGTTTGTCGCGCACGATATTACCCGTCACCACAGTAATATGCGAGTCATCGACAAGCGAGCCCACCTTGAGGGGTGATATTTGCAAATCACTGCGTTCGTAGCTGTAGTCATCCACCTGACAACTCTTCAAATAGCAGTCTTTGGCAGGAAGGATGCTTACGATTGGAGTATTACGCATAATCTCCACTGTGTTGTCGCCTGCCTTCAACTCGATACGGTCGTTATTATAGTGGTAACCACGATATACTTCCACTCGATTTGGGTCGTCGACAGTAATGGTAACCTTGAATGTGGCATATTTATGCACACGGATGCGGATGTTTGTTTCTTCGGTAATAACAACCTCAAACGGGTTAAAGAACGAACGCGTTTCCCCGTTTATGGTACATTCGTCAACCTCCCATTCCTTGGTGTTGGCATATAGTTTAAGACTTGCCCCCGCCTTCACCGTGAAATCGTCATTCTTATAATTGAACACCGGTTTGTTGTCAACATCTGCCCCAGTGATGAAGTCGGCAGCCTCATCGCCCTCGAGTAGTAAATGTACCGGACAGTCCACGTCCGGATAATTGGTCTGCACCTCAATGACTGTACCATTGACTACAGGAACCTCATAGCTATATGAAGACGCATTCGTGATGTCATTTCCATCTACCACCAGTTTGTAGATAGCCTTGTCTGTAGGGGTGATTACAAGCCCGGTTTCCGTTGTGGGGTCAAATTTGATAATATTCTCGCCATCAACGATTGCCACCTCAGCCTGTGAAACCTTGTGTGTCACCTTTATCTTCGAAGCATCATCTACTTTCAGTGTGCAGCTGGCATTTTGAACCTCTTCATTGCGGGCCGAAGTCACCGTGTACGTATCGCCATAGTCACTATAGAAACGTAGTTCACAATACGACTGCTCTATGATAAATTCATCCCATGATTGGCCGTCTGTACCCGTACCGACGACCGATTTCAGACAGCAATTCTCACGTGCCTTGATGG
>UQST01000037.1 GCA_900543815.1 uncultured Prevotellaceae bacterium
TGCGAAGTGATAATTGAACGTTAAGCTGCTATCGTTTCGTCATAATATGAGTACGGCAAACCTACCTGAGTAGTTACGATTTTATTGCTTCTCGAGCTCCTGTGGGATGCGCCACGAAGTGTAGAGCTCGAGCACACAGCCCACAATCAGGCTCACCACCCACTCGTTTCGGGCGGCAAATCCATAGTGCATATCCTGCATGCTCATCAGCACGGCTGTGAACACGAAGCAGGCCGAAGCGAGCAGTTGCTGGCGCCGCAGGCGTACGATGGTTATGCTCCTGCCCATATACTCGGTGCGCAGGCGCATGCAGGCATAGGCTCCCGCGCCAATGGCAAACAGGTAGAGCGACACCATGGGGGCAAACAGATGGGCAGCCGCACCGGCAAGCATCAGCACAGCTCCCGCGCGGAAAAGGAGGTTCTCCCAGCTATTGAGTTCCTTCATTGGGCGATGCTGTCTTGGTCCAACGTGTCTGTTCCGTCGGTGATATCCTCATCCGACACCCTTATGACGAAGACGTCCTCGTTGGCACGCTTCATATAATACTTCTCACGAGCCACCTGCTCAAGTGCCTTGGGGTCATTGTCCAGACTCTTGAGCTGGCGTGTGGCAGCATCGAAACGCTCCTCGTAGTCGGCTATCTCGCGCCTGAGTTCGGCAATCCTCTGCCAACGGCGGCTCCTGATGAGCAGGCTGTTGTCATCGAGAAAGCCAATGAGAAGAGCTGCAAACAATATGATGAACACATACTTAAACCGGCAAACGAAGTGCCAGACTGAGAATAGTTTACCCATATACCTTATTATATATAGGGCAAAGGTAGCAAAAAAGTGGAGTTTTAGCGCCATGTAACGTGTTTTTTTTCTATATTTGCAGAAACAAGCAAGCAAGTTATGGAAGAATATATCGTGTCTGCGCGTAAATACAGACCGCTTACCTTCGATTCAGTCGTGGGACAGCACGCGCTGACCACCACGCTCAAGAATGCCATCGCATCGGGCAAACTGGCGCATGCCTACCTGTTCTGCGGACCTCGTGGAGTGGGCAAGACCACCTGCGCACGCATCTTTGCCAAGTCTATCAACTGCCTTTCTCCCCTGCCCAGCGGTGATCCGTGCGGCCAGTGCGAGAGTTGCAAGGCTTTCGATGAACAGCGCTCGATGAACATACAGGAGCTGGATGCGGCAAGCAACAACTCTGTGGATGAAATGAGAGAACTTTGCCAGCAGGTGCTCATTCCGCCACAGGTGGGCAAGTACAAGGTTTTCATCATCGACGAGGTGCACATGCTCACCACAGCCGCCTTCAATGCCTTCCTCAAGACACTCGAAGAACCGCCCTCGTATGTGATATTCATCCTGGCCACCACCGAGAAGCATCGCATCCTGCCCACCATTCTGAGCCGTTGCCAGGTGTATGACTTCATGCGCATGAGCGTGCAGGATACCATCGAACACCTGCAGAGGGTGGCCGAGAAGGAAGGTTATGAGACCGAACCCGACGCGCTCAACCTCATCGCGCAGAAGGCTGACGGCGGTATGCGAGATGCGCTCTCCATCTTCGACCAGATGGTCAGCTTCACCGGCGGAAAGCTCACCTATCAGAATGTATGCCAGAGTCTGAACGTCCTGAGCACCGAATACTACTTCAAGCTGGTGGATTACTTCCTGGCAGACGAAGTGCAGCCCTGCATGCTGCTGCTCAATGAGATACTGCAGAAAGGCTTCGACGGCGGCAACTTCATAGCGGGTCTCTCCACCCATCTGCGCAATCTGCTGGTGGCCAGAGACCAATCCACGCTCTCGCTCCTGGAGATGAGTGAGCAGATGCAGCAGAGATACAGCGAGCAGGCAGCGCGCTGCAAGCCTCGTTTCATCTACAGAGCCCTCAAACTTTGCAACGATTGTGACCTTGCCTATAAGACGAGCAACAACAAGCGCTTGCAACTGGAGATTTGCCTCATACAGGTTGCCCAACTCAACGAAGAGGATGTTCCTGGTGCGGGGCGTCGCCCTGCCAAGTCATTAAAACCCATTTTCGATGCGCTCAAAGCCCAGGGCCAGAGCACATCCACCCAGGCATCCAACCAGCCTGTGACTCAAGCACCGGTCGTACGACCGTACATCCAGGCACCGCACGTGCCGCAACCCATCGCTGCCGAACCAGAGTCTGCACCCGCATCAGCCCAACAAGCATCGGGGAAACTGAGGCGTGTGTCGTTCAGAAATATCGGCCAGAAGAAGACTGATGATGTGTCTGCCGACGAAACGAATGGTTCTGCCCCACTTCCCACCAACCCGCTCGACCTGGCCGAGATGCGCATCTCGTGGCAGAAATATGTGGCCTTGCTGGGAAACGACAAGATAGCGATGAAGCAGCGCATGCAGGCTATGCAACCCATCCTGATTGACCCGGATACCATCGGAGTGACGGTGCAGAGCGTGCAAGTGCGCGACCAACTGGAAGCCATGCGCTCCTCCATCGAGCAGTTCATCCGTCAGGACCAGAAGAACTACAACGCCAGGATACAGCTTCAACTGGTGGAGATGGAGGAGAAAACCGTCTTCAACAAGACCGACCACATGCAATCGGTGATGAAGAGAAACAAGGAGGTGCAGCATCTGATAAGCAATCTGCAACTGGAGCTGCGCTAAGGATGGCCCTCCGAAGCGGACTGCAACAAGTCTCTCACCGCCCTTCCGGCAGACGTGAAGCAGGCATGAAGCCACGTAGCAGCAGCCATCTGACCGTGAGCCGACTGCCATCAAGCGCAATGCCAACGGCTTGAGAACCAAGCACCATCGTTGCCATACAGCATACTGACAAGCACAAGACCCCAAGCGGATGCCATTCCGTTTGGGGTCTTTCTTGCTTCCGGTGTTATTATGAGGGGATTGAAGTTGAGAAGCTTGTGGTATGGACAGTCTGATGACAAGTCGCTTCCGATAGCATGCAAGCAGGTGTGACGAACGCCTTTATGTGCTCCTTGCCACACGCAGAGCCTCTTGGAATGGGAGGCAGAAGCATGAAGCAACCTTCCTGGCAGCCTTCGGAACTCCTTCCGGCTCCCTTATAAAACTGTTCACGAGGCTTGGTGAAATCTCCGTTTGCAGCCTTTGGATGCACATACGAAGGCTTTGGATGGCCATACGAAGGCTGCAAACGGAGATTTCTGTTGGCTTCGCAGATGATTTCAGCATGCTGCTTGGACGATTGGATTATGCTGAAAATGAAGTCGGAATGCTCTTCGGGAAGCGATTCTTCCTTATGGATTGGCAATCCAAGCATAATGTTGATGCCCGAAGTCCGCTCTTTCACCTTCAAGATATCCTGTCCCCCAAGATTTTACGCCCCGCTCAGTTTCTCCTTCCTGGCGGTTTTTGGCTCAAACACATAAAGGTGAATACCACCCGTCACGCCGCTTTTGACTAAAATACACGAAGGCGTACTTCTCCCGCCAGACGGCTGCTGAGACGAGAATGTCGGTCTCTCATTTCGATTCAAGTGCTTATATAAAAAGGCCAGAGGGCTGTGTCGGGAATGACGCAGCCCCCTGGCATATGTTTGTTTGCCGTATCGGAATCAGATCAGATACTGCTTGCTGATGCTCTCATTATTGAGGACGCAGCGGATGGTGTTGGCTATGAGGTCAGCGATACTGAGCTCCTTCACCTTGGAACAAGCGTTGTTGTAGGGGATGCTATCGGTGAATACCAGCTCCTCCAGTGCGCTGTTCTGCACGCGCTCGCTGGCAGGACCGCTCATCACACAGTGGCTGGCGATGGCACGAACGGTACGTGCGCCCTTTGACTTCATCAGGTCGGCAGCCTTGGTGATAGTGCCTGCTGTATCGACCATGTCATCTACGAGTACCACGTTGGCATCGGTCACATCACCGATAATCTCCATGCTTGCCACCTCGTTGGCCTTACGGCGTGACTTGTTGCAGAGCACCAGGGGGCAGTTGAGGAACTTGCTGTAGGTGCTGGCACGCTTTGTACCGCCCACGTCAGGAGTGGCAATCACCAGATTCTCCAGGTTGAGTGACTGGATATAGGGAAGAAGCACGCTGCTGGCATACAGGTGGTCAACAGGTACATTGAAGAATCCCTGCTCCTGGTCGGCATGCAGGTCCATGGTGATCATGCGGCTGATACCGGCTACGCTCAGCATATCGGCAACCAGTTTGGCAGCAATGCTCACACGAGGCTTGCTCTTGCGGTCCTGACGTGCCCAGCCGAAATAGGGAATCACAGCGTTTACGGTCTTGGCCGAAGCTCTCTTGGCTGCATCGATCATCAGCAAGAGTTCCATCAGATTGTCGGCATTGGGGAATGTGCTTTGCACGAGGAACACATCACGTCCGCGGATGCTCTCTTCGAAGCAGACCTCAAACTCGCCATCAGCAAAGTGCGTGATGGAGAGGTCTCCCAGTTCGCAACCCAGACTCTGGCAAATCTTCTCTGCCAGGTAACGGCTCTTGGTGCCAGAGAACACCTTGAATGATTTCTTCTCTTCCATTTCTGTATTTTCGGATTTAATATGGTTTATATGAGCATTCATGTCTATTCTGTCTGGATTCCTCACCGCTCGCATGCCTCTTATTCGGTGGCTTTCCTGAGTTTGCGGAAGTGTGCCACGAGCTGACGGAAGTCGTCACCCTGGTGCACGTCGAAGTTGCGCCAGAGGTCGCCACGTACTGCCACACCGCCAAAACCATAGTCCCTCACAACAGGCACCGAGTCAAGTGTGACGCCTCCCTCGGCTATCACCTTGCGGTCCAGCAGTCCGGCCTGACGGGCCTCCTGCAGTTCTTCGGGCTGGAAAGAAGCCTTGTTGTCGGGCTCTGAAATGCTGTCGAACACGTTGCGCAGCAGTACATAGGAACATTCATCCTTATACCGCGCCAGATCGGGCAGGGAATAGCAGGTGCGCGTGCAGGCAGCCGACTGCCCCAAGGGGTGTTCGGAATTGCGCTGACTGAGGTGGTAGCCCATCAGACCGAATTCATCTACGAGATAGAAGTGGTCATGCACCACTATCCTGCTGTGGTAAGTGTCGGGAATCAAACTTAAGAGCCGCTCGCAATATACTGGTTCTGAGCCAGGTTTGCGCAGGTGCAAAATATCCAGTCCCTCGTCGAAAAGAGTAGTCAGTATCTTGTCCTCTTCCACGAAAAAGCCCGGGTCGGTAAGCACTATGAGTTTCATTTTGCTAGGCGTCTCTTAATTTGCCTGCAAAGATAGCACTTTTAATGTGGATGTGAGCAAGAGAAGCAAAGAATTGTGCACTCTATGCCAAAAAGATTTGTTAACTTTGCAGTACCAGAAGGCGCTGAACGGCGCCAAAGGCATGCAGGAGCACCCTCCCGATACATGCCGTCCTACACCGAGCGAGGTGCTATTATCCAAGACTAACATAACAGAAGATGAACAGAAGAGATTTCCTGAGAAACAGTGCCGTGCTGGCTGCGGCACAGAGTGTAGCTCTCCCTGCGTTGGCCGGCAATGCCCAACCCGAGGAGAAGAAAGAGGGCGAAAAGCCCTCGGCAAAGTTTATCGACAGCGAACCCATGCTGCAGAACTATGCAGAGGACAGCATGGGAGTGGCGTTCAGTGTGACCGATAAAGCCAATGGCTATGTGATTTACGGTGAGAAGGCAGACCTGTCCGACGGGCAGAAGGTGTATTGTGGCGGATACCGCGTGACCGACATGAATCCCGACGTGATGCTTGTCCGCCTCACGGGACTGAAGCCTGCCACTACCTATTATTATAAGATAGGTGCCGACCGCATCCACTATGGCGGCGGCTACGATATGAAGATCATCGGCAACGAAGAGCCGCAGCGCGTGTATTCGTTCCGTACTGCCGGTGCCGGTGCCAAGAGCCACTTCTGCGTCATCAACGATACACACATGAACTGGCCTGCCTTTGAGAAACTGACCACAAAGCTGAGCGAACTGAAGCCATCCTGCGTCATCTGGAACGGTGATGCCAGCAACACCGAGGAGACAATAGCCACCCAGAAGCTCATCTTCCTGAAGCCAAAGGTGACGCACAAGGATTATGCAGCCGAGACACCCTACCTGTTCTGCCCAGGAAACCATGATTCGCGCGGACTGGCAAACCGCCACATCGAGCGTGTATGGATGTTCCGCCAGCCCGAGGAGCGTAGCGGCAGAGACTGGGATTTGGGCAGAAACTTCGCTGTGCGCATGGGTGACATTGCCCTCATAGGCTTGGATACAGCCGAGGACAAGATGGACACCAACCCTCTCTTTGCCAATCTCTTCACCTCGGAGATATACCGCAAGGCTCAAGTGGCCTGGCTCAAGGATGCCCTGAAGCGCAAGGAGATAGCCAGCGCACCCTATCTGGTGGCCTTCTGCCACATTCCTCTCTTCGACGACAATCCAAAGGCCAATCCCGGTGACGTAGCGCCTGCCGACAAGGATCCACGCTATACGTTGGACTTCGCAGAGTGGCAGCGCACCTGCGCACGCCTGTGGACTCCCCTGCTGGAAGAGGCAGGCTGCCAGCTGATAGTATGTGCCCACCAGCACCGCTACCGCTTCGATGCACCCACCAAGGAGCGTCCTTGGGCGCAGATGGTGGGTGGCGGACCCGAGGGCAAGAACCCCAAATCCAGTTCGTTTGCCACTGTCATCGAGGGAGAAGTGAAGGACGGTCTCCTCACCGTGCGTGTGCACAATGTGGTCAAGGGTGAAATAGCCGACACACAAACATTCAAGCCTCGCAAGGGGAAGCGTACCCGCAAGGGTTGATTGCCTACTGTCACCGGCGCCTCAAGGCAGAGGGGCAACGCCGGTGAAGCAGAAAATAAAGAAATGAACCTTCCTGCCAGATGCGCTTCTTTGCTTTCTTCGGAACGATGAAGCGAAATGAAAAGCGGGCATGAAGGTGGTGAAAACAGAAATGGTGCGCAGAGCATGTAACGACGCTCTGCGCACCATCTTTTTGTTTAGGGCGCTGCATGTGTCAACGCAACGTGCTGCATTCGTCCTTGCAATGCGCTGCATCGGCCATCGCACCGCGCTGCATTTTCTGAAGCAGAATCCTGCCTGCTATCCTCCACCCCACGTCTTGAACCCTATCATGCCATTCCGTGGTGTCCTACTGCCAGCCGGATTTGCTCTACAGGCGGGCAACAGTCCTGCAGAGAGGAGCGAGGAGAAGAGCATGCTTTCCCCTTTATCCTGCTGTCAATCACTCAGCGAATAGGGTTTGCCTGTGCTGATGCAGCGTTTGCGGTTGGGCTTGCTGCCCATGCGAAACTCCAGTTTGCCGCCCGCCAGCAGGTCGGCATGCGTGATGTAGAGTTTGTCATACCGCTTACCATTGAGCCGAACCTCCTGCACGTAGCGGTTGCGGTCGCTCACCCCATCGGCCTTTATCTCCAGCACCTTGCCGTTGGGGAGGGTCAACCGGCAATATGGCACATACGGAGCACCCAGCACATATTGGTCGGTACCTGGGCAAACGGGATAGAATCCCATGGCTGTGAAGATATACCAAGCCGACATCTGTCCGCAGTCATCGTTGCCGTGCAGCCCGTCCATATCGTTGACATACATGCGGTTCATTATCTCGCGCAGCCAGTACTGCGCCTTCCATGGCTGCGAAGTCCACGCATACAGATAAGGCACATGGTGGCTGGGCTCATTGCCATGCACGTAGCCGCCCAGCAGACATTCCTCCTCGATGTCCTCGTTGTCCTCATAATACTTCTTGTCAAGCGGCTGGGCAAAGAGTTGGTCCAGTGCAGCCACAAACTTGCGGTCGCCTCCGAAGCACTCTATCATCCCCTTCACGTCGTGAGGCACATGGAAGGAATAGTTGGCGCTGTTGCCTTCGATGAATCCCTCACCATAAGTCTGCAGCGGAGAGAAATCCTTCTTCCAGCTGCCGTCGGCATATCGCGGGCAAGCCAGCCCCAGCTCCGGCTGGAATACCTTGCGGTAGTTGAGAGCACGCAGGCGGAATGAGTCGGCCATCTGAGTGTCACCGACAAGCTGTGCTGCATGATAGATGGCCCAGTCGTCATAGGCATACTCGAGGGTATTGCTGGCGCTCGTACCGCAATGGTCATAGGGTACATAGCCCAGGCGCATATAGTCCTTCAGCCCCTCTATCCAGGGTGAAGAGGCAGTGGTGGCCATTGCGCGCAGCATGGCAGGCATATCGGCGAATCCTACCTTGGTGGCCACATCGGAGAGTACCGACGCTGCATGATAGCCGCTCATGCACCACCCTTCGTTGGCCATCAGGTACCACATGGGCAGCACACCCAGTGCACTCTGCTGCTGAATGCGTATCATGCTCTGTGCCATGTCCATATTGCGCTTCGGGTGAAGCAGGCTCAGCAAGGGATGCTCGGCGCGATAAGTGTCCCAGAGGGAGAATACGGTGTAGTTGGTAAAGCCGTCGGCACGATGGATCTCCATATCATTTCCGCGGTACGAACCATCTACATCCATATACACCGAGGGGTTGATCATCGTATGATAGAGTGAAGTGTAGAAGAGGGCTTTCTGGTCCTCGCTGCCCTGGATGCGTATGTTGGCCAACTCGTGCTCCCACTGGCTGGCGGTGCGGCGGCGTATCTGGTCAAATGTCATGCCGCTGGTTTCTGCCTGAAGGTTGGCCACAGCACCGCTCATACTCACTGGCGAGAGTGCTACACGCACGGTGAGCCGGTGCGATTGGGGCAGATGGAACTTGAAGTAACCCACCATCTGGCGGCCAGCCATATCGGGGAAGTTGTGGTGGATATCCATCTTACGCCAGAAGCCGGTGTACTTCATGCGCTGTGCATCCACATAGCCATACTGGCTGATGGGTTCCGAAAGGGCGATGGCAAAGTAGGTGTAGTTCTGTCGCGCCCAGCCGTTGGTGATGCGATAGCCTGTGAGCAGAGTGTCGTTGACCACACGCAGATAGGTCCACAGCGTCTTTCCCTCATAATTATATATGCCTGCTCCCAGGTCGAGAATAAATTGCCCGTCGGATGAAGGGAAGGTATATTGATGCACGCCTACGCGCTGTGTAGCAGTCAGTTGTGCCTTCACTCCGTAATCATCAAGCATCACCTCATAGTAGCCAGGCTCGCAATGCTCGGTCTCATGCGAGAAGCGTGAGCGGTAGCCTGCCTGTGGATTCTGTGCCGTACCGGGATTGGTGCGTATCTGTCCTGTGGTAGGCATGATGAGGATATCACCCAGGTCGGAGTGGCCGGTACCGCTCAGATGGGTGTGACTGAAGCCCACGATGGTGCTGTCGCTGTGCTGATAGCCTGCACAGTACTCATATACCCGCTTCTGGTACTTGCCATCCACATTATGCGGAATGGTGTCTGTCTCTGGACTCAACTGCACAAGGCCAAAGGGTGAGCAGGCTCCCGGAAAGGTGTGACCCATGCCGTTGGTGCCGATGATGGGGTTGACATAATGGAGTACAGACTCCTGGGCATACATGTTGCATGCTGCTGCCTGACACAGGATGAGTGCCAGGCCCATAGATTTGATATTCATTGGGTGTGTAGGTTTTGCCGGTGAGGTGAGTGTCGCACGATGGCGCTCACGTAATGGGATATGGTTGGGAAAAAGGAAGCGGGGGCAGAAGTGGGTAACCCCTTCATGCCCCCGCCTATAGGTGACTGTATTGTGAACCTATCTTACTTAGCCTTTGCCACAGACTCCATGAAGTCCTTGCAGGGCTTGAAGTAAGGAATATCGTGTGCCTCAATAACCATAGTTGTGTTCTTTGAGATATTACGAGCGGTCTTCTGGGCACGATGCTTGAGTGTCCAAGTTCCCCAACCACGAATATACACGTTCTCCTTCTGTACGAGAGTCTCCTTGATGGTATCTACCATTCCCTCTACAGCAGCAAGCACTGTGGCCTGGTCAATTCCGGTCTTCTGGGCTACAATCTTTACCAGTTCAATCTTAGTCATTTTCGTTATACGTTTGTATTGTTTTGTAAAATGTGTTCGAAAAACCCTGCAAAGGTACATAAAGATTTGCCTTTACACAAGTTCTGAGGCTAAAAAACCACTGCTATTCAGCAGGAAAGCCCAGCTCTTAGGGTTCGAGCACTGCTGCGAAGCCTCCGTTGCGTACCATGTGTATGCTGAGTGCATCGCCCTTCTTGGTCTGACCCTCCTTCTTGCGGTAGTCCATAGCCTGCTTTGCCGAGTTGACAGCATCAGTAAACGAGGTGGTTTTATAAGACTTTCCTTCGGTCAGGAAATCAAGCTTGACGGTAATGTCGCGTGCAGTCTCGTTGGTGATTCCACCGATATACCACTTGCTGCCCTTGCGTCTTGCCACCACGGTGTATTGGCCAAACTCAGCAGCCAGCACACGTGTCTCGTCCCAGTTGACAGGGCAACCTGCGATATAGTCACGGCAGTCGGGATACATATTATATAATGTAGGATTGTCGGACATCATCTGCAGGTTGGACTCGAACACCACATAGAGTGCCAGCTGATAGGCTCTCGTGCCGATGCTTGCACTGTTGGGGCGACGGCTCGAATAGCACTCGGGCTGCATGCTCAACATGGCTCCAGGCGTGTAGTCCATCGGTCCGGCAGCATTGCGAATGGCAGGATAGAAGGCACTGTTACGTGGTGTGCAGCCGCCCATATACTCCATACCGCGCACACCCTCGAAGGTGAGCACATTGGGATACTTGTATTCCAGACCGCTGGGATGATAGGCTCCGTGGAAATCCACGATGATGTGATGCTTGGCAGCTGCCTTTGCAGTACGCTCATAGAAGCGCACCATCCACTGGTCCTGGCGGTCCATGAAGTCAATCTTCACACCTGCCACACCCCATTTCTCGAAGGTCTCAAACATCGTGGGATGCTTTTCGGCCGTGAGCCATGTGAGCCACAGGATGACACCCACGTTCTTCGACTTGGCATAGCGGATAAGCTCATGCAGGTCGATGTCGGGATTGGGAGTGAAAGGATCACGTGTTGATTTGGCCCAACCTTCGTCCATCAGGATGTACTGCAAGCCGTTGGCAGCGGCAAAATCCACGAAATACTTGTAGGTGTCAAGGTTGAGACCGCTCACGAAGTTGACGTCGGGACCATAGGGGATACTGCCGTTCCACCATTCCCAAGTGGTCTTGCCTACCTTGATCCATGAGGGGTCGTCTATCACGCTGGCAGGAGCCAGGCGCATGGGCATGGTGTTGACAGCCATATGCTTGTCGTCCTGGGTGATGTGCATAAATCTCCAGGGGAAGCTGCGGGTACCGTTTGTCTCTGCAATATAATCAGCCTCCTTCAGGATCTTCACGCTGCGGTCACCGTCGTCGCCAAACTCCACGGGAACCTTGGGATGAACGGCGCTCAGGCTGTTGTCGGCATTTCCCTTCATGAACATGCCGGGATAGTCGAACAGGTCAAACTCGCTCACGAACACCTTCTGCTTGGCACCGGCAATGACCAGAGGAAGCTCACTCATGCGGTCCTCTGCCTTCCAGGCGGCACTCTGAACATTGGTGTATTCCTCCTCACAGCTGGTCTTGAATCCGCCGGGCTGCTGCAGCACCAGGCGTGTATCCTGCGTGAGCTGGATGCAGAAGTCCTCTGACAGAACCTTCACATCGCCCTTGATGCTGGTCACAAAGCGGTAAGCCAGACCATCATCATACACACGCCATTCGATGGCATAACCGCCCTTCATGTTCATGAGGAGCGATGTGTAGCGGTTGGCGATATTGGCGCTCTTGAGGGAGAAGATGGGTGTGACGGTCTCGTTGACTGTCTTCACCTTCTTTCCCTTGAGCACGGGATTGGCTCCAAGATTGGCCTTGTCGAGCGTCATGCCCAGATGGCCGTTCTTGACAAGCGTCTCGCCATGACTTTCCACGTCGTAATACACTTTGTCCGAAAGGCTTACGTTCAGGCGAACCTGCCCGTCGGGACTTGTCACACTCAGTTTCTTCTGTGCATGTGCAGTGGTGAACAGCAGGCAGAGAAGAGAGATTGCGAATGAAATTCTCATGCGTTCAGTAGTTTATATTAAGTTAGATAAATGTTTGTTCAGCTTACAGTCGCTCGTATCCCCACTCGTCGAGCACTTCACCCCAGTGCTCATTCACCATCTTCACAGTACGCTCTGCATACTGGTACTTGTTCTTCTTGTACCCACGCTTTGCGCCTATGTATTTCTCGATGGCAGGCCGGGCTTCCTCCCAACCTGGGATGTTCAGAGTCTTGTAGATATCTTCGGTGATGCCCAGAGCATTCTTCTCGATGTCCTCGAACTTGACCTCATAGAGGTTTCCCTTGGGTACGAACTGCTTCTGCTCCTTGTAGGCACGGTACAGTTCCATATAGTTGCGCAGGATGTTCTGCTCCATCTCCTCGTCGCTGATGCTGTGCAGCTGCAGGGGCTTGATGGTGTTGAGGAAGAAACTGCGTGTGCTCTCAAACACTGTATAGGGGTTACGCATCAGGAACACATACTTGGCATTGGGATACAGCTCGGTGAGCGCCTTCATGCGACCTGTGTGGGGTGGGTTCTTGCTCAGGTATTGGGTGCCGCCCGTATTCCACATGCTTATCTTCACCAGCTTCTCGAAAGCCGTCTTGAATGCCTCCAGCTCCTCTGGCTTGATGTCCTTGAAGGTAAGGTACTTGTCGCAGTACTCATTCATCCTCTCGGGGAAGAACCAGAAGTTATAGTAGTTGAAGGGGCAAGAGTTGTTCAGTGCGAACTCCTCCTCCTGAGGCAGGTCGGGAGCAAGCTCCATGTTGTCGGTAGGACGTTTGTCGGGCATGAGCCATCCCATAGTGGGTTTGAAGAGCCCCTGGAGTGCCATCATATAATGAGGGAAAACCGTCTGGTAGGTGGTGGTATAGCCGAAATGCTTGTCCTGTGCAAAGATGTTGTGCACGAAAGTAGTGCCGCTGCGCCAGTGTCCCAAGATGAACAGAGGGTCATTCTCAACGGGCTTGTCGGCCAGAAGCTTCTTGTACTTGCGTTCCTGCAAGGGCACACACACGCTCAGCAGACGGCAGATGGCCTTGGTGAGGTAGAACTTTGTCTTCTTGTCAGAGGCAATATGCTGGCCCTTGGTTACGGTCTTGAATGTCTTCCAGTCGGCGCCCACCAGGGTGTTGACAGGAAGTTTGCTGAATTCAATCAGTCCCATATTCTTGTTGTCTTTTACTATTGAAAACTTTGTCGGAATGACCTTCGTGGGGAAAAATCCTTGGGAGAAGTGTTCCGACAAAAAGGTCTGTCCTGCCACAGTGCCAGTCTCACACCATGGGCGAACAGACCTTTCTATAATTTATTCCTTTACAATCTTGATTTCCAGACCCTGTCGGCTGAGATCCTTCACAGCCTTCTCCACAGCCTCATAGTGCTCGGGGGCAATGCCCAACTTAGGCAGATCAAGCACGGGAATATCGCTTCCCTGATTGATTTCATCCTCCTCCAGAGGATTGCATATCATGCCCACAGCGCTGGTATTGTTGGTTATGGGGTCAATCAGAATGAATGCGCCCGTTGCCTTGTTCTTGCTGTAGGGGTCGAAGAAGAGTGTCTTGGCAGTTGTTATCTGCACCTGGCCAATCTCGTTCAACTTGAAGTCAGAACCCTCGAGGTGCTGCATGGTGTTGACATCCACCTTGTAGTTGACATGAGTCAGTGTAGCACGGGTGGTGTTGGTATTGTGCTTCAGGAAGAACTGCTTCTTTCTGTCCATCGGCTCCTCGTCCATCCATACGAGCATGGTTTCAAAGTTACGGCCGATATGAGGTACATTGTCAGGCTTCACAAGCATCTCTCCGCGAGAGATATCAATCTCATCCTCCAGCGTAAGTGTCACGCACTGAGGACAGAATGCCATATCCAGCTCGCCTTCGTAGGTAACGATGCTCTTGACATGACTGTGCTTCATGCTGGGCAATGCTACTACCTCGTCACCCTTGTGGATAACGCCGCTGGCAATCTTTCCACAGAATCCACGGAAGTCCAGATTGGGTCTGAGCACATACTGCACGGGGTAACGAAAGTCGTTCATGTTACGGTCCTGGTCGATGGGTACAGTTTCCAGGAAGTCGAGAAGGCTCTTTCCCTCATACCAAGGAGTGCGGTCGCTCTTCTCCACCACGTTGTCACCCTCGAGGGCAGAAAGGGGGAAGCAGGTAACATCCTCTACGCCAAGACTCTCGGCGAGAGCCAGATACTCGTCGCGGATATCATTGAACACCTGCTCAGAGAAGTTCACGAGGTCCATCTTGTTGACGGCAAGAACGATGTGCTTGATGCCCAGCAGGCTCACCAGGAAGGTGTGACGACGTGTCTGGGTGATGATTCCTGTGCGTGCATCAACAAGGATGATGGCCAGGTTGGCCGTAGAGCCACCGGTTATCATGTTGCGGGTATATTGCTCATGTCCCGGAGTGTCGGCGATGATGAACTTGCGCTGGTTGGTGCTGAAATAGCGATAGGCTACATCGATGGTGATGCCTTCCTCGCGCTCTGCCTTCAGTCCGTCGAGCAGCAGAGCATAGTCAATCTGGCCTGCACCTGCATTTCCCACACGCTTGGAATCGCGCTCCAGAGCCTGGAGCTGGTCTTCATAAAGCTTCTTGCTATCAAACAGAAGACGTCCGATGAGGGTTGACTTGCCATCATCCACAGAGCCGGCGGTCAACAGACGCAACAGTGACTTGCGCTCGTCGGCATCCAAGAATTCCTTTATATTTACTTTGCTGTTTGCCATAATAGTCAATGTTAAGTTATCAGAACTGGGATGAATCAGAAGTAGCCCTCGCGCTTCTTCTGCTCCATACTTGCCTCCTGGTCAAAGTCAATCACACGGGTTGTGCGCTCCGACTTGGTTGTGGTCATCATCTCCTCCACTATCTCCTCAATGGTAGATGCGTTGCTTTCCACCGCACCTGTCAGTGGCCAGCATCCCAGAGTACGGAAGCGTACCATACGGTTCTGAATCTTTGGCACATATTCCTTGGGCAGGCGGTCATCGTCAGCCATTATCAGGTTGCCGTCTATCTCCACACAAGGACGCTCCTTGGCGAAATAAAGGGGAACGATGGGGATATTCTCCAGACGGATATACTGCCAGATATCAAGCTCGGTCCAGTTGCTCAAGGGGAACACACGAATGCTCTCGCCCTTGTGCACGCGGCTGTTGTAGATATCCCACAACTCTGGACGCTGGTTCTTGGGGTCCCACTGGTTGAACTGGTCACGGAAGCTGAAGATACGCTCCTTGGCTCTTGACTTCTCCTCATCACGTCGTGCGCCACCAAAGGCTGCGTCAAACTTGTACTTGTTCAGTGCATCGAGCAATGCCTTTGTCTTCATCAGGTCGGTGTGCACCTTGCTGCCATGAGTGAAGGGGCCCACTCCTGCACGGAAAGCTTCCATATTGCTCTCCACAATGAGGTTCCATCCGTACTCCTTGGCATACCGGTCACGGAACTCTATCATTTCCTTAAACTTCCACTTGCTGTCGATGTGCATCAGTGGGAAAGGCACCTTGCCTGGGGCGAAAGCCTTCTCTGCAAGACGCACCATCACGCTGCTGTCCTTTCCAATGCTATAAAGCATCACAGGGTTTTCAAACTCTGCGGCAACCTCACGGATGATATGTATTGACTCCGCTTCAAGTTCCTGCAGATGGCTCAGACTGTAATCTGCCATAATCTTATCTTGTTTGTATGTTTGATTTTACTCGTTTGATAATCTCTTCGGTAAGCCTGCTCACGCTTTCCTCAAGTGTTAGTTTGCTTGTATCAATGCTGATGTCGGCATGTTCAGGCTCCTCAAAGGGGGCGCTGATGCCTGTGAAGTTCTTCACTTCACCACGGCGTGCACGAGCATACAAGCCTTTTACATCCCTACGCTCACACTCCTCTATAGGGGTGCTCACATACACTTCCATGAAGTCCTCAGAACCTACAATCTCACGTGCCATGCGGCGAAGATCGTTGGTAGGGCTGACAAAACAGGCCAAGGTGACGATGCCTGTCTGCACAAACAGTTTGCCCACCTCTGCTATTCTGCGTATGTTCTCATTGCGGTCCTCGGCTGTGAAACCCAGATTGCTGTTGATACCGGCTCTGATGTTGTCACCGTCCAGGATGCGGCACAGAATGCCTCGTGCATGAAGCTCACGCTCCACCCCCATGGCTACAGTGCTCTTTCCGCTTCCGCTCAAGCCCGTAAACCACACCATGATGCCTTTCTGACCGAGCAGTTGTTCCTTGTCTGCCCTACTCATCATGCGGTCGTATATGGGATAAATGTTTTCTGTCATTATATATATGATGTCTTTTTGTTGTTCACATGTTATTCTTCCGTGCTCGTTTCTCCTTATATATTTACGCGTAGAACTGCGGAATCAGGAAGACACTGAGGAAGAAGACGATTATATTCAGCGGCAAACCCACCTTCAGGAAGTCGGTGAAGCGGTAGCCGCCAATACCCTGCACTATCAGGTTTGTCTGATAGCCGATGGGCGTACTGAATGATGCACTGGCAGCAAAACAGATACATACAAAGAACGGCGTGGGGTCAACTCCCATGCGCGAACTGATTGACACAGCCAGAGGAAAGGCAAGTGCCGCTGCTGCATTGTTGGTTATCAGTTCGGTGAAGAGGTTTGTAATGAGGTACAGAGCAGCCAGCGCGATGTAAATGCCATTGCTGCTATGCCTTGCCTGGTCGGCCAGATCGATGACATAACCGGCAAGGAAGTCGGCCAGACCGCTGTTTATCATACCCTTGCTAATGCCAAAGGCGCATGCGATGGTAATGAGCACATCCCATGAGATGAGCTTTGTGTATTTGCGCTGGGCAAACATACCTGTCCATGCCATGATGACGGTTGTACAGCAGGCAAAGAAGAACATGTCCAACTTGATGTTCAGCCCCAGTGACTGCACAAAGGGAAGTTCACCAAGCGTAGCGCCCAAAATCATGATGGCAACCAGCACCACAGCCAGATACTTCTTCTTGCTGCTCAGTTCGGGCTCCACTCCTACAGGGTTGAGCATCCAGAACACACGGCTCTCTCCCCATGTGGGAATGAAAGTCTTGTCGGCATCCAGAAGCAGCGTATCGTGCTTGTCCAGCGGAGTATTCATCCAGTCACCGCCCAGCAATTCGCCCGAACGCCGGATACAGCGTACTGTAGCACCATAGTGGCGATAGAAGTCAAACTCACGGAGTGTCTTTCCAAGTCCGGGAAAACGGGTACTCAAGAGAGCCTCTACACGCACCACATCGGGCGATGATGCCTCTTCGCCGTCCTCGACTTCACCTTTACGGTCAGAAGGAAGCAAGTATCTGGATATCATCACCATGTAGAACAAGCCAGCGAAGGCAATAAAGAGTCCCACCTTGCTAAGTTCAAACATAGCCAGCGGATGCCCGCCCTTGACGATTCCATCTGATATTCCATCAGAAACCAAACCGTTGAGCACGATATTGGTGCTTGTTCCGATAAGCGTACACATACCGCCAAGAATGGTGGCATAACTCAATGGGATGAGGAACTTTGATGGTTCCATCTTCATTTTTTGTGCCCATCGCTTCACCACAGGAGCAAAGATGACCACCACAGGAGTGTTGTTGAGGAATGCCGACACAAAGGAAATGGCGGGCAGGAAACGCATCAACGAGCGGGTCATTGTGGCGTTCTTGGAGGGTAACAAGCGTGCTACCAATGCCTCCAGCACCCCACTCTTTCTCACTCCCTCTGATACCAGATAAAGCAATGCCACCGTAATCATCCCTTTGTTGGAAAAACCTTCCAGCGCCTCTTTGGGAGTGAGAATACCGGCACAGAGCATGAGCACAACGGCTGTGAAAAGTATAAGACCGGGTCTCATCTTATCGGCTATCAAAGCCCATAACATGAACAGAAGAACCAGACCTACGTATATACTTTGGAAATCCATCTATCTTTCTACTCTTATGCACCCCACTGGAAGGATTTTCCTTCCGTTTTCGAAGGGTGCCTTTTGGCTTGCAAAGTTATAAAATAAAGTTGGTATCTCCCAATAAGTTAAAGGGAAATACCAACTTACAATACAGTACCAAGCCCTCAGGGCTGGCAATTACTTATACTCGCTCCAGCTCTTGATGGCCAGGTCTTCTACCTTCACGGTGCAGAATGCATGGATGAAAGCGGCGGCCAAACGTGAGTTCGTAATCAGGGGAACGTTCAAGTCAACGGATGCACGACGAATCTTGTAGCCATTGGTAAGCTCTCCTGCAGTCAGGTCTTTGGGGATGTTCACCACCATATCTATCTTGTGCTGGTGCAGCAGTTCCAGTGCCTGAGGATGCTGACCCTCCTGGCTTGGCCAATAGACTGTGGTGTTCTCGATGCCATTCTCTGTCAGGTAACGGCTTGTACCGCCGGTAGCGTACAGTTCGTAACCATGTTCGATGAGCGTGCGTGCAGCATCCAGCATGGCAGCCTTATCCTTGGCTGTACCTGTTGAGAGCAGGATGCTCTTCTTGGGAATGCGATGACCGACAGACAGCATAGCCTTCAGCAGAGCCGTATTCACGTCGTCGCCCAGGCAACCTACCTCGCCGGTACTGCTCATGTCAACACCCAACACGGGATCGGCCTTCTGCAGACGGTTGAAGCTGAACTGGCTTGCCTTGATACCCACATAGTCGAAGTCGAAGAAACTCTTGTGGGGTTTCTCCACTGGCAGACCAAGCATCACCTTAGTGGCAAGTTCGATGAGGTTGATCTTCAACACCTTGCTCACGAATGGGAAGCTACGGCTCGCACGCAGGTTACACTCGATAACCTTGATTTCGTTGTCGCGTGCCAGATACTGGATATTGAAGGGGCCACTGATGTTCAGTTCCTTGGCTATCTGTGCGCTTATCTTCTTGATGCGTCTTACAGTCTCCACATACAGCTTCTGAGCAGGGAACTGGATGGTAGCGTCACCACTATGCACGCCGGCAAACTCGATGTGCTCGCTGATGGCATAAGCGATGATTTCGCCGTTTCTTGCCACTGCATCCATCTCCACCTCCTTGGTGTTCTGCATGAACTTGCTTATTACCACGGGATGTTTCTTGGACACATTTGCCGCAAGCTTCAGGAAACGCTCCAGTTCGTCCTGGTTTGAGCAGACGTTCATAGCGGCTCCACTGAGCACGTATGATGGTCTTACCAGCACGGGGAAGCCTACTCTGTCGATGAACACCTGTACATCCTCCATTGAGGTCAGTGCACTCCATTCGGGCTGGTCAACACCGATGCGGTCAAGCATAGCGCTGAACTTGTCACGGTCCTCAGCATTGTCGATGTACTTGGCCTGAGTGCCAAGAATGGGCACACGCTGGGCATCAAGCTTCATGGCAAGGTTGTTGGGAATCTGTCCACCTGTGCTTACCACCACACCCTTCGGGCATTCGAGGTCCAGGATATCCATCACACGCTCGAATGTCAACTCGTCAAAGTAGAGGCGGTCACACATATCATAGTCTGTAGAAACCGTCTCGGGGTTGTAGTTAATCATCACGCTGCGGTAACCTTCCTTGCGTATCGTGTTGAGTGCCTGCACACCACACCAGTCGAACTCAACCGATGAACCAATGCGGTATGCACCGCTTCCGAGCACTACGATGCTTCTCTTGTCTGACTCGAAGGTGATATCATGAGCCACACCACTATAAGTAAGGTACAGATAGTTGGTCTGTGCGGGATACTCGGCAGCCAGTGTATCAATCTGCTTCACTACAGGCAGGATGCCCATCTGCTTACGCTTGGCGCGAACGGCCAGTGTAGCATCCTCAAGATCCATCTCCTGCTCCATGCCCAAAGCACGAGCCACCTGGAAGTCGGTGAAACCGTATATTTTAGCCTCACGAAGCAAATCGGCCTCCAGTACATTGATGTTGGCGCACTGATGAAGGCGGTTGTCAATGTCGTAGATGTTCTTCAGCTTCTGCAGGAACCACTTGTCAATCTTCGTCAGATCATGTATCTGGTCGATGGTGTATCCCTGTGCCATTGCCTTTGCAATGATGAAGATACGCTTGTCGGTAGGCTCCTTCAGGGCTTTGTCGATATCTTCGATTACAAGTTCCTTGTTCTCGATGAAACCGTGCATTCCTTGTCCTATCATGCGCAAACCCTTCTGGATAGCCTCTTCGAAGGTGCGTCCGATGGCCATCACCTCACCTACGCTCTTCATGCTGCTGCCCAACTCTCTATCCACACCACGGAACTTTCCGAGGTCCCAACGGGGTATCTTACATACCACATAGTCAAGAGCAGGCTCAAAGAATGCGCTGGTGGTCTTTGTCACCGAGTTCTTCAGCTCAAACAAACCGTATCCCAGACCCAACTTGGCAGCTACAAATGCCAAGGGATAACCTGTTGCCTTGCTGGCCAATGCAGAGCTACGGCTCAAGCGGGCGTTTACCTCAATCACACGATAATCCTCGCTCTGGGGGTCAAAGGCATACTGCACGTTGCACTCACCCACGATACCGATGTGACGGATAATCTTGATGCTCAGAGCACGCAGTTTATGATACTCACTGTTGGTCAGTGTCTGTGAGGGTGCTATCACTATACTTTCGCCCGTATGGATACCCAGAGGGTCGAAGTTCTCCATGTTGCACACCGTGATGCAGTTGTCATAACGGTCACGCACTACCTCGTACTCAATCTCCTTCCAGCCCTTGAGGCTCTTCTCCACCAGTACCTGGGGAGAGAAAGCAAAGGCCTTCTCGGCGATGCGGTCCAGCTCCTCCTCGTTGTCGCAGAAACCAGAACCCAGTCCGCCCAGTGCATAAGCAGCACGGATGATGACGGGATAGCCCAGCTCTTTGGCTGCCCTGCGGGCATCTTCTATATTCTCACATGCCTGGCTCTTGATGGTCTTCACATCGATTTCATCGAGTTTCTCCACAAAGAGCTCGCGGTCTTCGGTGTCGATGATTGCCTGTACGGGAGTACCCAGAACCTTCACGCCATACTTCTCCAGCACTCCGCTCTTGTAGAGCTCCACTCCGCAGTTGAGGGCAGTCTGGCCTCCGAAGGCGAGCAGGATACCTTGCGGGCGCTCCTTTTCGATTACCTTCTCCACGAAATAAGGTGTTACCGGCAGGAAGTAAATCTGGTCGGCAACTCCCTCGCTGGTCTGAACCGTAGCGATATTGGGGTTGATGAGTACACTCTTGATACCCTCCTCGCGCAGGGCTTTGAGTGCCTGTGAGCCAGAGTAGTCAAACTCTCCAGCCTCTCCAATCTTCAGTGCGCCCGAACCGAGCAGCAGGACTTTCTTTATGTTGCTATCTACCATGATATCTATATTAGAGAAGTTTCACAAAGTCGTCAAACATATACTCTGTATCCACTGGACCGGAGCAAGCTTCGGGGTGGAACTGTGCCGAGAACCAGGGGTTCTTCTTGTGACGCACACCCTCGTTGCTGCCGTCGTTCATGTTCACGAACATAGGCTCCCAATCAGCAGGCAGAGAAGATGAATCCACTGCATAGCCGTGATTCTGGCTGGTGATGAAGCACGTCTCAGTACCAACCTTGCGCACGGGCTGGTTGTGACTGCGGTGACCATACTTCAGTTTGTAGATTCTTGCACCGGCAGCCTTGCTCAGGAGCTGGTTGCCCATGCAGATGCCCATACAGGGACGCACCACGGGATTGGCCAGGAAGCGGCGGATGTTCTGCACAGTCACCTCACAGGTTTCAGGATCACCGGGACCATTGGCAAGGAACAGACCGTCAAACTCCAGCTCGTTGAAATCGTAGTTCCAGGGTACACGGATAACCTCCACACCGCGGCGAATCAGGCAGCGCAGGATGTTGGCCTTCACGCCACAATCCACCAGCACCACCTTCTTGTCAGCACCCTCGTTGTACTTGATTACCTCGCGGCAGGAAACCTGATCTACAAAGTTGACGCCTGCATAATCTGCCTCGGGCACTTCGTCGGGCATATCATCAAAGAGAATCTTGCCCATCATCACTCCGTGTTCCCTCAGCACCTTGGTCAGCTGGCGTGTATCAATGCCTGTGATGCCAGGCACCTTCTCTCTCTTGAGCCAGTCAGCCAGAGTCTCCACTCCGTTCCAGTGGCTGAACTCACGGCTGTAATCACTCACGATAATGGCACGCACGTGTATCTTCTCGCTCTCCATGAAAGTAGGAAGTCCATTCTCTTCGAATGTGAAGGGTGGCACTCCATAGTTGCCAACCAGCGGGAAGGTGAGTGTCATCAACTGTCCGGCATAGGAGGGGTCGGTCAAGCTCTCGGGATAACCCATCATAGCGGTATTGAACACCACCTCTCCTGCCACAGGTTTCTCGTAACCGAACGAAGTGCCATGAAACTCCGTTCCGTCTTCCAGTCTCAGTGTAACCTTTCTGTTCATTTATTTCTTTGAATAGATGTTCTCGTAATAGTCTATGAAAGCCAAGTTCAGAAGCTTTACGCCACCAGGTGTGGGATAGTCGCCGCTGAAGTACCAGTCGCCCAGATGTGCAGGACAGGCGCGATGCAAGCCGTCCAGAGTCTGATATACAATCTCTATCGGTGTGGTCACCTCTGCGGGACGAAGCATCTCCACCATCTTTTCGGAAATCTCCTCATCGGCAAAGGGTGCGTATATCTCCTTCACGTAGTTCACCATCTCGTCGGCTGGCAACTCGCACTGAGCCTTGCTCTTGGCATACACATCATCGATGAGGTGCTCCTGCTTTCTCTCCTTCAGCAGTTCGATGGCTGCTCTGAAAGCAATAAACTCATCCATGCGCGACATGTCGATGCCGTAATAGTCGGGATAGCGAACCTGCGGACTGCTGCTCACCAGCACTATCTTGCGGGGATGCAAGCGGTCCAGGATGCGTATGATACTCTCCTTCAAAGTGGTTCCGCGCACGATACTGTCGTCGATGACAACCAGATTATCCACGTATGGTTCCAGACTGCCGTAGGTGATGTCATACACATGCGCTGCCAGATCATTGCGGCTGTTGCCCTCGGTGATAAAGGTGCGCAGCTTGATGTCCTTGATGGCAACCTTCTCGCTTCTGATGTATGGACGCAGCACCTGCTTGATTTCCTCGATGGTGGGTTGGTGGTCTTGGGTCAGTTCGAAGAGTTCTTGCGCCTTCTGATGATTGAGCTTCTTCTTGAATCCGTCCAGCATGCCGTAGAATGCCACTTCGGCTGTGTTGGGGATGAAGCTGAACACCGTGTGGGCGATATCACCGTCAACAGCCTCACCGATGCGTTCTGTCAACTGCTCACCCAGCGCCTTGCGCTCCTTATATATATCGCGGTCACTTCCTCGGCTGAAGTAGATGCGCTCGAAGGAACAAGCTTTCTTCACACCGGGCTGAAGTATCTGAGTGAGGCTCACTTCTCCGTTGCGACGCACGGTGAGAGCTTGTCCGGGAGCCAGCTCCTGTATCTGATCGGTCTCCAGGTCGAAGGCAGTCTGTATCACAGGACGCTCACTGGCCAGCACTACAACTTCCTCATCGCGATACCAGAAAGCCGGTCTCAGTCCCCAGGGATCACGCATGCTGAACATCTCACCGCTTCCGGTGAAGCCACATATCACATAACCACCGTCAAAGAGAGGCGCACTCGTGTGCAGAACATTGCGCACGTCGATGTTCTTCTCTATGAAGTGGGTGATGTCCAAGCCTTCAAGCTTTCTGTCCAGAGCGATGTTATACACACGCTCGCTCTCTCTGTCCAGTCTGTGTCCCATCAGTTCCAGCATCACATAAGTGTCGCTGTAGATGCGGGGGTGATGACCTTTGGCCACTATCTCATTGAACACATCATCGGTGTTGGTGAGGTTGAAGTTGCCGCACAGACACAGGTTCTTGGCCTTCCAGTTGTTTCTGCGCATGAAGGGATGCACATAAGAAAGGCCACTCTTGCCGGTCGTCGAATACCGGAGGTGGCCCATATATATATCACCAGCAAATGGCAGATTCTCCTTTACAAAGGATACATCCGACAACTGCTCGGGTGAATAGTTGGCAAACTGCTTTTGCACGTTCTGGAAAATCTCGGTGATAGCACCGCTTCCAAGCGCACGCTCACGAAACATGTATTCCTGTCCGGGTGCTGCCTCCATCTTTACGCTAGCCAGTCCCGCGCCTTCCTGGCCACGGTTGTGCTGCTTCTCCATCAGGAGGTAAAGCTTGTTGAGCCCGTACATCCACGTGCCGTATTTCTCTTGATAATACTCCAAGGGCTTGAGCAGGCGTATCATGGCCACTCCGCACTCATGCTTAAGTTGTTCCATTTGCTTATATTATTGTATTGGATGTGCAGTTCAATCTTTCTGTCTCGTGCCTTCGGGCCGTATGCGAGCCAATTAGGGCTCTCACAGGGCCGTCTCAGTCTAAGGTCATGCAAAAGTAGTACTTTTATAGCACACGGGAAAGTATATAGCCAACAAACTTCTCATCTTTCTTCATTCACCCAAATCTGCCGTTGGTCTCATGGTTGCGCGACTCCGCTTCCGACTTTTCTCGCAATGTCTGCCATCGGAACAGAAATAAATTGCTAACTTTGCAGAAACATATAACAAATCAACATTAGCAATGGCAGCTACGTGCTGCACTGAAACAATCAAACCGATGAGAAAATTCTTTGGATTTATTCTGATGGCCGTTCTTGGCCTTACAGGAGGTGTCACACAGCAGGTGCGCGCACAAAGGGTCGTAGCCGACTCGCTCGAGGTGGGTGGGTTCATGCGTCACTTCCAGATGTTCTTGCCCGACAACCTGCCTGCTCAGGCTCCCCTCGTATTTGTCCTGCACGGCTATGGCAGCAGTGCTCCCGTAGATACCTGGATGAATGATGCGGCTGTCAAACACGGCTTCGCACTCTGTGTTCCCAAGGGGTTGAAGGACAAGACAGGCAAGCCGGGATGGAACGTACGCTACCCCAGCCAGGAAGGTTTCGAGCCTGACGACGTGCAGACAATGGTCAAGCTGGCCAAGTTCGTGCAGAAGAAATACAACCTGAGCAAGGCCAACACCTTCCTTACAGGCATGTCAAACGGTGGTGATTTGTGCTTCCTGATGAACTATCAGAAGCAGAATGCATTCCGTGCACTGGCTTCTCTGGCTGGTATCACCATCACCTGGATGCGCGAGGAGCGTGTGCCCACCAAGCCCATTCCTTTCATGGAGATTCATGGCACCAAGGATGCCTTATCCACTTGGGAAGGTGATCTCGGCAATACGCTCGGCTGGGGACAGTACTATGGTGTGCTCGAGGCTGTGAGCTATATCGTGGAGAAGAACGGCTGTGTGGCTCTGCCCACCGATACTGTCAAGGGAAAATCCTTCGAGAAGAACGGCCACATGATTGTGCACCACCGCTACGTGAATCCCAAGACACACAATGACGTGTGGCTCTATGAAGTAATCGGTTCTGGCCACAACTGGTTCCGCGCCGACATGGATACGGGCGAGGAGGTTTGGAAGTTCTTCAGCCAGTACCTGAAGAAGTAACTGCAAACACGTAATACACCTATTATATATAATGAGAAGCAAGACATTCTTGTCCGTCGGTCTTTCTGCGCTGCTCGCATTGGTATGCGGCTGCAAGGAGACAATGGACCAAAAGTTGGAAAGAGAAGCCAGGGAGTTCACCACCAAGAATTGCCCGCACGACATCGACCCTTACACCACACTCGATAGTGCCACTTACCGCGCTGGAGAAATGGAATACACCTATCATTTCACTGTCAAGGGAGCGCTCGACATGGACAGCCTCTACTCTGATGAGGTGGTGAGGGAGCTGCACGACTCATATCTGACCGAACTCAAGAACAACATTGAGCAGAAGGACCTCAAGGACTTGGGTGTCACCATCACTCGCATCTACAGGAGCGAACAGACGGGCAAACCGCTCATGACGCTTCGCTTCACCAAGGAGGAGTATTCTCATTGATGCAAGACCACTTGCTGCTGGCCTCTGACCATCAGCACGGTCAGAGGCCAGACACACGGCTTCAAATCCCACAAGCCAAGCTGATGGCCGCCGCCCATAAGGGCACCAGATAGTTACACACAATCAAGCCAAGATTGCATCTTGGCGAGACAAAATCATTTATATGGAAGGTTCTTCCATAATATCCAATCTCGATTTTGTCGCATGCGAATACGTCCATTTGCGTATTCAAGGTAACTAACGGGTGCCCTTATTTCGTTTCATCTCCTCCATAGGAACCGTTCCTCAAGCCTAATCTCCCAACTGTAAAAGTCAGTTCTACTGACCTTACCAACGTAGTACTACTTCTATGGCTCACCCGACAAACCTAGGGGAGAGAATCCACAAACCAAAAGAAAAGTTATACATTTGCACCATGAACACACAAG
>UQST01000038.1 GCA_900543815.1 uncultured Prevotellaceae bacterium
AACCTGGCCATGCGCCAGGCTCGCGCACAGTTCTCATGCAACTTCCTGGCCGCAGCAGGCTACAAGGTAATCGACAACCTGGGCTTCTCCACAGTGGAGGAAGGCGTTGACAAGGCACTGGAAGCAGGCGCCGACATCGTGGTGCTGTGCTCCAGCGACGACGAGTATGCCGAGTACGCTATCCCTGCCTACAAGTATCTGGACGGCCGCGCTATGTTTGTAGTGGCCGGTGCACCCGCTTGCGCCGACGACCTGAAGGCAGCAGGCATCGAGAACTTCATCCATGTACGTGTGGATCAACTGAAGACTTTGAAGGAGTATAACGCTAAACTGGGAATTTGACAATGGCACGCAAATCATTTAAAAACATAGATATCTTTGCCGGCATAGAGGCAAAGAACGGCCAGCAATGGCAGAAGGAGAATGGTATCACTGCCAACTGGAAGACTCCCGAGCAGATTGATATCCAGCCCGTATATACCAAGGAGGACCTTGAAGGCATGGAGCACCTGGACTTTGCTGCAGGTATCCCTCCCTTCCTGCGTGGTCCCTATAGCATGATGTATCCTTTCCGTCCGTGGACCATCCGCCAGTATGCTGGTTTCTCTACGGCTGAGGAGAGTAACGCATTCTACCGCCGCAACCTGGCCAGCGGACAGAAAGGACTGTCCGTAGCATTCGACCTGCCCACTCACCGCGGTTACGATCCTGATAATCCACGTGTGGTAGGTGATGTAGGTAAGGCTGGTGTGAGCATATGCTCGCTTGAGAACATGAAGGTACTGTTTGCCGGCATTCCCTTGAACAAGATGTCTGTCTCCATGACTATGAATGGAGCAGTGCTGCCAATCCTGGCCTTCTACATCAACGCCGGACTGGAACAGGGTGCCAAGCTGGAAGAGATGGCCGGTACAATCCAGAACGATATCCTGAAGGAGTTCATGGTGCGTAACACCTACATCTATCCGCCAGCATTCTCAATGAAGATCATTGCCGACATCTTCGAGTTCACAAGCCAGAAGATGCCTAAGTTCAACAGCATCTCCATCTCGGGTTACCACATGCAGGAGGCCGGTGCTACAGCCGACATTGAGCTGGCTTACACCCTGGCCGACGGTATGGACTACCTGCGTGCAGGCATCAACGCCGGCATTGATGTGGATGCGTTCGCTCCTCGTCTGTCCTTCTTCTGGGCCATCGGAGTGAACCATTTCATGGAGATTGCCAAGATGCGTGCAGGCCGCCTGCTGTGGGCAAAGATTGTGAAAAGCTTTGGTGCCAAGAACCCCAAGTCAATGGCTCTGCGCACACACTCACAGACATCAGGCTGGTCACTCACCGAGCAGGATCCCTTCAACAATGTGGGCCGTACCTGTATCGAGGCTATGGCAGCTGTGCTTGGCCACACACAGAGCTTGCATACCAACGCTCTGGACGAGGCCATTGCACTTCCCACCGACTTCTCTGCCCGTATTGCCCGTAACACGCAGATCTATATCCAGAACGAGACACAGGTGTGCAAGCACATCGACCCATGGGCTGGTTCCTACTATGTAGAGAAGCTCACACAGGAGTTGTACCACAAGGCTTGGGAGCACATACAGGAGATTGAGAAGCTGGGCGGTATGGCAAAGGCCATCGAGACCGGCTTGCCCAAGATGCGCATCGAGGAGGCAGCAGCCCGCACACAGGCACGCATCGACTCTGGAGTGCAGACCATCGTGGGTGTGAACAAGTATCGCCTTGACCACGAAGACCCCATCGACATCCTGGAGATTGACAACACTGCCGTGCGTCTGGAGCAAGAGGAGTCACTCAAGAAGCTTCGCGCAAGCCGTGACAACGAACAGGTGAAGAAGGATCTGGCAGCCATCACAGAGTGCGTACGCGAGTTCAGCGAGGGCAAGAAGAGCAAGGAGAACCTGCTCAACCTGGCTGTCATAGCCGCCGGACACCGTGCTACTCTGGGTGAGATAAGTGATGCCTGCGAGGAGATAGTAGGCCGATATAAAGCAGTAATCAGAACTATTTCAGGAGTGTACAGAAGCGAGAGCAAGAACGATGCGGACTTCGAGAAGGCATGCGCACTGACCGAGGAGTTCGCCAAGAAGGAAGGACGTCGCCCCCGTATCATGGTGGCAAAGATGGGTCAGGACGGTCACGACCGTGGCGCAAAGGTAGTAGCTACCGGCTATGCCGACTGTGGATTCGACGTGGATATGGGTCCCTTGTTCCAGACACCCGCCGAGGCAGCCCGTGAAGCCGTGGAGAACGACGTGAACATCGTGGGTGCCAGCTCACTGGCAGCCGGTCACAAGACCCTGATTCCTCAGCTCATCAAGGAGCTGAAGAAGCTTGGCCGCGAGGACATCATGGTCATCGCCGGCGGTGTGATTCCCACTCAGGACTACGACTACCTGTATCAGAAGGGCGTAGCAGCCATCTTCGGCCCCGGCACTCCCGTGCCGTACTCGGCCATCAAGATGATGGAACTGCTCATGGGCAAGGAGTAATCCCTGCCACAAAGCAAGGTTAAACACATGGAGACGGGCACCCAACCAGATTGGGAGTCCGTCTCCTTTTTTCTCTCCAGCCATGTCGCAGCCTCTTTCATCAACGCTTTTTCTTGCCTGACTGTGTCATTACGCACCTCCAGAATCCTCATCTAAGAGTTGGGCTATTGCCTGATGTCTTGCCATCAATATGGTTTGTGTGCAAACTTCCTTGTACTGTGTAGCTTAATTCATGTTTCTGTAGTCCCCGACTCACCGTTTTGCATCTACATAATAGGCACATATGAGCCAGCCCATCAAGTTCTTCTACCACAGCTTCAAGCACTTCTCCGTTCATGATGTTGACGACTCTTGTGACGACAGCAACCAGTTCAAGGATGGCTCTCCATATCCTTTCATCGATGATAATATCAAGGCAAGTGTACAAGGGAAGCCAATTGGCGAACAAGGAGATGAAGGCTTCCTCGGCACTTTCAGTACATTCCCAAATCAGGAAAGAAGTTATCCTCCACCGTCCAACCCAAGGCTGGACGGTAGAAGAAGCAAGCTTACTTTGCCAATGAAGTATATATTCTCCGACCGTCCAGCCTAGGGTTGGACGGTAAACATATGCAATGCACCCGCCCAAGAGGCTAAATGAATCCTGCGCATGAGACGTATGACAAGAAGGCCGCACTTGACTATCCAAGGAGAGGCGACTGCGCATGTATAATTTTGTAACGCCGCAGGAATGGGAACTCATGGAACATATGAAGAACGGGGAGGAAATAGGAAACTGCGACAAGACCTGCCATGCCATCCTTTACGAGGCGTATGTGGAAAGCGCCAAGAAATGCAGAGAATGGATTGAGGCGCAGTATTACTGATGTCCGTACGGCAAATTCTTTGTAACTTTGCACACTGAGATGACTATCGAAGAGCATCCTTTGAAACCTTTCCTGCCCGATGGAGCACGCGTGCTGTTCCTTGGCAGCTTCCCTCCACCGCGCAAGCGATGGAGTATGGACTTCTTTTACCCCAACTGGCTCAACGACTTCCGGCGCATCATGGGACTCATCTTCCTAGGCGGGAAGCAGGCTTTGGAGGCCGAGGGAGAGAAGCGGTTTGACCAGGAGAAAGTCATACGCTTTGCCACAGAGCACGGTCTGGCCTTCTTCGACACAGCACAGAAGGTGTGCCGCACCAAGGACAATGCCAGCGACCAGTTCCTCGAGATACAGGAACCCACCGACGTGGGCAGCCTGCTCAGCCGCATTCCTTCCTGCACCCAAGTGGTGACTACAGGCGGCAAGGCCAGCGAGGAACTGCTCGCACAGACAGATGCCGATGCCATTCCAGCCGTGGGAACCTGCACCATCTGCCACATCGGCCCAAGGAAGATACGCTGGTGGCGCATGCCCTCCACCTCACGTGCCTACCCCATGAAGATAGAGCGGAAGGCCGAACATTACCGCATGATATTCCAGAATGAAGACTTCCCGAAGGTTGATTCGGCGATATAAAGCGACAAGAAGATGAAGATAAACGTATCAGAGGAGATTAGAGCCGTTTGCCCAGCATTTGTAGGCGCGGCTGTCAGCATCACGCTGACCAACACCCCATACAGCACTGCGCTGTGGGAAGAAATCAACCGCGAACTGGATGACTACCGCCTGCGCTACACCACCGATAGCATCAAGGAGATGCCCGCCATACAGGCTACCCGACGCATCTACAAGGCTTTGGGCAAAGACCCAAGCCGCTATCGTCCCAGCGGTGAGGCACTGGTGCGACGCACGCTGCAGGGCAAGAGCCTCTACCAGATAGATACCGCCGTGGATCTCATCAACCTGGCCAGCATCGCCTACGGCTATAGCATAGGCGGATTTGACGCTGACAAGATAGAGGGAGAGGTGCTCACGCTGGGTGTCGGACGCGAAGGAGAACCCTACGAGGGCATTGGACGCGGACAGGTGAACATATGCGGACTGCCGGTCTATCGTGATGCGGTGGGCGGCATAGGCACTCCCACCACCGACCACGAGCGTACAAAGCTGTCACTCAGCACCACTCACCTGCTTGCCTTAGTGAACGGCTACGACGGAGACAGGGAGCAAGTGGAACGATGCGCCCAGTATATCAAGCAACTCACAGAGCGCTTTGCCGAAGGCAGAGAAGGCAGAATCGACTGGTTTTAAGGAAATAAAAGGAGCAAGCGGATATTCTGCGGAAACAGGCGGAACGAGGCAGGCACCCTCAGGGAAGCCTCATCCCCCATCTACCTACAGCAGCAAGAAAAGCAAAGCGGCCGATTCCTCAGCCGCTCACATCCCCTTGCTCTACATCTCGCACAAGATATCCTCGCGCGGAACACTTGCCCATGAGAACTGCGGGATGAGTTCGCGTGCCGTCACAGAACCTTCATCGGGTGCCAGTCCGGCCACATGAGCCAGCTTGCCCAGCAGTTCGCCCGCCGTGTAACGGCTGCGCAACTCGCCCATGTCGAGCGACTTGTCACGCTTCGACAGCCTTTGTCCCTGCGCATTGACAAGCAGTGGGATATGGGCAAAGGCAGGCTGGCTGTATCCCAGCAGCCGCGCTACGTACATCTGTTGGGGAGCCGACAGCAGAAGGTCACGTCCCCTCACCACCTCGTTCACTCCCATCAGCGCATCATCTACCACCACTGCCAGCTGGTAGGCCCAAGCGCCATCACGCCTACGCACGATGAAGTCGCCACAGTGCGAGGCCAGATTCTCGCTCACCTCACCATAATGCCCGTCGTGGCAAACCACATCGGCCAGCGGCTGCGGAGGCACCATTAGGCGCAGGGCAGCAGGAGCCGATGGGGCCGTGAATGCATCAGGAGCCTCAGTGCACAACACCTCTTTTGCAGGAGAAGTGCCTTTCGCGCCCTCATTCCCGCTCATGAGCACATTCCACCGCACCGCTCTCTGGGGACGGCAAGTGCCCTTATACACCACTCTGCCGTCGCTCTCATGCGGAGCCTGAGTGGCCATGATGTCGGCCCGGGTGCAGGTGCAGGGGTATATGAGCCCCTTCTGCTGCAACTGCCTCAGCGCCTGCTCGTACAGGTCACTCCGCTGGCTCTGCCAGTAAGGGCCGTTGCCGCCCCCTATCCTCGGCCCTTCGTCCCACTCCAGACCCAGCCACAGCAGGTCGTCCATGAGCGTTTCGGCATACTCGGCATGCGAGCGCTGGGGGTCAAGATCCTCGATGCGCAGCAGCCACTGCCCGTCTTGGCTCTTGGCCGAAAGCCACGACATGAGCGCGGCAAACACATTGCCCAGGTGCATGCGGCCAGTGGGCGAGGGAGCAAAGCGCCCCTTCACCATCGGATTCAACCCATCGGCCTCGAATGTATTCTCTGTTTCTTCCATTGTTCCAAAAAGCCTCCCATGGGAGGCCACCTAAGATATCCGGCCAAGCATGCCTGTTGCCTGGCGATTTAAGTTAGCATAAACCGCCTGTCAAGCCGGCATACTTTTCCACGTCAACGGCCAGACCCGCCAGACCCTCTGCCCAGAATCGCCCGGGCCAGCACATCAAGCGGCCCATGCGGGAGGCGAAGGGCGAGGCAGAATGCCCAGTGGCGAAGGGTGTAGGGGTGCAAGGGCAAGGGCAGGAGACCGTCTGCGGTCAACTGCCTCATGCGCCTCACGCGCTCCTGTCTGTCGGCTTCCACTTTCCACATTATATATATATAGTCGGTGGTCAACTGCTCCACTCGGCGCATGAGTGCACGTCTGTCGTCCCCCCGCAGGTGGTTTGCCACATCGCGCAAGCGGTGCAGAATGGTCTCTGTATCGTTGAGCCTGCGGGCTATGTGGCAGGCTGTGTCGGTGTGGGTGATGGTGTGGGGACGCTGCCGATAGTAGTAGGCAGGCCAGGTGTAGTCTCTCACACTGTGCATGCGCAGCAGCAAGAGCGGGGTGAAGAGTTCGTCCTCGTGAAGCATGCCATCGGCAAACCGCAGTTCGCCCAACAGGCTGCGTCTGAAGAGGTAGCAGCATGCCGAAGCCCGCACATTGTGTTGAATCATGTATTGTGTGCCGCTCATCGCCCTGCGGCATCCTGCCGGGTGGGCTGTCGGGGTATTCTTGCCTGTAAAGGCATCCGCCCCATCCGCTTGCCTTCGACTATCTTCGCTGGTAAAGCGAAACAGAATGATGTCGGCTTCCTCCCTGCTCTGCGGACAGAGCGAGCAGTAGGCGTGGGGCAGCAGAGCATCGTCGGCATCCACAAACTGCACATACTCTCCGTGCGCGGCTGCCAGTCCGGCATTGCGGGCAGCCGACAGTCCGGCATTGGTCTGCCGTATATAGCAGATATCCTCATCCATCTGCTTCAGCATCCCGAGCGGTGACAGTTGGCTCCCGTCGTCCACCACCACAATCTCGAAATCCTGCTTCGCCATTCCGCGCTGCATCATGAGCGAGCGCACCTGCAGCACACTCCGCAGGCATTCGGCCAGCAGAGGGAGCGGTTCGCAGTAGTAGGTGATGATGAATGAGACTATCGGCATGACTTATGAAGGCGGCAAATGAGTTTGACAAAAGGCCATCGGAGCAGAATCCTGCCCGTGAGGCGATACACATCCAACTGCCTGCAGAGCATGCTGCGATACAGTTTCCATCCCCTGCGCGAAAGCATGCTCATGTGCATCAGGCGAGCTGCACGCATCTGCGCTTCAAGCAGTTGTGCCGTAGCCACCCCATCGGCATTGACCGTGATGCCATCCTGGTTCCAATAGTAGATATAGAGTCCCAGGCTGGTGGTCTGCACTCTCACATCCTGAGAAAGCAGCTGGGGGATGGTCCACATATCCTCAAACACCCTACCCACAGGAAACTGCACCCGTGCGAAGAGCGTGCTCCGATATACCTTGTTCCAGGCATAGGTGTGCTCCCATGCCTCGCTTTCTTCCCAATAGACACGTGCCGAAGGCCAGCGTTTGTCGGGCAGCACCAGTTCGTGCTCCGAGCTGTGACCGGCATGCACACGCACTGAGTATTCCAGTATGTCGGTATCCTCATTCCTGTGAAGCAGGCTCATCAAAGCGGCGAAAGTGCCTGGCGCCACCTCGTCATCGGAATCCACGAAGGTCACATAGCGGCCTTTGGCCAGCCGCAAACCAGCATTGCGTGCATCCGACAGCCCGCCGTTGGCCTTATGGAAGACGCTCATCATGGGGCATCCCATCGCCATTTCATCGGCCAGCGAGCCGCTTCCGTCAGTACTTCCATCGTCGATGAGCAGAACCTCCATGCCGCTCACCTGCTGGCACAGAATGCTCTGCAGACACCGCCTCAGGGTGTTGCGCACATTATATATAGGTATGATGACGGACAGTTCCATGCTCTGTAGGGGGCCATGAGCCTCCACGCAAAGTTACGGAAAAAAGCCTTGTCCCACCAATATTCCCTGCCGAAAAGGCGAGAAGAAGGGGATTTCTCATTACCTTTGCCCTACACTATCAGGCTGAGGAGGGCGGTGCAGACGGTGGGAAAGCACGCTGTGCTGCCCTTGGATGTATGCCCGTCGGGGCAAACAAACGGCCTGTAATCACGAGCAAGAAGCATAAAAGATGAAGATACTCTTCCTTGGCGACGCCTCGATGGCGCACTACAATCTCGCACTCGGCCTCAAGCGGTTGGGTCACGAAACGCTTGTCATCAGCGAACCATTGCGCTGGCGGCAGATGCCGCAGGACATCACCCTGGAGCGCAAGCCTGGTCGCTGGGGTGCCGTGCGCTATCTGGCCCAGGTGCTGACCTTGCTGCCCAGACTCAGGGGGTATGATGTGGTGCAGTTGGTAGGCCCCAACTTCCTTGCACTCAAGAAGGAGCGTCTGCGCAAGATATACGATTACCTGCGCCGGCATAACAAGTGCGTGGTGCTGTCTGCCCTGGGAGACGACTACTACTGGGTGCATGGCAGTAGCGACCTACGCCTGTTCCGCTACGGAGACTTCAATATAGGCGACCAGGACCGACGGCTCACCTTCCCCTACGCAAGGGAGCAATACGAACAATGGAGCGAGGCGGAAGCCCACAGCCTCAACGAACATATAGCCCGCACATGCAATGCCATCACGCCCATATCGTATGAGTATTATGAGTGCTACCGGCAGTACTTTGTTGCGAAGACGCACTACATGCCGCTGCCCATCGTGCCCGACAAGCCGGAGAGCACCACCTTCGGCATCCCCCAGAAGGTGCGCATCTTCATAGGCATACAGCGCCGACGCTCGCAGTACAAGGGTACCGACATCATGCTACAGGCGGCACAGGATGTGGTGAACCGCTACCCCACCCGCGCAAGCCTGACTGTCACCGAGAACCTGCCCTACAGCGAATACGTGCGAGCCATGGAGGGATGCGACATCCTGCTGGACCAACTATACAGCTATACGCCTGGCATGAATGGACTGATAGGCATGTCGAAGGGGCTGATATGTGTAGGAGGAGGCGAACCAGAACTTTATGAGCTGGAGGAAGAGAGCGAGCTACGCCCCATCATAAACGTATGGCCAACGTATGAGTCTGTGTTCCAGGCGCTCGAGCAACTGGTTCTGCACCCCGAGCAGATTCCCCTGCTCAAGAAGCAGAGCGTGGAGTACATCATGCGCCACCACCACTACAAGAAGGTGGCCATGCGCTATGAGGCTCTCTACGAATCGTTTTTTTGAACAAGCCAACCCCGCAGGTACGGATTTTTATGCCTACCTTTGTAGCTTGACACACAACTAAGAAGGATTTACAGTGATAGTATGTATTGCGGAGAAACCCTCCGTCGCACGCGATATAGCCCACATCCTGGGAGCCGACAGGCAGATGGACGGGTACATGGAAGGCAATGGGTACCAGGTGACATGGACCTTTGGCCACCTGTGTGAACTCAAGGAACCTGCCGACTATACGCCCCTGTGGAAACCATGGAGCCTGGGACGACTGCCCATGATACCGCCCCGCTTCGGCATCAAACTGAAGGCTGACCAGGGGGTGGAAAGGCAGTTCCGCACCATAGAGACACTCATGAGCCAGGCCACCGAGATAGTCAACTGCGGTGATGCCGGCCAGGAGGGTGAGCTCATCCAGCGGTGGGTGATGCTCAAGGCAAAGGCTTCGTGCCCGGTGAAGAGGCTGTGGATCAACAGTCTGACCGAAGATGCCATACGCCAGGGATTCCAGTCGCTCAAGGACCAGAGCGAATATCAGGGACTCTATGAAGCCGGTCTCATGCGTGCCATAAGCGACTGGCTGCTGGGAATGAACGCCACCCGACTCTACACGGGCCGCTATGGCTCTGGCCGCCAGGTGCTGAGCGTGGGCCGGGTGCAGACACCTACACTGGCACTCATAGTCAACCGCCAGCGCGAGATAGAGCACTTCGTACCCGTCCCCTACTGGGTGCTCACCACCGTCTATCGCGATACCACCTTCACCGCAGTGATGGAGGAGGGCGAACGAGGGTTCCGCACACGCGAGGAAGGCGAGGCGGCTCTGGCATCGATGGGCGAACTGCCATTCACCGTAACCGACATACAGAAGAAGAAAGGCACAGAGGCTCCCCCGCGCCTGTTTGATCTCACGAGCCTGCAGATGGAGTGCAACCACAAGTACGGCTTCAGTGCCGACCTCACGCTGCAGCTTATACAGTCGCTCTATGAGAAGAAACTCACCACTTATCCGCGTGTGGATACCACCTTCCTGCCCGATGACGTATATCCCAAATGCCCGCAGATACTCAATGGCTTGAGGCAATACTTCCCCCTGATGGAGCGTATCAAGGGCAAGCCACTGAAGAAGAGCAAGAAAGTATTCGACAACAGTAAGGTCACCGACCACCATGCCATCATCCCCACAGGTGTGCCTGCCAGCGGCATGAGCGAGATGGAGGAGAAGGTGTATGACCTCATCGCACGGCGGTTCATAGCGGCCTTCCACCCCGACTGCCTGTTCAACGCCACCACCGTAATGGGCCAGGTGGCCGATGTGAAGTTCAAGGCAACAGGCAAGGTGACCACTGACCCAGGCTGGAAAGTGGTGATGGGACAGTCCGACAGCGACAACACCCAGGACAAAGACCGCCAACTGCCCGACTTCAGAAAGGGCGAAAGCGGTCCGCACACGCCCGACCTGGCCGAGAAGAAGACCACTCCACCCAAACCCTACACCGAAGCGACTCTGCTGAGAGCCATGGAGACAGCAGGCAAGATGGTGGATGACGAGGAACTGCGTGATGCACTGAAAGAGAACGGCATAGGCCGTCCCAGCACGCGGGCAGCCATCATAGAGACGCTCTTCAGGCGGCATTATATAAGAAAGGAGAAGAAGAACCTGTGGGCTACACCCACGGGCGAAGAGCTCATCGACCTCATCCATGAGGACTTGCTCAAGAGTGCCGAACTGACCGGACGCTGGGAGAAGAAGCTGCGACAGATAGAGCGGCACGAATATGAGGCTGCTGCCTTCCTGGGCGAACTGAAGCAGATGGTGACCGACCTGGTGCAGACCGTGATGACCGACCCCACTCCGCGACGAGTGACAGTGACGGTGGATGAACCTGTCACCAAGAAGGGCAATAAAAAGAAGAAATAAGCGTTATTAAAGTATATGAACCGGAATATTCTCTCCTTCACGCTTCGCCTGCGGCAGGGACTTGCCCTGCTGGCCACACTTGCATGCCTGACCATAATGCTCAGTGCGTGTGGAGCGGAAACGAACGTGAAGAAGGGCGACCAGTTCTATGCCATCGGCGAATACTTCGACGCATCTGCCGAATACAAGAAAGCCTACTCGCGCACCGCCATCAAGGACAAGCCCAAGCGGGCCGAGCGGGCATGGAAACTGGCGGAATGCTACCGCCACATCAACTACAACGCCAAGGCAGCGGGTGCCTACCAGAATGCATTGCGATATCACTACCCCGACTCGCTGGCCCTGCTCTATCTGGCACAGGCACAACAGAGGCAAGGCGACTACAAGAATGCGCTGAAGAACTACGAAGCCTACCTGGAGCTGGTGCCGGGCGACCAGCTTGCCACCAACGGCAGGCTGGGCTGTCTGCAAGCGCCCATGTGGAAGAAGAAGCCCACCCTATATACTATAAAGAAGGAGCCAGTGCTCAACGGCCGCCGCTCAGACTATTCGCCCGCACTCTTCGGCGACGAATGGGACCAGCTTTATATCACTACCACCCGCCCACAGATAGAGTCGGGAGAGATAAGCGGCATCACCGGCATCAAGAGTGCAGACATATGGGTGAGCAAGAAAGACGAGAAGGGCAAGTGGGAGCAGCCCACCAGCGTGGAAGGCGGACTGAACAGCGAATATGAGGAAGGTGCATGCTGCTTCTCGCCCGACGGACGCACGATGTACCTCACACGCTGCACCTTCGATGCCGAATACCCGCGATATGCCGAAATCTACACCAGCACACGCTCCGATGCATCGTGGAGCACACCCCAACGGCTGCAGATAAGCAAGGATACCCTATCGAGCTATGCCCATCCCGCTGTCAGCCCCGACGGCAAGTGGCTCTACTTCGTGAGCGACATGCCAGGCGGCATGGGCGGACTGGACATCTGGCGTGTGGCGCTCACCGAGCACGGTATGGGAGGCGCCGAGAACCTTGGCGAGCCCATCAACACAGCAGGCAATGAGATGTTTCCCACCTTCCGCCCCAACGGAGAACTCTATTTCTCAAGCGACGGACTGCCTGGCATGGGCGGACTGGACATCTTCAAGGCAGTGTGTGACAGCACTGGACAATGGAAGGTGGAGAACCTGAAATACCCCATGAACAGCAACGGAGATGACTTCGGAATGACATTTGAGGGACTGCACAACAGGGGATTCTTCAGCACCAGCCGCGGTGACGCACGCGGATGGGACCACATCATGTCCTTTGAATGCCCCGAGGTATTGCAGACGGTGAAGGGTTGGGTGTACGAGAAGGACGGATACGAACTGCCCGAAGGGCTGGTGTATATGGTGGGGGACGACGGCACCAACCTGAAACTGAGCGTGCGAGGCGACGGTTCCTTCACCCAAGAGGTGAAGCCCCATGTGCAATACGTGATGCTGGGCACCTGCAAGGGCTACCTCAACCACAAGGAGGAACTCACCGTGGATACCAGCAGCGTGAGCCGGGAATATGTGCTGCAGTTCCCCCTGGCAAACATCAACGTGCCGGTGCTCATACGCAATGTGTTCTATGCCTTCGACAGTGCCGAACTGACCGCAAACAGCACGATGGCGCTGGACAGCCTGGTGGATCTGCTCAACGAGAACCCCAACGTGACCATAGAACTGGCTGCACACTGCGACTACAGAGGCAAGGACGAATACAACCAGCGGCTGAGCCAGCGGCGTGCAGAGAGCGTGGTCAACTACCTCTTGCAGCATGGAATAGCCGACGACCGCCTTACACCCGTGGGATATGGCGAGAGCCGGCCCAAGGTGGTGACGCGAAAGATAGCAGAGCAGAACGATTTCCTGCATGAGGGCGATACGCTCACCGAGGCGTTCATCAAGGCTCTGCCCGACACTGCACAGCAGGAGAAGTGCAACGCACTGAACCGCCGCACGGAGTTCAAGGTGCTGCGCACCACCTACGGCCTCTTTGACCTGCCCGTCAAAGAACCCAAGCAGGAAGAGGGAGATGCCGCAAAGGACAAGGACAAGCAGGAAGCGGCCAACAACAAGGAGGCTTCTGCCGAAGAGAAGAAGCAGGCCGGGCAGCCTGTCGAATAGCCTTTGTGCACACACCCAGGGGTGCATCTCGCCCACCCCACTGTTTTCCCCGAAAAACCACAGCGCGCTGCAACCGTCAACGCAGCGCACTGCACAGCCTCATGCAGCGCACTGCATCGGAGGGTGCACCGCACTGCGCAAACAGCCCCAACCAGAAAGCCCTCTGCCAGCCAGCGCTCACACTGGACGGCAGAGGGCTTCTGCTTTCTGTCCCGAAATCCTATTTCCGGTTCTCCTTGACGATATGCGTACCCAGTGCAGGCACCATCTCCATATCGCCGGCACCCTCCATGGCATCGGTCTTGGCACTTATGTTGTCGAGATAGTTCACCAATGCAGCCTCGGGCAGGCAGGGTACCACGGGACTGCCAAACTCGCGCGTTCCGTGATGGGCCAGCACACAGTGTACGATGCGCTTCACCTCGTCGGCATCCACCCCGCGCTGGTCGAGCACATTGTGCAGTTTGTGCGCACTGATGTAGATGTGGCCCATGAGATACATGTCGGGCTGCGTTTCACCCTGCACATTGTACTCATACACCTTGCCATAGTCATGGAAGAGGATGGCCAGTATGCAGCGCTCCACCTTCAGCGGGTAAGGCAGGCAGGGATAGAGGCCCGAGAGCATGTGCAGCATCTGATGGGTGTGGTTGAGCAGCCCGCCGGGGAAAGCGTGATGCATGCTTGTAGCCGCCGGGAAGCGGCTGTAGGGGGCATAAAGTTTGTCGGCAAACTGGCTGATGATGTCGGCCAGAGTGTCGTCGGTGCAGTAGGAGAGCAGTTGGGCTATCGTCTTGTCCCACTCCTCGCGAGCCACCGGACGCGGCAGGAGATGATAGAGCGGATGGCCGGCATCGGGGAATCCACCGGCCGCAAGGTCCTGTGCACCGCACGACTTCTTGCCTCCCTTTTCTGTAATCATATAGATGGTAACGAGCTGGCCCACCTCTGGCTGGGCTGTGGGAGCCAAGTCCCACACGGCAAGGTTGAGCGTTTCATTGGTGTTGGCAACCTTGAGCAAGGCATAAGGACTGCCCGTGCGTGTGGTGCCGTTGGTGCGTGAAAGTACAAGATATTCGTTCATGGTTTGCTTGTTGATTTATAGTAGAACTTATCAGCGAGCTGCCTGAGTATCAGCAGCGTCCATATCAAGCAGAAGAAGCACACGCCCTCGGCGGCCTTGTCAAGCCCGAGCGGTGCGAAAGGCAGCGTGCAGAGCGAGAAGAGCGTGCAGAGCGAGAGCAGCATGTGACGGCGCAGCACACGCAGCAGCAAGCGTCGTCCCCAGCGGTTGACAGCCAGCCAGGTGGTGAGCCCAAGCGCAAGCAGAAACACCTTGGTATCCCACAACGTCTGCAGAGCCAAGGTAGTTTGGTTGATGGTTTGGCTGAGTCCGGTGGGCGGCACAAAACGTCCCGACGTGAGAGCCTGCCCCACACACAGCCCGGTGCCAATGCAGAAACCGATGACCATAGGCCAGCAGGCACGCTGGAAGAAATGGCTTCGGGTGAGCCAGGACATCCACAAGAAGCCGCCGCAGAGCGGGATGGCTATACCATCGTGAGTGTAACTGCAGAAGATGCCCATGAGGAGCATGAGCACATAGATGTGGCCATAGTCGCGCCGGCGAATGCGCACATATTGCCCAATAAAGAAGGGTACCATGCACTGCGAAGCCAGATAGAGCACCGACTCAGCGTCCAGCGTGAGCAAGCCAGCGCCCCTGGGCAGGAAGAAGAGGAGGAAAAAGGCGGTGAGGGCTATCTCCTCGGGGCGACGCCCAGAGCGCACCAGGCGACAGCAGAGCCACACCAGCAGCGTGAAGAGTGACGCATAGGAAAGCACCACAGCCCACAGGCGCCACATGAGCATGTGCCGGTGAGGGAGAACCCACGCCAGCAGGGCTGTGACAGCAAACACGGCCACATAGGTAAATATCTTTCTGTAATCTGTATGCATATCGGTCGGGCGCCATCGGGCAAACCGTCAGGCGCGGGTATCTACAACGACAAAGATACGGACTTATTTCCTTACCACATGCCATCGCAGGGCAGAAAAGCACCGACAGAAACAGACAATGCGGCAGATTATGTCAGTAGGCAGTCTGCCATTTTGTCCGCTCGGACACGTTTGGCACACTATTCGTATGATAAACGGTGGAGAATAAAAATATAAATCAAAAACATACAAGAACTATGAACATCAAACCATTGGCAGACCGCGTGCTCATTGAGCCGGCACCTGCAGAGACCAAGACAGTAGGTGGTATCATCATTCCCGATACAGCCAAGGAGAAACCCCTGAAGGGTACAGTAGTGGCCGTAGGTCACGGCACCAAGGACGAAGAGATGGTGCTCAAGGTTGGCGACCAGGTGCTCTATGGCAAGTATGCCGGCACAGAGCTGGAGCTGGAAGGCCAGAAATACCTGATCATGAGACAGATCGACGTGGTGGCCATCCTGGGCTAAGCAGCCGCTCACACATTATATATATTATAAGGACATTCAAGGAGGAAACAAACTATGGCAAAAGATATTAAATTCGACGCTGACGCACGCGAATTGATGAAGGAAGGCATGGACAAGCTGGCCAATGCCGTAAAGGTGACACTGGGCCCCAAGGGCAGAAACGTGGTCATCGAAAAGAAGTTCGGCGCACCACACATCACCAAGGACGGTGTGAGCGTAGCCAAGGAAGTGGAGTTGAAGGACTCTTTCCAGAACGCAGGAGCACAGCTGGTGAAGAGCGTGGCCACTAAGACTGGCGACGATGCAGGCGATGGTACAACCACAGCCACCATCCTGGCTCAGGCTATCGTACGCGAAGGACTGAAGAACGTGGTGGCTGGAGCCAACCCCATGGACTTGAAGCGCGGTATCGACAAGGCTGTGGCTGCCGTGGTGGAGAACATCAAGGAGCAGGCCGAGCAGGTAGGCAGCGACTATCAGAAGATAGAGCAGGTGGCTACCGTGAGTGCCAACAACGACCCCGAAATAGGCAAACTGCTGGCCGACGCCATGCAGAAGGTGAGCAAGGACGGTGTGATCACCATCGAGGAGGCCAAGGGACGCGACACCACCATCGGAGTGGTAGAGGGTATGCAGTTTGACCGCGGCTATCTGTCATCTTACTTCGTGACCGACACCGAGAAGATGGAGTGCGTGATGGAGAACCCCTACATCCTCATCTATGACAAGAAGATAAGCAACCTGAAGGACTTCCTGCCCATCCTGGAGCCTGCTGTACAGAGCGGCCGACCCCTGCTGGTGATTGCCGAGGACGTGGATAGCGAGGCTCTGACCACACTTGTGGTGAACCGTCTGCGCGGCCAACTGAAGATTTGCGCCGTGAAGGCTCCTGGCTTTGGCGACCGCAGAAAGGCCATGCTGCAGGATATCGCCATCCTGACAGGCGGTCTGGTTATCAGCGAAGACACTGGTCTGAAGCTGGAGCAGGCTACCATCGAGATGCTGGGCACCTGCGACAAGGTGGTCATCAGCAAGGACAACACCACCATCGTAAACGGTCACGGCGACAGCCAGAACATCAAGGACCGCGTCAACCAGATTAAGAACGAGATAGCCTCAAGCACCAGCGACTACGACAAGGAGAAGCTGCAGGAGCGTCTGGCAAAGCTCTCCGGCGGTGTGGCAGTGCTCTATGTGGGTGCTCCCAGCGAGGTGGAGATGAAGGAGAAGAAGGACCGCGTGGACGATGCACTGTGCGCTACACGTGCTGCCATCGAGGAAGGTATCATCCCCGGAGGCGGTGTGGCCTACATCAGAGCACAGAGTGTGCTCACCGACCTCAAGGGTGCCAACGCCGATGAGACTACCGGCATACAGATTGTACGCCGTGCCATCGAGGAGCCCTTGCGCCAGATTGTGGCCAACGCAGGCGAAGAGGGCAGCGTGGTAGTGAACAATGTACGCCTGGGCAAGGGCGACTACGGCTACAACGCACGCGAGGACAAGTACGAGAACATGAAGGAGAGCGGAATCATCGACCCTGCCAAGGTGACCCGTGTAGCTCTGGAGAACGCTGCCAGCATCGCAGGCATGTTCCTCACCACAGAGTGTGTCATCTGCGACGCCAAGGAGGAGAATCCTGCTCCCGCTATGGGTGCCGGCGCTCCCGGAATGGGCGGCATGATGTAATCAGCCAAAGACATTTTTCCCACAGATAGGGTTTCCCGAGGGCGGGATGCGACCTCTGTCACACAAGACAGGTTGCATCCCGCCCTTTTTCATTTTTATCCGCAAGTGACACTTATTTCGTCCACAGCCTTTGCCATCCCACTATTTTATAGTATATTTGCCTTTGATTAATCAATTTAACACAACAAAATTATGTTCGAAGGACAACCACGAGGGCTGTGGGCCCTTGCTTTTGCCAACACGGGAGAGCGTTTCGGCTACTACACCATGCTGGCAGTATTCATTCTCTTCCTGCAGGCCAACTTCGGCTGGAACGGTGCTACCGCAGGACTTGTATATTCCAGTTTCCTCATGTTGGTGTATTTCCTGCCGCTCTTTGGCGGTATCGCCGCCGACCTGTGGGGCTACAGCCGCATGGTGACGACTGGCATCTTCATCATGTTTGCCGGCTACGCATTGCTCTCCATCCCTATGGGGGCAAGCACGACTGCCATTGTGGCAATGGGTGCAGCGCTTCTGCTGGTGAGCCTGGGCACAGGTCTGTTCAAGGGTAACCTGCAAGTGATGGTGGGCGACCTGTACAATGACCCGAAGTATGCAGGCAAGCGCGATGCAGGTTTCTCACTCTTCTACATGCTCATCAACGTGGGTGCTCTCTTTGCTCCTACCGCTGCCATCAAGATCATGGAGTGGGCGCAGAAGTCACTGGGCATCAGCGAAGCAGACTCTTATCACTTTGCCTTTGCCGTGGCATGCGTGTCACTGATAATCTCCATCTGCATCTATTACGGCTTCAAATCCACCTTCCAGCAGGTGCTCAACGTGGAGAAGAAGGACAAGGCCAAGGCTGACACTGCCAATGAGAAGGAACTGAGCAAGAGCGAGACCGTCGAGCGCATCGTGTGCCTGGTGCTTGTGTATGCTGTGGTAATCTTCTTCTGGATGGCCTTCCACCAGAATGGTGCCACTCTGACCTACTTTGCACGTGACTACGTGGCCACCACAGCCACTGGCATTACCGCTATGGAGTTCGACGTGACCAACCTTCTGCTCTGCATCGTAATCATATATGGCCTGTTTGGCATCTGCCAGAGCAAGGCCGCTCAGCAGAAAGCCATCTGGGGAGCAGCCATCCTGGCAGCCGCAGGCATTCTGTATTACAAATATACCCTCACGGGTGAGGTGGGCGTTTCTGCCCCCATCTTCCAGCAGTTCAACCCCTGCTTCGTGGTGGCTCTCACCCCTGTGAGCATCGCTCTGTTCGGCTGGCTGGCCAAGAAGGGCAAGGAGCCCAAGGCACCTGTCAAGATTGGACTTGGCATGCTGGTGGCTGCCGTTGCCTATCTCTTGATGACTGTCACCTCAATCGGACTGCCTGCACCCAACGCCGAGACACCTGAGCATCTGGCCAACGTAAGCCCGAACATCCTGGTGAGCACTTATCTCATCCTCACCTTTGCCGAGCTGCTGCTCTCACCCATCGGCATCTCATTTGTCACCAAGGTGGCTCCTCCCAAGTACAAGGGCATGATGATGGGCGGATGGTTTGTGGCTACTGCCGTGGGCAACTTCCTCGTGAGCATTCCCACTATCCTGTGGGGCAAGGACCTCTACATCGTGTGGGGCACTCTGATGTGCATCTGCCTGGTGGCTGCACTCTTCATCTTCAGCATCATCAAGAAGCTGAACCGCGTGGCATAATCTGCCTTGCGCCCTGTTTCACCCCATAGAAAAGGGGCATGGATACCTCTCTCGGGCCTTCCATGCCCCTTTTCCCTTTACAGACAGGCCGGCCAAACGGCCAACAACAAACAGCCAAACCACACCTCAGGATGAATATCAGAGAAACCGTCAAGGCACTGCGTGCCTATTTCCAGTCGGGTGCCACACTCAGCCGAGAAGCCAGTTGCACCGCGCTCTTGAAGTTGAAAGAGGGCATCAAGAGGCATGAAGAGGAGATTACAGAAGCCCTCCACAGCGACCTTGGCAAGTCGTCCACCGAGGCGTATATGACCGAGATAGCCTCGCTGTACTCCGACATCGACCATGCCATCAGGCATCTGAAAGGCTGGATGCGGCCTCATCGCGTGGGCACACCGCTGAGTCTGGCCCCTGCCAGTTCGCACATTGTGCAGAGTCCCTATGGTGTGACGCTCATCATAGCTCCCTGGAACTACCCCATCCTACTCACTCTGTCGCCCCTGATAGGTGCCTTGGCAGCCGGCAACTGTGCGGTTCTGAAGCCCTCGGAATCGGCTACCGCCTGCGCCCAAGTCATCAGCAAGCTGCTCTCCAGCTGCCTCGACGAACAACTGGTGACGGTCATCAACGGCGATGCAGAGGTAGCAAAGAGTCTGCTCAACGAGCATTTCGATTTCATCTTCTACACCGGCAACGCACAAGTGGCACGCTACGTGATGGAAAAAGCCGCGCGCCATCTCACTCCCATCCTGCTGGAACTGGGCGGGAAGTCGCCTGTCATCGTCACGCGAAGCGCCAACCTGCGCCTGGCTGCCCGACGTATCGCCTTCGGCAAATGGATGAATGCTGGCCAGACATGCGTGGCTCCCGACTATGTGCTCGTTGAGGAGTGCGTGCACAATGCTTTCGTCAAGCATCTCAGAGAACAGACCGAGGCGATGTACGGCGCCAATCCGCTCACCAATCCTGCCTACGGAAAGATTATCAACCGGCATCATTTACATCGCTTGCAGCAACTCATCCTCCCGCAGAAGGTCTTGTTTGGAGGAGAAGCAGACAGCCAGTCGCTTCGCATAGCGCCTACCGTGCTTGACCACGTGCAACCTCAGGATGCCGTAATGGGTGAGGAAATCTTCGGCCCCATACTGCCCGTACTCACGATAGCCAATCTGGAGGAGGCCATAAGCTTCATCAGCAGCCGCCCTCACCCATTGGCCCTCTACCTCTTCACCTCCAGCCATCATGAGGAGCACCGCGTGATGAACAGCCTGCAGTTTGGTGGCGGCTGCGTCAATGACACCCTCGTGCATCTGGCCAACCATCATCTGCCCTTCGGTGGCATCGGTGAGTCGGGCATGGGCACCTACCAGGGTCACCATTCCTTCCTTGCTTTCAGCCATCCCAAGGGCATCCTCACCACCCCCACATGGCTCGACATCCCCATCCGCTACCAGCCCTACACCAAGCTCAAGGACTGGTTCATCCGGTTCGTCACCCGCTGAACTCCACCCTGGCTGCACCCTTTGCAAACTTCCCTACCTCTCTGACATTCACCCCATAAGCCACGGTACACAAAGTTGTGGTCCACAAACTTGTGTACCATAGCATTTTTATATAACTTTGCAGAAACATTAAAGGAGGGACTGATATGGAAAAGCATTTTATCTATGGCATGTCGGTTGAGGGCGAAAACTTCACTGACCGCACGAGAGAGACCCAAAGACTTAAGAAAGACTTTGAGCATGGAATGAATGTGATTCTCATTTCTCCCAGACGAATGGGCAAGACTTCGCTGGTCAAGAAGGTAAAGGCTGAGATTAGCGACCCCTATATTCGCATCGTGATGATGGATATCTATGACTGCCGCTCCGAATATGATTTCTACAACCGCTTTGCCGCTTCCATTCTGAAAGAGACCTCCAACAAGATGGAACAGACTCTGGAGAACGTGAAGAAGTTCCTTGTTCGCCTCACGCCCAAGATATCGTTCAGTCCGGAACCTCTCTCTGAATACTCCATGTCATTGGGTATCAGCCCCGAAAACTATACTCCCGAAGAGATTCTCAACCTGCCCGAAGTGATAGCCAAAGAAAAAGGAATCCATATAGTCATCTGTATAGATGAGTTCCAACAGATAGGTGAAATGCCCGACTCACTTAGTATCCAGAAAAGGATGAGAGGCGTGTGGCAGCATCAGACACATGTCTCATACTGCCTCTATGGGAGCAAGAAACATCTGATGACCAACCTGTTCCAGAACAAGCGCATGCCCTTCTACCAGTTTGGCGAGACCAATGAACTGTCTGCAATAAGCACCCAAGACTGGGTTCCGTTCATACAGAGCCGCTTCGAGAAGAACAGCCAGTGCATCTCGGCAGACTACGCCTCCAGGATTTGCGAATACGTGGGCAACCATTCCTCATACGTTCAACAGTTGGCATGGAACATCATGGTGGAGACTGACAAGGAAGTGAACGAAGAGAGTTTTGCCAATGGATGGAAAGCCATGCTGGCCCAATGCAGCAGTTACTTCCGGGAACAAATCAGAGGACTAAGCAGTTATCAGATGAACTTCATTCGTCTGCTTTGCTCTGGCATCACGTCAGACTTCGGTAGCAAGGCACATCAGGAAATGTTCCCACTGGGCAGCAAATCCAATATCACACGCATCAAGACATCCCTCATAGAGAGAGAAATCGTCGAACAAGAGGCCGACAACAGCATCCACCTCATCAACCCCGTGTTCCAGAGGTGGTTTACCTCAGAGTACCTGTAAACCTCCACTTCCACCGACAGTTCGCCCTCGCCACACGCCACACGTTTTTCGATGCGGCGCAAGGATTGCTGCATATCCTCGAAAAAGGGAAATAAAAACCACAGCAAGACGTTTTTCCCCTTTCTTCTTTAGTCTGCTTGAATGCCAAAAGCAGTTCTTCTGCCTTTCACAAAACTATTTCTGATGTTGACGTAAAAGCCCTCTGCGCCTTTCCGAAGACATATTCAGGAGCCAGACAGGCGCTCTTCTTCTCAAGAACAAACCTTGTAGGAACAGCCGTTGCTGGCTTACCTCCAGCCCGCAAGCGCCCCAACTCCTGTCTTTCTCCCTCTCGCGCGTACATTATATATATGCAGATGACAGAGGGGTGGACGATTGGAAGCCCGAAGACAGTTCTTCAGATAAGGACAAACACGATGCTGTCGGATTAGGCAAATACTTTTGAGCGATGGACTGCATTTCCCTTCTGGAGCAGAATCTTGCCTTTCCGCACAAGAAAAAGGGCTTTTTCTGCTTGGAGAACAATCCTCTATCTGAGGTTTTCATACAGGCTTTATTGTAGAATGAATCACTTTACGAACCATGTTGTTTTAGAATTATATTCTTTAGTAAGCGCTTTTTATTGCCAGACAGACCTGCATTGCCGTAACTTTGCAGTGCAAAACAAAGGAGAAGCAAAGCCTTCTGCCAAGTGTAGCAAACACAAAGAACAGGATAATACAAACAAATAAAAAGGATACGACTATGGCAACAAATCAGAAACTGCACCTTGAGACTCTGGCACTTCATGTTGGTCAGGAGACCGCCGACCCCGCAAGCGACGCTCGCGCAGTGCCTATCTATCAGACTACCAGCTATGTTTTCCACAACTCCCAGCACGCTGCCGACCGCTTCGGACTGCGTGATGCCGGCAACATCTACGGCCGACTGACCAACAGCACCCAGGATGTGTTTGAGAGACGAGTAGCTGCGCTGGAGGGCGGAGTGGCAGGTCTGGCCGTGGCAAGCGGTGCTGCAGCCGTCACCTATGCACTGCAGAACGTGCTTCAGAATGGTGATCACATCGTGGCAGCCGACAACCTCTACGGCGGTTCCTTCAATCTCATCACCCACACGCTGCCCACCCAAGGTGTGGAATACAGCATCGTGAACGTAAACGACTTGCAGGCACTGGAGGCCGCAATACGTCCCAACACCAAGGTCATCTACGCCGAGACCTTCGGCAACCCCAACAGCGATGTGACCGACCTGGATGCCATTGCCGAGGTGGCACACCGTCACGGCATACTCTTCATCGTGGACAACACCTTCGCACCCATCCTCATACGTCCCCTCGAGCATGGTGTGGATGTGGTGGTACACAGCGCCACGAAGTTCATAGGCGGCCACGGCAGTTCGCTGGGCGGAGTGATAGTGGATGGAGGCAAGTTCGACTTCAAGGCCCATGCCGACAAGTATCCCACTCTGGCCAAGCCCGACCCATCCTATCATGGTGCCGTCTTTGCCGATGTGGCAGGTCCAGCCGCCTTTGTCACCCGCATCCGTGCCGTCATCCTGCGCGATACAGGAGCCACCATTTCACCCTTCAACGCCTGGATACTGCTTCAGGGCGTGGAGTCACTGCCCCTTCGCATCGAGCGCCATGTGGATAACGCGCTGCGGGTAGTAGATTATCTGAGCCGTCACCCCAAGGTGAAAAGCGTGTCGCATCCCGCCCTTCCCAGCCACAAGGACCATGCGCTCTACGAGAAATACTTCCCCCAGGGCGGTGGCAGCATCTTCACCTTCGAGATAGATGGCACCCAGGAAGATGCCTGGAAGTTCATCGACTCCCTCAAGATCTTCTCCCTGCTGGCCAACGTAGCCGATGTGAAGTCCCTCGTCATCCATCCCTACACCACCACACACTCCCAGATGAGCCCCGAGGAACTGGCCGAACAGCACATCACACCCAGCACCGTCCGCCTCTCCATAGGCGTAGAGCACATCGACGACATCATCGACGACCTGGACCAAGCCTTTGCACAACTCTGACACACCATAGCGTAAATCCTCACCCAGCCGCCTGCCTCCTCTTTCACAAGGACAGGCGGCTGGGCTTTTTTAGAGACGCCGAAGCAAGCTTTAGCCCATATTTCGCAAAGCAGATGAAACTGACTTATCTATCAGATTGCGGCAGTTTATCCCCCAAACACCAATTAGAACATAAGGAGAAGAAGTCTCCCTATACACTTCCAGCGAGTCACCATGACAGGGAAATGCATCTCCGCCACCGTCCAACCCAAGGCTGGACGGTGGATGAAGCTAACTTACTTTGCAAAGTAATATATATTCTCTGACCGTCCAGCCTAGGGTTGGACGGTGAATGCATACAGCCTACCGACCCCTGAAGGCAGAATGAAGCTTGCAGATGAGCTTTCCTCTTGCTAATTTTCAATAACAAACGTGAGCGGTGTATGCCCCATGGTAATTGTATCACCATTATGCAGTTCTACGTTGGCATCATTGCCTATTCTAGGGATTGTCGTTTAATTCTAAGAATTCAATATCTATCTATACGAGGGTATGCCTTCTGAGGTTGTCCTCGTCTGCTTTTTTTCGGAGTTTTATCGTAATTTGAGTCGATTTTTGTTTAATCAGGGCATAGTGTCCCTTGTATGGAAGATTATGCTAAACGTGGTTATGCAGCCAGATGAAGTTCCGCTTTCGCAGTTCTCCTTGCCAGTTGTACTGCATTAGCCGTGTGGATGCCGAAGAAGATGATCTGGATTTCCGTCTTCTTGATTCGGCCGTTTATCCGCTTGAGTCCGTAATGTTCCTTCTGCGTTCCAAAGGATCCTTCCATTGCTGTGGCTCGTACACGGGCAAGTTCTTTCTTGACCATACTGACAGAGGATGTGGTTTCTCGCTTCCTGCCTTTCTGCGAGAATGAAGTCACTATGTTTTGTTCACTGCAGAAAGAACGGTTGGCATTGCCAGAATAACTGCAGTCGCCAGCCAGTTTGGTAATCTTCTCTCTAAAGAGTTTCTCAGCAAGCTTTACACAATGCACAAGACGGGTACCCTCATTGAATGCGTTGAACGAAAGCTTCTCGATGAACGACAGGCCGTCAACCTGGATGTTGTTGCACTTGGCTCCAAACTCGACCTTCTTTTACTTCCTTGCCACGGACGATTGGACGTACGTATGGCTTGTTGACGCTTACGATACGATTAGGAATGCTCTCCTTGGCATTGCCACTCTCGTGATGCTTGCGTTACTGACGGTATATCTTCGTTATCGTCTCTATTTCTGCAAGTTGCTTGTCGGAGAAGATTCCTGCACAGGGATTTTCTCTGCCGAGTCTTCTTAACTCCTTGAGAATCTTTCCTAACAGGTCCAACACTCGACGGATCACATTAAACAAGAAAATATATACCTATACTACAAATTTTAGCCACGGATATTTGCAACTGTGCCTTAAAAATACCTATATTTGCACTCGGACTATCATGTCTCAACTGAATATCAGCCCAAGACGAGTTCTTGTAGAAGATATAATGAGACAGCTCACGCCGTGTGGAGCATGGTAAAATCGAAAGACATATCTGTGCAAAGCGGGCTTGGGTGGGACGATAGTTCTGACATATTGAAGGCGTTTACTCGACGCTGTGTTTAAGGCGTACCGAATCTTGCAAATTCAAAATCCAGTCTTGAACGTAGCAACGGTAGATGTCCCGGGTGTGATTATATCAATCCCGTGGAGACCTTGTAAGCATAGATTGTGCCCTTTGGGGTGCAATGTAATATGCTATATAGGTCTCTTTACGGATGCGATTTTCATATCGGCGTGGGCTCTAGCGTTGTACATTGAAAGACTATATTTCTTATTTGTTACCTACTTGATTATCAGTAGGTACAAGAAAACTCAAACGT
>UQST01000039.1 GCA_900543815.1 uncultured Prevotellaceae bacterium
GGGATTCTGCGGCCTCGCGTCGTGGGACTCGTGACTTTGCGTTTTTTTGCAAAACGGCTTTTTTTGCGTGACTTGTGCTTCGGCTTTTTTTTCTGTCGGCTCCCGTGTCGCGTGACTTGTGGGCCGGCCTTTTTTCTGACGGCTTCCGTGTCGCGCGACTTGGGGTTCGGCCTTTATTCTGTCGGCTTCCGTGTCGCGTGACTTGGGGCTCGGCCTTTTTCCTGTCGGCTTCCGTGTCGCGTGACTTGTGGCCCGGCCTTTATTCTGTCGGCTTCCGTGTCGCGTGACTTGTGATCCGGGCTTTAGGTCATTGGGCTGTTGTCATCGCCGGTGCCACCGCCTTCGCTGTCGCCACCGCCTTCGTTGCCGCCTTCGCCTCCGCTTTCGCTTCCGCCTATGGCGTTCTTGATGTCCGCTTGTGGGGCGAAATCGAGATTGCGCACGTCAAGTGCATCGCGCATGGCTGTGCTCTTGGTGAATTTCACGTTCACCTGCTTTATCAGTCGGGCTCCCTGTTTCTTGGCCTCGGCTGCGCTGTCAACTCCATTGGCTGTGATGGTGAGGCGGAAAGAGCCCAGGTCGTTCAGGCGGATGCTGTTGCCGTCGGCAAGTGCCTCTACCACCTCGTACTGCAAGGCGTCGAGTACGGCCTTCACGTCGGCGCTGGATACGGTGCTGCGCTTCTCGATGCGCTTTACCACCTGTGCCAGTGTGATGGGCGTTGAGGGTGCCATCTGCGGATAATACTTGGTCTGCTCGGGATTTGCCGGATTGCGCTTGGCTTGGATAACGTACTTAATCATGTCCTTTTCTGTTTTTATTGGTTAAACAATACCGCAAAGTTATTGTTTTTGACGGAAAATCAACCATCAGAACACATCTTTTTTCGGCTTCTGCAGAACTTTTACATGAATTTCGTGTCGGTATTCTTTTACGCATCCTTTGCCTCCCTGCCTCCCTGCCGTGTATGCCTCTCAGAGGGAAGGCTTGCGCAGGGGTATCACCAGGGTGAGCACGCTGCCCGAAGGTACCGTGAACAGCAGGCGCTTCTCCTTGTCCGTCTTTATTGTCCCCTTGGGCAGTTCGGCCAGATTCTCCGTGCCTGAGGTGCGGTAGGCTCTGGCTTTCTTCTGCTTTGTCCCTTTCCTGCTGATGCCGCTCATGTCCGCCTGCATCTGCCTGTCGTGGGCTGCGCGGTTGACACTCACCACCACCAGGGTGTCGTTCCCAGGGCTGACGGCTGCCAGCGTGTGCTCCTCGCTGGTCTCTACGAAGCGGTAGCCTTCGCGCATGAAGCGGCTGAACTGCTGGCGCACGTAGTAGTTCTTCACTCGGTGGAACTCCTGTGTGCCGCCGTAGAAGTCGCCCTGCACCAGGCACCACTGGTCGTTGTTGTCCTCCACGTACTGCCAGTCAATCCATGCTGCGGGACGCATCAGGCGCATGTCCTGGATGAGCCTCTCGGCCAGCGCCAGGTTGCCGTCGAGTCCCTTGCCGCTGGCACCCACTTCGCTCATCCACAGGTGCATGCCCTGCTCGCGGCACAGAGCATAGAGACGGGCGCGTGCTTCGTCGTTGGCCTGGTAGGTGTGCGTGTTCCACTGTCCCACCAGAGGCAGTATGCCTGCCTGGTGGTAGGCTTTGAACCCCTCCACCGAGGTCATCACGCTGGTCTCGTCGGAAGCCGAGATGACGGTCTTGAGTCCCGAAGCCTTCAGGATGGGATGCAGCACCCTGAGGAAGGCTATCTGGGTGGCGAAGTCGAAGTGGCACCCCTCCTGGCTGCCACCGGCATACCAGTAGTCGGTGTTCGGTTCGTTGAAGGGGTCGAGGGTCTTGAATTCGATGCCGTACTTGTCCCTGTAGTGCAGGCACACATCCACCAGATAATGGGCAAACTCAGTGTAGCACTCGGGACGGAGATTGTCCTTCAGGGCATCCCTGTGGCCGCCACAGCAGCCGCTCACGGTCATATAGTAGGGGGCGGAGTTGCTGAATGCCTCGAAGATGGCATCGGGCCTGCGCTCCTTGATCTTCAGCATGATTTTCCTCTGGGCTGCATCGCGCTCCCAGTGCCAGTCGTCTTCGGCGTGGTCCTTGAAGCCCTCCATCTCGGCTCTCAGCCCCTTGCCTTTGCCCATGTGGTGCGGTGTGCAGTTGCGGTTCATGGGGTCGTCGCCTCCGCCTATGTTGTAGCGGAAGATGCGGAAGTTGAGTCCCTGTGGGCTTACCAGCCAATCCACCAGGCTGTCTATCCGCTCTTCGCTCCACGAGCCGCACATGTTGGCCCACCAGCAGAGCGAGATGCCCCAGCCCTCGAAGGGCTCCTGCCCGTCGGCGTAGGGGCGTATGGTCACTTGGGTAGGTTCGCCTGCATGGGCTGCAGGTGCTGTATGGTTGCTCGCGGACTTGGCTGCTGCCGTGAGGCTGCCGCACAGGGTGAACGCTGTAAGCAGTGTGGCCAGCTTTGTGCGGCGGCTGCGCTGTGGGGAGTTGTCTTTGTGTTTGAAAAGCATAATCGTCTTCTTTTGGGTTCTTGAATAGGTTGTGGGGCAGTGGGGCAGGAATCCGGCTCTGGATAGTCACTTGGCTGGCCTCGTCGGGCGTGTAGTCTTACTTTGCCATTTGTCTTTATATACATCGGCAAGTCTTCTGCTTTGCTTTTTCCCAGAGCCGCTGCCGCTCCTGTGCAGGATATCCGTGGAGAGGGCAGATTCAGTCGAGATACTCTATCTCCCAATTGTAGTTCCACTGGTCGAAGTAGAGGTTGCCTCCGCGCCATTCCACTTCTCCGCGCTGGAAGTCAACGGTCTCGCTGCGCGGGTACTTCTTCTTGGGCGAGAGCGGCATGCCGTAGTCGGTGTTCACCACCATGCGCCAGGAGTCGATGCCACCCAGGAAGAAGTAGCGCTCCTGCTCGCTTCGTGCGTAGCCGGGAATGCCGAACGACTGATCCACGGGCACCCATCCGATGCCCTCGAAATACACTTCGGCCCAGTCGTGAAGGTTGGAGCCGCCGGGATACATCATGAATCCGCTCTGGAAGTGGGCGGGTATGCCGGCCAGGCGGCACAGGGTGATGAAGAGCAGCGACACCTGTCCGCAGTCGCCGTGGCGGTTCTGCAGCACATACATGGGTATGCAGGGGATGGTGGAGTACTCGCGTGCCGATGCCCAGGGGAAGTTGTCGTTGATATAGGTGAAGATGCTCTTGGCACGCTCGGCAGGGTTCACTATGCCGCGTGTCAGGCTGTCGGCCAAAGCACGCAGTTCGGGTGTGAAGGCGATGTGGGGCAGCCGCTCGGCGGTGTAGTGCCGGTACATGGCCGACTTGGTGTCATATGGGCGGATGGAGTCAAAGGCGAACTTCTGTCCACGGCTCACATATTCAAAGGTTTCGGTGAACACTGTGGGCTGTCCCTTCACTGCCTTCTGTTCCATGTAGATGGTGCTGTGGGGCTTGTCGGGAGCCGACATCTTGTATTTGGCAGGCGATGTGGAAAGCAGCTGGATATCCGTCTGGCGGGTAATCTCACGGTGGGGGAAGGGCAGCCAGCAGCGTATCTTCTCGCCCTCGGGCACCACATCGGCAGGCACGGTGAGGGTATATGTCACCCGCATGTGCCTGGCTTGGGCGGTGTGGTCGGGCGTGTGGGGAGCATCACGCAGGATTTGCGGGAGGTTCTTCATGTCGGCCAACTCGCTGGCGGCATAGCCCTCGCCGGGATGGGCCTTCTGCCATATCTGCCTGCATTTGGGGTCTATGCGGAACAGGTTACGCCCGGCTGCATGGAAGTACATCTTCTTTCCGTCCAGCTCCATGCACTCCAGTGCGCCCGATGCTTCCCACCGGGCCATCTTCTCATCGGTGACAGCAGGGATGAAGCGGCTTATATAGTCCACCACCTCCTCGCGGCTCTGTGTGAAGTCGCAGAGCAACCGGTGGTGGAGGTCATCTTCCCAACTGTATTTCTGTGCCATACCCTGCATGGCGCCCAGCAGGCATGGAATCAGCAGGGCTGTTCTCAGGTAAGGTGATATTCGTATCATGCTTTTGGTTGTTTGAGGGTGTGTGTATTTGGTGTAGGTTCTCTTCTCTTTATACCTTATTATAATAGGGACTCTGTGGTTGTGGCTCTCCACACCTGCCTTGTCATTTCATCAGCTCCACTCCGATGCCTGGCGCGGTGGGCAGCTTCAGCTTTCCCTTCTCCACCAATACGCCCTTGAAGCGGTCGTTGGCAATGAGCAGATTGCCGTCCAGGTCGGCAAAATCCACGGCGGGCGAGAATTGGGCGGCTGCCGAGATGCCGCAGGACGTTTCGGTCATGCAGCCTACCATCACCTTCATGCCCAGTGCGCGTGCCGTGTTGACCATCTTCCAGCCCTCACGCATGCCGGTGCATTTCATCAGCTTGATGTTTATGCCCGTGAAGGCACCCATTATGCCGCGTATGTCGGCCAACCTCTGTATGCTCTCGTCGGCAAATATGGGCAGGGGCGACTGCTGTGTCACCCAGGCGATATCGTCCAGCTGTGTCTTGGGCATAGGCTGCTCCACCATCACCACACCCTGCTCGTGCAGCCACAGAATCATGTCGAGTGCCTGCTGCCTGTCCTTCCATCCCTGGTTGGCATCCACTGCAATGGGCAGAGGGGTGACGCTGCGTATGGTCTCTATCATCTCCTTGTCGTTGTCCCTGCCCAGTTTCACCTTCAGGATGTTGAACTTGTCGGCGCACTCCTTCGTCTTCTGGCGCACCACATCAGGCTTGTCGATGCCGATGGTGAAGGTGGTGGAGGGGGCTTTCGAGGGATTCAGCCCCCATATCTGATACCAGGGTTGTTCCATGATGCGGCCCACCAGGTCGTGCAGGGCAATGTCGATGGCGGCTTTTCCTGCTGCGTTACCCTTGTCCAGCTGGTCGATGCAGGTGAGGATGTCTTCCATGCGGAAGGGGTTGTCAAACTGCTTGAGCACCTCGGCAGCACAGCCCAGAAACTGCATCACACTCTCTGTCGTGCCCAGTTCTGCCGCCAGGTAAGGCGGCATGCTTGCCTCTCCGTAGCCCGTGAATCCGTCGTAGTCCAGGCGAACCTGTATGTCGGGTGTGGTGCTGCGCGAGTATGTGGCCACTGTGAAGACGTGGCGCAACTTCAGTTCGTATGGCTCAAAGGTGAGCTTCAACTGCCTGCGTGCCTTCACCTTGCGGTTGACGGCAAACAGGGGAATCGGGTTTGTGGCAAGGGCTGCTGTAGCCAGTGCCGTATTTCGGAGGAATGTGCGACGTGTGGTCATACTTGGTTTTCTTGGTTTTATAATGTTGTGATGTGCCGGCAGGCTTGTTTCTGCCTCACGAACAGGCGGCAGACTGTGCGCTCGCGGTCAGTTGTATAGTGGAATGCGGTCAGTTGTATAGTGGAATTCGGTCGGTAGTCTGTATCTTGGGATCGCTGTTCACATAGGGCAGAATGCGCGCGGCAAACAGCAGACGGTTCAGTTCGTATTCGTCATAATCCTGGTCGGCAGGGTCGAAGCTGCCGGTGTGCACTCGGCCCAATGAGTGTATAAACCGCTTGCCGCCCAGGCTGAAGCCCACATGCACCACGCGCCTGGCACTCCCGTCGGCATTCTTCGAACCGAAGAAGAGCAGGTCGCCGGGCTGCAGGTTGGAGAAGTCGCCGGCAATCTCGATGTGCTCGCCCACCAGCGCCTGCTGCGATGCATTGCGCGGTATGATGATGTCGTGCAGGTAGAGGACTGTGCGCACAAACCCGCTGCAATCCACTCCCTTGGGCGATGTGCCGCCCCACATGTAGGGGACACCCATCAGCGTGTGGGCGGTGTGCAGTATGGAGGCGGCATCCCGAGGCACTTCCCTTCGCCACCGGCTCAGCTTCATGGCATCCTTCTTGCTGATGAAGCCTGTGCGGCCATCGGGAAATCCCACTTCGATGAATCCTCTTCGGGTTCCCAGGTATCTCAGCCGGTCGCCTCCCACAGCATCGCTCACGTGGGCCGACTTGGTGGATGGCTTCTCGTAAATCCATGTTGTGAGTGCCGTGACAACGGCCTGCTCGGCCCTGTTCCATTCGGTCAGTTGCTCCCGGCTCATGCTCTTCAGGGTAGATGTCAGCGTCCAGTGCTCGTAGCCTTCGGGCGTTCTGATGTGTGTCCATTCGTGGTGCCTGCCCAGTATCTCCACGGGCATTCCCATCACCGCTTGCGATTCCTGGCCTGCACTATAGGCGGCTTCGGAGCGTGTGTTGCAGGCTGACACGTTGACAAGACCATATTCGGGTGACTGGCCATACGCGGGTATGGCTGTGAGTGTGACTGCCAAGAGGCTGAAGGCCAGCAGTCGTAGGAGGTGGTTAGATAAAGAAGTCATTTGCCTGGTGGTACTCTTCTTATTGAAACAGATAAAGAGGGGAGGGAACGCATGGTGTGTTCCTTCCCCTCTTGGGATTGGTTGGCCCAGTGGGAATACAGGGCAGGGGATTGGTCTGAGCATTCATACTCTGATGTCCCCATCAGTCTGTCCCTTCCCACTTGGGGGAGTTTGGATGTTGGTCTCACGCTCTGCTCACCGTCACCCGCTTGGGTGGGGCGAATGGTGCAGTGCACTGCATGTGCCATTGCAGCGTGCTGCATCGGTCATCGCAGCGTGCTGCGTTGGGCATCGCACCGTGGTGCATCGCCAGGAGCGTGATATTCCTTTCTCCGGGTCAGGTGGGCCGGCTGCAGTCAGTACCCCGGTGGAGGCGGCTGAGCCGGTGGCTGGCCCTTCGGCTTATTAGTCGTTCTCGGGACGAAGCTTGCGCACGGTCACACCGGCCTGCCACATCTCGCTCTCGCGCATAGCCTTCAGCTCCTCGTTGAGCTTCTCGCGATAGTCGGGCTTGGAGTTGCTGTCGATGGAGATCTGAGCCTCGTTGCCGGTCTTCACAGAGTAGTACAGCCACTCCATCACGGGCTTGATGGCATCGTGGAAGCGGGGAGCCCAGTCCAGAGCACCGCGCTGAGCGGTGGTAGAGCAGTTGGCATACATCCAGTCCATACCCTTCTCACCGAAGAGGGGGCCAAGGCTCTGGGTCAGCTCCTCAACGGTCTCGTTGAAAGCTTCAGAGGGTGAGTGGCCGTTCTCGCGCAGCACCTCGTACTGTGCCAGCAGCAGTCCCTGGATGGCACCCATCAGCGAACCGCGCTCGCCTGTAAGGTCGCTGGTAGCCTCACGCTGGAATGTGGTCTTGAACATATAGCCTGCACCGATGCCGATACCAAAGGCCAGAGTCTTCTCCTCGGCATGGCCTGATGCGTCCTGATAAACAGCGTAAGAGCAGTTGAGTCCGCGGCCCTCCATGAACATTGTACGCAGTGAGGTGCCTGAACCCTTGGGTGCTACCATGATCACATCGATATCCTTGGGGGGAACCACACCCGTGCGGTCGTTCCAGTTGATGGCAAAGCCATGAGAGTAATACAGGGTCTTGCCTGCTGTCAGATAAGGCTTGATGGTGGGCCAAACCTGAATCTGGCCTGCATCAGAGAGCAGCATGCAGATGATGGTGCCCTTCTTGGCTGCCTCTTCCAGTGAGAAGAGAGTCTCGCCGGGTACCCATCCGTCGGCCACAGCCTTGTCATATGTCTTGCCTTTACGCTGGCCTACAATCACGTTGAAGCCATTGTCACGCAGGTTGCATGCCTGTCCAGGGCCCTGTATGCCGTAGCCCAAAACTGCGATGGTCTCGTTCTTGAGCACCTCGCGTGCTTTCTCCAGGGGAAATTCCTCGCGTGTCATTACCTCTTCGATAACGCCACCAAAATTCATCTTTGCCATTTTTCTAAATATTTTAGCTTAATGTTATTCTTTATCTCTCTCGCTGTCAGCCCTCGTGCCGCTGCGTTCCTATGGATTGCGCACGGTGGTCAGGCGGGCTTTGTAATATCGCGTGCAAAGTTACGAATTATAATCCAAATACGACTATTTAGAAGCATATTTTTGCTTGACAAGCTATTTCGCTTTCATTTTTACGCACTTCCACCTCCATCTCGTTGCTTTCTTCGCCCTGCTGAACGTAGAAGGAAAGCCTGTCGCCCATGTATGCTTCGGTCTTGTAGGCTATCTCCAGACGCTTGGGAGGCTGCTCCTGGAAGCGCTCTTTGGGCAAGAGGTCCAGAATGTGCTCTATGTACTTGATGCTGTTGATATGCCCGTTGATGTCGGTATCGCTGTAGTAGGTGTCGATGGTGCGCACCAACTGGGGGGCTTTGAAGCGGAAGCGTCCGTGACCCTCGATGGGACAGATGTTCTCCTCATCTGCTACCACATAGTTGAGAATATCCCCATTATATAAGGTAAGCAGGTCGCAGGGCTTGCGGGTGTTGACATCTATCATCGCCCAAATGCTGCGGGCATAACCGTATGGAGTGCCGTCGGGACGCAGGATGGCGAAGTTTCGGCTCGTGAAGAGCTTCATCACTCCCTCTACCCACGTCTTGATGCTCACCTGTTCATACTGCTTGGGCATCTCGTTCATTTCGATGCAGAGGCGTGAGAGCACCCATGTGTACTGAGTCTCATTGAGTGCGCCTATTCCCCATCCCCTCTTCTGTGAGTGCTTGCCCGCTGCATTGAGCAGATGGTTGCCCAGTACGCCCAGGAACAGATGTCCCGTGAAATCCACGTGGAAGGGTTCCACCAGCACGTCGTAGGTGTCTATCTTTGGAAGTTTCATGTCACTCATTTCTCCTTCATTCTTTCCTCCAGGTACTTGTCGAGTGTCTCCACCAGGCTCTTGGTCACAGCTATACGTCCAGAGCGAACGAACTGCAGCACCACATCCAGGTGGTTGAGGCTCCTGTAGAGCTTGAGTATTTCCTCGGTATCACCCTTCTTCTCCACGATGGTGTAGGTGGGGTTCACCTCCACGATGCGTGCTCCGTGCTTGCGGATAATCTTGCCCACATTGTCATTCTCGAGCACGATGGGCGTGCTGAGCTTCAGTAGGCAGGCCTCCAGAATGAACAGCTCGTCGTCGGTGAAGTAGTTGGCCTGCAGCACGTCTATCTTTTTCTCTATCTGCTTGGTGAGCATGATGGCCATCTCCTCGGTGCAGTAGCAGGTGATGGTGTATTTATGCACGCCTGGCGTACTGCTGGCGCACACGTTGAGCGTCTCGATGTTGACCTGCCTGCGGGTGAATACGGCAGTTATCTGATTGAGTATGCCGGCGAAGTTCTCGCTATAGATGATCATTGTGTAGAGCGTCACTCCCTCGGGGCACTCCAGGCTTCCGCACTTGCCGCAGGTGTTGCAGTCACCGCACTCAGCCGCTCCTATCTTCTTGTTTGTCTCCATGTCTTTTCTCTTGCAGTTGTTCGTCCTTACTTGATGTCCAGCAACATCTCATCCACACTGGCTCCTGGAGGAGTCATCGGCAGCACGTTGTCCTCTTCCTTGATGGCACATTGCAGCAGGAAGGGGCCGTCTGTGCTGAGCATCTCACTGATGGCGTCGTTCAGGTCGGCGCGGTCGATGACGGTGCGCGAGGGAATTCCGTAGGCTGCAGAAATCTGCTCGTAGTCGGGGTTGAGCATGGGAGTGAACGAATATCTCTTCTGAAAGAACATGTATTGCCACTGGCGCACATTGCCCAGGAAGTTGTTGTTGAGCAGGATGATCTTCACTGGCGACTGCTGTTCCATGATGGTACCCAGCTCCTGGATAGTCATCTGCAGACCGCCGTCGCCGCAGAACATGCACACCGTACGCTCTGGCGCTCCAAAGGTAGCTCCTATGGCAGCAGGCAGGCCAAAGCCCATCGTGCCGCATCCACCGCTGGTCACCACGCTGCGGGCTTTGCTGAACTGGAAGTAGCGGCAGCCGAACATCTGGTTCTGACCTACGTCGGTGACCAGGATAGCCTTGTGTGCGGTGGCTTCGCTTACGGCTCTCACCACCTCGCCCATCAGCAAGGGTCCTTCGGTGGGATGTATTGCAGGCTGGATGACTTTGTAGTCCTCCTTGTCCTCATACGGCTTGAAACCATCCACCCAAGCCTGATGACGGGCCGGCTCCACCAGTTCGGTCACCCTCTGGAGTGTCTGCTTGCAGTTGCCCACAACGGCCACATCCACCTTCACATTCTTGTTTATCTCGCTGGGGTCGATGTCGAAGTGTATGATACGGGCCTGCTTGGCGTAGGTTTCCAGTTTGCCTGTCACACGGTCGTCGAAGCGCATGCCGATGGCGATAAGCAGATCACATTGGTTGGTCATCACGTTGGGACCAAGGTTGCCGTGCATTCCCAGCATGCCCATATTCAGTGGGTGGTCGGTGGGCAGGGCGCTCAGACCCAGCATGGTGCATCCTGCGGGAATCTGCGCTTTCTCGAGCAGAGCCTTCAGCTCCTCTCTGGCTTCGCCCAGCTCCACTCCTTGTCCTACCAGCGCAAAGGGCTTCACGCTGTTGTTTATCAGGCGGGCAGCCTCCTCGATGGTGGCTTCGGAGGGGACGTGAACGGGCTTGTAGGAGCGTATGAAATCAACGTGGGCAGGCTTGTAATCTACCATGCCCGTCTGTGCATTCTTGGCAAAATCCAGCACCACCGGACCTGGACGGCCGCTGCGTGCGATATAGAATGCCCGGCTTACTGCCCATGCGATGTCTTCGGCCTTTCTTATCTGGAAAGCCCACTTCGTGATGGGTTGGGTTACACCTATGACATCCACCTCCTGGAAAGCGTCGGTTCCCAGCATGGCAGCTCCCACCTGTCCGCAGATGACCACCATGGGCGTGGAGTCCATCATGGCATCTGCCACACCTGTAATGGTGTTCATGGCACCCGGACCGCTGGTGACAATGGCACATCCCACTCTTCCCGACACCCGAGCATAACCCTGTGCGGCATGTACGGCACCTTGTTCGTGGCGCACCAGAATGTGGTGCAATGTCTCCTTATGGTCGTAGAGAGCATCGTAGGTAGGCATTATGGCACCGCCCGGATAGCCGAACAGCACATCCACTCCCTCGTGTTCCAGAGAGCGCATCATGGCTTCGGCGCCCGTTATACGCTCGCACTCGTTGGCGGCGGAAGCGGTTACGTGCTCGCCGTTGGCCTTTATCTTGTCCTTATTCATATTATATATAGTACTTCAGAATGTATTTTGCTCCCCTGGAGAACTTCTTCGGATGGGAAGGCCAGTCTGCTCTTCGGGGAAATTTATAAAGGGCCTTTGCTTAATCTATGATTCTCACTCCGCCCTTGTCGGCACTTGACACGCTCTGTGCATAGGCTCTGAGCGCCCGGCTCACCTCGCGATGACGGGTCATGGGACGCTGTTCGCGTGCTGCCAGTTCCTCGTCGGAGAGGTGTACGTTGATACTGCGTGAGGGGATGTCAATCTCGATGATGTCGCCGTCGAGTATCTTGCCTATATTGCCGCCGCTGGCTGCTTCGGGTGAGATATGGCCGATGCTCAGTCCGCTTGTGCCGCCGCTGAAGCGACCGTCGGTAATCAGCGCACACTCCTTGCCCATGTGCATGCTCTTGATATAGCTGGTGGGGTAGAGCATCTCCTGCATTCCGGGGCCACCCTTGGGACCTTCGTGCGTGATGACTACCACGTCGCCTTTTTTCACTTTGCCTCCCAGGATGCCTTCGCAAGCATCCTCCTGCGAGTCGAACACCACAGCCGGACCCTCGAAGTGCCAGATACTCTCGTCCACTCCAGCGGTCTTCACTACACAACCGTCCTGCGCTATGTTGCCAAAGAGAATGGCCATTCCGCCATCCTTGGTGTAGGCGTGCTCGATGTCGCGGATGCATCCCTGCTCGCGGTCAGTGTCCAGCGAGGGGTAGGTGTTGCTCTGGGCACCCAGCTTGTTGCAGAATCTTCCGCCGGGAGCACTTGTATAGATGCGCACAGCCTCTGCATCCACTTGGGGTTTCATGACGCTGTACTTCTCGATGTCTTCGGCCAGAGTGGCACCATCCACGCGCTTCACGCTTGTGTCCAACAAGCCTCCCTTGGCCAGTTCGCCCAGCAGGTTGAGCGTTCCGCCTGCCCTGTTGTATTCCTGGATGGAGTATCTCTGTGAGTTGGGAGAGAGCTTGCACAGGAAAGGTGTGCGGCGGCTCAGCGCGTCGATATCCTTCATGGTGAAATCCACATTGCCCTCCTGGGCCACTGCCAGCAGGTGAAGCACGGTGTTGGTGCTTGCTCCCATGGCGATGTCAAGCGTCATGGCATTGAGGAAAGCCTGTCTGGTGGCAATGGAGCGGGGCAGTACGCTCTCGTCTCCATCCTCGTAGTAGGCCAGTGCGTTCTTCACTATCAGTCGTGCTGCATCCTGCATGAGCCGCACACGATTGGCGTGTGTAGCCAGGATGGAGCCGTTTCCGGGGAGCGACAGACCAATGGCTTCGGTGAGGTTGTTCATGGAGTTGGCGGTGAACATACCGCTGCAGCAGCCGCATCCCGGGCAGGCTCTGTCCTCCACCTCTGCCAGTTCGGCATCACTCACAGTGGGGTCGGCGCCCTTGATCATGGCCGTTATCAGGTCCAGGTTCTCGCCTTTGTACTGTCCGGCTTCCATAGGACCGCCGCTCACGAATACGGCAGGGATGTTCAGTCTCATGGCTGCCATCAGCATTCCCGGTGTGATCTTGTCGCAGTTGGATATGCATATCATGGCATCTGCCTTGTGTCCGTTCACCATGTATTCTACGCTGTCGGCTATGATATCACGGCTGGGCAGGCTGTAGAGCATTCCGTCGTGTCCCATTGCAATGCCGTCATCAATGGCTATCGTATTGAATTCCGCGGCGTAGCATCCCAGTCTTTCTATCTCCTGCTTGACGATTTGACCCGCCTCATGCAGATGGGTGTGGCCGGGCACGAACTGTGTGAACGAGTTGACAATAGCGATGATGGGCTTGCCAAACTGTTCGCGTTTCATTCCATTGGCAACCCACAGAGCGCGGGCACCTGCCATGCGCCTACCTTGGGTGCAAACGGCACTTCTGAGCGTGTGTTTCATATCCTATTGCTTATATGGTCTGTTGCTGCATACTATGCTTCCATTTTAATGGCGTGGGCCAATGCGTGGCTTTCGCTAAGTCAATTGGAACTGCAAAATTACTTAAAATTTGAAATATAGCCAAGCATGCGCGCTTTCGTTTTGTTATTTCCGCTTTTTCGGGCGTCTGCAGAAAGTACTTGGCCCTTGTGCAGGCCAGTGTCGCAGAATAATTGTATATTTGTACCCGTTATGAGAAAGTACATGTTTGTTTGGCTTCTGCTGCTGACAGCGGTGGCCTTGGCAGGAAACCCTAAGAGGGAATTTCGTGGTGCCTGGATTCAGAGTGTGAATGGGCAGTTTCAGGGGATGGGTCGTGAGCGTATGCAACAAGTGTTGACAAGCCAGCTCGATGACCTTCAGCGCGATGGCATCAATGCCATCTTCTTTCAGGTACGCTGTGAGGGCGATGCGCTCTATCCCAGTGAGCTGGAACCTTGGAGTCGTTATCTGACCGGTCAGCAGGGGCTGGCTCCCAATCCATATTGGGATCCCTTGCAGTGGATGATAGAGCAGTGTCATGCCCGACAGATGGAGCTGCATGCATGGATCAACCCTTATCGTGCCAAGACAAAGGGTACAACGGCACTGGCCAACACGCATGAGTACTTCCGTCACCCCGACCGTTTCTTCGATTATGACGGTTTGCTGCTCTTTGACCCCGGCTGTCCCGAGAACCGCGACTATATCTGTCAGGTGGCGTGCGACATTGTGCGCCGTTATGATGTGGATGGCATTCACATAGATGACTATTTCTATCCCTATCCCGCTGCGGGTATTCCCATTCCCGATGACGCTTCTTATGCAAGGTATGGCAATGGAATGGACCGTGGCGACTGGCGACGTCAGAATGTCAACCTCTTTGTCAAGCAGATGTGCCACGACTTGCGCAAGGTGAAACCTTGGGTGAAGTTCGGCGTTTCGCCCTTTGGCATCTATCGCAACCAGCGCACCGATCCCGACGGAAGTGCCACCAACGGACTGCAGAACTACGATGACCTCTATGCCGATGTGCTCGAGTGGGTGCGTCAGGGATGGGTGGATTACAATCTGCCACAGCTCTATTGGGAGGTGGGCAACCGTGCAGCCGACTATGAGACGCTTATCCGCTGGTGGAGCAACCATGCCGGCAACCGTCCTCTCTATATAGGCCAGTCGGTGGAGCGTACGGTCAAGCATCCCGATCCTACCAATCCCAGCCAGCATCAGATGGCTCTCAAGTATAATCTCCAGCGCTCTCTCCCGGGCATCTATGGCAGTTGCCAGTGGTATGCAGCCGCTGTTTGCCAGAACCCCCAGGGCTATCAGGATATGCTCAGGCAGGTTTATCACAGCACCCCAGCCCTTCAGCCCATCATGCCTTGGATAGACTCCAAGCGTCCCAAGAAGCCTCGTCGCACCACTGTACTTTGGACAGAGAACGGTCCGGTGCTCTTCTGGAAGGCTCCAAGAGGCAAGAAGGAGATGCAGAAGGCCCGTCAGTATGTGGTGTATCGCTTTGTCAAGGGCGAGAAGGTGGATTTGGAGGATTCCTCTCATATCCTGTGTATCACCAGCCAGACCTTCCTTCCTCTGGCCTACGAGGGTGGCAACACCGATTATGTATATGTGGTTACAGCCCTCGATCGCCTGCACAATGAGTCAAAGGCGGTGAAGAAGAAGGTGAAACTCTGACCCCTTCCCCCTCCAGAGGCACTTTGGCTACCTCATGGAGACAACCCTACTGAAGCCCATGGCAGCTTTGCCCCAAACGGGAATCGTTTTCTTGTAGGCAAAGCAGTCATGGGCTTCCTGCATTTGACCGCCTCTGTGAAATCCGTGGAGGGAAGTGGCTCGGAAAGGTGTACGATGTATCCCTGTCAAGCAACCTTGCTCCGGATTTTTGTCTCTCCTGCCTCGTTGGGAGGGTAGAGCTGGATGGCCAGGCGGTTTGTGCTCAATCATGGAGCAGATGTACGGATTTCACAAGCGTGAATACTCCTTCTTTGCCCTTTCCTGCTGAGTTTTTCTGCAGACGCGGAAGCCAGTTGGGGCGGATGGTCAGGCGAGGCAAACTTCCTCGGGGGAAGCAACGGCGGTAACGTGGCAGATGGGGTTGGCGTCAAATGCATTGCGCTGCGAACCCCAACGGAGCGTGCTGCGATGGCCGATGCACCGCGCTGCGATGGCTGATGCACCGCTGTGCGCTGATGGTCAGAAAAAGCTTCCGTGTGCCGGATGACGCAGCGAGCATCGTTTCTTAGCCCGTTCTTCCGCCCGCGAGACTGCTTCTTGCCAGAACCTCCATCCCCCCTCTGCATCTCAATTCCTATTCCTGCAAAATGCCAGCAAGCAGCATCTGCGGCCTTCAGGGACGCAAGGTGACAGGCAAGCCGGCCTGTGGAATCTATGTGTCAAGAGGAGGGAAGAGAGTGGTGAAGTAGGTGGTGCGGGTGCTTTTGTTGGCTGTTTCGGACCGTTTCTGTCATCCGTGTGCCTTATTTCTTGCCTTATCTGAGATTTCTGCGTAACTTTGCGCACGAAATTTGGAATATATATAATAAGGTATAAGTACGATGAATATACTCGAATTGAGCGATCAGGAGATTGTCAGAAGAAATAACCTGCAGCAGTTGCGCGACCTGGGCATTGACCCTTATCCCGCTGCTGAGTATCCTGTGGATGCCTGGAGCACGGAAATCCGTGAGTCATTTGTTGACCTGCCCACCACTGTGGGAGAGGACGGAGAGGAGATTCCCGCTACCGCCACACCCGAGAACAGCCGCAATGTGAGCATTGCCGGACGTATCATGAGTAAGCGCATCATGGGCAAGGCTGGCTTTGCTGAGCTGCAGGACAGCAAGGGACGCATACAGGTGTATGTGCAGCGTGATGCTATCTGCCCCGATGAGAACAAGGATTTGTACAACATCGTGTTCAAGAAGTGCCTCGACCTGGGCGACTTCATCGGCGTGAAGGGCTATGTGTTCCGCACCAAGACCGGCGAGATAAGCGTGCATGTGACAGAGATGACTGTGCTCTCCAAGAGCCTTCGTCCCCTGCCCATCGTGAAGACAGATGCCGAGGGCAATGTGTTCGACGCTTTTGACGACCCCGAGTTGCGCTACCGCCAGCGTTATGTTGACCTCATTGTCAACAACGGCGTGAAGGATACTTTCCTCAAGCGAGCAACCATCGTGCGCACTCTGCGCCGCATTCTCGATGATGCAGGATATACTGAGGTGGATACCCCTATCCTGCAGAACATCGCAGGTGGTGCCAGTGCCCGCCCCTTCATCACGCATTTCAATGCCCTCAATCAGGATATGTACATGCGTATCGCTACGGAGCTTTACCTCAAGCGCCTCATTGTGGGCGGCTTTGAGGGAGTGTATGAGATGGGCAAGAACTTCCGCAACGAGGGAATGGACAAGACTCACAATCCCGAGTTTACCTGCATGGAGCTTTATGTGAGCTACAAGGACCTCAACTGGGGAATGGGCTTCACAGAGAAGATGCTCGAGGAGATTTGTACTGCGGTCAACGGTAAGCCCGAGGTGGAGATAGACGGTAAGGTGATTTCCTTCAAGGCTCCCTTCCGCCGTCTGCCTATTCTGGATGCCATCAAGGAGAAGACCGGCTACGACCTCTATCCCATGAATGAGGATGAGATACGCGATGTGGCCAAGAAGTTGGGCATCGAGGTGGATGAGACAATGGGCAAGGGTAAGCTGATAGACGAGATTTTCGGAGAGACCTGTGAGGGTTCCTTCATCCAGCCCACCTTCATCACCGACTATCCTGTGGAGATGTCGCCCCTGACCAAGATGCACCGCTCGAAGCCCGGACTCACGGAGCGCTTCGAGTTGATGGTCAATGGCAAGGAGCTGGCAAATGCCTACAGCGAGCTCAATGACCCCATCGACCAGGAGCAGCGCTTCGTTGACCAGATGAAGCTGGCCGACAAGGGTGACGATGAGGCTATGATCATCGACCACGATTTCCTGCGTGCTCTGCAGTACGGAATGCCTCCCACCTTCGGCATAGGTATAGGTATCGACCGTCTGGTGATGCTTCTCACCGGCAAGTTTGCCATAGGTGAGGTGATGCTCTTCCCGCAGATGAAGCCTGAGGTGAAGGCTCCCCGCGACAAGGATGAACTCTTCCTGGAGAAGGGTATCCCCTCGGAGATTATCCCCATCCTGCGTAAGGCCGGCTACAATCTCGTAAGCACACTGCAGGGAGTGGCACCAGCCAAGGTTCAGCAGCAGATTATCGAAATAGTAAAGAAGTACAAACTCGACATTGAGCGTCCCTCTCAGGAGACCATCGCACAATGGACAGCATGACAGGTCAGGTAGGTGTCATCGGCGGAGGAAGCTGGGCAACAGCCATTGCCAAGATTCTGCTCGAGAGCATTCCGCACATACATTGGTATATGCGTAATGCCGAACGAGTGGAACAGTTCAGGCATACCGGACACAATCCGGCCTACCTCTCGCAGGTGCACTTCGACATGAGCCGGGTCACTCTCACCGATGATATCAACGAGGTGGCCGAGGCCTGTCAGACTCTCATCCTGGTGCTTCCCTCTCCTTTCCTCAAAGGAACGCTCGAGCATCTTCATGTCAAGCTTCGCTCCAAGTTCCTGGTAACGGCCATCAAGGGCATTGTGCCGGGTGAGAACCTCATCTGCACCGATTATCTCGGTCTGATGTATGGTGTGCCACAGGAGCAGTTGGCGGTCATCGGTGGTCCCAGCCATGCCGAGGAAGTGGCCATGAACCACCTCACCTATCTCACTGTGGGCTGTGCCGATCTGGCTCGCGCCAGGGAGTTTGCCTCCTTGCTGCAGAACGATTACGTGCGCACCAAGGTGAGTCAGGACGTTACAGGCATCGAGTATGCCAGTGTGCTCAAGAATGTATATGCACTCGCTTCGGGCATCTGTAACGGCATGAACTACGGCGACAACTTCCAGGCAGTGCTCATGAGCAATGCCATACAGGAGATGCAGCGCTTTCTCAATGCTGCCTGTCCCATCCCCCGCAACGTGTGTGACTCTGTCTATACGGGCGATCTGCTTGTTACGGGCTATAGCCAGTTCAGCCGCAACCGCATGTTCGGCACCATGATAGGCCGGGGCTACAGCGTTCAGAGCGCCCAGGCAGAGATGCGCATGATAGCCGAGGGCTACTTCGGTGCCAAGTGCATGCAGGAGATCAACCGTCCCATGAGGGTCAACATGCCCATCCTGGACGCCGTCTATAATATCCTCTATCGCCGTGTGAGCCCGTCCATCGAGATTGGCTTGCTCAGCGAGGCGTTCCGCTAAGGGGCGTCCAGTGGCTCGTAAGAGCCGTGTGACTGGCCGTGAGCCAGTCGGTAAGGTACATAAGTAAAGATTGTAATTCAGTTAAATACACATTTAATTATGATTAAGTTAGACATCAGCAAGACGCTGATTGCCCCCGAGGACGTTACTGCCTACGAGGGTGCTGTAGCTTCTGCTCAGCAGGCATTGGAGAATGCTACTTGTGAGGGCAACGGTTTTCTGGGTTGGTTACACCTTCCCAGCCAGATCACTCCTGAGTTCCTGGAGCAGTTGCAGTCATGTGCCAACACACTGCGTGAGCACTGCGACACTGTGGTAGTAGCAGGTATCGGAGGTTCTTATCTGGGTGCACGTGCTGTCATCGAGGCTCTGGGCAACAGTTTCCAGTGGCTGGTCAACAAGGGTGAGAACCCTAATATCCTCTTCGCAGGCAACAACATCGGTGAGGACTACCTGTATGAACTCACTGAGTACCTCAAGGACCGCAAGTTCGGAGTCATCAATATCAGCAAGAGTGGCACGACCACCGAGACTGCCTTGGCTTTCCGTCTGCTCAAGAAGCAGTGTGAGGAGCAGCGCGGAGTGGATGTTGCACGCAAGGTGATAGTGGCTGTGACCGACGCTCACAAGGGTGCCGCTCGCACTACAGCCGACCGCGAGGGCTACACCTCATTCATCATCCCCGACAATGTGGGTGGCCGCTTCAGCGTACTCACTCCCGTGGGATTGCTTCCCATTGCCGTTGCAGGCTTCGATATAGCCAGCCTCGTGCAGGGTGCTGCCGATATGGAACGTGCCACTGCAGCTGACGTTCCTTTCAGCCAGAACATAAGCGCCCAGTATGCAGCAGTGCGTAACGCACTCTACAACAAGGGCAAGAAGATAGAGATACTGGTTAACTTCCAGCCCAAGCTCCATTATATGAACGAGTGGTGGAAGCAGCTCTATGGCGAGTCAGAGGGTAAGGATCTCAAGGGTATCTTCCCTGCAGCCGTTGACTTCAGCACCGATCTCCACTCTATGGGTCAGTGGATTCAGGAGGGTGAGCGCACCATCTTCGAGACAGTAGTGAGCGTGGAGCAGCCCGAGCACAAACTTCTCTTCCCCCATGATGACGAGAACCTGGACGGTCTCAACTTCCTGGAGGGCAAGCGTGTGGATGAAGTGAACAAGATGGCAGAGCTGGGTACTCAGCTTGCACATGTGGATGGCGGTGTACCCAATATCCGTGTGAGTGTACCTCGACTGGATGCCTACAACCTGGGTCAGCTCATTTACTTCTTCGAGAAGGCTTGTGGTATCAGCGGTCTGGTGCTGGGTGTGAATCCCTTCAACCAGCCTGGTGTGGAGGCTTATAAGAAGAACATGTTCGCTCTCTTGGGCAAGCCTGGTTACGAGAAGGAGACTGAGGCCATCAAGGAGCGTCTTCAGAAGTAAATCCTCACAGCATTGGATATTTCACAGAAACAGAAGGACGGCCAGGAGGCGAGGAACCTCAAGGCCGTTCTTTTTGATATGGACGGAGTCCTCTTCGACTCTATGCCCAACCACGTAAAGGCCTGGTGTGGGGCGGTAGAGCAGTTTGGTCTGCACATGACACCGCAAGAGGTCTATATGAATGAGGGCCGCACGGGCAGTGGCACAGTGGATATGCTGGCCATGCGCACTTGGGGCCGTAGGGCTACGGCAGAGGAGATAGAGGAAATCTATCGCGTGAAGAGCGCACTCTTCAACACTCTTCCCGAGGCAGCACCCATGCCTTACGCGCGCATATTATTAGATAATGTACGCGCGCGAGGGCTTCGCATCGTTCTTGTGACGGGCAGCGGGCAGCGCAGCTTGCTCGAGCGGTTGGAACATGCTTTCCCTGGCTGCTTCCATGCAGACTTCATGGTCACCGCCTTCGACGTGCGTCATGGCAAGCCCAATCCTGAACCCTATCTCATCGGACTGGACAAGGCGGGCGTGAAGCCCAGTGAAGCAATGGTGGTGGAGAATGCTCCTTTGGGCGTGCAGGCTGGTCATGCGGCAGGTATCTACACGCTGGCTCTCAACACCGGCCCGCTTCCCGATTCTGTCCTGTGGGACTCTGGTGCCGACTGTGTGCTTCCCAGCATGCAAGCCTTTGCCGAACAGGCCGAACTCTTCTTGGCATAGTATCGTCCCTCACAATACACTCGTGGGCGGCATACAGACATCTCTGTATGCCGCCCACGCTATTTTCCATCGTCTTCGGTAGGGCCTTTCGCCTTATGGTCAGTTGGCTCTGGATGATAAGCTTTTGTCCTAAGCCGTTGACCGATAGACGATAAGCTGAGGCTAAAAAAACACTTGGCCTTAAATCTCTGACCTGTGAACTGTCTCTCTGACCGATAAAACGGAGTGGAAGTCCCCCGCTCTTATTCGTCGTCCATCAGGCTGTCGGCAGGATTCTCATTGATGGGCGTATTGTCCTGCTCGATGGTGAAACTGCCGTTGCGGCTGATTTTGATGAGGAACGGTTGCGACATATCGCTCTCGGGATAGCTCACGCAGGTGCCGAAGGTCAGTATTCCGTCGGCATAGCCAGAGCAACGGAAGCCGTCAAACATGCCATGCTGTTTGAAGTCTTCGTTCAGCAGATGGCGGAAGTCATTCTTTGTAAACCAGCGGTGGAACAGGTTAGTTCCGTCCTTTGTGATGGTCAGCTCGAAGATGTTATCCTTGAATTTCGTTCCGTATTGGTCGGTGACCACAGGCATCGAGTCGCATGGTTCGCGGTGGATGATGAACATCACCTTGCTGTCCCATGCCTTTATGCTGTCGTTGAAGTCGCAACTGGCCGTGCTGTGTGTCACTGTATCCTGCTCAGCCATAGGCAGCAGATCCAGTGTCTCCTTGCTTTTGTTGCCCTTGCATGCAGCCATTGCCACAGCCATGAGCGCCATCATCAGGATTTGTCTCTTTCTCATATCACTTTCTTTAGTGTGTTTTTGACTGTTTATCTACTCACAAAGTTAGGGAAAAAAACAATCCCCACCAACACATTCACCCACAGAAGTCACCCCTCCCGGCATGTTTTTCTTTGCCTCAAAAACCGCAGTAGGGTAGGTGGCAGGAGCCTTTTCCCAGCCAGATAGAATAAAAAAGTCCTCGCCTTGAGCTGCTTCGCAGATATTTTCACTAACTTTGCAATACTTATGAAGAGAGCATTTATCTATCTGGCACTTGTTGTGCTTGTGGTGTTTGTGGCCATTGGCGGTTTCAGGGACTGTTCCCTCAAGCACATCACAAGCGGCCGTTCTGCCGACTCTGTTCGGGTCGATAGCGCGGATGCCGTGCTGCGCCTGCGTGCCCAGAGCCGTCTCTATACGTCGGAATACCGCATACACAAGGTGGTGACGCATGACGACCTGATTCGGTTCCAGGGAAAGTTCTTCGGCTATTCCTACGAACAGACGTTCCACTTGGGTGACCGCAAGATTGCCATCCCTATAGATGTCACCTTCAAGGCTTATGTGGATTTCTCCTCCTTCTCTGAGCGGAATGTGGAGAAGCACGACTCCCTCATCCACATCACTTTGCCCGACCCGCGCGTCATCCTTACGTCCTCCAGCGTAGATCATGCCGGAGTGCGTCAGTACCTCAGTCTGCTGCGCAGCGGATACACCGACCGCGAGATGACAGAGCTTTCGGCGCAGGGCGTGGAGAGCATCATAGCAGGAATGGGACAGACAGATATAATAGAACGCGCGCGAGAGAGTGCCGCCCGCATCATCATACCCCTCATGGTGCAACTGGGCTATAAGCCCGACCACGTGGTGGTCACTTTCCGTAGCGGACTGGATTTCTCCGATCCTGCTACCTATTACGACAATGACCACTCTGTGGTGCGATGGGAAGGAGGTAAGCGATGAAGACCATCCAGCGTTTCCTTCTCCGGCTCTTGCTTCTGGCCTTGCTTGTGCTGGCAGTTATATTGGGTGTGCGCTATCTCACCACAGGCAAGGGCATCAAGTCGCTCTTCGGCTTCTCGGTAAGCCGTCCTCTGGTGGCACAACCGACTCCTATGCGCATCCAGGCCATACGCAGCATCGGTCAGTGGGAGTTCTTGAGTATTGATGATGAGGAGATTATAGACACCGTCCGTCGTCATTGGCTCTCTTCGGATGACCAGTTGGTGCGCATCTACAGGGGCACTCTCAGGCTGGGTGTTGATTTCCGTCAGTGCAGTCCCGACTGGGCTTTGGCCTATGGTGATACTGTCAAAGTGCGCCTGCCAGAGGTACGTCTGCTCGACAACCTCTTTATTGATGAGGCTCGTGTGCGCAGTTTCTACGAGAGTGGAAAATGGAATGCCGCCGACCGCAAGGCTATGCTTCGCCGTGCCGAACAAGCCATGCGCCGCCGCTGCCTCACTCCCGAGAACATGCAGCTGGCCAGGCAAACAGCCAAAGACCAGCTTCGCCACTTCTTCCTTTCCCTTGGTTTTGCCAATGTAGTCTTTGAGGGTGAAGAGGAAGAGCAGCAGCCCCCGGCTTCGCGGTAAGTTCTTTCCTTGCTCCTTCTGTGCTCGCCCAAGCCCGGATGCCCTTGCCGTATTTTAAGGTAACTCAAGAGGCTGTACAAGGGAAGCCAATTAGCCAGCATGGAGATGAAGGCTCCTTCGGCACTTCCTGTGCGTCTTCAAGTTTGGATAGAAGTTGTTCGTGACCGTCCAACCCAAGGCTGGACGGTGGATGAGGCTTGCTTACTTTGCAAAGTAATATATATTCTCTGACCGTCCAGCCTTGGGTTGGACGGTGGATGTATGCAGTGCCCCCGCCCAGGAGGCTAAATGAATCCTGCACATAAGGCATCTGTTTTTCGCTCTCATATAAGGTTGCCCTCGCATTGCCAAGTATCTTAGGATAGTCTTTAAGGCTTTTTTGCTGCCATTTATCTTGACCTCTTTTCGTGGGGCAGTATGCTCGTTGCCAATCGGCGGCTTTTTGTGTCCAACGAACCATCTTGTTTCCTTCCTTTTAGCTGCGTACTGCCCTAAGAAGGCCTGCGCACTGTCTTTGCCGTCGCAGCGCACTGCCTTTGCCATCGCAGCGTGCTGTGCCGGGCCATGCAGTATGATCCTCTTCGCTTTCTGCCTTTTCAGCCCTGCAGAGGCAGGACGCTTTTATTTTCCTCTCGCTCCCTTCCCCTCCTGCAGGAGCCTTTTCCCCTTCTACTTTTCGCTACTCTTGCCATCCCTCCTATTCCACATTGGTTCAAATTCGCTGTGGTTTGCATCCCGCAGGCAGGTATATTGCTCCTGTTTGGCCATGATTTTTGCATTTTCATCCCAGTAGGTTGTGTAAATCCCATGAGGAAACACCACTTTTGCCCGCAAAATCCCTATTTAGGGGATGAAAAACGCCTTCTCTTGCAAGTTTTGTCCCCTAAAAGTGCGTTTCAGAGCACTTCTTTCTTCTTCAAAGGCGGGTGAAGAACTCTTTTTGAGGCTTTTGATGTACGAAAAAGGGTGTTTCATTGATGTGTTTCATTCCTATGTTACAATAAAAACAGCCCAATCGTCTTTTTTAGACATAAAGTTTTGTCAGAATAACAAAGAAACTGTCTT
>UQST01000040.1 GCA_900543815.1 uncultured Prevotellaceae bacterium
TTGTGTGTTCATGGTGCAAATGTATAACTTTTCTTTTGGTTTGTGGAATCTCTCCCCTAGGTTTGTCGGGTGAGCCTGTTGTAGGGCGGCCTTTTGTCTGTATTTGGTGATGGAAAAGAGTCGGCTATGCCAAATTTTGAGGCGCGGTGAGGGGACGGGGCAAAAGCTTTTTGGGCATTGAAGGAGTTGGACGGATGGGGCTGGATGAAGTGTCTGGTCTTGTGAGATGAATTGCCGGCAAGACAGAGGGGGCGCTATTCCCCTTGCCGAATGCTTGCCTGCCCTGGGGTATGGAAGCGTATAAAGTACAACGTGATAAACGCAGAAAGTGCAAAGTGAAGAGTTCTGCTTTGATTTTGCCTGCAGGTTGCGCCAGATTGGAATGGCGCTTTGCCGGGCATTCGCAGTTCTTCACTTTGCACTTTGCTTACAGGTGGGAGGCTGGTGCTTAGAAGCGTCCCGGACCACCGCCTCGGCCTCCACGACCTCCTCCAGGGCCTCCGTGCCCGCCGAAGCCCTGCGTGCGTGAGCCCTTGGCACCCATGAGGTTGAGCTTATAGATGAGGTGCACCATCACGTAGGAGTGGATGGCATTGGACCAGGAGTCGCTTCGCATGGTGGCGCTGATGCTTCGGCTGATGCTGCTGCGCTCCCTCAGGATGTCGTACCACTGCACGCTGATGGTGGCAGCACGGTTCTTGAGGAACGTCTGGCTCACCTGTGCGTTCCATATCAGTTCGTTGGTGTTCATGCTTGCATCCTCGTAGCCGCGTCGGCACTGCTCATTGATGTCGGTGCTGAGGCTGGTTCCCCAGGGTGCATTGATAGTGATGTTTCCGCCATAGTTGTAGCTCCAGTTGTCCATATTGGCATTCTTCTGCAGGGCCGAGCGTGCGTGCTGGTAGTTCACTCCACCGTTCACACCCACCTCCAGCAGGTCGTTGCGGAAGTTGAGACGCAGGTTCTCGTTGATGTTGGTAGTCTTGGTGGTTGCCTTCTGCAGCGGTGTGTGGGTGAAGATATAGTCCATGTTCACGTTGCCGTTGGGCAGGTAGATATTGTCCCAGTTGCTGCCGTCGCTGTTGCTGCTCAGGTATCCCACGTTGTTGCCATAGTTGATGTTGGTGAAGGTGTTGATGTTGAAGTACTTCTTCTCGCCCATTGCCGTGTTGAACATAAGCGAGCCGCCTGAGTACCAGTTGCCGTTGATGTTCATGGGTCGGGTGTATCTGGCACCCGTCTCGGTGTTGTATATGGTGGCGCTGCTGATGCTGTTGCGTGTCTGGCTGTAGTATGCGTTCACCATCCATCCGCGCTGCTTGGTGGGCACGTATGCATTGTAGAAGAAGTTGAAGTTGTTTCGCCAGCTGCTGCGCAGTCCGCTGTTGCCGGTGCTGATGTGCAGCGGGTCGCTGCTGTCGGTGACCTCCAGCAGGTCGGTCATGCTGGGCTGGCTCATGTCGCCATTGAATCTGACGCGCAGTTCACTGGTGTCGCTTATCTTCCATCGGTAGTCGATGCGCGGCGACCAGTTGAATGTGTTGCGCACCACAGTGGTGTCGAGCAGGTGTTTCGCGTAGTCCATGTGGGTGGTCTGTGGCTGTAGGCTTACTCCCACATTGAGGCGGTTCTCCCCTTGCTTGTACCTGAACATGATGTTGGCCTCGTGATTGTACTCGCGGTAAGTGGCGTACTGGCTGTTCTCTGCATTGTAGCAGTAGTTGAGGGAGTCCAGTCCGGGGATGTAGCCAAGGTATAGCTGCTCCTGTGTATAGTAGCCGCCGAACTTGGTGAGCAGGCTGTCGATGCTGTACATGCTGCGGTCGTTGTCGCTGTAACGGTACTGGAACTTGTAACTCATCTGCAAGTTGAGTGCGCCGATGATGGGTTCGCTGTAGCTCAGACGGGTGCGGAAGTTGTACGAAGTGCTGGGCGATGTGGTGTATTGGTTGTTGAAGTCGTTCGTCTTACGCTGGTAGTAATTGATTTCCGAGCGGCTGAACGACTCGCTCTCGCTGTCTCGGTAGGAACCGCCAAGGTTGAGCGTCACGTTGCGCCCCGCCTTGTGCAGTCGTCGGTTGAGCTGTAGGCGGCCCTCCACTTCGTTGGAGTGGCTGTCGCCCAGGCTTCCGCGCAGGTTGTCGTTGACTGCTATGCTGTCGCGTATCATGCGGTTCTCCTCCAGGTTGTACTCCTTGAGCGGGTCGCTCATCGTGACTCCGTCATAGGTGGCATAGGGGTCGTCATTGAATGTCACGCTCTGGCTGTAGCTGCGTCGGCTTGACTGCGAGTGCGAGAAACTGGGGCGGAAGAAGATGTTGGTCATGCTGTCGGGCATCCATTCCAGCCTTAGCCCCACCCATACATTACTGTTGGTGTTGCTGTTCTGGCTCATCTGGTTGCTGAAGGTGGAGTGTACGTCATCGAGGAAAGTCTCGCTGTTCGACTTGGTCAGCGAACTGCTCTTCGAGTGGGTGTAGCGTATGTTGCCTCCTGCTTTGAAGAGTCCGGCCGAATAATCAGGCTTGCCGTTGTCCCACCAGAAGTTTGCTCCTGCCATGGTACTGGTGGTGATGCCTCCACCTCCTCCCCAGCGTGGACCTCCCCAGCCGAATCCGTTGTCGTTGACATTGTTCCGGCTCAGGATAAGAGAGAACTGGCGGTGGTCAAGGAAACGGTTGACGTTGGCTTTGGCCGTGTATCTGTCCTCGGTGCCATAGCCCACATCCACGTTGGCTATCCAGCCCTGCTTCATATCCTTCTTCACTGTGAGGTCGAGCACAGTTTCTTCCTCACCGTCATCAATGCCGGTGATGCGGGTATAGTCGCTCTTTTTGTCGTATGCCTTTATCTTCTTCACCATCTTGGTGGGCAGGTTCTTCATGGCCATCTTGGTGTCCTTCTCAAAGAACTCTTTGCCCTCGACCATCACTTTAGACACCGTTTTGCCGTTGATCTTGATGGTTCCGTCATCGCTCACCTCTGCGCCGGGCAGCTTCTTCACCAGCTCTTCCAGGGCCGAGCCTTCGGGCAGGCGGTAGGCATCTGCGTTATAGACGAAGGTGTCGGCCTTCATTTCCACCTGTGCCACAGAGGCCACCACCTCGGCTTCCTTCATAATGCTGGCATTCTCCTTCATCGCCATGGAGCCCAGGTCTATCTCTTTCTTGCCTTTCTCCAGTGTGATGTTCTTCCACTGGGTGACGTATCCCACGAAGGTGAGACGCATGATGTACTTGCCTGCCTTCACGGCGGGGATGCGGAACTTGCCGTTTTCGTCGGTGGACATACCTGTCACCTGTGCACTGTCCTTAGGGTTAAGCAGCACCACCGAGGTGCCTGGCAGCGGTCCTCCATCGGCGGCGTCGGTGACGGTGCCGGTGAGTGCGATGCGCTGGGCAAAGGCCAGCAGCGGCATGAGCAGCAGGATGGCTGCCAGCATGAATCTTCTTTCCATTGATAAGCGATGTTCTTGTTTCCGAAAGTGTGACTCCCCGCCTTGGGCTTGGTTTAACGTTGCGGGGAACATACTTGCACTTTTTATGTTAATTTCCATTTGCCCTTGTCATTTTGCACGTAGTTCTTTGCTTTTCGTAGCATTGGGGCAGGTGGAGTGGGGTGGCTTGTATCTTTTCTTCCTGTAATAGGCAGGGGAGCGGGTGGAGGTGTTCCCCTCTGCATGTTGCTGTGGTCAGGAGGGAGGCTCGACGCGATTTGACAGGGGCAGGCCAGTGAGGCGGATTTTCCCAAGGAGACTGAAGCGGTGGGTCCTGGAGAAGGGACCTGTGTCAGATGCAGCGCGGTGCAATGGCCAACGCAGCGTGCTGCGCAGACCGATGCAGCGTGCTGCAATGGCTGATGCAGCGCAGTGCGTCATTTATCAGAGATTACAGTACGGTGGCGACAAACACCGCTCTCCGTCCTCTGCGTCCGCTTTCCTGTCGGTGAGGGACGCTCCTCATTTGTGTGACTGATGCCGCTGGATATCCCAACTTGTACCTTTGGCGAAGTGTCTTCAGACTTCTGGTGAGAGTCTTGAGCCTCATCCCGCTTCCCGCCTTTCCCTTCCGAAGCAGTCGGGCGGGGCTTTTCCTCCTCCCGTAGCATTTGCTTGGCAGGACAGATATGGTCGTTTGGCAGGTGGGGAGAAATATAGGGAAAGGGAGCCTTCATCAGACTCCCTTTCCCTGATTATCTGTCTTCTGTGAGTGGGGCTTTATGCCTGACGGTAGTTGTCAAGCTGCTCCACTGTCATGCGCTCCACCAGAGTGGCGTGCTTGGCCACCTCTGCCTCGGCGTGGTTGGCATATACCTCCAGCGAGTGCATGAAGATTTCCGGTGCCTTGGATGCGTTCTGCATCAGCAAGTGACACATGATCACGTCGGCAGCCATCTCGTAGAGGTGACGTGCGCACAGGTCATGCAGCTCCTGGTTTTCGGCCTCTTTCACCTTGGCTACGCTGGCGTTGAACTTCTCTGCCATTGCTGCCACGCGGCTCTTGATGCCCTCCAGCTCGGCAGCCACAGGCATCTGGGCGTAATCCTCTATTACTGAAGAGTAGAAGCCATTGGTCACGTAGCGGATGGCTGCTACGGTCTGCAGCTGTGTGGTGCCCTCATAGATGCTGGTGATGCGTGCATCGCGGTAGATGCGCTGGCAGGCATACTCGAGCATGAAGCCGCTACCGCCGTGCACCTGAATGCAGTCGTAGCCGTTCTGGTTGGCGTATTCGCTGTTCATGCCCTTGGCCAGGGGAGTGAACGCATCGGCCAACTTGCTGTACTTCTTCATCTCGGCACGCTCCTCGGAAGTGAGTTTGCGCTCGCGTGCAATGTCCTCCAGAGCCTTGTAGATATCCACGTAGCGGGCAGTCTGATAGAGCAGCGCACGGCCTGCATCCAGCTTGGCCTTGATGTTGCTTATCATTTCGGCCACTGCGGGGAACTCTATGATGGCGCGTCCGAACTGCTTGCGGTCGCGTGCATAAGCCACTGCTTCGTCGTAGGCAGCCTGTGACAGACCCACGCTCTGGGCTGCTATACCCAGTCGGGCACCGTTCATCAGTGACATCACATACTTGATGAGTCCCAGCTTGCGGTCGCCACATATCTCACACTTGGCGTTCTTATATACCAGCTCACACGTTGGTGAACCATGGATGCCAAGCTTGTTCTCGATGCGGCGCACATCCACGCCACCGTCGCGCTTGTCGTATATGAACATGCTCAGACCGCGTCCGTCGCGTGTGCCTGCCTCGGAGCGGGCCAGCACCAAGTGGATATCCGAGTCGCCGTTAGTGATAAAGCGCTTCGAGCCGTTAAGCCTCCAGCACTGGTTCTCTTCGTCGTAGGTGGCCTTGAGCATCACGCTCTGCAGGTCGGAACCTGCGTCTGGCTCGGTGAGGTCCATCGACATGGTCTCGCCTGCACATACTCGTGGGATGTACTTCTGACGCTGCTCCTCACTGCCGAAGCAGAAGAGTGTCTCGATGCAGTCCTGCAGTGACCAGATGTTCTCAAAGCCTGCGTCGCCTGTGGATACTATCTCGTTGGCTGCGGTATAGACTGTCACGGGCAGGTTCAGACCGCCGTAGCGGCGTGGCATCGTCATGCCGTTCATGCCTGCCTGCACCATTGAACCGAGGTTCTCATAGGTCTTGCTGGCGTAGCGCACGCGGCCGTTCTCGCAGTGAGGGCCTTCTGCATCTACATCCTCAGCGTTAGGCGCTATCACATTGGCAGTGATGTCGCCCACCACATCGAGCACTCGCTCATAGTTGTCCATGGCATCTGCAAAGTCCTGAGGTGCCTCGTCATACTGGTCTTTATCCTCATAGGAACGCTCCTTGAGCTCCACGATGCGCTGCATCAGCGGACTGTTCTCCAGCTCGAACTTGATTTCTTTCCTGTCGCTATAGTAATTAGCCATCTTTCTATGTGGTTTTGTGGGTTCCGGTCTTGCTTGTCTGTGGTATGTCGGAGCAGCCTGGGGGTGGCAGGCCGGCCTGCCGGCCTGGTCCTCTCACGGTGCTGCATCCTCCCTGGCATCCTCGACCGTAATCCTTATTTGCTGTTCTGTTTGTAATACTTTATCAGTTTGGGCAGCACTTCCTCCACTGTGCCGTTGATGACGTAGTCGGCAATCTGGTTGATGGGAGCGTTCTCATCGCTGTTGATACTGATGATGATGCCGCTCTCCTTCATGCCTGCCACGTGCTGGATGGCGCCACTGATGCCGCACGCAATGTACACCTTGGGGCGTACAGTCACGCCGGTCTGGCCTATCTGCAGGTCATGGTCGCAGAAGCCGGCATCTACGGCAGCACGGCTGGCGCCCACCTCGGCATGCAGCACGTGAGCCAATTCATAGAGCAGGCCGAATCCTTCGCGTGAGCCAACGCCGTAGCCGCCTGCCACGATGATGGGTGCACCCTTCAGATTGTTCTTTGCAGCCTCCACATGACGGTCGAGCACTCGGGTTACATACTCGGTCTCGGGCACGAACTTGGCCACATCCTCGATGATGACTTTGCCCTGGTAGTTGGGGTCGAGCACCTCAGCCTTCATCACGCCGCTGCGCACGGTGGCCATCTGAGGACGGTTTTCGGGGTTGACGATGGTGGCTACGATGTTTCCGCCAAAGGCAGGACGAATCTGGTAGAGCAGGTTGTCGTAGTGCTTGCCCAGCTTCTTGTCGTCGTGGGGACCAATCTCCAGTGCGGTGCAGTCGGCGGTCAGACCGCTGTGCAAAGCCGAGCTCACACGTGGGCCAAGGTCGCGTCCCACCACATCGGCACCCATCAGGCATATCTGTGGTTGCTCCTGCTTGAACAGGTTTACCAGCACGGCAGTGTGGGGCTTGGAGGTATAGGGTGCCAGTCCAGGTGCATCAAAGATGTGCAGGCAATCCACTCCGTAGGGGAGGATTTGCTCTTCCACCTGTCCTGTGATGCCGCTTCCTGCGGCTACGGCCTCCAGTTGCACGCCCAGCGTGTCGGCCAGTTTGCGGCCCTTGGTAAGCAGTTCTTGGCTCACCTCAGCCACCTTTGTGCCTTCTATCTCGCAATATACGAATACGTTGTTCATGTGTCCTATCCTCCTTTTTATCCAATGGTATGGTTGGCCAGGAGCTCCTGTACCAGTGAGTTAATATCCTCGTCGCTGCCAGTGAGCACCTTGCTCTCCTTGGCCTTGAACACTATGTTCTCCACGTTCTTCACCTTGGTGGGCGAACCTGCCAGGCCGCACTGCTGCAGGTCAGCGTTCACGTCGGCGCAGTTGAGCTGACCCAGCTTCAGGTAGGGCTTCTTCTCATACTGGTCGGCATAGGGCTGGTCGGCCCATGTGGTGCCGGGAGCGAGCTCCATGGGAGCCTTTGCGCGCTTGAACTTCATCACCCTCTTCACGTTGCGGGGGCGGCAGGGAGCGGCGCTGCCGTTCACTGTGAGCACGCAGGGAAGGGCGCTCTCCACGGTCTCCACGCCGCCGTCGATGTGGCGCTTCACGCGTATGATGCCGTTCTCACAGGCCAGAATCTCCTCGGTGTAGGTAATCTGGTTGAGTCCCAACTTCTCTGCCACCTGGGGGCCAACCTGTGCCGTGTCGCCGTCGATGGCCTGTCGGCCGCCGATGATGATATCTACGTCGGGCTGTACATGCTTGATGGCGGTGGCCAGAGCATAGCTGGTGGCCAGGGTGTCGGCACCTGCGAAGGCGCGGTCGGTAAGCAGGTAACCGCCGTCTGCGCCGCGATACATAGCCTCGCGAATCACTTCAGCGGCACGTCCGGGGCCCATGGTCACTACAGTCACCGTGGTTCCGGGGTTCTGGTCTTTCAGTCTGAGAGCCTGCTCCAGTGCATTCAAGTCCTCGGGATTGAATATTGCAGGCAGGGCGCTACGGTTTACGGTGCCTTCGGGAGTCATGGCATCTGGTCCCACGTTGCGCGTGTCGGGTACTTGCTTAGCAAGCACTACAATCTTGAAACTCATATTTCTATTCTATATGAAGTGTGTATAACAATTGCACATTTATGCTTAAACCGTGCAAAAGTACGCATTTCTCCCGATATGACAAAGGTATGTGCGGGAAATTGAACCTTTTTGGGGAAATAGGTGTAATACAGTTGGATGAATGGGACTGGATGCTGTGCCGTGGCGGTCGGCCTGCTTCGTGGGGTGTCTTGCCGTGCTTCCTGCCTGCCGCCGATGAGGTTCTGGCCTCCGTTCTGCCGCCTTTCTCGTGCTCTGGAGGTGTATTGCCTGGGGGCAGACTTTGCCAAGTGGGCAAGAATGGTTAACTTTGCCTTCGCGCAGCAGCGGCTCTGTGGAGCGCCTGGCAGTGGGGCGGAAGAGGCCGGCCGGGGCGTTGCGGGCTTGGGACAATGAGGCATTGCGGTGCCGTCCTGCCGCTGTGCACATCAATATAAGAACTCTAAGAAAAGGATATGAAACTGATTAGCTGGAACGTGAATGGCCTGCGTGCCGTAGTGGGGAAGAATTTCCGTGAAGTCTTCCAGTCGCTTGATGCCGACTTCTTCTGCCTGCAGGAGACCAAGATGCAGGCGGGTCAACTGGACTTGCAATTCCCTGGATACCGCTCATGGTGGAACTTCGCCGACAAGAAGGGCTACAGTGGAACGGCCATCTACAGCCGCATGGAGCCTCTGGCAGTCACCTACGGGATGGGCATCGACGAGCATGACCACGAGGGCAGAGTGATTACGCTGGAGATGGATGACTTCTTCCTCGTGTGTGTATATACGCCCAACAGCCAGGACGGACTTCGCCGGCTGGACTACCGCATGCGGTGGGAGGATGACTTCAGACGCTACTTGCAGGGGCTGGACAGCCGCAAGCCTGTGGTGGTGTGTGGCGATATGAATGTAGCGCACAATGAGATAGACCTCAAGAATCCCAAGACTAACCGACAGAATGCGGGCTTCACCGACGAGGAGCGCAACCAGATGACGGCTCTGCTGGAGGCTGGTTTTGCCGACACGTTCCGCCACTTGCATCCCACTCAGGAGGGCATCTACTCCTGGTGGAGCTACCGTTTCCATGCCCGCGAGAAGAACACCGGGTGGCGTATCGACTACTTCCTCACCTCCACCCGCCTGCTTCCCAGGGTGCGCGAGGCCAACATCCTTACCGACATCATGGGCAGTGACCATTGCCCGGTGGAGCTTGTGCTTGACTGACCCATGCGCCGGCATGCGCCGGGCAGTCCCCTCGCGCGCGTATATATAATAATGTGTAGTCTGACACCTGATAAGGTGCGGCTTGCCGTTTATAGGTCAGAGGCTGTGCCAGAGGCCATGTTCTGCTTGTGATTTATAGGTTGAGAGTGAGAGAGCCGGTGTGCTCCTTTCCATCGTTTGATGGATTGGGAGGAAATGCGCGGGAAGCCTCTTCGTTTCCTGTGCCGCCTTTCGCCATACGCCATACCATACCCCACTTGGCCTCTCATCGTTCTTCCATAATTCTTTCGGAATATTGCTCCAAAAAACGCAGCGCACTGCAATCGTCAATGCAGTGCGCTGCGATGGCCGTTGCAGTGCGCTGTGTGGGCACTTGCAGCGTGGTGGCCTATGTCTCTATTCCTTCTCAAACAGTCTCTTGAACTCGCTTTCGAAGTTGGGCGTGAATACCTCCTTGCCCATTGCAGCCCGCAGTTCCTCCATTGTCCAGAAGCGTCCGCCGTCGGTCTCGGCGCTTGGCTTCAGTTCGCCGTCATAGGTGACGCGGTGAGGGAAGACCAGTTCGCGCTCGCGGGAAGACTGGAACACGTAGTGCCCCAGTGGCTCTACTTGCAGCGACGAGAGGTCGAGCCCAAGTTCCTCACCCGCCTCGCGCAGGAGTGCCTGCTGCACGCTTTCGCCCAGATCTACGTGTCCGCCTACTGCCGTATCCCACTTGCCGGGCTGTATGTCCTTCCATTGCGGCCTGTGCTGCAGGTATATGTCGCCCTGTGCATTGAACACATGCAGGTGTACCACAGGGTGAAGCAGCATGCTGCCGCCGTGGCACTCGCCTCGTGTAGCCGCTCCCGTGATGTTCCCCTCCTCATCTACGATGGGGAACATCTCCTCTGCGTTGTCCTTTCCTATGGCTATCATGGTATGAGCAATGAGGAGTCGCCGTAACTTAGAAAGCGGAAGTCATGGGCCAGAGCATAGTCGTATATGCTGCGCCAGTCGCCCTTCACAAAGGCGCTCACCAGCAAGAGCAGGGTGCTCTGAGGCTGGTGGAAGTTGGTCACCATGCGCTTCACTATGTGGTAGTGGTAGCCTGGGGCAATGATGATCTGCGTGCTCGAGTGCAGCACGTCCAGCCCGTGAGCGTCCATATATTCGGCCAGCCAGGCGATGGCATCGGTGGCGGCTGGCTCATGGTCTCCGCTTTCATAGGGTGTCCACTGCTGTACGTGCAGTTCCTCGCCGTCGCCCGTATCCTGATGCTCCTGCATGAGCTGGTGGGCGCGTATGCCCATGTAGTAGAGGCTCTCCAGCGTGCGCACCGATGTGGTACCCACTGCTATGGCCTCTGCCTGGTGGCGTATGAGCGCCTGCACCACGCTGCGGTTCACCGAGATGTGCTCTGTGTGCATGTCGTGACCGCCTATGTTCTCGCTCTTCACCGGCTTGAAGGTGCCTGCGCCCACGTGCAGCGTCACCTCCTGACGCTCAATGCCACGCGCGTCGATGTCGGCCAGCACGCGCTCGGTGAAGTGCAGTCCGGCCGTGGGAGCCGCCACGCTGCCCTTGATGCGGCTATACACCGTCTGGTAGGTGACCAGGTCCGATGCCTCCGTCTTGCGGTTGAGGTAGGGTGGAATGGGCAGTTCGCCTATCGCATCAAGCAGTTCGGCCCAAGTGGCCTGTCCGCTCCACTGGAAATCCACCAGGTGTGAGGTACCGCTGGCCTGCGTGTGCCGGGTGGCCGACAGCACGATTTCCTCATCGCCGATGCGTATGGTGCGGTGCAGCGCACCCTCCTTCCATTTCTTCAGATTGCCTATCATGCAGTGCCACTGGCAGTGTCCGCGCGACGAGAAATTCTCCTGGTACTCGATGGGCTGCGCGGGTTCGAGCAGGAACACTTCGATGAGCGCGCCCTGTGCCTGTCCGCTGGCACTGTCCTTGCGGAAGTGCAGGCGTGCCTGTATGACCCTGGTATTGTTGAACACCATCAGCGCACCCTGGGGCAGGAGCGAGGGCAGGGAGCGGAATCCGGTGTGGCTCACTTGTCCGTGCTCATACACGAGCAGCTTGCTGCTGTCGCGTTCGGGGAGCGGGAATTTGGCTATGCGTTCGTCGGGCAGCGGGTAGTTGTAGTCGCTTATCTGTATTTCCTTTGTCTTCATCATATTCTTTTCTTTGGGTGCAAAGTTACTGCAATTCGGGGGGAGAAAGCATCTTTGTTTCGCAGAAAACCCCTAAATTTGTGTTTTGAGAAGTAAGAAAGGACAAATAAGATATGAAGATAGGTGACAAGGTGCGCTTCCTCTCCGAAGTGGGAGGCGGTCGCGTGAGCGGATTCCAGGGCAAGGACATTGTGTTGGTCGAGGATGAGGACGGATTCGAAATCCCCATGCTCAGGAAAGAAGTGGTGCTGGTGGATGACAGCGACTACGATATAGGCAAGGTGAATACGGGCACACGCACGGCTGCCGACAAGGGAGCCAGGCAGCCCAAGCAGCAGGCACCCCACGAGGAACCCGAATGGGAACCTGCCGACAAGCCCATCACCTTCAAGCCCAAGGCGCAGGAGCGCAAGGGAGGTGACCAGCTCAACCTGTACCTGAGTTTCCTGCCTGCCAATGTGAAGGAGATTTCCTCCACCACCTTTGAGGCTTATGTGGTGAACGACAGCAACTACTACGTGCAGACGCTCATCATGAAGACCGACGGGGCAGCATGGAGCGCGGTGTTCAATGCTGTGGTGGAGCCCAACAGCAAACTCTTTGTGGCCGACATCGAACGCAGCCAGCTGGCTTCGCTGGAGCGCCTGTGCGTACAGACTCTGGCGTGGAAGCAGGACAAGACCTTCATGCTGAAGCCCGCTCTCTCTACCGAACTGAGGCTCGACTGTACCAATTTCTACAAGCTGCACACCTTCCAGCCCGACGATTTCTTCCGCGAGCCTTGCTGGACGGTGAGCGTTGTGCGCGACGACCGACCCGTGCGCAGTGTCTTTGCCGATGCTGAACAGATGCGCGAGGCACTGCTGGGGGCGGCACCTACCAAGGAGCAGAAACCGTCGGAACAGAAGCCCCGTCAGTCGAAGCCAAGCGGCCAGCCCGGCGAACTTGTCATCGACCTGCATGCCGAGGAACTGCTCGATGACACCAGCGGACTGAGCAGCGGCGACATACTGATGGCGCAGATGAAGGAGTTCCGACGCGTGATGGACGAGAACGCAAAGAAGAAAGGACAGCGCATCGTCTTCATCCACGGCAAGGGCGAAGGCGTCTTGCGCAAGAACATTCTGCAGGAACTCAAGTACCGCTACAAGCAGTGCACCGTGCAGGATGCCTCTTTCCGCGAATACGGATACGGTGCCACCCTGGTGCGCATCAACTGACAATGGGGCAGGGGAGAGGCTTTCCCCCGATTGGCCGTTGTGCCGTCTCTCCCCTGCCTATACATTATATATATAAGGACAACTAACTAATTACACAGAAACAAAATGATTCACATTGCAAGGAAAATCTCCGTAGGCCTGCTTTGTCTGAGCAGCCTTGTAGGAAGCACCGCGCTGGCCGACTCGTTGGCAGGGCGCTTCGAACGCATTCCCGACGACCAGCGGGTGGCTGTCTATTGGTATTGGATGAGCGACAATATTTCGGTGGAGGGCGTGCAACACGACCTGGAGGCGATGAAGAAGGCGGGTATCACACGTGCCTATATAGGCAACATCTGGCAGGATGAAGTGAAGCCCGGCAAGATAAAGGTGCTCACGCCCGAATGGTGGGAGGTGACCCATGCAGCACTCAAGCGCGCAGGCGAACTGGGTATCGAGATTGGCATCTTCAACTGTCCCGGCTGGTCGCAGAGCGGAGGACCGTGGATAAAGCCCGGGCAGAGCATGCGCTATCTCAAGGAAGTGCGCACCGATGTGCAGGGTGACGGCCGCGAACAGGTCATCAAGCTTCCTGCCTTTGGTCCCGAAACCACCGACGTGAAGGTGCTGGCCATGCCTTGCCACACCGCCCGGCTGGATACCCTGGTCACTATAGACAAGCAGACGGGCAAGGACCAGGTGACTGACATCCACTTCGATGCAGTGAAGACCTTGCGCAACATCACCCTCACCACCTCCCGCTATTTGCTTGTGGATATGAAGATACAGGCCAAGAAGGGCGACCGCTACGAGGATGTGAAGGCCGCTCACCTTGAGCGCGTCAACGATAATCGCAATGTGGGTTTCATGCCATGGGCGCCCATCAGCATCAGTCTGCCCGATGTGCAGACTCAGGATTTGCGCCTCATCTTCACCGGCGGCCCGCAGGACTGCCACTTCCAGGCCCGTGTGACCGACCTCCCACAGGTGGAGCGGTATGCCGAGAAGTCGTTGGCCAAGATGTTCCAGTCACCTCTGCCCATGTGGGGAGAGTATATGTGGAGCACGCAGCAGGAGCCTCAGGGGGTGGCTGTCACGCAGCCCTCCGAGGTCATCGACCTCACTGCCCACATGCAGCAGGACGGTACGCTGGTGTGGAAAGCGCCCAAGGGACGATGGACCATACTGCGCACGGGAATGGCTCCTACGGGTGTGACCAATGCACCTGCCAGCAAGGAAGCCACTGGATACGAGGTGGACAAGATGAGCCGACAGCATGTGGCTACCCATTTCGATGCCTTCCTGGGCGAAATCCTGCGGCGCATTCCTGCCGAGGACCGCACTACCTTCAAGATAGTAGTAGAGGACAGTTACGAGACCGGCGGACTCAACTGGACTGATGATATGGCCGAGGCGTTCCGCACACGCTATGGCTACGACCCCATCCCCTACCTTCCCACGCTCTACGGAACGGTCATCGGTTCGCAGGACCAGAGCGAGCGTTTCCTGTGGGATCTGCGTAGGCTCATTGCCGACCGCGTTGCCTATGACTATGTGGGCGGACTGCGCGAGGTGAGCAACCGCCACGGACTCACCACCTGGCTCGAGTGTTATGGCCATTGGGGCTTCCCCAGTGAGTTCCTGATGTATGGTGGGCAGAGCGATGAGGTGGCTGGCGAGTTCTGGAGCGAGGGCTCTCTGGGCGATATTGAGAACCGTGCGGCCAGTTCGTGTGCACACATCTACGGCAAACGCAAGGTGTGGGCTGAGTCGTGCACAGCCGGTGGTCCCAACTTCAGTCGCTATCCTGCCGTGATGAAGCAGCGCACTGACCGATTCTTCTGTGAGGGCATCAATGCCACTCTCTTGCACCTCTTCATCCAGCAGCCCGACGATGTGACGCTGCCCGGAGTGAGTGCCCCCTTCGGCAACGACTTCCAGCGCAAGAACACGTGGTTCTCTCAGATGGACCTCTTTACCGACTATCTGCGCCGCTGCAACATGATGCTCCAGCAGGGCAGCTACGTTGCCGATGTGGCTTACTTCATAGGGGAGGACGCTCCGAAGATGACTGGCGAATGCGTGCCGGCGCTCCCACGGGGCTACAGCTTCGACTATGTCAATGCCGAGGTGCTGCATTCGGCATGGGTGAGTGACGGCCGTCTCTGTCTGGCAGGCGGAATGACTTACCGCACTCTGGTACTTCCCAACCAGCAGACCATGCGTCCTGAGGTGCTGGCCGACATAGCCCGTCTCACCCGCGAGGGCCTTACCATCGTTGGTCCCAAGCCCACAGCCTCGCCCAGCATGCAGGATTTCCCGCAGGCCGACAAGCAGGTGCAGACTCTGGCCAGTCAGATGTGGAGCACGGGTCAGTGGGGCAAGGGACGCATCTTCCCAGCCGGCACAGAGCTTCAGACAGTTCTCGATGGCATGGGCATCAAGCCCGATTGCTTCGTGGAGCCTGCCAAGCCCTTTGCCTTTATCCACCGCCGCATGCCTGGCAAGGAGATCTATTTCGTGAGCAACCAGAGTGACCAGCCGCAGGATGTGCAGCCGCAGTTCAGGGTGACAGGCATGAAGGCAGAGATATGGAACCCCGTGACGGCCGAGCGTATGCGCCTCGACGTGCAGGACAACGGTTCTCTCTCCACTGCCAACCTGCATCTGGAGGGCAACGAGAGCGCCTTCGTAGTCTTCGACAATGAGGCGGATGAGGCTCTCGCAACCTATGCTCCTGCCCAGTTGCAGACTTTGCTCACCATCAGCACCCCATGGCAGGTGACCTTCCAGGAGGATATGAGAGGTCCTGCAGAGCCCTGCACCATGGACAGTCTGCTGGCATGGAACCAGAGTGAGGACGACCGGATACGTTACTTCTCGGGTACTGCCACCTACACCAACACATTCAAGTTGAAGAAGGAACCTGCAGCCCCCGTATGGATTGACCTGGGAAAGGTGATGGTGATGGCGCGTGTGTATGTTAATGATACCTATGCCGGCGGCGTGTGGACAGCGCCCTATCGCCTCAACATAGGCCGTCTGCTCCGCAAGGGAACCAACACCCTGCGCGTGGAAGTGGTGAACAACTGGCAGAACCGCCTCATTGGCGACCAGAAGTTGCCCGAGCAGGAGCGTCCCACATGGACCAGTGTCAATCCCTGGAGCGCCGATTCTCCTCTTCAGGAGTCAGGCCTCATTGGCCCTGTCAGACTCCTTCAGTAAGCGGGAAAAGCATGCAGCCTTCGCATCTGGAGGCTGCTTTCCTGCATAAAATCGCCTTTATTTAGCTACGAGGTATTGTTTTGGTGCACCTGTAGCTAAATAAAGGCGATTTTGTACATGAGTAATAAAGGGATTTGTTGTACCTTTGTGAAGTAAACAAGGAATTGGCTTATGTGTGAGATAATAGGAAGAAAGAATGAGATAGCAGAACTCAAACGCAGCTATAATAGCGGCAGAGCCGAGTTCGTGGCTGTCTATGGAAGACGACGTGTAGGCAAGACATTTCTTGTCAACGAGCTGTTCCATGATGATGTGGTCTTTCATCACACGGGCTTGTCACCGTATGATCGTCAGCGCAGAGTATCTACTAAGGACCAGTTGCAAAACTTTTACTTCTCGCTCATCCGCCACGGCATGGAAGGCATCAGCCAACCAAAATCGTGGCTGGAAGCCTTCTTCTTGCTGGAGAAGTTCCTTGACATCAACGAGAATGGCAGCCGTCAAGTAGTCTTCATCGATGAGTTGCCCTGGATGGACACTGCCCGATCGGGCTTTCTCACCGCATTGGAGGCTTTCTGGAATGGTTGGGGCAACACCAGACACAACCTTATGCTCATCGTGTGCGGGTCGGCTACCTCCTGGATGCTGGACAATCTCATCAACAACAAGGGAGGGTTGTATGGCCGCCTGACAGACGAGATAAGGCTCTCGCCTTTTACACTCAAGGAGTGCGAGGACTTCTTCCATAGCCGCCACATTAGAATGAGCCGTTACAATGTGGTGCAAGCCTACATGGCTCTTGGCGGCATCCCTTTCTATATGAATTTCTTTAATCCCTCATTGAGCCTCGCACAAAACATTGATGCGCTGTTTTTTGCACGCAATGCCAAATTGGGTGATGAGTTCAACCGCCTTTTCAATTCTGTCTTCGACCACGCTGAAGAGAGCATGCAGATTGTTCGGGTGCTTGGAAGCCGCCATGCAGGATATAGCCGCCGGGAAATTGCGGAAAAGACCGGCATCAACCCTAATGGTGAGTTTACTAAGATGCTCAAGGCGCTCATAGGAAGTGACTTTGTGTGTAAATATGTGCCTTTCGGTGCCTCGTCAAAGGAAGAGCGTTACAAGTTGACCGACCCCTTCTGTTGGTTCTGGCTCCACTTTAAGGAAAGCAAGCGCGTCAGTCAGGAGGACTACTGGCAACACCACCTGCGGGAATCAGAGGTTGCTGCCTGGAGAGGTGTTGCCTTTGAGGAGGTATGCCTGCGGCATGTCAAGCAAATCAAGCAAGCTCTCCAAATCGGAGCTGTATCCTCAACAGAGTCTGCATATGTCACCAAGGGAGATGAAAAGACTGAAGGCATGCAGATAGACCTTGTCATTGACAGGAATGATGATGTGGTAAATCTGTGTGAAATAAAGTTTTCCAAGAGTCCGTATGTCATATCCCAGGCATACGCCAGCCGTCTGGCTACCCGTCAGGAGACTTTGGAAAAGAGTGTCAGGAACAAGACATTTATGCTTACTTATATAGGGAACTCGCCTCTCGCCGAGAATGAATATGCCGACATATTTCCCTGCCAGCTTACATCAGAGGATTTGTTTGCGTAATCCTGGTCGTGCCTGTACGCCATAAAACGGCAATAACAGAAAAACGCAATGAGTGTGTCCGTGTGCCTGCTTGTGGCAGTGACACAGAGTGGCAAGATTGTGTGCGGGCGTAAATCCTTGCTGTGATGGCCAATGGTGCCGGCAAGCGGAAAGAATAATGTCCACAGGGGAGAGGCAGTGGCTTCATCCCCTGTGGACATTTTCAGTTGTGGTCAGAAGGGGGCTGTGGTCAGTCTATCAGTCCGCGTCCTTTCTTGAATGACGTGTCATCGGGCTTGCGGCCGGCAAACTGCTCAAAGAGTGTCATCGGATCTTCGGAGCCTCCCTTCTCAAGGAATGTCTGCTTGAACTTCGTTGCCAAGGGGATGTTCCACACGTTGCCCGTCTGCTCGAAGAGGGAGAAGGCATCCTTGTCGAGCACTTCTGCCCACAGGTAACCGTAGTAGCCTGCACTGTAGCCGCTGGAGAAGATGTGGTTGAAGTAAGTGGTGCGGTAGCGGGGACCTATCTCGGGGATGAGGCCCATATCCTGACACACCTTGTGCTCAAACTGGTTGATGTCCACTCCCTCCACGCTCTCCAGTTCGTGCCATTTCATATCGAGGATAGAGGCAGCGCACAGTTCGGCGGTCATGAAGCCTTGGTTGAACTTCAATGAGTTGTTGATCTTATCTACAAGTTCGGCTGGAATCACCTCGCCTTTGTCATTCTTGGCATACTCGGCCAGCAGTTCAGGCTGGAATGCCCAGTTTTCATTGAACTGTGAGAACATCTCCACGAAGTCGCGCGTCACATTGGTTCCGCTCACGCTGGGGTAGGTACATTGTGTAAGCAGTCCGTGCAAAGCATGTCCGAACTCATGGAATACCGTCTGCACCTCGTCTATGGTCAGATACTCCTGCAGGTTGCCCACGTTGACGATGATAGGACGTACCATCTCGCCCTTGGCATCCACATACTGCTCACGCACATTGTTCATCCACGCACCACCACGCTTGCTGTCACGGGGCAGCCAGTCAGTGGTGAAGATGCCCAGCAGTTGTCCGTCGTTGTCGGTCACCTTGAAGGTCTTCACCTGTTGGGTGTTGTATGAGGGTACACCCTCCAGCTCCTCCATGTTCACTCCATAGAGCTTCTTGGCGGCCAGGAATGCTCCGCGCACCACATTGTCCAGTTTGAAGTAAGGCTTTGTCTGCTCCTCGTCGAGGTCATACTTTGCCTTGCGCACCTTCTCGGCATAGTACCACCAGTCCCAAGGCTCTATCTTGCTGCCGGCAGGCAACAGGCCAGCCTTGATATCCTCGTTCATCATGGCTTGCATGTCGGCCACTTCCTCCCTGGCTTTCTTTACGGCATCGGTCATGATTCCCTGCAGGAAAGCATCCACTGTGGCAGGATCGTGCGCCATCTTCGGTTCCAGGATATAGGCGGCTGGACAGTTGTAGCCCATCAGCTTGGCCTTCTCGATACGCAGGCGCATCACATCTTGGATGAGCTGCTTGTTGTCGGCCTTGTTGCCATTGTTGCCACGGTTGGTATAAGCCTCCAGCATCTCCTTGCGCTTGGCCCGGTCGGTGGTGGAAGTCATGGCATTGGGGTAGTCTGATACGCTGATGCCGAACTTCTGCTTGAAAGCGTTGCTCTCCTCCAGGATGTTGTTGCCTATCTTCTGGGTCTTCGAAGCTATCTCGGAGTTTATCTCCTTCAGCCGTGCCTGTTTCTCCTCGCTCAGTCCCACGCCGTTGCGTTCAAACTCCTCATAGTGCTTCTTGAGTACCATCTGCTGCTCGCGTGTGAGACCGGACTGGTCACCCTTGTAGAGTTGTGCGATGCGCTCGTAGAGTCCCTTGTTGAAGGAGAGGTTGTCGCTGTGCTCTGTCATCATGGGTATGGCCAGTTCCATCACGCTGTCCAGTGCGGGTGTACGGTCGGTCTCACTCACATTGTAGAGCACTCCCGACACCTTGCGCAGGATTTTTCCCGAGAGTTCCAGCGGCAGGATAGTGTTGTCGAAGGTGGGAGCATCCTGGTTGTTGACGATATCCTCTATCTCCTTCTTCTGCTGTTCTATGCCCGCCTGTATGGCAGGGATGTAGTTGTCAACCTGAATCTCCTGGAATGGCGGGATGCCATAAGGTGTGTTCCAATCCGTGAGGAACGGATTCTCGCGGTTGGTGCAGGCCGAGAGGCATGCTGCTGCAATCATAGTGGTGAATAGTTTTCTCATTATATAATTAGTTATTGGGTTGTTCGGTTGGTAAAGTTAATGCTTTTTCTTCAAGTAGCTGCCCAAAATGCCGCGCTATTATATTTCGCCCAGTCCATGAGCAGTATTCCCTTGCCCGAAAAGGGAATAGGGCTGGCTTGTAGAACCCAAGGAACGGTTCTGTAGCCATCGCCTAAAGGCATCATGCGTCACCAATGGCTACCTGTTGGACTTCTATTGGAAGTTGGGACGAGACATCGAAGCCAAGCAATATACCAATACATACGGCTCAGAGTTCTACAAGAATCTCAGTTTGGACCTCAAGCATGAGATGCTTGGGGTGAAAGGGGAACTCACAAATAAACTTGCGCTATATGAGCCGGTTCTTCAGTTTGTGAGAAAGACTTGGGAGAACAATTGGGGACGTGATGCTCTGCTCAACTGGCTTGATACTATGGCAGGTAGTCCGTAGCACAAACAGCCAAGAGTCCGCTCTGTATAAGGGCGGACTCTTGTCGTTGTGGCTTCATGCCTGTTGGCAGGATGGATGTTGGCTTTGGAAATGCCGATGGTGTGCATCAGAATTCCAGCACCATCGTCTGGCGTGGGCGCAGTTTGATGTTCTGGTTGATTGCTACATTGCATCCTGTGGTCACATCGGTGGCCTTTTCGGCATTGCCTATTATTTCGGCGTAGCGCTTCACGTTGAGTTCGCCCGCTTCCTTCTGTCCATTGATTATGGTCATCACATTCTTGCCGTTATACTGGCGTGCTATCACGTAAATGCCATTGTAGGTGCAGAACTGTGTCTGGCTGCCTTTCGTTATCACCTCGTTGCCCTTGCGCCAGTGCAGTAGTCGGCTTGTCCAGTGGAATATGTCGTTCTGTGCCTTTGTCCTTCCTTCTTCGGTGAAGGCATTGTTGGTGTCGCCTGCCCATCCGCCGGGGAAATCCTGACGAACGTAGCCGTCTGTCTTTGCCTTGGTACCGTTCATCAGCACTTCAGTTCCATAGTACAGTTGCGGAGTGCGGTTGATAGTCAGCAGCAACGCCAGAGCCTGCTTCAGCGCCAGTGTATCCTGACCTTCGCCCAGGAAGCGGTCGGTGTCGTGGTTCTCAATGAAAGCCATCACGTTCTTTGGATTGGCATACAGGTAGTCGTAGCACAGCACGTTGTATATACGGTTCATTCCGCCCCATCCGTTGCGTGAATCCTCGTTCTTCGCCTGGTTGATGCGCTCGTGGAAGGCAAAGTCCATGACCGTCTTCAGATAGCTGTTCTTTTCCGATAGCTTGCTGTCCTTCTGCCATGCGGCAGTATAGGCAGGTTCGCTCACCCATGTTTCTCCCACAGTGTTGAAGTTCGGATATTCGTTGTCGAGCGTCTTCAGCCACAGCGCCATTCCATCACGGTCGGCATACGGATGGGTATCCATGCGTATGCCGTCTATGCCCACTGTCTCTATCCACCATTCGCTGTTCTGGATCAGATACTTCATCACGTGCGGATTGCGTTGGTTCAGGTCGGGCATTGAGGGGACGAACCATCCATCTACCGTCTCATGTAAATCTATCTTGCTGGCATAGGGGTCGAGCACAGGTGTCAGCTTGTAGGTGGTTTGCAGATACTTGCTGTTGCTTTTGGCCCTTCCGCCCGTTTTCTGGTCTTGCTCTTTGTCCAGGAGCCATTCGGGAGTGTTGAACCAGTCCTTCGACGGCATGTCGGCCAGCCAAGGATGGTTGGAACCGCAATGATTGAAAATCATGTCCATCACCACCTTCAGTCCCTTGCTGTGGGCTTCGTCTATGAGGCGCTTGTAGTCTTCGTTGGTTCCGAAGCGCGGGTCAACACGATAATAGTCGGTGGTGGCGTATCCGTGATAGGAAGAGCTGTAGCCGTTGCTGGGGCTGTCGTTCTCCAGTACGGGCGTAAGCCACAGTGCAGTAACCCCCAGGTCGGTAAAATAATCGAGGTGTTGGCGTATTCCTTCAAGGTCACCGCCATGACGCAGACTGGGAGCCGTTCGGTCGCAGGTCTTGTCACGCAGGTTCTGTAAGACGTCGTTCTTGGGATTTCCGTTGGCAAAGCGGTCAGGCATGAGCATGTAGAGCACATCCTCGTTGGTGAATCCCATGCGCTTGTCGCCAGCCATAGCACGGTCCTTCAGCTGATACTTCACCTTCTTCGTCTGTTTGCCCTGCTTGAAGCTGAGCGTCATCTCGCCAGCCTTCGCACCTTCAAGATTGAGGTAGAGGAAGAGGTAGTTGGGCGAGTCGAGTCGTGCGATGGAGTCAATGCGCACTCCAGGATAGCTGACCTCCACTTCTGTGTTGCGCACATCCTTGCCGCATACCATCAGTTGTAGTGAAGCATCCTTCATGCCCACGTACCAGTTGGTGGGCTCTATGCGCTCTATGTTTACAGCAGCATTCATGCTCATAGCACTCATGAGCATTGCCAAGGGAACAAGTCTTTTCTTCATTGTCTTGTTTTGGTTAGGATTAATTCATTCTTGTCGGTTTCCCCACACCTTGTTCTTCCAAGGGCAGAACGGCAACGTCAAGTTTCTGCTGCCAGGCGCCCAGTGGGTCCAGAACCCAGTCTGTGGATAGTGCCACATCTTCCCCACGCGATGGGATAAAGTATGAAGCAACTACACAAAGTTAATCATTTCTAAACTCATATCATCCTCCTGCCCTCTTTTTCTTCGAATAAATAATCAGGTTGATGCTGCGAAAGGCGTTTCTGTGCGTATATGCACCAGTTTCCTGCCTGTTTTCCCGATAAAAATGTCTTTATGCGCGTGCGTATATAGTATAAGGTACGCGCGAGATGACTGGTTGGGTAACATGTCGGACTTCGGTTTTTCTCAAAGAGCATTGAGGATGTTTTGATGGGTGAGTAGGTCTGTTGGGGATAGGGTGGGGGCATTGGGTGAGTATTCTGATAAGGCATATATGTTGCTTTGTTGTGCAAAAAGACGTCTGCTTATGCACATAAATATTTGTCTTGTGTAACTTTCTTGGCAAATCCTTCGCTATTCTGACAGTTTCGCCTTACCTTTGCAGGCCGAAAGTAAACAGTTAACTAAACGTATGATGAAGAGAGTAATGAGCATGCTGGCGTGTCTGGTGATGGCCGTGAGCAGCATGATGGCACAGAGCGACAAGATTGTGGGCAACTATAGTGTGGTGCGCAATGGAGTGAGCAGCAAGGTGAAGGTGTTCAAGCACGGGGATGGATTTCGCGCTCAGGTGACTTGGGTGGATAACCTCAAGAAGGAGGACGGCACTCTGCGTACCGATGAGAAGAACCCCGACAAGAGCAAGCGTAGTGTTCGTGCCGACCAGATAGTGCTGATAGACAAGGTGACTTACGACGCGAAGAACAATGTGTGGACCAACGGAAAGATCTACGACCCCACCAAAGGTAAAACCTATAAGGTGAAACTGTGGTTTGACGGTGACAAGGTGCTCAAGATGCGTGGCTACATCGGTCCGCTCTACGACACCAGCGAATGGAAGAAGATAGACTGAGCAATCCCCTAAGGGAGGTTCCCAAGAATATCCAAAAGCTCGACTGCATGCTTGCAGCCGGGCTTTTTTCTTGGTGTGAAAAAGGAATGGAGGGAAGCAAATTAGCTTATATCTTCTCAATCTTGTAGCATTCTTCTTCCGTTGCAATTGGCTTCTATCCTCTTGGTTCAATGAGGTTTTATTGCAAAAATACCTAATGAAATGCCACAAAAGTTAGTTGTAAAATGCCACAAAAGCGCCAAACGTTTTACCGCAAAAATCACAAATGAAATACATCTAAAATTACAAATAAAACGCCTCTAAAATTAAAAACGAGAAGATAAAACAACATATTTTCTGTCAAATATCGGGTATTGGGAATAAAAATTCATAAGAGATGAACACTTCTGTTGGCAATATTCATGTTTTAGATTAACTTTGTAGAAAAATGCAAGATGATGGACAAGATAAGCTCTCAGTACAATCAAGCGGTACAGCTTATAAAGTCGGCTATACTCCAAAATCAGTTGGAAGCAGCCAAGGCTGTCAACCGACAGATGCTCGCGCTATACTATGGCGTGGGCAAGTATGTCTCTGATAACACCCGCAAAGGAGTTTGGGGCACTGGAGCCATTGAAACGATTAGTGAACAGCTAAGAAGAGAACTACCTGGATTGCGAGGATTTGGCGTGTCTAACATTAAAAACATGCGACAATTTTATGAATCATGGAACGTCGCCGTAAATCGCCAGCCGACGGCTGACGATTTACAACTTACTGAAAAGGAGATAATTTCACCCACTTTGACTCTACTGAATATAAATCGCC
>UQST01000041.1 GCA_900543815.1 uncultured Prevotellaceae bacterium
ATCTCCAACTGGAAAAAAAATATCGCTCAGGATGTGATTCCCGGGCGATATTTTTTGTGATGCAGAAGTTCAGGCATCTGTGGCTGGCAAATTTCTTTACGGATTATATTTTACCGCTGCCGCCGCAATATTTGCATTTCCCTGTTCCGCCACAAGTGCGGCATTTTCCGTTGTTGCAATAATTGCACTTCTTGCCCATAGTTCCCATGCCGGTTCCACCGCAACGAGAACAAGAACCCTTATAACAATATGTTCCCGTGCATCTGCTCGTACCATTACAAATGGAACATTTGCTGCCACCGCCGCCTGTGCCGCCTCCAGAACCACCAGTGCCTGAATCCCCTCCAGACATCTGGCCTTCTTGTATTACCGTGATGGTCCTGTGATATACCTTGCCTTGAGGTGCAGTCACATATACATCGATATGGCCAGTACGCTGGTATCCGGTATTCTCCGTTTCAGCAAAATACAATTGGCAATAAGTGCAATTATGGATGTATTGGGGGTCGTTTTTACTTGCCTCGTCTTTGTTGTAGATTATTCTCTTGTGTGTTATCCTTAGCCAGGGGACATCAACGTTTATGACAACATCCGACCATGAGAAATCATCATAATATGCGAACAAATCGAAACAGCCAGACCAGTAAGTTCCTAAGTTGGAGTCGTAGCTTGAACCTTTGTGTGAATGTTTATAGGGACTGAAATCTGAAAATTGAATATTGTCAATTTCAACCTCTTCTGCATCAACTACAATCTGGAAATACCTGGCCGTTTTTGCTTCCATGTTGTGTCTCATGCCTGGGGGTATTCTCAAAACGCCGCCTGGAGCATAATCGAATTGTTCATAGCCTCTTATATACCATTCTCTGAAAATATTGTCAGTCAGGTCACCGCCTTCGATAAAGAAGCCATCGCCATTATCCCATATCTTTATCTGCTTCAATTCGTTGTTCTTATTATTTATGCGATTTGAAAGCAGCATCATTACCTTTCTGCTTTCAAATCCATATTTTTGTGGGTCAGCAAGCACCTTTGGGTGTACAGGTGAATTGTTCTCGATATAGTTGCTTACCACATCGACGTATTGGAAATTGTTTCGTTCCAAAGTAAATCTTCGTGTAGAGCCGTCCATTTGTTCGGCCACTTCCATAAAGGGAGGAATGAAAAATGACTCACTCTTTATTTGTATTACCTTGAGCGTGATTTTCCCGCTCGAGTATGTGTCAGACTCGATATTGATGGTATTCGATGCCGTATCCAACGAATAAGTGAAATGGTACCCTTCCCAATTTCCGTCATTCCAATCGCATACTACTCCCTTGTTATTACGATCAAAATAATAGGCTCGTTTTACTTCAGAATCAGAGGCATCAGTTGTAGTTGTACACCATTTTTTGCCAATGACAAAGTCCAGATCGTAATATCTTTCTTCTGTACCACCAGGTACACCGCCAGTCACGACTTCTTTATTGTCACATGACAAAATAACAAAACCAAGTGCCATCGTGAAAAGCACGGGTAAAATGAATTGAATTCTTTTCATACTTCTCTCTTCCCTTTTCTGGGTAATATTGCTGGTTGCTAATGCTGTAACGCACAAGCAGGTTTCTTCATGTAGAGCTTTCAACACCACAAAACTATCAAAAATATCAATCACATGCAAATATTTGTGAAGGATTATCCCAAGAAACTTCATTTAATTTTCCCGGCTGCCGCTTTTGATAAAGAATGGGCCGCTTTAACCGCCAGTTTCTTCCGTTCCCCCCACGTGTTTCTCGCGAATAATGGTTATCTTTGCCGACCAGAGCCGACGGTTGGGCCGAATATGTGAAGTATTTGGCACAAACATGCGGGATGGTATGTGAAGATTATTTACAGATGAAAAGTCAAATGCTGTTATGATGAAATACATAAAGGAATTGTCTGTTGCGATGGCGCTGGCCATGTCGCGCCCGATCGCCGCCAGAGTGTATGAGAAGCCTACCATGGGGTGGAGTTCGTGGAATACCTATCGGGTGAATATCAGCACCGAACTCATTATGAAACAGGCCGATGCCATGGCTGAGCAAGGACTGAGGACAAGGTGGAGACCGCAAGATTTGATGTACGCCTGAAGAAAGGCATGAACATCATACGTCTGGGTAATGCCCATGCCTGGTGCCCGGATATAGATAGAATGGAAATCCAATACGTACAGAAATAGACAGACAGAATGAGAACTTTACTGTTATTGCTTGTTCTTGCCATATTCTCCCTCTCTTCATGCAGGGCAACGAAAGAAGTGGCAAAAGAAACAAGCGTGGAATCTCTTGCCGACCCACGCTCGGGAGCACGAGTGTTTGTAAGAAAATATGACACAGAAGCATATGGCATAAATGCTGCCGGTATGATAAAGGGGAGAAAGGAAGCCAGAAAGAGAAAGGCCAAGGAGGTGCTGGAGAATTATTAGCCCGGAAGCTTTCCCTCTGAGATAGAGAAACGAGGGTCGCTATCCACGATGCCACCATTAGGGAGGCAGTCCGTGAGGCGGGGAAAGGCAAAGGTGAGCCTGTTCCAAATTCATACAGACGGCTATCAGCAAAAGTGCGATTTGCCGTACAACTTATTATTTGATTTGTACCCACACCTGCCCTACTCAATTCTTGATTTAAGGTCAGTCGGGGCAGACATCCCGCAGCACCAGTCCGGCAAGCGTCATGCCGAAGATGCCTGTGATGGGGCACATGGAGCCGTTTACCTGCACCTTGTGGTCGTGCCAGTCGTAGGACTTGGAGGCTGCATCGGGAGTGCTCTGAGGAGCAAGCGGGGCGACTTCTTCGGATTGCGTGGCAAGCAGAAGGGATGCACCAAGGTTCTTGCGTGGGTTCTCCTGACTATATACGCACAGGAACTTGCTCTGCGGAAACTGCTTCTCCTTGCGGAACTTAGTGCGCAGGGAGCGTGCCAGAGGATCGCCCTGAACCTTCCAGAACTCGTCCACCGCCACCTTGGTGGGATCCACGCGCAGGGCTGCTCCCATGCTGCTGAAGAGTCGCGGGCGCTTCAGGCTGTGGGTGAGGGCGGTCACTTGGCGTATGAGGAGCGCCTTCTCGGCCAGCGAGTCGATGGCATCTATCACGTAATCATAATTCTCCAGACCGAATTCGTGGGCCGTCTCCTGGCAGTATGCCTGGCAGAGAATGGTGATGTCGGCATCGGGGTTTATCTGCAACAGGCGCTCACGCAGAGCCTCCACCTTGGGCTGGCCTATGGTGTGGGTGGTGGCCATCAGCTGGCGGTTGCAGTTGCTGGAGCACACGCAGTCGGAATCCACCAGCGTCAGGCTGTGGATACCGCATCGCAAGAGGCTCTCGGCGCACCAGCTTCCCACACCCCCCACACCTAGTACGATGACTCTGGTACAATAGAGCCGCTGCATGGCTTGGGGGCCAAGGAGAAGCAGAGAACGCTGGAAGAGGTCTTTCTCTCTCTCGGTCATCTCTCAGGTATATGGTAGCTTGCGGATTATTCCATGGTGCCCTCGATGGTCAGGCGCACCACCTCGTTGATGCCGTTGGAGCGTATGGTGACGGTCTTCTGGAAGTGTCCGGGGAACTTGTCGGTACCGTTGTAGGTCACCTCTATCTCGCCCTTCTCGCCCGGCTTGATGGGCTTGCGGGGCCACACGGGTACGGTGCAGCCGCAGGTGGCAAATGCCTGGTGGATGATCAAGGGGGCTGTGCCTGTGTTGGTGAATGCGAAGGAGCACTTCACGATGGGCTCCTTCTTGCTGAAGGTGCCGAAGTTGTGGCGCAGGGTGTCAAACTTGATTTCGGCATAGTTCTCGGCCTTGGTGGTGACCGAAGCCTTCACGCTGGTGGTGGTCACCTTGGGCTTCTGGGTCTGGGCCATCAGCCCTGTGCCTGTGAGCATCAGCATGGCAGCCAATGCCAGTCCTTTTATCCTGTTCATCTTATACATCTTTATATATTGTGATATTCCAATTGGCAAAGTTACAGAATTATTTCGTACCATAATGGTTTGTGCATGGAATTTAACGTTGATATACAGAACGCGGGTGGATGAAATTTAGTAATTTTGTGGCTTGAATATTGATTTCGGAACTTAAAACAAGAGAAAGGGACATGCTGATATACAATACCACATATGCCGTGACAGAGGAAGACCTGGCATGCTTCCTGGCCTGGGCGCAAGAGAAGATGATACCTGCTGTACATGCCGACGGCATCCTGACGCGGGGCAGGCTGGCACGCATATTGAGCCATAGCGATGAGGAGGGAGGCCACAGTTTCAGCCTCCAGTTTGAGGTGGCCGACTCAGCTGCTCTCCACAAGTGGTTCTTGCGCCAGGGCAGGCAGTTGCAGCAGGAGATGCAGCAGATATTCGGCAACCGCATAGTGGGCTTCTCCACTCTGATGGAGGTGATGGAATGACTGACAGGCAGACCGATAGTCAGGTGATACTGGGCATTGACCCGGGTACCAACATCATGGGCTATAGCGTGCTGCGTGCCGAAGGGCGCTCGCTGGAGGTGCTGGCCATTGGGGTGATAGACCTGCGTAAGGCCAAGGACCCCTACACGAAGTTGGGGCATATCTTCGAGCGCGTGACGGGCATCATAGAGTCCTATCAGCCAAACTGCCTTGCCATCGAGGCCCCTTTCTTCGGGAAGAACGTGCAGAGCATGCTCAAACTGGGGCGTGCGCAAGGTGTGGCCATAGCCGCAGCCATCAGCAAGCAGGTGAGCATACACGAATATGCGCCAATGAAAATCAAGATGGCCATTACGGGAAACGGAAACGCAAGCAAGGAGCAGGTGGCCGACATGCTGCACCGCATGCTGCATCTTGACGTTCAGGAGATGGGACACTTCCTCGACGCTACGGATGCTCTGGCGGCTGCCTATTGCCATCATCTGCAGATGGGACGGCCCGAGACGGGTGCCAGAAAATACAGCAGTTGGAAGGACTTCGCCCTGAAGAACTCCTCGCAGGTGAGCAAGTGACAGAGCGCTGAAGACTCGCTTTATATAATAACAGAAGAATAACTGAAAGCCAAAAGGATGAAAAAGGTGATAGAAGTGCAGAATGGGGTAACAAGACACCCACTCTGGAGGATGGCAGAACCCGTATGCCTGGAGATAATGGAGGGCGAACAGATAGCCATCGTAGGCGAGAACGGGGCTGGCAAGAGCCGATTGGTGGAGATTCTGACGGGGCATTACCCGCTCTTGGGAGATGCTATCCGTTATGATTTCAGTCCGAGCCCCCTGAAGCTGGTGAGCGAGAACATGAAGTATATAGCCTTTCGCGACTCCTATGGCGACCAGGATGCCACCTATTACTACCAGCAGAGGTGGAACCAGCATGATATAGACGAGAGCACGCCCACCGTAGGCGATGCCTTCGGCAAGGCCGACGAGAGCGTGGGACACGGACTGGATCCTCGGCAGCAGGAGGCTCTGAGAGCCAGTATGCAGGAGAAGCGTGAGGTGCTGATGCGACTCTTCCATCTGCACGACTTGTATGATAAATACATCATCTCGCTCAGCAGCGGCGAGTTGCGCAAGTTCCAGCTCGCACGTGCCTTGGGAAGCGCCCCACGCATGCTGGTGATGGACAATCCCTTTGTGGGGCTCGACAGCGATACCCGCATCCAGCTTCGCGAGTTGCTCTCCTCGCTCATCACCCAGTTTGGCCTTCAGGTCATCCTCATCGTGAGCCGCGATGTGGATATCCCCGACTTCATCACACACGTCCTGCCTGTGGCCGGCAACCGCCTTCTGCCCAAGCAGACACGTGCCGAGTACCTGAGCCAGGTGCAGTCCCCCACCCCTCCTTATCTGTCATCAGAAGCCCGGGAGTGGATAGTCAATCTGCCCGAAAGGCCGCTCGACACGGAACACTTCTATCCCAAGCAGGGCGGGGAGATATTGAAGTTCGACGGCGTGAACATCCGCTACGGCAGCCGCACCATTCTGAGCGACCTACACTGGACCGTGTGCGAAGGCCAGAAATGGGCGCTGAGCGGGGAGAACGGAGCCGGCAAGAGCACCCTGCTGAGTCTGGTCTGTGCCGACAATCCGCAGGGTTACGCCTGCCCCATCGAGCTTTTCGGGCACAGGAGAGGTTCGGGCGAAAGCATCTGGGAGATAAAGCACCACATAGGATATGTGAGTCCCGAGATGCACCGGGGCTATATGCGCGACATGCCTGCCATCCATATAGTAGCCAGCGGACTGCATGATACGGTTGGGCTTTATACTCGTCCCCGTCCCGAACAGATGGAAGTGTGCCGTGGCTGGATGCGCGTGTTCGGTATCGAGAATCTGGCCGACAAGTCGTTTCTCAAGCTCAGCAGCGGCGAACAAAGGCTTTGCCTGCTGGCACGTGCCTTCGTAAAAGACCCCGAACTGCTCATTCTGGACGAACCCCTGCATGGGCTCGACGAGACGCGGCGCCTGTTGGTAAAGGCTGTCATAGAGGCTTTCTGCTGCCGCAAGCACAAGACCATGGTGATGGTCACACATTATCAGGAGGAACTGCCCGCCTGCATCACACACTCGCTCCATCTCATCAAGCATTAAGAGGGAGGACAGAAAAGGAGAAACGAGAGGCGGCGGCTCTTCAGCCCAGAAGGTTGATGTCCTCGCCCTTCTCGGCCTCTAACACATCCTGCTGATGCTTTATGGCTGTATCGTTTATGGCATTATCATGTCCCGAAAGGGCTGCAAAAGAGGCAAACTGGGCAGCCCGCGCATAGAGTGACATGCGTGGATGGCGTGCCGAGGTGTGGTGCTCCATATGGATAATGTCTTCGTAATCGTTCATGTTTCAGAGTTCTTTTTGAAGGATTGGCCAGCCCCGTCGGGCGTGCTTTTTGTTTGCACTCATGCCCGAGGATGTGTGTTGCGAGTCAGCGAGAGGAATGTCCCACGCCCTTTGACGGTTGTCTTTTGTCTGCCGAGAGAGGTTCCGCACCCTTTGATGGCTGCTTCTTGTCTGCCGGAGAAGAATCCGTACCAGCCGAATGTCCGCCTATCTGCCTGTTGCGCTCTATGGCTGTGGCTCCATCGTCGAAGTTCAGTCCCTTCAGGATGGCATTCTTACCGAATCGCTTCTTGATGTCGAGCATGGTCTGCTGCAACTTCCTCTCGCGCTTCAGCGCTCTTTCCTTGGCCTTGCGCTCCCTTTCCTCCTGCTCGTAATCGGTAAAGAGGTCCAACTGTACAGGTCTCCTCTTTTGCTCCAGAAGCACTTCGTTATTTTCATCAATCACATTATTGGAGGTGAGATTGAGCCTGCGCACCAGCAGATGAGGGTCGGAGATGCGGTCGAAGAGCGCCAGTACTGCTTCGGAGATGATGCTTGCCGATGAGGTGTGAACCTGCAGGCGGCAACTCCCATGAGCAGGTCGGGGAACGGCCTTGCCATAATGGTCATACACTACCTCGCCATGATAAAGCGCACGTATGCTGCTGTCGGTCAGCGACGAACTGTCATATCCGATATAGAGAACCAGTTGGTTGGTTACCAGCCGCTTGTCCAGAAGGTCGAGCGCAGCAGCCTCGGCCATCTCATGCACCACCACTCTGGTCTTTGCCCAAGTGTATGGATGCTGGAGCACCTGTCCGCTGCTGAGCGAATTGGTTTCGGGTCGATAGGCCTTGATGGCCTGCATCGTGCATGGCTCCCACCCCCAGGCGTGGTCGATGAGCAGTTCGGCATTCACGCCGAAGAGCTGGTAGAGCAGTTCGTCATTCCTTACCGATTGCCTGGCCACATCGCCCATGGTGCGCATGCCGTACATCTCCAGTCGGCGGGCTATGCCTCTGCCCACGCGCCAGAAGTCCGTGATGGGCGTATGGCTCCATAGCGTCTGGCGGAAAGAAGTCTCATCGAGTTCAGCTATCCTCACCCCATCCTTGTCTGCTGGAATATGCTTTGCCACGATATCCATCGCCACCTTGGCCAGAAAGAGGTTACTTCCGATACCGGCCGTGGCCGTGATGCCCGTGGAACGCAGCACGTCCCTGATCATGGTCATGGCCAACTGGCGGGCCGTGAGCTTATAGGTGTCCAGATAAGCGGTAACGTCCATCAACACCTCATCTATACTATACACATGAATATCCTCGGGCGCCACATACTTGAGATAGGTATCATACACGCGCGTGCTATACCTTATATAATAGGCCATGCGGGGCGGTGCCACTATATAATCCACCTGCCAGTCGGGATGCTTGCGCAGCTGTGTGTCGTCCCATGTCTTGCCGGTTAACGGATGCCCGCAGGCTCTTGCCCGCTCCATATTGACCTGCTTCACCCGCTGGACCACTTCGAAGAGGCGTGCACGGCCAGATATCCCGTGGGCCTTGAGAGAGGGCGAAACGGCCAGACAGATGGTCTTCTCTGTACGTGAGAGGTCGGCAACAACCAGATTGGCGGTGAGCGGGTTGAGCCCTCTCTCCACGCATTCCACCGATGCGAAGAAGCTCTTCAGGTCGATGGCAATATAGGTGCGGCCGTTGCTGTTCATTTGTGCGGGCTATGAGAAGTGTGTACTGGTGGCGTAGAGAGAGACGTATGCTCGGGATGTGAGAGGGGCATGTGTGACTTGTTGGGCTATTGGCCGGAAATGCCGTTCTGGCATACGGGGAAAGAGAGAGGGGGAAATTCCCTGCGCCATAGAGCGCTATGGAACTTCCCCCTCCCGGGTTCAGTATTGGATGTCAGGAGGAAGAATCAGTCCTGCGACTCCTCCGTGGCCTGTCGCAAGGCGCAACAGAGCTGGTCGGGACAGGAGGTACGCTTCATGCCGCACCTCACTCCCTCGAGCCTGGCTATCACATCCTCAGTCTTCATGCCTACCACCAGCTGGGCCAGTCCTTTGGTGTTGCCATCGCATCCACCATAGAAGCGGCAGCGTGTGACGCGCCCTTCCTTGACTCCCACTTCTATATACTGGCTGCATGTGCCGTGAGTCTTGTATAGGAGCAGGCTCTCTCCGTTCTCCTTGACTACCTTGTTCTCCTGCAGTTCCATTATTCCTCAGTCTCCTCGGGCTTCATGTTGGTATATACAGTCTGCACGTCATCAAATTCCTCCAGCTTATCCACCATCTTGTTGATAGTCTCGCGCTGCTCGGGAGTCACCTCCTTGAGGTCGTTGGGGATGTAGGTGAACTCACCGCCGACATCCTCAAATCCGTCGGCCTCCAGCTTCTTCTGGATGCTGTTGTAGCTGGTGGGCTCGCCATAGATGGTGATTGTGCCTTCCTCTTCGTCCTGGTCAAACTCCTCATCCACTCCGTAGTCAATCATCTCCAGGATGAAGTCGTCCATGTCCATGTCATCTTTCTTCTTGAAGGTGAACACGCACTTGTGGTCGAAGAGGAATGAGAGTGAACCTGTGGTGCCCATGTTGCCGCTGAACTTGTTGAACACGCTGCGCACGTCGGCCACAGTACGTGTGGTGTTGTCGGTGAGGGTATCCACAAAGACAGCCACTCCGTGAGGACCGTAGCCCTCGTATGTCACTCCCTTGTACTCGCTCTGGTCCTTGCCCATAGCATTCTTGATGGCACGCTCGATATTGTCCTTCGGCATGTTCTCACGCTTGCACACAGCTATTACAGAACGCAGCGCGGGGTTGTTCTCGGGTTCTGGTCCTCCTGCCTTCACAGCTATAGCAATCTGCTTGCCCAGACGTGTGAAAGTCTTGGCCATGTGACCCCATCTCTTCAGTTTGGTAGCCTTGCGGTATTCAAATGCTCTTCCCATTGGTTTGTATGTATTATATTAAACTTTCCTTTTTACTTGATTTCTCTTGCAGAGCCTTAGCGAAGTTCGGCACCAAGCTGCTTGGTGAGCTGCTGCACGAGCTTCTGCATGATGGCGGTAATCTGCTTGTCGTTGAGCGTCTTGCTGTCGTCCTGCAGGATGAAGTTGACCGCATAGGACTTCTTGCCCTGAGGCAGGTTCTTGCCCTCATATACGTCAAAGAGGTTGACCGCACGCAGCAGCTTCTTCTCGGTCTGGTAGGCAATCTTCTCTATCTGGCCGAATTCCACGCTCTCGTCAACGAGCAGCGCCAGGTCGCGGCTCACAGCGGGGAACTTGCTTATCTCCCTGTAGCTCACCTTCTGGTTCTTTATGCTCTGCATGAGCACCTTCCAGCGGAGGTCGGCGAAATAGACAGGAGCATCCAGTTCAAACTTCTCCAGCAGCTGTCGGCTCACGATACCCATCTCGCAGAGCATCTTTCCGTTGCGTGTCTGGATGAGCAGACTCTTGTCGAAGATGTCGCTCTGGCCTTCGGCAAACACGAGCATGCCGAAGGGAACACCTGTGCGGCAAAGGATATTGATGACATGTGCCTTCAGTTCGGCAAAAGAAGTCTCCTCGTCGGGATGTGCCCAACTGCCGCTCACGCGCTTGCCTGTGCACCACAGGCCCAGGTGATAGTCCTCACTATAGGCGTCGAGCACGTGCTTGATGACTTCGGGGTCGCGGCTGCTGCTTACGCCAGGGATGATTTCGGGGCAGCGCTTCTCGGCCTCGAACTTGTAGCAGTTGCCGAACTCAAAGAAGCGCAGGTTGGGGTTCTTGTGGCTCACGTTGCGTGAGATGCTCTCCAGTCCGCCGAAGAGCAGAGTCTGCCTCAGCGAGTTCAGGTCCTGGCTCAGGGGATTGAGCAACTTCACCAGATTCTCGCTCTTATATGACTCAAGACCATCATAATATGCGCCTCGCTGCAAGCTGTTGTTCAATATCTCGCGGAAACCTGCACCCACCAGCTGCTCGCCCACCAGGTTCTGCAGCTTGTGGCTCTTGTCAGGCTCGCCCTTTACAGCCAGACTGCTGTGCAGAGTGGTGGGAATCTCCACCTGGTTGTAGCCGTATATGCGCAGGATGTCCTCCACCACGTCGCAGGGGCGCTGCACATCCACACGATAAGGGGGAACCACCAGGCTCAGCCCTTCGGCGTTCTCCTCGCGGATTTCCATCTCCAGACTGGTGACTATGCTGCGTACTGTCTCGGCAGGGATATGCTGGCCCACCAGCCCATCCACATAGGCATACTTCAGCTCCACAGGAAACCCGGGTGTGGGTTCGGGACAAGTGTCGGCTATCTGCATGCTCACCTTTGCGCCTGCCAGCTCCTTGGCCATCAGGGCTGCACACTTGAGTGCGTAGAGCTGGGCATTGGGATCCACGCCACGCTCGAAGCGGAAACTGGCGTCGGTGCTGAGGCCATGACGGCGTGCACTCTTGCGAATCCAGGTGGGGTTGAAATAGGCACTCTCGAGCAGGACATCCTTGGTGGTGTCGTAGGTGCCGCTGCCCTTGCCGCCCAGCACACCGGCTATACACATGGGCTCCTCGGCGTTGCAGATGGCCAGGTCGCGGTCAGAGAGCTTGTGCTCCACACCGTCCAGGGTCACAAAAGAAGTGCCTTCGGGCATCGTGCGAACGATAACCTTCTGGCCCTTGATCATGTCGGCATCGAAGCAATGGAGCGGAGTGCCGTAGGCCATCATCACGTAGTTGGTGATATCCACGATATTGTTGATGGGACGGATGCCTATCACGCGCAGGCGGTCCTGCAGCCATTCGGGGCTCTCCTTCACCTCGCAGTCCTTCAGGCTCACGGCTGTGTAGCGGGGGCAAGCCTCCTCGTTCTCCACGCTGATGCTGATGGTGAGGTCCTCGTTATCTACCTTGAAGTCCTCCACCGAGGGGCGGTGCAGGCTGGTCTGATAGCCGTTCTGCACCAGCCATGCATACAGGTCACGTGCCACGCCATAATGGCTGCACGCATCTGCACGGTTGGGGGTGATATCCACTTCGATTACGAAATCGCTCTCGATATGGTAGTACTCGGCTGCGGGGATGCCCACGGGAGTGTCTTCGGGCAGCACGATGATGCCGTTGTGGTCGTTGCCCACGCCTATCTCGTCCTCTGCACAAATCATGCCGTTGCTCTCCACACCGCGTAACTTGCTCTTCTTGATGGTGAAGCACTCGTCGCCGTCGTAGAGCTTGGTACCCACCACGGCCACTATCACCTTCTGTCCGGCAGCCACATTAGGTGCTCCGCACACTATCTGGATGGGCTCGCCCTTGCCTGTATCCACGCTGCAGATGTGCATGTGGTCGCTGTTGGGGTGCGGCTCACATGTGAGCACGTGTGCTGTCCACAGGCCTTCCAGTCCGCCCTTGATAGACTGCACTTCTTCCACACCATCCACTTCCAGGCCCACGCTTGTGAGTGCATCGGCCACCTCATAGGCATTGAGGGTGGTGTCAACATACTCGCGCAGCCATTTGTACGATATATTCATATTACCTTATATATTATATTTGTCTTAACGTACTTCGAAGTGCAAAATTACGATTTTTCTTTAAGACGGGGAAGGAAAATGCTCACAGAATGCCCCTTGCCCCTTCTGATTATCAGGCAAAGAGCCTCGCAGAGGGCAAGAAGCGGCATCAGGAACCCTCTCGGGCAGGCTGCCTGCCATATGATAAATGTATGGAAAACGGCTCGATAGCATTCCTTGGGGCAAGGTGGGCAGGACTGTTCCGCCATAGGAAGCGTTGTCCCTGGGCATGCCGAATGCCCCCCCCTGCTGATGCATTACGCTGCGATGGTCGATGCAGGGCGCTGGAACTGCTGATGGAGCGTGCTGTAAGGACCCACGGAGCGCCTTGCAATAATTGTTGGAATGAATGGAGGTGGCTGACGGAGAGAATTGATACGTCTGCAGGAAACATGCAAACCGCACCCGGCACGTGTCTGCTGTGCCCGATGCGGTTTGCCGTAATGTAATTGTCCAAGAGCCTGCGTGAGAAGGTCTCACCTCATGGCAAGTCCCTCTAAATGTGGGGCGTGAGGGAACTCATTCCATAGGGGAACCCTCTTGATGTTCTGCCTGTCGGAATCCATTCCATCGCAACCGTCCTCAGAGCCCTTGGCCGGTGGGGGTTACTCCCACTCGATGGTCGAAGGTGGCTTCGAAGAGATGTCGTAGCAAACGCGGTTGACTCCCTTTACCTTATTTATAATCTCGTTGCTCACCTGCGCCAGGAATTCATAGGGGAGGTGGGCCCAGTCGGCTGTCATGGCATCGGTACTGGTCACAGCACGCAGAGCCACGGGGTTTTCATAGGTGCGCTCATCGCCCATCACGCCCACGCTACGCACGTCGGAGAGTAAGATGGCACCTGCCTGCCACACCTGGTCATAGAGCTTCCAGTCGCGCAGGCCCTGGATGAAGATGTGGTCGGCCTCCTGCAGCACATGCACCTTCTCGGGTGTGATGGCACCCAGGATGCGCACGGCCAGACCGGGTCCGGGGAAGGGATGACGGCCTATGAGGTGCTCGGGGATGCCCAGCTGGCGGCCCACACGGCGCACCTCGTCCTTGAAGAGCCACTTCAGGGGTTCGCACAGAGAGAGGTGCATCTCCTCGGGCAGACCGCCCACATTATGATGGCTCTTGATGACCTTGCCTGTGATATTGAGGCTCTCGATGCGGTCGGGATAGATGGTTCCCTGGGCAAGCCACCTGGCATCGGTTATCTTGTGCGCCTCCTCGTTGAACACCTCCACGAAGTCGCGGCCGATGATCTTGCGCTTCTGCTCAGGTTCTGTCACGCCTTCCAGGTCGCGGAAGAAGCGTTCGCTGGCATCCACACCTATAACGTTCAGGCCCAGGCACTCGTAGTCGTGCATCACATTGGTGAACTCGTCCTTGCGGAGCATGCCGTGATCTACGAAGATGCAGGTGAGCTGGTTGCCGATGGCACGGTTGAGCAGAACGGCTGCCACGCTGCTATCCACGCCTCCCGAGAGGCCAAGGATGACGCGGTCGGTGCCTATCTGCTTGCGGAGCTCCTCCACGGTAGTATCCACAAAATTGGCAGGAGACCAGTCCTGACGGCTTCCGCAGATATCCACCACAAAGTTGCGCAACAACTGGGTGCCCTGCAGGGAGTGGAACACTTCGGGGTGGAACTGCACGCCCCATATCGGCTCGTTGTCGGCTGCATAGGCTGCATACTTCACCTGGTCGGTGCTGGCTATGGCGTGGAAACCCTCGGGCAGAGCCGTGATGGTGTCTCCGTGGCTCATCCACACCTGGCTGCCCTGCTCAAACCCATGGAAGAGAGGGTTGTCGAGGTCGATGGTGGTCAGGTTGGCGCGACCATACTCGCGGCTGCCAGCAGGCTCCACCTTGCCGCCCAGCGTGTGGCTCATGAACTGCGCTCCATAGCAGATACCCAGGATGGGCATGCGGCCGCGGAACTGCGACAAATCCACCTTGAAGGCCTGGGGATCATAAACACTATAGGGACTACCAGCCAGTATCACGCCTATGACATCAGGGTCCTGGGCGGGAAACTTGTTGTAGGGCAGTATCTCGCAGAAGGTATCCAACTCGCGCAAACGGCGTGCGATGAGCTGGGTCGTCTGCGACCCGAAATCCAAGATAATGACTTTCTGTTGCTGCATATAATAAGTGTATATAAGCTTAAAACACGTTTCAAGCAACAAAAGTACGGACTTTTTTGGCATTATTACTAAAAAGAGCCTGCCTTTTTTGGCTGTAACGGCGGATTGCTTTACCTTTGCTATGAACAACAACACTCTATTATGGCAACAAACATGCGTAGCGATGGTATTGTAATCATACCTACATATAACGAAATCGAGAACATAAAGGCCATCATCACAGCGGTCACAGGGCTTGAAAAGGCGCTCGACGTGCTCATCATCGATGACGGAAGCCCCGACGGCACAGCCTCGGTGGTGAAGGAGATGATGAGGGGAGAACTGTCGGGACGGCTGCATCTGATAGAGCGCAAAGGCAAGCTGGGACTGGGCACAGCCTATATCCGCGGCTTCGAATGGGCCATCGAGCAGGGCTACGACTACATCTTCGAGATGGATGCCGACTTCAGCCACAACCCCAACGACCTGCCCCGACTCTATGCAGCATGCCACGACGAGGGTTATGACGTGGCTGTGGGCAGCCGTTATATCACAGGTGTGAATGTGGTCAACTGGCCCATCGGGCGCGTGCTGATGAGCTATTACGCTTCGGCTTACGTGCGTACGGTACTGGGCATAGGGCTGCGCGACACCACAGCAGGCTTTGTGTGCTACCGCCGCAAGGTGCTCGAAACCATCGACCTGGAGCACATCCGCTTCAAGGGCTATGCCTTCCAGATAGAGATGAAGTATAGCGCCCTGCGCCTGGGATTCAAGATCAAGGAGGTGCCTGTGGTGTTTGTAAACCGCGAGCTGGGTACCAGCAAGATGAGCGGAGGCATCTTCAGCGAGGCTCTCTTTGGAGTGATGAGACTGAGAATGGGTAAAATCAAGGGAAGAAAATGATTATACGCAACGCAACGATAGTGAATGAGGGAGAACGTTTTACGGGCTCCCTCGTTGTTAAGGACGGTCTGATAGCCGACATCCTGCGCGATACGGAACTGCCCACGGATGATGAAGTGATAGATGCCACGGGGCTCTACCTGCTGCCGGGAGTAATAGATGATCATGTGCACATGCGCGAGCCGGGACTCACCCAGAAGGCCGATATGGACACAGAGACACGTGCAGCTGCGGCGGGAGGTGTGACCAGCGTGATGGACATGCCCAATGTGAAGCCGCAGACCACTTCGCTCGAACTGCTGGAGGAGCGCTACCGCCTGGGGGCACAGAAGTGTCATGTCAACTTCGGGTTCTATCTGGGAGCCACAAGCGACAATCTGGAGGACATCAAGCAGGTGGATGTCACGCGTGTGCCTGGCGTGAAGCTCTTCATGGGCAGCAGCACGGGCAACATGCTGGTGGATGACGAGAAGGCGCTACGCGGCATCTTCGCCTCCTGCCCTACCCTGCTCATGACGCATTGCGAGGATACCGACCGCATCAACCGGCGCATGAAGGAGGCACAAGCCCAATATGGCGATGACCCTCAGGTGGTGCATCATCCCGACATCCGCGACCGCGTGGCCTGCCTTCAGAGCACTTCTCTGGCGGTCAGATTGGCGCGCGAGACTGGTGCCCGGCTGCATGTGGCTCATCTGACCACGAGTGACGAGCTGGAACTCTTCAGCCCCAATGACCCAAAGATAACAGCCGAGGCTTGTGTGGCGCATCTGCTCTGGAGCCGCGAGGACTACAGCCGTCTGGGCGCACTCATCAAGTGTAATCCTGCCATCAAGGAGGCTTCCGACCGCGATGCCCTTCGCCACGCCCTGAACGACGGACGCATACGTGTCATAGGCACCGACCATGCTCCCCATCAGCTGAGCGAGAAGCAGGGGGGCTGCAAGCGTGCCATGAGCGGTATGCCTATGGTGCAGTTCAGTCTGCCCTCCATGCTGGGACTGGTGGACGAAGGCGTCATCAGCCTCGAGCGCATGGTGGAACTCATGTGCCACAATCCGGCTTCACTCCTGCGCATCAACCGCCGTGGCTACCTGCGCAAGGGCTATCATGCCGACCTGGTACTGGTTCGTCCCAACGCCCCATGGCAGGTGACCAAGGAATGCATTCTGAGCAAATGCGGGTGGAGTCCGCGCCTGGGCGATACGCTCAACTGGCAGGTGGAGCGCACCTGGGTCAACGGCCAGCTCGTGTGGGACGGCCAGCAGGTGGATACAGGCGTGCTGGGCCAGCCCGTGCAGATAGACGCCTGACAGAAGCCAAGCGGGTGCCAAGGGCTGGAAAACTGATGCCCCACGGCCTGGCAACCAGGCTGCTTTTCAAGAGCCAACAAGAAGGACAATCCAAAGGAGCCGACAGACTCGTCTTCTTCAACTAAAGAAAATAATAAAGGCTGTGCCGAAGTTTGATGCTTCAAGCACAGCCTTTACTATATATATAATGTATTGCCCTTATTTGACAGGCTCTATCACGAAGGTATAGCTGTAGGATTTCTCGGTCAGCTCATACTTTTGCAGAGGGCCGGGGCCACAACTGGCGTTGCCCAGTCCGCGCATGGCGGCATCCAGATGCAGCACCACCTCAGGACGGTAGATGCTCTTCAGCTGATGATGGTACTTCACCTGCCACATCTCCTCGTCGGAATAGTGGAGGGCGCTGAAGCCCAGGTTGCCTGCCAGCAGACGTACCCTCAGGCCATGTCCCTGCTTGTCGGTCAGGGTGAGCCAGTTCACTCCCCAGCGCTCGCCCATGCTCGTGGGCTTGATGTACTTCTCGGTCATGCCGGTCACGGTATTGTGATAGCGGCCCACGAAGGCGGCATCCTGGCGGTCGGGATAGTTCTCTATGGGACCGTGTCCGAGCCACTCCACCTGCTCCAGACTGCCGTCGAGAACAGCCTGCAGGCCCAGTCGTGAGAAGTCCTGGTTCTGCGTGTTGCCCATGCTGCACTCCACTTCGATGTGGCCGTTGGGCGTGATGCGATAGGATGTCTGCACGGGCACCTGGGTGCGTGCGTTATGTCCGGCTGATACGTTCTGTATCACGCACACCACGACGGTGTCGCCCTTCTGGGTCTTGTTGAGCTGCACGTCCTTGGTCTGGATGGCTGTTCCCAGATTGCCCCTGCGGTCGTTGCTGATGCTTCGGTAGCCGTTGAACAGGAAGCTGCCGCCCAGAGCGCGCTCCTGAGGAGCCAGCATATTCTTGCCCGAATAGGTAATCTGCGACAGGGCACCGCTCTTCTTGTCGAAGCTCACGGCAAACTCCTTGCCCTGGATGAGCAGCTTGCCGTCCTTGTCCTCGGCTGTCAGGGGCTGGGCTGCTGCCAGTTCCATAGGCTCCACCACGGGAACTCCGCCCAGGGCTATCTGCTCTGCTGCCACCTCATGTCCTGCCTGTGCCCATGTGGTGTGCTGGCGGAGGCGGAGCGAGAGGTTGAGGTGATACATGCCCGCAGCCTCGGGAGCAGTGGCAGGCATATCGATGAAGGCGCTGTCGCCTGCGGCAATGGCGGGCAGAGTGACGATACCGCTCTGGATGGTCTGTCCGTCACGCAGGAGCGAGTAAGACAGCTGGAAGCCATCGAGCGAAATGAATGCGTAGCGGTTGCGGATGCGCAGCTTGCCGTCGGGCATCTGCTTGAAATCCACATACTGATACACTTTCTTCACCTGCTCCAGCTTGGGTGTCACCTCACGCTCCGCGGTGATGATGCCGTTGCAGCAGAAGTCCTGGTCGTTGGGGAAGTCGCCGAATCCGCCGCCATAATAGAGGTGGTGGGCAGGCTCGCCCCACTTGCGCAGGCCCTGATCTACCCAGTCCCAGATGCAGCCGCCTATCATGCGCTTGCTCTCAAACTCGATATAGTCCCAATACTCCTGCAGGTTGCCGATGGCGTTGCCCATAGCGTGGGCATATTCGCACAGGAAATAGGGGCGACCCTGCTTGCTGGCGTCAGTATCCTCGTGGTGCACCGCGGACATGCTGGGATACATACGGCTGTCCATATCGGCCACCTCATTCATTCCTTCATAATGTATCAGTCGGCCGTCCAGCTCCTGGATGGCCTTCTTGCATGCCACGAAGTTGTCGCCGCCTCCGCACTCGTTACCCATGCTCCAGAAGATGACGGCAGGATGATTGCGGTCGCGCAGCACCATACGCACCTGGCGATCTACATACTGGGGCATCCATGAAGGCGTGCGGCTCAGGCGATGGTTGCCGTGGCATTCCACGTCGGCCTCGTCCATCATGTAGAGTCCGTAGTAGTCGCAAAGGGCGTAGAAGCGTGGGTCGTTGGGATAATGGCTCGTGCGAACCGTATTGAGGTTGTATTGCTTCATCAGCAGCACGTCCCTCATCATGCTCTCCAGAGGCACGGCCTTGCCGTATGTGGGGTCGGTGTCGTGGCGGTTGGCACCCTTGAAGAACACGCGGCTGTTGTTGATGTACACCCGTCCGCCCCGGTTCTCTATCTTACGGAAACCGTACTTCTGGGTGCTGATATCGCCGTTGATGGTCACGTTTACCGTATAGAGGTTAGGCGTTTCGGCAGTCCACAGGAGCGGGTTCTTCACGTCCATGGTCATGTTCAGGGTAGCTGTGCCGCCCTTGGCCACAGGCTCGGAGTGTCCCACGATTCCCTTCGCCACCGTCTTGCCGTCGGGACCGATGAGAGCCACATCGGCCTTGATGTCGCGCACCTTCTTGCCCATATTGAGCACCTGCAACTGCACGTTCAGCTTGGCCTGCTTGAGGTCGTTGCTCAGCTGGGTGGTGAGATACACGTCCTGGGTGTGGAGCTTCTGTCTGGCCTCCAGATACACCTCGCGATGGATGCCGCTCATGCGGAACATGTCCTGGTCCTCGAGGTACGAACCGTCTGACCAGCGATAGACCTCCACGCACACGAGGTTGTCATTGCCGGGCTTCAGGAAGCGTGTCACGTTGAACTCGCAGTCGTTGTTGGGGCATTGTGTGTAGCCCACTTTCTTGCCGTTCACCCACACGTAGGCGGCGCTATACACGCCATTGAAGTGCAGATATATCTCTCGTCCGTCCCATGCGGCAGGCACTTTCACCATACGGCGGTAGCTGCCCACGGCATTAGGCTCGTTCAGGATGGTGTAGCCGTCCTGTCCCTTGATGAAGGGAGGCAAGTTGCGGAAGGGATAGGTCACATTGGTATAGATGGGTGTGCCGTAGCCCTGCATCTCCCAGCACGAAGGCACGGGTATCTGCTTCCACTCCTTGTCGTTGAAACCGGGCTTGTAGAAGTCCATGGGTCTGTCCTCGGGCTTTGCCGACCAGTGGAACTGCCACATGCCGTTGAGCGAGAGGCGCAGGCTGCTGTTGGGGCTGAGCCAAGGCTTCTCATAGGCTTCGTCGCCCCGCATCTCGCTCTCGTTGGCATAGAGCAGCATGGTGGCACGTCCGGGCTCCTTGTTTATCCCAAAGATGGTCTCGTTCTCCCAGTCGTTCTTGCTCCGATCCACATTGGACTCCACGGTTATCTTCAGATTGGTCTTCACCAGACGCCACTGCACGGCCTCGTCAGAGTCCTGGGCCTTCACCTGCCACACGGGGCCGCCGGGCTGGCAGTTGTCGTCGTAGCCCAGCTTGAGTCCGCCAGCCGCACTTGTGAGGGTGTAGGTGTCGCCCTCCACAGGGGTCAACTTCCATTGCTGGTTGGCGTTTCCGGGGTTCACGTCCCAAGGGCACACCTTGCCCGGCTGAGTGTCGTTGTTGCCGTTGTCGAGGGCCATCTGGGTCTGCGGATTGACCAGCGTGAAGTATCCCGCGCGGTCCGACTTCTGGATGTACCACACCTGGTTGCCCGACTTCTTGTTCACCGGGTTGAAGGTCATGGAGCTTCCCGTACATTCCAGGGCCAGTCCGTCACTTATCTCCAGACGGTAGCCCTGTGTGGGCGAGAATTCCTGAGCCGCACCCGTGGTCCATGGGGCCAGAAGGGCAAGCAGCATCAGAGCCATTTTGATTGATTTCATAATAATAATGTATTATTTTGGGGTTAAAGAGTAATTCTTGTGGCAAAGATAATGCACTTTTGCGTAAAATCGCTAACTTTGCTATGAGAAAAGACATAAAACCCTATATAATAAGAAAGGAGAAAGATATGATCAGAGTAAATTGTTTCTTCCAGGCCAAGGAAGGAGAGTACCAGCGTGCGCTGGAGGCCGCCATCGCACTTGTGGCCAAGAGCCGCAGCCACCAGGGATGTGTATCTTATGACGCATTCGAGAGCGCCACACGTGCCGATGTGTTTGCCATCGTGGAGACCTGGGAAAACCAGGCTGTGCTCGATGCACACATGGCCACACCCGAGTTTGCCGAGTATGTGGGCATCATACAGGAATGCGGCGAGCTGAAGGTGGAAGTGATGGAGAAGAAGTGAGGCTTCTGCCCTACACACAATAGCAGAAAGTGAAGAGCCATACCGGGCAGAACGCCTTGGGAATGGCTCTTCTGCTTTGGTTTCTGCACATAAAAGTGCCATTCTGCCCATCAGACTGGACAGAAAAACGTAACTTTGTGCATCAAGAATCAAGACAAAATGGAAGAAATGGAGAAGAACGGGCAGGCTGAAAAGCCGAAAAACCCCGATGGAATGGGCAAAAAAGGAATTCTGCTGGCCCTTGCGGGTGTGCTGCTGGTGCTGGCGGTGGCCCTATGTGTGGTGCTGGCGGGACTGCTGTTGCCCCGCAGCCAATGGACGGCAGGCGAGGACAGTTGCCTCTATATCGACCGCGACGACACGATGGATTCGGTAAAGATAAAGAGCCGCTTGGGCTGGAGGATGGGGCTGTGCGCCAGTCTCCTTAATTATCATGTGCGCACGGGACGCTACGAGACGCGCGACCAGAATGCCCTGTCGCTCTTCCGCCGCCTCCGAAACGGCCAGCAGGAGCCTGTACAGCTCATCATCCCATCCGTACGCACCATGGACCGCATGGCGCAATATCTGGCCAGCCACCTGATGATGGACAGCACAGAGGTAGTCCGATTCATGGCCGACAGCAGCCGGTGTGCCCTCTTGGGTTACTCCAGTCAGCAGTTGCCAGCCCTCTTTGTGCCAAATACTTATGAAGTGTATTGGGATACCAGCATCGACCACTTCATGCACAGGATGCTCACCGAGCACAACCACTTCTGGCAGGGCGAACGGGAGCAGCAGGCCAAGGCATGCGGACTGACCCCCGTGGAGGTGTGCACGCTGGCAAGCATAGTGGATGAGGAGACGGCCAACAAGGCCGAGAAGCCCGACATAGCCGCTATGTACATCAACCGCCTAAGGCTGGGTATGCCGCTCCAGGCTGACCCTACGGTGAAATTCGCCGTGGGCGACTTCACGCTCCGCCGCATCTATCACGAGCATCTCAAGGCCCAAAGCCCCTACAACACCTATCAGAACCTGGGGCTGCCTCCCGGTCCCATCCGCGTGGCCAGCATCGACGGGATAGATGCCGTGCTCCATCACACGCAGCATCCCTATTTGTATATGTGTGCCAAGGAGGACTTCTCGGGCACCCACCGCTTTGCTGCCACCTATCAGGAGCATCTGCAGAACGCCCGCAGGTATGCCAAGGCGCTCAACGAACGCGGCATCCATTAGGCGATACCAAACTATAAGACAGAATATTAACCCAAAACCGATTTTTGATATGCAAGCAAACGCAACCAAGCCGCAGAGGCTGGAATCGCTCGATGCCCTCCGGGGCTTCGACATGCTCTTCATCATGGGAGGGGCGGCTGTCATCACGGCCATAGCAGGCTTCTTCCCCGACAGCGCCGCCTGGCAGACCGTGGCCGAACAGATGACCCACGCCAGCTGGGACGGACTGCGCCACCACGACACCATCTTCCCCCTGTTCCTGTTCATTGCAGGCTGCTCGTTCCCCTTCTCGCTCGAGAAGCAGCGCCAGCGTGGAATGAGCCATTCTGCCATCGTGCTCAAGGCCATCAAGCGTGGCTTCATGCTCATGGCTCTGGGATGGGTGTGCAACGGCATCCTGAAGCTCCAGTTTGCCGAACTGCGCTTCTGGAGCGTGCTTGCGCGCATAGGCATGGCATGGATGTGTGCAGCCCTCATCTACATGCACGTGCACAGCCTCAAGCGCATACTGCTGATAGTGGCAGGCTTGCTGGTGGGCTACAGTATCATCTCCAGTCTGGTGGTGGCGCCCGACGCGCCCGGTGCCGCAGCTCTCACGCGTGAGGGAAATATAGCCTGCTATATCGACCGCACGCTCTTCGATGCCCATTGCTACAGGCCCGACTATGACCCCGAAGGCCTCTTCTCCACCATTCCCGCCATCGGTACGGCTCTCTTGGGTATGCTGGCAGGCCGATGGATAAAGACCGAGAAAGAAGGGCTCACAGGCACCCGCAAGGCGCTGGGAATGCTGGCGGCAGGCGTGGCGCTGGGCATCCTGGGCTACCTGTGGAGTTTCTGGACTCCCATCAACAAGGCCTTGTGGTCCAGCTCCTTCGTGTGCGCAGTGGCCTGCTACTCCCTCATCATGCTGGCCCTCTTCTATTATATAATAGATGTGAAGCGCTGGCGCGGCTGGGATTTCTTCTTCGTGGTCATCGGCATGAACTCCATAGCCATCTACATGCTGCCCCGCTTCGTCAACTTCGACTTCATGCGTGACCGCCTCCTGGGCGGCGTGATTTCACTCCTGCCCGAGAGCATCTACTCCGTGGTGGAGCCCACCAGCTATATCATCACCTGGTGGATATTCCTCTATATCATGTATCGCTACAAGATATTCCTGAAGGTGTAATCTTCCATCTTGGGACAAGCAAGCGATTCTGAGCGCAGAAAGGTTTGTCTGGTGCTACCCTTCCGATGGGGACACAAAGGCGACAGCAGGGCGCGTAAAAGCAAAATACAGCCCATTACAGAATGACATGTGGCGTGGTGCAGATACAAGTGCACCACGCCACTTTCCTTCCCCCCCCCATCTTGGCCGTGTTCCCTACTGTGCGTTCATCGTTTGGGCCGATGCTGTCCCTGACTTATGAACACTTCTTCATCCATGCTGTAGCCGAGGAACTGCACATGGTGGCCCACATGATAGGATAGGCCTGGGAGAGGGAAGCGGAGGCTGAAGGCCAGGGAGGCATAATCTTTCAATCTTCCAGTCTTCCAATCTTCCAAATAGGGTACATCAAGACA
>UQST01000042.1 GCA_900543815.1 uncultured Prevotellaceae bacterium
GCTCAGCTTTATGTGTGCGTCAAAGTTCAAATCCTTGGAGTCGTTTTTCTCTTCAAGCAATATTCCAGGTGGGTTGATATGCGTTGCCGATTCGTTTTTCAGCCAGTTCCCATGCTCGTCAGTACCTGCAGGGAAAGTCGGGTTCTGGCATGCTGCGGAATAGAACAGCATCTGCGTATCAAAGATATCATGGTTTTTGAACGATGAGCCGAATACCCCGAATTCTCCAGTTAGTCTGTCGCCGAAGGCTTTCTGAGTCACGTCAACTTTAGCAACATAAACTCCATAGTCCATCTTCTTGATGATTGTATTGTGGTCCATGAAGCCGAATGATGCACGATAGTTTGATTGTGGCGTACCTCCGCTGAATGCAAGGTAATGGTTGTTCACCATGCCCGTGCGTGTTATCACCTTGTAGTTGTCGGTATTGAATCCACCATTATTGCAATAGATACCCAGCGCCTTTGCCGTAGCAACATATTCTGCTGCATTGAGCATTTCCAGGTGTTTGTACATCCGTTCAAAACCCACATTCCCTTCATAGGATATTTGAAAACCACGTCCGGTTCCTTTTTTCGTTTTGACTTCAATTACACCAGACGCTCCACGTGAACCATACATGGCGGTCTCCGCAGCATTCTTCAATATACGAAAACTCTCAATGTCTGCAGGATAGATGGTTGATAGGGTAAGTACGTCAGAAGTAACCCCATCAATCAACACTAAAGGGTCATTGCCTCCGATGATGGAGGTTGTACCACGTACTCGCACACTATTGAGCATAGCCATGCGATCCAGACCATTGGATGTCACGTTGACACCAGCCGCTTGACCACTCAACACGTCAAGGGCGTTGTTGACCACACCCTTATTGGAATGATTTCCAACCATATTTATAATATTACTTCCATCGGCAATGGAATCTTTCCGTTCTGCGGGAACTTGCTTTTGTGCATGAACCAAAGAACTGCAAAAGAGTGCAATGATAAGTAATTTATAATCTTTTATGCTCTTTGCCATATATTGTTTCTGTCATTTTTGTTATGGATGCTTTCCAATAAGCAAAGATAAGACGCAATGCTTAAAAAACGCATACGAACTACAATAATTATGCAATTTTAACGATGAAAACAATAATCAATCATATAATCTTCTGCAAATTGAATTGTTTGACTTTTGTTAAATCGTTACCTGAAAACGTTCGGTCGCAACAACTTTGCAGAATATAAAACTGATATAACTTCTTTGCTTCTCCTATGCAAGAAAAGTGAAGGATTTTGGTAGTTCGGAAGTTTCTGATGACATGGTTCTCAGGAACGATGAAAACCTATTCTGCATTGTGGAAGCCCAGACTGCCATCAAGCGCCTGGACGCAGAGCAGAAGATAACGGTCATTCCGAGCAATGAAGGTGGTAGAAGTGCAGCATTACCTGCTCTGCCGATGCAGTACTACTTACTTTGCCGATGCAGTACTTCTGTTTTTTCCCCTTCTTTCTTTCTTTTACTGTCTTTACCCGAAGCCAGTGCTTGGGTGACTTCTTTCTTGGTGAAGCCAGAAGAAAACGGGGAATATGATGGAAGCAAATGAACCCGACCTGACGGAAAGTTCTACTCACCCCATGACAGCAAAGGCAGATGGAGAAGCATTCATCATGGATGGATTTGTCAGAAGTAAGGGTGTGGCGGGCGATAGAATGAAAGCAGATGGGGTAGAGCGCTTCCGAATTCTTACGAGGAAACGTAAAAATATAGGGAAGATTATTGGGAAGTTGACGCAAAAGAGTTAAATTTGCACTACAAATCCCTAATTTAACCATATTGATGCTTATGAGAAGAAGAATGAGAGCAGCCCTCGTGGCTGCAATGATGTGTGCTGCCACAGGAATGTGGGGCGCTGAACTTGAGTGCGTAGATTATGTCAACCCATATATAGGTAATATAAGCCACCTCTTGGTACCCACCTTCCCCACCATCCAGTTGCCCAACAGCCTGATGCGTATTTACCCTACGCGAGGCGACTATACCAGTGAGCGCCTTGAGGGACTGCCTGTGGTGGTCACCAATCATCGTGAGCGCTCGGCTTTCCGCATCAGTGTGACGCAGGGGACAGAACTCAAACCCATCATAAGCACCAGTTGGGACCAGGAGCGGGTGACGCCTTATTCCTACTATGTGCAGATAGCAGACAACACCATCGATGTCAGTCTGGCCGTCTCGCATCAGAGCGCCATCTATGACTTCGAATTCAGCAACCCCGACCAACCGGCTACGGTGATTCTCTGTTCGGACAATGGTAAGATGAATGCCCAGGGCAGTCATGCCGAGGGATACCAGCAGTTGAGTCCCAGCATGCGCATTTTCTTCAGCGGTGAGTTTTCGGTAAAGCCCATCGAATGCGGCGTGCTGCGCGATGGCGGCATACAGGCTGGTGAGAGCCGTGCAGAAGGGCGTCAGGCCAGTGTAGCCTTCCGTTTCCCCGCAGGTACACGCAAGGTGAGTCTGCGTTATGGCATTTCGCTCATAGGAGAAACACAGGCTTCGCACAATCTGGCACGTGAGCAGAAGGGCTTCAACCGCCTGGCTGTGGAGAAGAAGGGACGCAAAGTGTGGAACGAGACACTTGGCCGCATCCAGGTCAAAGGCGGTAGTGAGGACCAGAAGACCGTTTTCTACACCTCCTATTACCGCACTTTTGAGCGTCCGGTGTGCCTGAGCGAGGACGGGCGCTATTTCAGTGCCTTCGACGGAAAAATCCACTATGATGACGGAGTGCCTTTCTATACCGACGACTGGATATGGGACACTTACCGTGCAGCACATCCCCTGCGTGCACTCATCTTCCCGGCTGTGGAGGAGAATATCATCAGTTCGTACCTCCTCATGGCAGAACAGATGGGCACAAAGTGGATGCCCACCTTCCCCGAGATGACAGGAGACACCCGACGTATGAACTCCAATCACGGAGTGGCAATGGTGGCCGATGCACTCTACAAGGGACTTCAGGTGGATGCCGACCGTGCTTTCGAGTATTGCCGGCGTGGCATTGAGGAGAAGACTCTGGCACCCTGGTGCGGCAATCCTGCCGGCTGGATAGACGATTTCTACAAGCAGCATGGCTATATACCCGCGCTCAATGAGGGTGAGCAGGAAACTGACCCCAACGTGCATGGCTTCGAGAAGCGTCAGCCTGTGGCCGTCACTTTGGGTACTTCCTATGATGAGTGGTGCCTGTCACGCATTGCCCAGTGGCGGGGCGACGAGGAGAACCGGCAGAAGTATCTGCGCTTGAGCTACAACTATCGAAATGTGTGGAATGCCGAGACGCGCTTCTTCCACCCGAAAGATAAGGACGGACGCTTCCTGCCCAACTTTGACTACCGCTTTGGAGGCGGTCTCTCGGCCCGCGAAGCTTATGATGAGAACAATGGATGGACTTATCGCTGGGATGTGCAGCACAATCTGGCCGACCTGGCACGCATGATGGGCGGCCGCGAGCAGATGGTGACCAACCTGGATCAGACTTTTGCCGAAGGCATGGGCAGGGGCAAGCGTGAGTTCTACAACCAACTTCCCGACCAGACCGGCAACATTGGTCAGTTCACCATGGCCAATGAACCATCGCTGCATATACCTTATATATATAATATATATAACTATGCCGGTGCGCCATGGAAGACGCAGAAGCGCATACGCCAGTGCCTCGACACTTGGTTCCGGAATGATGTGATGGGTATTCCCGGCGACGAGGATGGTGGCGGACTCACTTCCTTTGTAGTATTCTCCTCCATGGGATTCTATCCTGTGACCCCCGGATTCCCCATCTACAACATCGGCAGTCCGCTCTTCACCGATGTGCAGGTGTCGCTTCCCGGTGGCAAGACATTCCGCATAGTAGCCAAGGACTGCAGCGATACCAACAAGTACATACAGAGTGCCAAGTTGAACGGAAAGCCTTTGGACAAACCCTGGTTCACTCATGACGACATCAAAAAGGGCGGTACACTCGTGCTCGAGATGGGTTCTCGTCCCAATAAGAGCTGGGGTTCTGCCGCCGACTGTGCACCTCCATCGGCCGATGCCATCCAGTGAAGCACGGCAAATAGCACACAGAAAGAGCCACACCCGCCTTACTTCCTGGCTGGTGTGGCTCTTCTGTCATTAGGCGAAAACCTTAATGAAAGTCTTCGTGATGCAGGTTGAAATCTCCGTTTGCAGGCAGTGGGGATGATTCCATCATGCAGTGGGGCTAATGATTCTTGCCAGGCTAGTCACCCTTACTTGTCTGTCTCGGGTCAGTACAGTTGGTATTGCAGGGTGATGGTGGCCAATGCTCCCTGTTTGTCCAGAGTGTAGCCTTTGGCAAAGATGCGCATGAATTTTGGCTCATCATCACCTGTCACGAAGCATGTAGCATAACCATGGTTGGGGTAGAATGGCAGACCCCTGCCGAGGATGATTTGAAAAGCTGTTGCTTTGATGAGTTCCCCGTCATAAATCGAGGACTTGAATATAATATCGCCTATCTTACCCACTTTCTTTTCATCCTTAATTCCGCTTCCTGTGTTATTGCTACTTGCGAAACTCCATTGCCCGCTCTTTCGTTGCTGACTAAGCACCAGTATGTTTCCTTCATATAGTGTGAGGCCATATCTGCGAGAGAAATCCTCATGTACCCATATCGTCCTCGCCTCATCCAAACCCGCGTTAGCCGTGAGGGTTGTGCTTTTGATGGAGGTAGTTGCAGTTGTGTTTGTGTTGCTTGTTGGTGGAGTCTCCTCTCCGCCTATGTTGTCATCGTTGCTGCATGCTGTGCTCATGGTCATGCCCAGCATGAGAATGGCAATCTTGAGAAAGTTTCTTCCTTTCATAGTGTGATAAAATAAAAAGGCGTGTACCGCTGCACTTGCCTTTTCATCTGGTTACCGCCAAGTGACCATATCACACAGCAAGCGACAGGACAGTTCACGCCCATGAGGCATAAACTTCCGTGCTGCCTGTTCTCGTGTGATGAATATTGGCGGTATTCGATGAAAAGAGAACAAGAGCCGAAGCTCAATATCCGATAAGTTGCATACGGAAACGCTGTGGTTGGTACAACAGGGTCATTGCCCTGTGATTTGTGATTTACAGTGTGACCAGCCGTCTTTCGCGGCTTGTCATCCTCGTTTCCTCATGATTTTGTACTGTCTGTTTCTTGTTTTTGTGCGTTTTGATGTTCTACAATCTGTGATTCGTTGGACACTTCAGAGCATGCTGTCTTTATTTGCTCACGAACTATCCTTTACAAAGTTAGCGAAAAGAACACTAACGACAAAGCCTTTCTTTAGTTTTTTTTCAATGCTCATCCCTAATCCGGTTTGTGAAGAGAAAAAGTGTCTGATATAATCAGGAAAAGACAGTTCCAGACTGCCCCGAAAAAGTATCCAAGGATACTTGCCCGTTTATCCTTGGATACATTGCGAAGTATCCTTGGATACTTTGCCGAGTATCCTTGGATACTTTTTCCGGGCAATTTGCCGGCTATATGGAACATGCCCCCAAACATGCCGTCATTTCTCCCATAGATATGTCCGGGGATTCAGGAATAGGGCAGGGGCGTAACACGTTGTGTGGTACGCCCCTGCCGGTTGTCAGTTTGTCTGGAATCAGATATTAGAGTACTTTCTTGTAGAGTTCTACGATGTCCTGACGGGTTACCAGACGTGGGTTACCCGGCGTGCAAACGTCCTCGATAGCCTGGTCGGCCAGCGCATCGATGTCCTTTGCGGTGATTCCCAGGTCGGAGAGATGCTGCGGGATGCCCACTTCGATGGCCAGAGCACGTACAGCATCGCAGGCAGCCTGTGCGGCTTCGGCTTTGGTCATACCCTCCTTGTAGGCGTCCATAGCCTTTGCTATCTCCACATACTTGTCTATGCACACGGGTTTGTTGTACTCCATGATGGTGGGCAGAAGCAGGGCATTGGCCACACCGTGAGGAATATCGAAGAGCGAACCCATGGGATGAGCCATGCCGTGTACCACACCCAGGCCCACATTGGAGAATGCCATACCAGCCACATATTGTGCCAATGCCATGCCCGAGCGGCCGGCTGGATTCTTGGGATCATATACGGCCTGACGCAGATACTTGTTTATTAGGCGGATGGCCTCAATCTCGAACATGTCCGACAGCTCCCATGCAGCCTTGGTGATGTAGCCCTCTATGGCGTGTGTCAGAGCGTCCATGCCAGTGGCGGCTGTAGTGCCCTTGGGCAGGCTGTACATCAGTTCGGCATCGATGATAGCGCAGCAGGGGATGTCGTTGGGGTCCACACATACCATCTTCTTGTGCTTCTCCTCGTCGATGATCACATAGTTGATAGTGGTCTCGGCAGCCGTTCCTGCGGTGGTGGGCAGAGCGATGATGGGCACCGTCTTGTGCTTTGTGGGAGCACATCCCTCCAGGCTTACCACATCGGCAAACTCGGGGTTGTTGGTCACTATGCCTATTCCCTTGGCAGTATCCATGCTGGAGCCACCGCCGATGGCAACGATAAAGTCGGCGCCCGAAGCGGCAAAGGCATCCACTCCTTGCTTGACGTTCGTCACGGTGGGGTTGGGCTTCACCTCGCTGTATATCTCATAGGGGATGCCGGCCTCGTCCAGTACGTCGGTCACCATCTTGGCTACACCAAACTTCACAAGACCCTTGTCGGTCACCACCAGTGCTTTCTTCAGACCCAGTCGATGGGCTACCTCGGGCAGTTCCTTGCGTGCGCCGGGACCGAAGTAGGATACTTCATTCAGGATAAAACGGTTTACCATAATTGTTTTAGTTTTGATTAAGTTGTTTGTATATTGCGCCTCCCGCATGGAGGCATTTTCTTCCTTTTCCAATCACAAATTTACTCTTTTTCCCCCATATGGCGTTCTCCAGACCCTATTTATTTAATGTATAGTGCGCATAAAAAGCCTTCCGATGCCCGAAAAGTCTTTTGCGTAGGCCGGTGAAGCGAAAAAAATGCCTCTTGATTTCCTGCTGTGGGATTTATTGACTAACTTTGCATCGCTTTGAGTGCATATAAACAAAAACAAAGATATAAGTATGTCAAAAAAGAACATCAAGGCTGAGGCCAATGAGTTTGACGAGGCCATCGAGGCCTCTAAGTCATTTGTGGAGAAGAACATCAAGCCTCTGGGCTACGGCATAGGTGCTGTCCTGGTGGTGGTAATCGGCATTCTGCTGGTTCACCAGTTCTATATCGTCCCCAACAACAAGAAGGCCGACGAGGCTCTCTTCGCTGCCCAGCAGCAGTTTATGGACGGTAACTATGAGAAGGCACTGAACGGTGAGGGCGATGCAATGGGCTTTCTGGCTGTTGCCGGCAAGTTTGGCAGCACCAAGGCAGGCAACCTGGCCACTCTGTATGCCGCTATGTGCTATGCTCAGACAGAGAAGTACGAAGAGGCTGTGAAGATGCTGGAGGACTATGATGACTGCGGTGACGAGATGGTGAGCCCCTCTGCCATCGGTCTGCTGGGCAACTGCTATGCAGAACTGGGTCAGAACGAGAAGGCCGTGAAGTTGCTTATGAAGGCTGCCGACAAGGCCGACAACAACACCCTCAGCCCCATCTATCTGGTGCAGGCAGGTCAGATCTATGAGTCTCTTGGTCAGAACGACAAGGCTCTGGACTGCTACAAGAAGGTGAAGTCAAACTACATGCAGAGCGCTGTAGGCAGCGAGATAGACAAGTACATCGAGCGTGTAAGCAAGTAATCGGTCAGTTTATGGCAAGCAGACTTCACAATCTCTCCGACTACGATTTCAACTCTGTCCCTTCAGGCAAGGGCGTTCGTGTGGGAATCGTGGTGAGTGAATGGAACAATAAAATCACAGGCGCTCTGTTGCAGGGTGCCTGTGATACGCTTATGAAGCATGGTGTGAGCGAGGATGACATCATCGTGCACACAGTGCCTGGAAGTTTTGAGTTGGTGTTCGGAGCCGCACAGTTTGTCAAGAGCGGCCAGGTGGATGCTGTGATAGCAATAGGTTGTGTGGTGCGTGGTGACACTCCCCATTTCGACTATATCTGCCAGGGAGCCACCGAGGGACTTGCCTCGCTGAATGCCGACTATAACGTGCCCGTCATCTATGGTTTGCTCACGTGCAACACGATGGAGCAAGCCGAGGACCGCTGCGGCGGTATTCTGGGCAATAAGGGCGATGAATGTGCTGTCACCGCCCTCAAGATGATTGACTATCGCAGAAGGTTTGCTTAACCCTCTGCGTTGCTTTTACCATCCGCGCCATTACTGGACTTAGGTCTTCTGTAATGGCGCTTTTGTATTCCTGCGCTTCTGCTCACCGTTGGCAGATGCGTCTCCTGCTGGATTGCTGGCTGCTGATGGGGTAGGAGTGCTGTTTTCCTTGGCACCAGCCTCATTGCTGCTGTGGGAAGCAGAAGCACTTTCTGCTGACTGCTGTGCATGTTCCTTGTTGCCCTGAGGGCGACGGCGTCCTCTGCCCGAGCGCTTGCTCTTGCCTTCGCCAGCCTGGTTGCCTGCTGCTTCATGCTTTTCTGCGTTGGCAGGTTGCTGTATGCCGTCGGCTGGTGCTGTTGCATTCGAGGCGTTCTGGGGAGCCTTGTTGCCGGGCTTCTGGCCTCTTCCTTTGGCCTGAGGGGCATTTCCCTCGCCCTGTTTCTTGCCCTTGCGTGAACCCTTGCCGGCACCTTTCCTTCCGTCGGAACCCCTCTGTGAGCCCTTGCCCGAAGGTCTTCTGCCGGTGCTCTTGCCGCTATAGGCCGGCCCTTCACCCAGTTGCTCGGGTATGGGATTCTTCTCTATCTCCTTTTCCAGGAAGCGCTCTATCTGCTTGAATTCGGGCTGCTCCTTCTCGCTCACCAGAGTGATGGCGCGTCCGTTGCGTCCTGCGCGGGCTGTACGGCCGATTCTGTGCACGTAATCCTCCTCGTCGTGAGGCACATCATAGTTGATTACGAGCTGGATATCATCGATGTCGATACCACGGGCTACAATGTCGGTAGCCACCAGGATGTCTATCTGCTGGCTGCGGAAGAGGTACATCACCTCATCACGCTCGCTCTGTGCCAGGTCGCTGTGCATAGCCCGGGCGTTGTAGCCGGCACGTATGAGGGCGATGGCCAGCTCCTTGGTCTTCATCTTGGAGCCTGTGAAGATAATCACACGCTCGGGCTTCTCCTGTGCGAAGATGCTCTTGATGATGCCCATCTTCTGCGTCTCGTAGCAGATGTAGGCACTCTGCTTGATTTTCTCGGCAGGTTTGCTCACCGCCAGCTTCACCTCCACGGGATCGTGCATGATACTCTTGGCCAGCTGCTGAATCTTGTCGGGCATGGTGGCACTGAAGAGTATGGTCTGTCTGCTGTCGGGCAGCATCTTGGCTATCTGCATGATGTCCTCGCTGAAGCCCATGTCCAGCATGCGGTCCGCTTCGTCCAGGATGAAGAATGACACCTTGCTGAGATCCACGTTGCCCAGGCTTATGTGGCTTATCAGACGGCCTGGGGTGGCAATGATCACATCGGCTCCGCTCTGCATGCTGCGCTTTTCCTGCTCGTATCTGATGCCGTCGTTGCCGCCATATACAGCCACGCTGCTCACGTCGGGCAGGTAATAGGAGAATCCCTGCATAGCCTGGTCAATCTGCTGTGCAAGCTCTCGTGTAGGCGACATGATGATGCAGTTGATGGCATCGGTGGGGTATCCTCCGTCCTGCAGTTTGCTCAGGATGGGCAGCAGATAGGCGGCAGTCTTGCCTGTTCCTGTCTGTGCGACGCCCAGCAAATCACGTCCTTCCAGAATGGGAGGGATAGAGTGCTCCTGGATGGGAGTGGTCTCGATGAAGTTCATGTCGTCCAGTGCATCAAGCACCAGGTCGTTTAAGTCTAAGTCGTAAAAGTCCATATCTGTTCGTTCAATGTCATCTGGGTGCCTTGGCATAGAGATACCAGGCGATGAATGTATATAATATGTTAGGCATCCATGCGGCCAGAATAGGATGCAGACCGCCATTGGTGCAGAATGTTGCTGAGATTCCCTGCAGCAGGATGTAGCTTGCGCTCAGTGCCAGACCGACTCCCAAGGCCATTCCCATGCCGCCCTTGCGCTTGCGTGAGGACAATGACATGCCTATGGTGGAGAGGATGAATGCGGCAAAGGGCGAAGCAAAACGCTTGTGGTACTCCACTTCGAAGGCCTTCAGGTTGCCGCTTCCGCGGTTCTTCTGCTTCTCTATGTACTCCTTCAGTTCGCGGTTGGTCATCGTCTCCTGCTGGTTGCGGATGAAGAGGAAATCCTGTGGCTCCATGGTGATGATGGAGTCCAGACGGGCATGATGCGTGATGTGCTCGCGCAGTCCCTTCAGTTCGCGTATGGTCACATCATTGAGCCTCCAGTGGTAGCGCACGTCGCTCAGGGTGTCGTATTCCACTGTGGTGGCTGTCAGATGCGAGATGAGCTTCTTGTCCTCGAACTTGTCCAGCGAGAAGTGTACACCTGTCTTGCTGATGCCGTCGAAGTGCTCCATGAAGGCTATCACGCCGGTATCCACCTGCAGCTGCACATTGTCGGCATAGGTGGGGTTCTTCTTGCTGCGCTTATACTGGTTCTCAAACGCCAGACGCTTGACGCTTCCGCGTGGGATAACCTCTGCGCCCAGGTAGAAAGTCATGGCCGCAATGATGGCCGAACTGATGAGGTAGGGTCTCAAGAGGCGTCCGAAACTCATGCCGGTACTGATCATGGCTATTATCTCGCTGTTGTCGGCCAGCTTCGTAGTGAAGAAGATGACACTCAGAAAGACGAAGAGCGCGCTGAAGAGGTTGGTGAAGTAGGGGACGAAGTTGAGATAATACTGGAAGATGATGGCGTGCCAAGTGGCGTGGTTCGTGGTGAACTTATCCACGTTCTCGTTGAAGTCAAACACCACAGCGATACTGATAATCAACAGTATGGAGAAGAAGTATGTCCCCAGGAACTTTGCTATCAGATATCTGTCGATGCGTGTCAGGAATCTTGGTCTCATGCCTTGCTTTATCTTGTATCTTCCTATTGTCTTAGAGTCGTTCTGTCACACGCTTGACCATCACTTCCTTCCATGCACGGAAGTCGCCGGCCAGGATGTGCTTGCGTGCTTCCCCTGTGAGCCACAGGTAGAAGGAGAGGTTGTGGATAGAGGCTATCTCCAGCGCGAGAAGCTCCTGCGCCTTGAAGAGATGGTGCAGATATGCCTTGGTGTAGGTGCGGTCCAACGAGCAGGGGCCATCGATGTCGATGGGACTGAAGTCGTCCTGCCACTTGCGGTTGCGCATGTTCATGATGCCGTTGGCCGTGAATATCATGGCGTTGCGGCCGTTTCGTGTGGGCATCACACAGTCAAACATATCCACTCCTCGCTCGATGCCCTCGAGCAGGTTGGCTGGTGTGCCCACTCCCATGAGGTAGCGTGGTTTGTCTTTGGGCAGAATGGCATTGACCACCTCTATCATCTCGTACATCACCTCGGCTGGTTCGCCCACAGCCAGACCGCCGATGGCATTGCCGTCGCAACCCTTTTCGGCCACGAACTCGGCACTCTGTGTGCGCAGATCACGATAGGTGCAACCCTGCACGATGGGGAACAGACTCTGCTGGTAACCATACTTGGGGTCGGTCTCGTTGAAGCGTTTCAGACAGCGGTCAAGCCAGCGGTGGGTCATCCCAAGGCTCTTTTTGGCATAGGCATACTCGCTTGTACCCGGCGGGCATTCGTCGAGCGCCATCATGATATCCGCTCCTATGCTGCGCTCGATGTCCATCACGCGCTCGGGAGTGAAGATGTGCTTGCTGCCGTCGATATGGCTGCGGAAGGTGCATCCCTCCTCTGTGAGCTTGCGTATGCCTGTGAGCGAGAACACCTGGAAACCGCCGCTATCCGTGAGGATAGGGCCGTCCCAACTGTTGAAGCGGTGCAGTCCGCCTGCCTTTTCCAGTATTTCGGTGCCCGGACGCAGGTAGAGGTGATAGGTGTTGCCCAATATGATTTGCGCCTTGACCTCCTCCTTGAGGTCGCGCACCGATACGCCTTTCACGCTGCCCACAGTTCCTACGGGCATGAAGACGGGCGTGAGTATCTGGCCGTGGTCGGTGTGGATGACTCCGGCGCGTGCTTCCGACTGGGCGTCGGTCTGTTGCAGTTGGAATGTCATGCCTTCTTCTCCTCCTTCTTTTCGTCATCCAGGTGGAAGGTGATGGGGTTGGCCACCTTCTCTTGCAGAAGTGCAAAGTCCCACACATCGGACACCGTGTTGACATAGTGGAAGTTGAGCCCCTTCAGATACACCTCGGGAATCTCCAGGATATCCTTCTCGTTGTCCTGGCAGAGCATGATGTCGGTGATGCCCGCACGCTTTGCAGCCAGAATCTTCTCGCGTATGCCGCCCACGGGCAGCACCTTTCCGCGCAGGGTTATCTCGCCCGTCATGGCCAGTTTGTCGCGCACCGTGCGCTGGGTGAGTGCGCTGGCTATGCTGGTGGCTATGGTGACACCGGCGCTGGGGCCGTCTTTGGGCACGGCACCTTCGGGCACATGTATGTGTATGTTGTAGTTGTCGAAGATGCGCATGTCTATTCCCAGCAGGTCGGCATGAGCCTTGATGTACTCCAGAGCCAGCATGGCGCTCTCCTTCATCACGTCTCCCAGATTGCCGGTGAGCGTGAGCTTGCCTCCCTTGCCCTGGCTCAGACTGGTCTCGATGAACAGTATCTCACCGCCCACGCTGGTCCATGCCAGTCCGGTCACCACGCCTGCATCGCGGTTGCCCTGGTATTTGTCGCGGTTGAAGGGCGGGTTGCCCAGCAACTTCTCCACGCAGGCCGGTGTGATGGTCTTGGGCAACTGGTCGTCAGTGCCGCGTGCCACATTGAGCGCCACCTTTCTGAGCAGTTTGCTTATCTGCTTCTCCAGTCCTCTCACACCGCTCTCGCGCGTGTACCTTTCTATAATGAACTCCAGAGCCTCCTTGCCCACCTTGGGTGAGTTGTCGGCATCGAGTCCCATATCCGCCTTGGCCTTGGGCAGCAGATGGCGGCGTGCTATCTCCACCTTCTCCTCGGTGATGTAGCCTCCCACCTCTATCAGTTCCATGCGGTCGAGCAGTGGACGTGGGATGGCATTGATGTTGTTGGCTGTGGCAATGAACATCACCCGGCTCAGGTCGTAGTCCATGTCGAGGAAGTTGTCGTGGAAGGCGCTGTTCTGCTCAGGGTCGAGCACCTCGAGCAGAGCCGATGAGGGGTCGCCGTTGACGGTGTTCTCCGTCACCTTGTCTATCTCGTCGAGGATGAAGACGGGGTTGGACGAACCGTCCTTCTGTATTCCCTTGATGATGCGTCCAGGCATGGCACCTATGTAGGTGCGTCGATGTCCGCGTATCTCACTCTCGTCGTGCATGCCGCCCAGACTGATGCGCACGTAGTTGCGGTTGAGTGCAGCTGCGATGCTCTTGCCCAGACTTGTCTTGCCCACGCCTGGAGGGCCGTAGAGGCAGATGATTGGGCTCTTGAGGTCATTCTTGAGCTTCAGCACAGCCAGGTGCTCCAGGATGCGCTCCTTCACCTTCTCCATGCCGTAGTGGTCCTTGTTCAGGCGGTTCTCTGCGCGCTTGAGGTCCAGAGAGTCCTTGGTACAATAGTCCCATGGAAGGCGCAGGATGGTCTGCAGATAGTTGAGCTGCACGTTGTAGTCGGGCGCCTGTATGTTGATGCGGTTCAGCTTGGCCAGCTCCTGCTCAAAGGTCTTTTTCACCTTCTTGCTCCACTTCTTGTCCTTGGCCTCCTGCTTCATGCGCTCCTGGTCATCCAGTCTCACGCTGGAGTCGTCCTTGTTGCCCAGTTCGTTCTGCAACTGTCTGATTTCCTGGCTGAGGAAGTATTCGCGCTGCTGCTTGTCTATCTCTTTCTGTGTGCGGCGCTCTATCTCCTTGCGCAGACGTGCCAGCTGCATCAGGCCGTTCAGGTGTGCCAGAGCCTGCTCTGCCCTTTGGGGCTCGCTGGCGGCCGACAGCATCTCGTGCTTCACGTCGTTACCTACGGGCAGGTAGCTGCATATCACGTTGAGCATGAGCGATGAGGGCTGCATGTTCTCTATATACTGGATGAACTCCTGGGGGCAGAACTCGGTGAGCAGAGCCAGCTGCTTCACCTTCTCCTGCAGCTCCACCAGCATGGTCGTGAAGGTATCTTCCTCCTCGGCAGTGGGCTCCACATCAGGACGAGCCTCCACGGTTCCGTGGTAGCCCCGTGCATCCTGCTGCAGCGCAAGCAGCTCGGCACGGTTGGCTGCATGTATGAGTGCGGTGTATTTGCCGTCGGGCAGTTTCAGGAAATGCACCAGTTTGCCCACTACTCCTATGGTGTAGAGGTCGTTCATGTCGGGCTGATCTACCGATGCGTCTTTCTGGCAGAATACTGCCACTGTGCCATTGCCCTTCTCGGCTTGCTTCAAAGTCTTTATGGTAGCGCTTCTCCCTATCGTCACCGGCGTCATTGTGCCGGGGAAGAGAACTGTGTCGCGTACACACAGCACGGGCATCTCACCGCCCATGTCGGCGTGCATCATCTTGGCTGATTCTTCGCTCAAGTCTGCAACAAAGGAGAAGGAAACCTTTTTGGTGTTTGTCATAGGGGTAATTCCTCTTTTCTGTATCTGTCTTTATATCTCGATTCAAACGAGTGCAAAAGTACTAAAAATATTCGGATTTTCGTGGTTTGTCGGTCTTAAAAAGCGTATCTTTGCCCTCACGCAATGCAGTTTGGCATGTTTCTTGCTCTCGTGCGCGAGTCTGACGGCTCCATTGGCACGCCTGCTGCATTATTTATGTTTCACAGAACCAAACGGATAATGAGCCTACCATACTTCCGCTTCCGCCAGTTTGTGGTGCGACACGATGCCTCGTCGATGCCTGTGGGTACCGATGGAGTGCTGCTGGGAGCGTGGGCTCATCTTGATGGCGCTTGCCATGTGCTTGATATCGGCACGGGCTGCGGACTGGTGGCGCTCATGGCGGCACAACGTGCATCACACGCCCAAGTGGAGGGGATAGACATCGACTTGCCGTCGGTGGAGCAGGCGCAGCAGAATGTGCAGGAAAGTCCATTTGCCTCGCGCATCAGCATCCGGCAGGCCGACGTGCGCGTATTCACTTCGCAGCAGGGGGCTTTTGACCGCATCCTGTCCAATCCTCCCTTCTTTGTCAACGATGTGCTGCCTCCCTCCGAGCGCCGCATGATGGCGCGTAATGCCCAGGCGCTGCCTGCTGAAAGCCTGCTTGATGCCGTGGTGCGTCTGCTCACCGATGACGGACGTTTCTCGGTGGTGCTGCCCACCTCATCACAAACCACCTTTGTGGGACTGGCACTTGAGCGCGGGCTGCATCTCACCCGAAGCCTGCACGTGCGTACTGTCATGCGCAAACCGCCCAAGCGCGTTCTGCTTGAGTTCTCGCGCCAGCGTGTGCTGCCGGTAGAGTGCAGCGAGATGCTTCTGCAGAGTGCCGATGGAGCGCGTTCGCCCGAATACGCCCGCCTTACCCAGGATTTCTATCTCTGAGCCATCTTCCAGCCTCTTTCTTGTTATCGGGGACAACAAATGAGTTTTCTTGCCTGCGTCTTTTCTTCGTTCAAGAAAAGTGTTGGGGGCGGGAGGCTGTCTTATAGCTTCATTTCATGCAGCACGCTGCAAAGGCGAATGCAGCACGGTGCAAACACAAACGCAGCGCGGTGCCTTGCCTGTAGCACCGCGCTGCGTCATTCTGGGATTACTGATGCTCTATTGCAAGCGCCTTGATTCGTGGCCAAATGGATGTGGCTCCTTTCGAGTTGTCATGCCGCCTGCGATTCGGGAAGAGGGGAGTGCGCCATCGCAGGAGTCTTGATTCGGGATCAAAAGGATGTGAGTCCTTTTCAAGGGTCATGCTACTTGGGGATTGCGCGAACTCGGCTTCTCAATCCCAAAATCCTGATTCGAAAATCCCCCTCAAGCGTGTAACTATTCGCGATGGATGACGCTGCCGCTGGCCTGGTGGGTGGCAAGCACCAGCACCTCGGCTATCTGCACATGCTCGGGAGCCTGTACGGCATAGAGCACCACATCGGCCACATCATCTCCGGTAAGCGGCTTGATGCCCTGATAAACCTTGTCGGCACGGTCCTCGTTGCCGTGAAAACGCACCCGTGAGAAGTTTGTCTCCACCAGTCCGGGCTTGATGTTCGTCACGCGCACCTTGGTGTGAGCCACATCGATGCGCAGTCCGTCGCTGATGGACTTCACCGCACTCTTGGTGGCACAATAGACGTTGCCTCCGGCATAAGCGGCATCGCCTGCCACAGAACCGATGTTGATGATGTGCCCATGGTTGCGGGCTACCATCGCGGGCACGATGAGACGGGTCATGGTGAGCAGTCCGCGTATGTTGGTGTCTATCATCTCGTCCCAGTCGTCCATATTGCCCTCGTATTCCGGCTCCAGTCCGCGTGCCAGTCCGGCATTGTTGACCAGCACATCCACTTCGGCCCACTCCTGGGGCAAGCCGGCAATGGCATCATGGGCGGCTATACGGTCCCTTACATCGAACACCAGTGGAAGCACCTCCACACCCTGTCGCTCCAATTTCCTCTTCAGACCGGCCAGGAGGTCGGAGCGCCGTGCTGTGACTATCAGATTGTAGCCTGCCTGTGCAAACTTGTGTGCGCAACTCTCGCCGATGCCGCTTGTGGCACCTGTTATCAGCGCGATAGGTCTTCTGTTCATGTGCAGTATGTTGTTTATGGTTGTGTTATGGCGTGTGCGTGAAGCGATGCTGTGGGAGTCTTCCCGTTGCCCTTGTGAGAGGGGAGCTACTTCTTGGCAGCCTCGGCTTGCTTCTTTCGGTCGTCGGCCGCTTTCTTCTTCAAGAGCTTGTCTATCTCGTCAAACTCCTTCCCCTTGTTGAGGAACAGGTAGATGCGATAGAGTGGCGGTGCCCAGCGGTCTATGTTGTCGGGCTGCAGTTCGCGCACTTTCTGCATGCACGGCATGGCGGCAGCATAGAGATTGCGTATGTCGCGGCGGTCCTGCTCGAAGCGTGGATCCTTGATGTTGCTGCATGCATTCTCCTGACGGATGACGGCCATATTGAGGTAGGAGCTGCCCTTGTTGTAGTAGGCATCGGTGAAGGCGGGGTCGCGCAGCAGGGTGCTGTCGGCAAACCGTATGCATGACTCGTAGTCGTTCTCGATGAGCTTCATCTTGCACTTGGTGTACCAGTAGATGGCCTTGTCGGCTGTGACCACCTTGATGAGCGAGTCGGCCAGAGCGCATCCCTCCTTGGTCATGCGATGGGAGTCGTAATAATCGACCAGGTGAACGAAGAAATAGTCATACTCGGGGTACTGGTTGACTCCGGCATGCAGTTCTCTCACCCAGGCCGAGTCGTTCTTGAGGAGTTCGTAGGTGCGCACCTTATACTCCTGCAGGATGGGCTTGTCGCCGCGTGTGGCGGCCTCGATGGCCTTGTCGATGTATTTCAGCGTGTGGGCGGGCTTGTTGGAGAGGTATCCGCAGAGTGCCGCGCGATAGGCCAGTTTGGGCAGCATGGTGTCGCGCTTGTTGGTGGTGTAGGTATAGTATGCGTCCATGAAGCCATAGGCGGCATCATAATTGCCCTTGCGCAGGAAGAACTTCCCGCCGTTGAGGATGTTCTTCTTGTATTTCTGACGCAAGTCGCTTGTCTTTCTGGAGTATTTCAGCCGCACTTTCTCTTGCGCGTTGGGCACAGCATCCACGCTGTCGCACAGGCGCAGCTGCTCGTACATGTTGAGCAGCGAATTGAAGAAGAGGGCGGTGTCATATTGCTGTTTGAGATATGCCTTGCGGTTTTCCACGCTATTGACCGACTCATAGAGTCTGGCGGCGGTGTAGTATATCATCGCGCGGTCCTTGTCCTTGAGGTCAGTCCGGGGCAGGGCGTTTATCAGATTGGTCCTTGCCCCGTCTTGTCCCGAAGAGTTCTTGATGGCGTTTGATGCAGCCTTGTAGAGTGCTGACATCTTCACTGGCTTCTGGGCTTTGTCCTTCTTGTCTGCTGCCTGGAGCATGCTGCCCAGACATGTGAAGAGCAATAAGATAACAAAAGATTTCTTCATTCTGAAAAATGTTTGCCTTATCTGTTATTCAGAGGATGTGCTTGCGGCTTGTGCCACATGGCCCTCTGGTGATATCCTATGTGGTTTAGTGCATCGGGCTGAGTGCCGTAGGGTGGTTTCCCGTGTCCGCCTGCGCGTGTGCGGGAATATATAATGTGCGGGATGGCATCCGCTCTGGCTCGAGACGTCCGCCACCCCGCACATCTTGTGTGTCTGCTTAGAGCAGCTTGTCCATCTCGGCAGCCTTGGCAGCCTGACCTGTCACGCTATAGCATTGCTTCAGCTCGTAGGCCCACTTCTGGGGCTCATCGGGAGTGCACTCACGTGCCTTCTCGAAGTAGGGGATAGCCTCTCCGAACATCTTCTTCACCTCCTCCAGTGTGGCTTTTGCCTTCACTTGGTTCTTGATGTTGCTCACTGTGGCGTTCTTGGCCAGAGCCTGACGGAACTTGCACAGGCCAGCCTGGTACCAGGCGTCGTAGTAGTCGGGCTTCAGTTCGTTGCACTTTCTGTAGCATGCGAATGCCTCGTCGTACTTCTCCTGGGCGAAATATGCGTAGCCCTTGCCGTAGTTGGCGATGAGCACGTCCTTATCCACAGCCAGCACCTCATCGGCATAAGCCATCATCTTGTCCAGTCCGTGCTTCTGGTAGTAGGAGAGCAGAATCTGAATCAGGTCGGTGTGCTTCTGGGGCTCCTTCAGGCTCACGTCGTGCATGGCCTTTGCCCAGGCTACGGTATCCTTGCGCTCCAGATAGCTGGAAATCTTGGCCTGCTGGGTGCCCTCGGCTCCATCCTTGAACTTCAGGGCCTCGTCGTAATACTTCTCCATAGCGTCCCACATCTTGGCGTCGTGTGCCATGTGGAAGGCGTAATAGGCAATCTGCTCCTTGGGGATGCGCATCTTGCAGATGTCGGCTATCTCGGGATAGGTCTCGGTATAGCTCATGGCGCGGTCGTAAGCCTCGAAGGCGTTCTTGTAGCGGCCGCATGCGCTCTCAAACTGGGCGGCGTAGATGTAGTAGTCGCCGCACTGGGACAACTGCACGCGCTTGGCTTTGAGCTGCGCCTCGTTGCCTGTCTCTCCCTTGGTCACCTTGGTGTACTTCAGCTCGTTGTGCAGAGCGTCGGTCAGCCATTTCAGATTGTTGTAGAAATAGGTTGTGTCGAAGGGCACCTTGTTGGAGGCTGCCTCCAGCATGATGTTGAGGGGATGCATGCACAGGTTGGTGCTGAGAGAGTAGGCTTCACCGAGCTTCTTCTCGTCTATCATGCCGCTGTGCAGGGCCTTCTGCAGGATTTCCTGTCCCTTCTTGCACTCGTCCAGAGTTCCCTCGGCCGTAGCCTTCTTCTCCTGTATCTGCAGATTGAGTGCGTCCCATATCTGCTGGGCTTCCTTGACCTGTGCCTTGGCTTCCTTCTGAGCGGCCTTCAGGGCGGCTGCCTCAGCCTTTGCCTTGGCCTTGTCATCAGCTGTCTGTGCGCTCAAGCTGCCTACTGCAAGTGCGAGAGCAATCGTTAACAGTACCTTTTTCATAATCGTAGGATTTGTTTTGAAATAGATAATATGACTTTATTCGTTTTCTTCTGTTCCGGGGTTCTGGGTGTCTGTTCCGGGGTTCTGAGCCTCTGTCCCGGGAGTCTGGGTCTCTTCAGTTCCAGGGTTCTGGGTCTCTTCGGTCTCCTCGGAGTACTCTTCCTCCTCGTCGTCACGGGGCACCACGCTGAGATGGCTGATGACGTCGTTGCGCTTCTTCAGCTCTATCAGTTTGGTTCCTTGCGCCACACGTCCCTTGGTCACCTTCACCGAGTCGGCGTGCAAGCGTATTGTGGTGCCGCTCTTGTTGATGATCATCAGGTCGTCATCGTCGGTAACCACTTCGGTGGCAACCACGTAGCCCGTCTTGTCCGTTATGGCCATGGTCTTCACGCCCTTGCAGTGGCGGCTTGTCTTGCGGTACTCATCCACTCCGGTGCGCTTGCCGTATCCGTTCTCGCTGAGCACCATGATGCTCTCCTTCTCCACGTCGTTGACCACGCACATGCCCACCACACGGTCTCTGGGGTCGTCATCGAGGATGATGCTCTGCACGCCCGTGCTCACTCGTCCCATGTCACGTACCAGGTCCTCGGGGAATCTCACCACTCGTCCGCCTGCGTTGGCCACGATGATTTCGTTCTTTCCGTTGGTCAGCTCCACGCCTATCACCTGGTCGTCCTCGCGTATGTTGATGGCGTTCACACCGTTGGCACGCACGCGGCTGTATTCTGTGAGGAGTGTCTTCTTGATGATGCCGTTCTTGGTGCAGAACACCACATGATGCGACTGGCAGAACTCGGGGTCTTGCAGCTTGCGTATGCACAGGCATGCGCTTATGCTGTCGCCGGGCTGTATCATGAGCATGTTCTGTATGGCTCGTCCCTTGTTCTGCTTGTTGCCCTCGGGTATGTCATACACCTTGAGCCAGTGGCAGCGTCCGCGGTCGGTGAAGAAGAGCATGGTGTTGTGCATGGTGGCGGGGTAGATCTTCTCGATGAAGTCGTTGTCCCTGGTGCTGCTTGCCTTCACGCCTATGCCTCCGCGTCCCTGTGCACGGAATTCTGCCAGGGGTGTGCGCTTGATGTAGCCCATGTGGCTGATGGTCACCACCACCTCGTCGTCGGCATAGAAGTCCTCGGCGTTGAACTCGTCGGCGTTGGGCATGATTTCCGTGCGGCGCACGTCACAGAACTGCTCCTTCACTTCCAGCAGTTCGTCCTTGATGACCTTGCGGCACAGGTTGTCGTCGGTGAGTATCTGGTTGAAGTACTCTATCTTCTTCATCAGTTCGTCATACTCGGCATGCAGCTTGTTCTGCTGCAGACCGGTGAGCTGTGACAGTCGCATATCCACGATGGCCTTGCTCTGTATCTCGTCCAGCCCGAAGCGCTCCTCCAGCGCACGCTGTGCTGCTGCGGGTGTCTGGCTCTGCTTGATGATGCGCACCACCTCGTCGATGTTGTCGCTGGCGATGATGAGTCCGCGCAGGATGTGCACGCGCTCCTCGGCCTTGCGCAGGTCGTATCTGGTGCGGCGGATGACCACCTCATGGCGGTGCTCCACGAAGTTGCTGATGAAGTCGCGCAGCGTGAGCAGCTGCGGGCGACCCTTGACCAGTGCGATGCTGTTCACGCTGAAGCTGGTCTGCATGGGGGTCATCTTGAACAGCTTGTTCAGCACCACCCGGCTGTTGGTATCACGCTTCACGTCTATCACGATGCGCATTCCGTCGCGGTCGCTCTCGTCATTGGCGTTGTGTATGCCCTCTATCTTCTTCTCCTGCACCAGCTGTGCGATATACTCGATGAGCTGCTGCTTGTTCACTCCGTAGGGTATCTCGGTCACCACTATCTTGTCGTGTGTGTCGCCTGCCTCGATGTCGGCCTTGGCGCGCATGATGATGCGTCCGCGTCCGGTCTCGTATGCGTCCTTGATGCCCTGCAGTCCCATGATGTAGCCTCCGGTGGGGAAGTCGGGGCCCTTGACATACTGCATGAGCGCCTCCACGTCCATCTCGGGATTATCTACGAATGCCACGCATGCGTCTATCACCTCTCCCAGGTTGTGTGTGGGTATGTTGGTGGCCATACCCACGGCTATGCCTGTGGCTCCGTTGAGCAGCAGGTTGGGCAGCTTGGTGGGCATCACGGTGGGCTCCTGCAGGGTGTCGTCGAAGTTGTTGGTCATGTCCACGGTCTCCTTGTCCAGGTCGTCCATCATGGCCTCGCCCATGAGGCTCAGTCGTGCCTCGGTGTATCGCATGGCAGCGGGGCTGTCGCCATCCACGCTTCCGAAGTTGCCCTGCCCATCCACCAGTGTGTATCTCATGGCCCACTCCTGTGCCATGCGCACGAGTGCGAAATATACAGAGCTGTCGCCGTGGGGGTGGAACTTACCGAGCACTTCACCCACGATACGTGCACACTTCTTGTATGGTCTGCTGTGCAGGTTGCCCATCTCCTTCATGCCGAAGAGGATGCGCCTGTGCACAGGCTTGAATCCGTCTCTCACATCGGGCAGTGCGCGTGCCACTATCACGCTCATGGAGTAGTTGATGTAGCTTTGCCGCATCTCGTGCTCGATGTCAACTTTGATAATTCTTTCCTGATCTTCCATTCTTATTTAATACTGTCTGTTCTCCTCTCTGATGCTCTGCCCGAGGCCGCAGGGAGCGAAGTGCCAAGGGGCAGGCGATGCCTCACCTGGGCGTGTGTAGCCTTTCGCCCGGGTGGGATTCCAAATACAAAGGTAAGCCGTATTTGTTGTATCTGCAAGTTTTTCTCCTATTATTTTCTCGCGCACGTGCATGAATGCGTCGTGCTGCATTTCTGCCCACATGCCTGTTTTTGCCATTTGCGGGCTCGTAGGGAGCTTTTCGTGCGGGTGCCGACGGGGTGTCGGGAGTTGGGTTGAAACGTTTTCCTGTACGATAAAGGCTACGCATTTGTCATCTGAAACTACAGTAGATATTTCTCCAGTTGGGAAAATTTTTCTACCCTACTGGGAATGTGATTTCCGCATGCTTTCCTGCCACATGACTAAGGTGCGGGAGCCCCGAGAGCTGTCCCTTGCCGGCACCGCTCTCGGCCACCAGATTGCCCATCATGCCGCACATTTCCTTCCAGCTGCGGTCGGGATACATGAATTCTGCGCCACTTATGTGCGCTCCCAGTACAGGAAATAGCATGGGCACGAGCGACTGGTGCATGTCTTTTGACGTTTGCGAGAGCAAAAGCTGCACGCATTCCGTGCCACGACCCAGATTTGGCATGGCTGGAGGGGTTGGTTTACTGATGTTGTACTTCATTTCTGTTTGTCTGTCTTGTTCGTTAATGTGATGTAAACTATTGGTTATCAGCCTTTTAGAGAGAGACTGTGGCTGTGAGAACCTTACAATTCTTACATCTTACAATTCTTACAATTAAATTTCAAGGGATGACAATTCCCCTTCTTATTATATAT
>UQST01000043.1 GCA_900543815.1 uncultured Prevotellaceae bacterium
ATGTAAACCACAGGAGCCTCAACAAGCCCCAAAAGTAAACCAAATGTAAGCCTATGTAAACGCTTCGTTTTACGCCGTCATTTCAGCCACACACGTCTAACTCGTTGAAACACAAACCTCTCACCCATTTTTCAGCCGACCGACTCATATACGCTTCGTTCTGTGCCCCATAACCAGCCTTTTTCGGCAGCATAGGATTGCACTTCCGCCCTGCCGATGTGGGATGGGCAGAAAACAGAAGAGGCGGATGAGTGTAAATGTTGCTACACTCATCCGCCTCTTGATGGGATGAAACAGAAATGTTGGGATTGGCTCAGTCCTTGGTGCCTCTCTTCACATCCTCCAGAACAATCCTTGTAAAGCGCCTGGCACCTTCCTTACTCAGAAAGAAGGAATTGTCATAATCCCTTGCACTCACAAAACGCAGGTCATCAAAATAGTCCAGGAAGAGGATGTTCCGGGTGTTGGTTCTCCTCAGGAAAGAGTATATGTAGTTTTCCCTGAACTCTTTGGTGAAGAGGCCGGACAGAGACGGATGCATAGGCGGCAGGACAAGAACAGGACGAAGTTCTCGCTCCAGGCAGAAGTCTATCATCTCTGACAACAATTTCCGCCTGCTCTCGGCTCCCTTCTTGTTTTCATCTGACAAAGGAACATCCATATCGTCAATTCGGAACTCCCTTTTCCAATTCTTAATCCATCTCTCTGCATCCTGCTGAAATTCTTCCTCTGTGTAACAAGACCTTTTTCTTGTACCACATACCACTTTGGGTACATCTCTTATAAGACTCTTCAAAGAAGCCTTAGGCTGGGTGAACAATGGGTAATTGCGACGGCGGCATACTGATTCATAATCATCAATAAGAGTATCATCCAGTATTGAGAAGTATCTGTCATTGGCCGTTTCAGCCCATTTTCCGGTCACAGAGAGACCGGAAAATGGGCTGAAAGGAATTAGAACAATTCCTTTCTGCCCTAAGATACTAAAGTACATTTTCAGTATCTTAAAGCTGTATTCCAAGGACTGGGGCTGCATAGCCCAATTGAATGCCTTCACATTCAGTCCCGTATAATCAAAAGCGAACACAGCGGAGGAACTTCCCACATTGACTACATCATAGTTCCGCTCAAGATGCGAACGATACCATTCATTGTCGGGATAATTGGATTTATCGGGATTGACGTTATTATACCAATTTGTCTTTTTAACCAACCTGTTCAGGAACAAAGGCAAGGCAAATGGTATTTTCATTAACTTGTTCATACTTTCTTCTAATTTAATATCCAGGACAATTTATGGACTCTATGTGATACTTGTAATTCTGGTTCAGCGAGTATATGCTGTTCATTTCATCCTCCGTCAACTCAAAGTCCAGCACATCCACGTTCTCCACAAAGCGTTTGGGATTGTAGGACTTGAATACAGGCATGACATTGCCCTGCTGAACATGCCAACGCAAGATAATCTGCCCAATGGACTTCCCATATTTCTGTGCAAGTTCATTCAGAATCGGACTTTCCTTAAGCGGCGGAACCAGTCTGCACAAGGGAGCATAAGCCTGTGTCACAATGCCGTTGTCATCCATATACTCCTTCAGATGTCTGGCTGTACGAAGCGGATGGTACTCCATCTGGTTGACCATTGGCACTACTGCAGGATTACCTGCCAGGAGCTGCTTGAAATGGCGCACGTCATAGTTGGCCACACCTATAGCACGTACCTTACCTTCCTGATATACTTTCATCATCTTGTCCCATGTCTGTTCAAAATAGCCAGGATAGGGCCAGTGCATGAGCCACAAATCCACATAATCAGTCTTCAGATTGCGAAGCGAGATGTTTATCTCTTCCTCTATATCGCCCTGCCTTTGCTGGGAATTGCCTATCTTCGTGGTCACAAAGACATCCTCTCTCCTCAAGCCCGTTCTCTTCAATGCCTCGGAAAGCACATCGCCCACCACAGGCTCGTTGCCATAGTCCCTTGCCGTGTCAATGGCTCTCAGTCCGGCACTGAAGCCAGCCTCCATTACAGGCAGCAGTTCGCCATATTTCATCCAGTTGGTTCCCATTGCCATAAAAGGCATGACCACGCCATTGGAAAGTTTTATTGTTGGTTTGTTCATTTTCATTTAATAAGTTTAGCCTTTACAAATCCCATCAACTTAGCTCTTGTCTCTCGATTCATTCCTATGGAAAAGACAACGAACATTATAGACAACGATGTGAGCAGGCAGGTTAACATGAGCCTCAGGAAAGAAGGCTCCATCCATCGGTCAAACAACAGGAAAGGAACGATGGCTGACAGTGCTGCCACTATGATGCACCTCCCATGCACACTCATCAGATAGGAGGTGACTGAGTAATCAATATATCGTTTTAGTATGAGCACACTTGCCACTTCAGACAATGCCATGGATATATTGGCTGCCCAGAAGACGCTTTCTGGTGACATACCCATCTTCAGGAACAGGTAAGCCAATGGGAATGCAGCACAAAGGATTCCTCCCACCACAAGGTTCACCAGCTTGAGGTGTCCTGTGGCATGAAAGACGGTTGTTCGGGGTGTCTTCAATGTCTGTATCAGACAGAGCACCAGCACCAGGATAAGGAATGTGACCGTGTGGTCGGGATACTTGCCCAGCCACAATGACAGAATATAGTCGGCCTCCAGCATGATGGGGAAAGATATCATCCACATCAGATAGAACGAGAAGCAACTGCTGTTCTTTACCAATGTCAGCATCCCCCCTGTATCTCCCTCGGCATACGACTTGATAATCTGAGGTTTCACTGCCGTCATGAAGTTGTTGCTGAACTGTGTTACTGCCCCCTGCACCTGATATGCCACACCTCGGGCGGCATTGACGACAGGACCGAAGAACACATTCAGAAGGAGGTTCAACCCTTGTCCCTGAGCCAATACAGAGATGTTGCCTATCAAGTCGGAACCGGCATAACCGAACATCTCCCGATAGAGGCTCCTCTCCCAGTAGAGTTTCATCCTGCTCTCCCCATAATGACGCAGGCAGTAAAAACGCTCATACATCATTATACTTATCTGCAAGAGACACAACAGAACCGCATAGAACACCAGTTTGTCAAAGGGTGAGACCACAAGCAGATAGACAATCACCAGTTTGGCCAGAACTTCCACAATGCCAATCCAGGCATACACCCTCATGTTCTCATGGGCTATGATAGACGCACTGTATGGTACTTGGGTCAGGGAGAAGAAGCAGGTGAGGATGGATATCTGATAGACCCACTGGGCTGCATCTATCCTATCAGCAGGAATGGACATCTTTTCATAGAAGAACCACAAGCCCACCGTCTCGGCTAACACAATGACGATGATGCCTATGGCCACATGTATCAGGAAGGCCACATTGAACACCTGGTTGAGCCGCTCATAATTCTTTCTGCCCAACTCGAAGGTGATATAACGGGAGGTGGCAGAACCAAGCGAACCATTGAGGAAGGTGAACATGGTGACAATGCCGCCCACCACATTATAGATTCCGAAGTCCTCTATTCCCAGATTCCTCAGGACAATGCGGGAGGTGAAAAGGGCAACGCCCATAATCAGCATCATCCTGAAATAAAGGAACATCGTGTTCTTTGCTATTCTTCTGTTGTCTGTCATACGAACTGCTCTACCGCTAATACCATTCCACGTTTTCCTTTACCACCTTGGCTGGCGAACCTGCCACCATGCTGTGTGGTGGAACATCCCTTGTCACCGTGGAGTTGGCAGCAACCACAGCTCCTTCTCCAACTGTCACTCCAGGCATGATGGTACATCCCGTACACAGCCACACATGGTCTCCGATGTGCACAGGAGCATGATTGCGGTAATGGTCGTTGATGATGACATGCGGACCATTCCAGTCCCGTATGGATACATTTCTTCCAATACGGACACCGTTTCCTATGGTCACCTCCTTGGCACACATGATGGTCAGTCCCACATTGGCAGCCCCCTGGCCGATAGTCAGTTTGCCGCCATCGACTATCTCGATATATGCACCATAGCACAAACCATAGGCACCGTTGCCATAACGTGTAAGCGGTCCGTCATGTATTTCCAGTGTTGCATTCTCGGTCATACGCAAGCAGGTGGGCATGCGCAAGCCCCTCACGCGACCGAGGCCATATGTGATGGAGGAGTTGAGAATAATCTTTGCTGTGGGATGAAGGTCAAACACAGCACTGGGCATGGTGTATATCACATGCCCGGCTTTGAAATCAGAAAGGGTGTTCTTGCGGCAATTTACTCTGATGAAATTGCTCCATGCACGGAATGAGAAATGGTACATGGAATACAGCGATTTGCACTTCCTCAGGAAGTCCTTCACCCGTCGCTTCACACTTCTTGCCGGAGTGCTCATGGGGAAATACTTGGCTGTAACATCTTCGAATGTTCCCTTGTCCAGGTCTTCGAAGAAACTCTTCCTGTCTATCCTTGCTGGCTCAATAGGTTTGCGCAAAGCGATGTTGCCGGGCAGGACAGACTCAAAGCTGGTCTCCTCCCATTCCAGTTTGTCCTTCACCTTCTCAAAGAAAGCGATACCCTTGTTGGAATTCAGGAGTATCATGGATGTGCCTATGTTGTTGTCCATGTTCGGATCAACCCTCTCTATACCCCAATAGTCGGCTATGGTGATATCAGCCATGCGGGGGAAACCCTTGTATTGGCAGGTATAACAGCTCGGGCGGCAATAGACGTTGGTATGGTAGCCTCTGCGGAAATCGTCCTGCATATGGACACCATAATATACCTTTCCGTTATCAAACACTACCTTGCGTGTCAGGTTGCGCCAGCCCAGTTCCTTGTTCTTGGCCTTTACATAGACAACCTTTCCCCCGAACTTGCGCTCCAGTGAATCCAGGTATTTGCGATAGACCTTGGGGGAATTGACACCACGGCAGATGAAATCGACTATAATCAGATTGTCGTAGTCCTTACGGAGGAACGAGCGCAGTGCTGCCATCTGGCAAGGGGTACCGCATGCCAGCACTTTCTCTCCCTTCCCGAGCAGTTCGCGTATCTCCTTGTACAGTCCTTCAGCCTTGCTCTGAAGATACTTTGAGCTGCGTAGCCGCTCCAGGTCAGCAGGATTGGAGGAAATGAAATTACGTACCGAGAAATCCTCATTATAGACAGCACCGCTCACATAGCCTCCCTGTTCATACATGGCATCGGCAAGTGCCGAGAATGCTCCGCCTGACGTGCTGTCCCAGCGTACACTCATATTCTTGTTGATGGCTGCCATCGTGTGGACCGGCTTGGGATAGTCATTCTTCTTCAGCTCGTCTATATGGAGTTCGGGACAGACCTTGTCGCACAATCCACAATCCACACACTTTTCCTTATCCACCACAGGATACCAGAAACCTTCGATATCCGTCTTCAAGGAAATTGCCTGATGGGCACATGCATCCACACATGCACAGCATCCGCAGCATTTTGATTTATCCTGTATGTCTATCATCGTATTTCCCCTTACCTAACTTACCGGGCAAAGTAGCCCAAGAAACTTTTTCTCATAAAAAACGAGAGGGGGAGGAGGCCACTGTCTTTTTGATTGGGCAATGGTCTCTTCCCCCTCTCCTTATATAATATAATGTGTCAGGATATTCACCTGGCTCATTGGTTTTCCCTCACACAGCGCACGGCATAAGCGTTGGCACGATGGGACAAATCCACCGTGTTCAGCGAGTTGTAGCTGTTGTTGCCAGCAGCGGTGTTCTCTGTTCCGTGAGGACCCATCGACAGGGTGCTGCTCTGACCCGCGTTCTTGTTTATGGAGCTTGCCCAATAAGAGGCGGTGTAGCCTACGGTGTTGTAGGCTGAACCACCATCGCCTGTCATGAGTGAACCCGAACCAGCTCCACGCGAACCAGTCATGGGGAAATATACACCCTCGGTGTCGGTGCTGTTCTTCTTGAAGTACCAGCCGTCGTTCTCATACTTCACATAGTTGATGTAACCCAATTTTGAAGTAGTGTTACCCTGAGGAGTTTCACCTGTGTTGTTCACAGCAAAGCCCGTGAAGGTGAACTTATTGGCCACACGATAGCCCACGGGGCTGGGATCGTAGATGGTCTTCTGGTCGGTCCATCCTGCTCCGGCACCTGCATTGGCATATTTGCCGTTACTGTACCAGGTGTATTGGTCCTTTTCATTCACATCGCCCCACAGGTAGTTGTTGGCTGTTGTGAGCCAGTCACCAGGCAGGGATGTGGGCTTGATGATGCTTGCAGGATTGCGCACGCCGGTCAGAATGGTCGAACCAGCTCCATCGGTCACAGGGAAAGAAGTGGAGATATCTACCGACTCGCCATCTACATAGTAGGCCGAAGCATTGGGAATGGGATCCTTACGGCCCCACTGATAGAGCATTGCGCTGGTGGAAACAGCCGACAGAGAACCCAGCACACGGTCCATCATCTGGAACTTGGCATTGGCCTTGTTGGTTATCTCCACATCGGCAGGCAGTTCATCGCCCACACCCCAGATGTGCCAGCTCCACAGGATGTCGCCTGTGCCGTTCTCACCGCTATATACGGCTATCACGGCATTGCCCACATTGCTGTTGGCCTTGTAATAGACACGGCCGTCGTCAGCCAAACGGATGTCTGACACGAAGTTCTGGGTGTCCTGCCAGAGCAGTTTGGCTGAACTGGGCAGAATCCTCGAACTGGTCACGTGGAACTGCGCATTCTTCACGATGCCCTTGTCACCATTGCCTATCTGGGTGGCTACGAAGGAATGTTCGCCGGTCTGGGTCACCATGTAGCAGTTGGCGGTCTCCTCGGTCACCTTGGGATAGTTGGTTTCCACGGTCACCTTGTTGTTGGTGAACACCGTGGCATTCAGGGGAATCACGTAGAAACTGCCGGCCACGAAGTCACACAGCACTGTGGGAGTGAGCTGCAGTTTATGCTTGTTGGTCTCAATGTCGATGGTCAGCGTCTGTCCGTTCTGCTTGCCGGGAGCCACCACAGCATAGGCTACCACCGTACCCGAGAGGGATGGAGTGGCTGTGAAATTCAGTGTCAAGTCGCCACTGCCCTTCACGGGTGCCAGTCCATTGGAGAGTTGGGTAAGGTCGTAGGTATAGCTGCCGGTGAGGTTCACACCGCTGTGAATGCTTACCGACTGGAGCTTCTCGCCGGAAGCGTCTGCCTTGTTCTCGTCCTGATTCTGGATTTCGCCTGCCACATTGCGCAGGTTTATCTCGAAGCGAACCAGACAAGCCATCTGCTTCATCTGGCACTCATAGGTGCCGTCGGTCTGCTCTGTCAGTTGGTCAGAAGCCTTCAAGTCATACTGTGCCACAGAGTTCACGTCGGTATAGCTCTGCAGGGATGGAATGTTCACAGGTATGCGGGTGCAGTCGGTCACGCCCTCGGCATAGGGGTAATAGGCATACTTCAATGTCTCGGTTTCCACCTTGGTTCCCACAAAGCCGGTGTAGTTGGCAGGACGGGTGTTGGTGCTGGTAAACAGGGAGTTCTGGGCGCAGGTGCTGAACACACCTATCTTGTCCTCCACTTCCCACTGCATCACCAGAGCTCCATTCTCCAGTTCTCCGCCTATCACACTGCGGGTGGCAGCCGGCTCATAGCCCGACTGTCCACCCATGATGGTCACCAGATGGCTTTCGTTTCCGCCACCCAATTCTTCAGACTGCTGGCATCCGCCCAAGGCAAGAGTTGCCGCCATGGCACAAGCCATCAGTCCTCGCATGTTCATTTCTAACTTCTCCACAATTTTTTTTTAGGTGTTTATTTTATGGCGCTTCCGCCGTTTTGATAAGTATTTCCGTTAGTCTTTCCCGCGGATGGATCCTTGGTAAGGAGCGGGAACTTGAAGTTGTTACTGATTATCACATTGGGCATCAGTGTGCTGGCTTCTGTTGAACCTACGCGGTTGATCATCACCACACCCACAGGACCAGACAGGCTTCCCTGGGCGTTGGACTTGCTCAGCACATACTTGTAGAAGTCCTCATTAATCTTCTCCGAGAAGCTGATGAGGTTGCCATAGGTTACTCCCCATTTGTCCATATCACCTCCAGACATATTATTCACAGGTTTACATGTCTTAGGCTTATTCTTATCAATAAAGTAACCACACAGAGAATTGATATACACAGAGCTCTGGTTGTTCTTATCCTTGATGGACTTATCAAACGTATCCTTGGCATCCTTGAGTTTCTCCTTATAGGACTCATCCCATTTCGCCCAATAATGCTTTTTGTCACTCCAATTACTATACAAATAAAGTACCAGATCCTCTTCCACCACACGTGGCCATTCCTGCACCCAAGCACTGAATTCCTTGTTGGTCAGGTAGGTATAATTGGCTTCAACTTTTGTCTTAAGATTATCGAATGAAGGAGGTGTTGTTTTTGAATTGTGTTCTACCATCATTTCCTCCTCCATGGTTCCGGCTCCAGCCGTTCCCACCTGACTCGTCACAGGATAACCTCTCTTCTTCCATTTATCTTGCAGAGAGCCCCATCCTTCTACCACCAAGAAGTCCTTATCTGCAATAGTTGCTCGTGTGGCATCGCTCAACACATCCTCATCCTCAGAAGTGGGACGCAGGATGAACATCATCTTGCCTCGCACATCTCCAATGGACAGACCAGGACGGAAAAGAGCAGTTTGCCCGCTTGTATGAATATCCAGTTGGTCGTACCAGTTCAAGAAATTTGTCACAAACTTATTTCCATCACGTCCTCCTGTGGGCTGATAGCTGATAATCATCATGGCAAACTCATCGGGGTTTGCTGTCAGCATACGATAAACCTCTCCGACAGCCTCATCCACGGTATTACTCAAGGGATCCTGGTCATTACTGATTATCAATCCTCCCTGGCCGAAGTTCTTATTAAGACCTGCGGTCACCTCAAAGGCTCTTACACCCAAGTTCCACTGATCTGCGATATCAAGCGTTTGCGCCTTGAAGTTCTCAGTATCAGTGCCACTATACTTACAAGAATAAGAGTTGCCCGAGCCTGGGATACTGAGCTGAGAGAGCAGCACATTGCTATTCATGTGACTGAGCCACTGGTTGGCAATGAAGTTGGAAGGCACCTGGATATTCCGCACCAAGTTCTTGAGGTGTGACTTTATAATCATGGGCGAACCGTTGGCTGTCAAGTCGTGCGACTTGATTCCCTTGGCTGTCTGCAATGAAATCTTCAGTGCTTGGTAGTGATCCAAAGGAAGCAAGAATACAGTGACTTTAAGAGTCTGTCCACTAGTAAGACGGAATGGTTTTCCGTTCTTCTTATCCACCAGTGACACATTCACGGTGTGACGGTCATCCGTTGTGGACAATATGGTGCAGTCGGGATAGCCATCGGTGGCAACCTTATCCAAATCGCAGGTGAAGGGACCTGTGAGATTCTCGGTATCCGAACTGATACGGATATCTGTCAGGTCCACCGTCTGCTGGTCAGGACCCTGCAACTCCAGCTCCAGTGCTGTAACCATACTCTTGAAGGAGAGGTTCACTTCATTGCTTGAGCCTGGCTCCATCACTGCCTTGGCAGTCATGAAGGCATAGTCCATGTTGGGCTTTGCCACATAGTTTTTGCCGTCGGGGGCAGTAATCTCCAGAGGAGTCTGCTCCATAGGCACCACACCCTTGGCCCAGTTGCCGCTCATCTCAAGCTGGCTGTTCTTGGCGGGTGAGGGATAGAAGGCATAGAAGGTGTGCTTCTTGCTGGGATCACCCCACTGCAGGCTTCCATTGGGATTCACGCGCTCCAGATAGCCATAGTCCTTGCCGCCTGCATTCTCATGGCTTACTATCTTGTAGTCAGAGTAGTTGACACCTTCGGCAGGGTTCTGTGCCTCCTTACAGAAGATGCGTATCTGGTCGCCCTCTTCCCAATCGATGCGTTCATACTTCTTACCTTCAAACTCATAGGTCACACCTGTATAAACTGTTCGTGTGTCGTTGCCTCCATTGTTCTCATAGCCGGCACGCGCACGAAACTCTACATTGTCTCCCTTGTGCCAAGTCTCCTTGGGCTTTACGATATCATTCTCCTGACATCCGGCCAGCAGAATGGCGGTGCTCACGAGAGCACCCATCAAAGGTCTTGTTCTCATCGTGCTTAATCTTAGTTTACTTCCATCCTTCGTCTTTCCAGTCTCCAGCATCATGCGTGTTACCAATTTCGTGACCGGCGCTTTCCACCTTGTCATGGTCATCCTTAGATATCACCGAGGCTTTCATGAAGCCTTTCTCCAACTGCACCTGAGTGCGCACAGTGAGCGGTGACTCATACTGTCTTGTCATTTTCATAATCTTTTACTTCTTTTTTAAGGTTAGTACTTAACTATCTTATTCTTTCTCTTTTACTTCTTACTCTTTTTTCCTTTGCCATAACCATATCCGTAGCCATATCCATAACGGCCATAACCATATCCATATCCGTAGCCATAACCACGATGTGCGATATCCACTCCGTTGAGCACCAGAGCCATATTGCGCAGGCGCTTCTCCTGATAGAGGCTCTCGATGTCGGGCAACTGGCGTCGGTCGAGCTTGCCTGCACGCACCACAAAGATAGTGAGATCGGCCACACGGTTGGCAATGGATGCATCGGCAATGATGCCTACAGGCACACTGTCGGCTACGATATAGTCATAACGCTGGCGCAACTCCTCCACCAGTTTGTCCAGACGCTCGTCCATGAGCAGTTCGGCAGGATTGGGAGGCACTGTGCCTGCAGGGATGACGTCCAGCCCATCCACTCCCTCTACGGGACGGATGATATCATCTACCTGCACGCTGGAGTCAGCCAGATAGTTGGTGAGTCCCATCTTGTGCCCATGCCCATGCATGTGATGGCTGAGAGTACCCTTGCGGATATCCATATCGAGCAGCAGCACACGCTTCTTGGCAAATACCAGTGTGAGTGCAAGGTTGCGCGAGATGAAAGTCTTGCCGGCTCCCTCATTGAAGGAGGTGAAGGTGATGACCTTGGCAGGATGTTCCTTGCGGCCCATAAACTCCATGTTGGTACGCAGGATGCGGAATGCCTCTGAAGTCATGTCGTTGCCATCGGCTGTTACCACCATCTCCTGTCGTTTGCCCTTGGAGCGTGAGTTGTCGCGGCCTTGAGGAATCTCGCCCAGGAAAGGCACACTCACACGTCCCTTGAGGTCGCGACGGCTGTGCACATAAGTGTCCATGAAGAGACGCACCATGAGCCACACGGCAGGCAGGGCAAAACCAATGAGCAAACCCAGCAGCATGATGCGTGAACGCACAGGAGCGATAGGAGCATTGCTACCAGTGGCACCATCGATGACGCGGGCATTGTTGTCGGCCATAGCCTGTGTGATGGCATTCTCCTCGCGGCGGTTGAGCAGGAACAGGTACAGAGCCTCCTTGATCTTCTGCTGACGCTCGATGGAGAGCATCTCACGCTCCTGGGTGGGGATAGAAGCCACACGCGACTGTGCTCTCACCTCACGGCTTTGTGCATCGCGCTTCCTCACGTTGATGCTCACTATCATGTTATCCACAGCGCGTATGATGCTCTGCTTCATGGCATGCAGCGAGTTGTTGAGTTCCTCCACCACGGGATTGCTGTTGCTGCTGTCCTCTATGAGTTTGTCGCGACGGAGCTTGATGGCATTGTACTGGCTTATCTGGCTCTCCACGCTGGCATTGTCGATACCTGTGTTGCTGGGTATGAGGTCGCCGTCCTTGGTATGGTCCTCCAGATAATCCTTGATGTAGGTGGCCAGCCTGAGCTGGGTTTCCATCTCCAGTGCTTCGCTGTTGGACTTGCGGCTCTCATCGAGATAGGCGCTGGCGGTATTGTTGATATCGAGAATGCGGTTGTCGCGCTTGTAAGTCTCCAGCTCGCTCTCCACACCGCCCAGTTCGCGGCTGATGATGATGAGACGCTCATTGATGAAGTCGGCGGTATTGACAGCCACCTGGTTCTTGTCGCGGATAGCATCCTCGTTGTAGGCAGTGATGAGCATGTTGAGCACATCCTCGGCACGTGAGGGAGAAGCATCCTTGAGCGAGAGGGTGAGAATGCTGGAAGCATCTTCCTCCTGTCGGATACCCAAGTTGGCCAGATAATAGGCGGCAACTGACGAGAGCGGGCGCTTGCTCACATTGATTTCCTTGCCAAACCACGAGCGGGTGCAATAGCTGGTGGGAGAGACTGCCAGGCGCATACCGCCCAGCTTGACGGTATCCTTCATGGCTATCACCCACGAATCGCCCTCGCCTGCACTACTGAGGTCGGTGATGCGCACATGCTTGGCATCCTCGACGCGCAGATTGAGCGAGATGTAAGTTTCGGGCGTAGCATCGGGGAAGCAGACAGCCACAGGAGCCGTAGCATAGAGTTCGCTCGTGCGCAGTCCGTCCTTGTACTGATAGCTCACATCGGCATGCACGCGGCGAACCACCTCCTGCATGAGCTTCTTGGAACGGAACTGCAGGATTTCGTTGGCCACATTGACCTTGTTGATGTAGTTGTCATAGCGGTCAAGCCCAGCCGTATAGGTCTTGTTGGAGGGATCCTTGATGATGACCGTAGCCTGACGGAAATAGGTGAACGGAGTGCGTGCATACTTGAGCCAAGCCAGTCCACCGAAGATCAACATGCTGACGAGAAACCATTGCCAGCGTGCCAGGAGATAGAAGAAGAGGTCCTTCAGGTTGATGTCCTGGCTGTTCTTTTCTTGTTCGTATGTCATAGGGATAGAATGTGTTCGTTGTTACTTCTTGAGTACCCACAGCATGGAAGCCACCACGCTGGCCAGTGAGAGTACGATGCCGCCTATCTGGAAGATGCGACCCTCACGCTCGCGGGACTTATGCTTGGGCTCTACATACACGATATCGTTCTGCTGCAGATAGTAGCAGGGCGACTGGAAGATTTCCTTGCTGCGGATATCGTGCACATATATCTTGCGCTCACCGTTGTTCTCGCGTATGACTGCCACGGAGCCCAACTTGGCATTCGACTTGAGGTCGCCGGCATTGGCAATGGCATCGAGGAGTGTCACACGGTCATCATCCACCGAGAAGGTGCCGGCATGGCCCACAGCGCCCAACACTGTGTAGCGGAAGTTGAGAAACTCGAGCGACACCTGAGGGTCCTTGATGTAGTTGCCTTCTATTATCTTGTTCTTGATCATTTCGGTCACCTGGCTCACGCGAAGTCCCTCGACATGCAGAGTGCCCAGGATGGGGAAGTCGATGTTGCCATCCACATCCACACGATAACCTTTGGCCCCCTTCTCCTGGGAGCCGCCTGAGGAGGTGGATACAGTGCCGTCCGCACCCACTTGGATGCTGTTGGCATGCGTGTTGAAGGGCAGTGCCAATTCGGGACGCTTGCAGCTCACCACGATGCTTAGGCGGTCATGGGTGTGCACAGTGGCTTCATAGCGGCTGTCATACTCGTAGCCCTGACCCTGCTGCATGTCACTGAAGTAAGCGATATTCTTGCGCGATGCGCAGGATGGAAATAACATAAGGACTGCCACGCAGCCTATCAGAATCTCTCTTTTCTTCATCATTGTTGTAGTTATGCTATTATTTCGTTGTTGGATAGAATTCTATATATATAATGTGTGCAGGCCAACTGCTCATGCCAGCGAAGCGGCACAGAGACGGGCGGCAGCCTCATCGGGCAGACACTCCAGTGCGCCTACCCTGACGGTGAGTGCCACCTGGGCCAGCGTGTCGGCCATGAGCTGGTAATAGCGCTCGTGCTGGCCAATGGCCGAGATGCCCGGCAACAGCAGGCTGAATGCCTCCACCTCGGCGGCAGGCAGGAACCTGTTGTGGGGTGCCTGAGCCAGTCGCACTATCCCCTGCACCCGATAGCGTTCGGAACGGTAGCAAAGAGTCTTGCCGCTCCAAGGGGTACCATAGGCCCACACCTGCCCGTCATGCAGGCGCAGCATGGGATTGTCATCATTGAGCAACAGGCAGCCGGGGAAGCACTGTTGCCACAGCCGTGCATGGGTGCTCTTGCCTGTTCCGCTCTGTCCCATGAAGAGATAAGCGCTGCCCGAAAGCACCACTGCCGCTGCGTGCAGCGAGATGGCCCCGTGAGGCAGAATGGCTTGGGCAAAAGCCATACGCAACATAGAACTGAGCACCGACGAGACCATAGGATCGGCCCAATGCAGAGTGGCGCTCATGTGGGTGAAATCATCGTTGCAAAGGAGCGTGTGAGAGGGAGCGTCGGCAGTGTGACGAACCTGCATGATGTAACCGTCAGCACTGCGCCAGAGGCTCACCAGCCCCAAGTCGCTCTCACTCTGCTCTATCATCTGCTCGCTGCCTGTGAGGCAGAGAGTCTGGCCTTCGGTGGTGAACGTGAAAAGCAGAGGTTCGCCTGCCTCTGGCTCACAACGGAAGGCGCTGAACGAAGGCAGGAGCAAGCTGACATCCTGCCGCTGGGGAAGAGTCAGGCTGAAGAGGAAACCTCCCACCCTGAAACTGTATGTCGATTGAGTATCACTCATTGTGGTCATCTGTATGAAGTGCTCCAGTGGAGAACTGTCCTGCCATCAGCTGAAGGGCAGTGAAGAGGGTCTCGGCAGGAGCATAGGTCCACCCGAAGCGTGCATGACGGAGCATGGAGACTGCCGTGCGGCACTTGCTGCGCCAGGAAGACTGCGAAGCGATGCGGGTGGTGTGAAGCAGTCCGAAGTTTCCGTCCCTCCACACACGTTCCTGCAAGGGTTGGCTGTCGAAGAGACGGTCGGCATAGGGAAGCCGCTGAAGGGGCAATCCCAGACACTGGGTGAGAAACCCATGCAGCAAGCCGTTCCACTGGAGGAGATGTGCCTGCGAGCAAGCCCGCTGATAGGCGCGGCCGTCAATGCGCGAGTGCTCACTGTGGAGGCTCACTGCCAGGTCGGCCATCTGACGCAAACCTATCCCCCATCCCATAGCATGCTTGAGAATGTGGGTGCTCTGGATGAAGAGCGAAACCGTAGGCTCGGGTACCATAATCTGCGCATGAGTGCCCATGCCAAGGGCTACACTCTGGGATGGAAAACGGCTGAGCATCCCTGACAGACGCCTGCGGGCAAAGGGGCTGGCAAGGTCGGTGAGCCGAGGATGATGCTCCACAGGCACATCCTGCCAGCTGTAGAGGTAACTGCCATCGGGCTTGGGCTGAGGATGCACACCAGCATCGCGAAGGACACAAAGTGCCTGGGCAGCCTGCCCGTGGATGGGAAAATGGAGGTCGATATCACCACACTCGCGGGCAAGAGGATGCCGATAGAGGCGGGCTATCGACTGGCCCTTGAGCACCACAGGCTGCAGACCGCGTGTGGTGAAGAACTCACAGAGCGAAGCGAGCGCCTCATTCATGTGACGGCTGTGCTGCTCGGCCTGTTCGGCTTGCACCATCCATCGGGTGAGAAGCGCATCATCGGGCAGGAGTTCATCAGGCAGAAACTCGAATGCCTGGAAGGCAAGCGCCATCACCGTCTGTGCCTGAGCTGTGAGAAAGATGCTCTGCCAGTCGGCGCGTGTAAGCCCTTGGAAAGCCTGCTCCTGTGGCACACGTCCCCACAGAGCCGACTGCAACAACTGCAGCAGCGCTGTACGGCATGCGGCCGAAGGAATATTGGGACTGGCGCCCAGGCTGTCGTCTCTCTTCACTCTATCCTCCTGTTGCTTGTGTTTCTTGCTGCTCACCGGCGCAGATGCTTGCTTGAAGCCATCTCCACAGGGAAGCATTGTGCTGAAAAGAGCCAGGAGAAACACCCTACAAGACGAGCCTCACGGCTGGTCATAGTTTGCAGGTCATTCCATCCAAGTTTGTTCCTCCTGGACTCTATATTACCTTATTATATTACGCATGCACGTGTGCACACGCACGTATGTGTATCGGGTGGCTACCCTATTCTATCAATCCGAACTCCCGCCATTCCTGCACCTGTGTGGTGACATCAGCCAGAGCATCGTCGTAGGCTATCCCATATTCACCAGCAAGCCAAGTGGCCAGCGAGGGCAGGGAGATTTCATCATCGCCCAACTGCTCCCACAGGCGGGCAGCAGTCTCGTTGAGCGTATATACATCGGCCGTATCCTGCGCTGCCGATGCGGCATTGACCATCATATATCTTCGCCCCATTCGGCGGAGCGTCAGGTTGGTGCGTCTCTTCATACTCGATTCCTGATTGGTTGAATCCCGGCAGACATCAGAACTTCTTGCCCGTGAGAATAGTGACCACGGTGATGAAGATAATCTTGGTGTCGAGCCACAAGGAGTGGTTGTGCAGGTATTCGAGGTCCATGCGCAGGCGCTCAAGCATCTTGGCCAGTGTGTCGGTGTAGCCGTTGTAGAGCGTAGCCGATGAGAAGAGGCCTGGACGAAGCTGGTAGAGCAACTCGTAGTCGGGGTTGACAGCCTTGATGCGCTCAACGAAGAAACGGCGTTCCGGACGTGGACCCACAAAGGACATATCACCGCGCAACACATTCCAGAGCTGCGGCAGTTCGTCGAGATGATGGTCACGCAGGAATCGGCCCACGCGGGTGAGACGGGCATCATTCTTCTGGCAAAGGGCAGGCTGCCCGTCAGCCTCCGAGCTGACCACCATGGAGCGGAACTTATAGAGTGTGAACTCACGTCCCCTGTAGCCCACTCGCTGCTGGGAGAAGATGGCAGGCCCACCGTCCTCAAGGCGTACGGCCAGCCAGACAATAAAGAAAAGAGGCGAAAAGACAATCATGCCGCAAAGGCTTGCCAGAACATCAAGCCCACGCTTCACCATCCTGGTAGGTGCTCCAATAATCTCTCGATCACAGGTCTGTGCCTTTGCTTCCACCTCACTCGGTCGGGTTGCTATTGCTGTTTTTTCCATAGTTGGTTATATATTGTAAGTGTATTATCAATCATCTTGTCATAAGTGAATATCTTGTCGAAACGCTCACGTGCGCCGCTTGAGAGGCGCTGGTAAAGGGCATCGTCGGAACAGAGAGTCATGATGGCATGGGCCAGAGCACGTGCATCGCAAGGTTCCACATTGAGTCCGGATTCGCCATCGCTATTGACCCAAGCGACTCCCGACTGCGGGATGCGGGTGGCTACCACTGGTTTGCCACACGACATGGCTTCAATCTGCACGATGCCAAAAGCCTCGGTCTTCTGCACACTGCTGAGGCAGAAGAGGTCACACATACCGTAATAGGCTGGCAAATCATGGTCACTCACCCTGCCCAGCAACTGTACGCGGTCGCTTACATGCCAGCGCCGTATAAGCGACTGTAACTCATCATGCAGTTTTCCTGTACCGCCTATGAGCACCACATAATCGTCGGCGAGATAGCGGGCAGCCTCTACCAGATAGCGGTAACCCTTGTAGTGCACCAACCGTCCCAAAGAGAACACCACATGCCGCCCGCCATACTGACGGCGCAAAGCCTGCACAGCCTGAGAGTCAGGCTGCAATGGCTGGATGCCGATGGGCAGTGCTACCACCTTGTGCTGCCAGTGCTCGAGGCAAGGCGACTCGGCCAGATAGACAGGCGAAGTGCCCACGATGACATCGGCACGATGCAAGAGCCACTGCTGCAGGGGACGATAGAACTGGAGCAGGATACGCTGCTTGGCTATATCGCTATGCCAGTGAAGCACCACACGTCCGCTGTAGCCCGACAGGTAGAGTGCGAGACAAGCCATGGGATCGGGGTGATGCACATGGATGATGTCGTACTGCCGGCAGATGCGCTTGAGCGTGCTTACCATCGAAGGGCTGATCATCGTGGCGGCCAATTTGCCCCAGGCAGGCACCCTGAAGATGCTTGCATGCTCATTGACCTTAAGCTCCCCACAGTCATCCCCCACGGCAGCACAAAGCATGTCGCAAGGAATTCCCCTTTCCGACAATCCACCCATCAGGTCAACCATCACCCGCTCAACTCCCCCTTGTATAGGGAAGAACTTACCAAGCTGTAGGACTTTCATCTGGAAAAAGAAATATGCTGTGATTAACGTGCTTTCTGCATCACCTCATCATAGAGGCGCAGATAATCCTTATATCGGTCTTCCTTGCGGAAGTGCTGTAATGCGTATTGACGGCAGGGGCCAACGAAGGACTCCTTGCCAAGATGTTCTATCTGACGAACAGAGCGGAGCAGTGCATCCACATCCCCCTGACTGACCACCATACCTGTTTGAGGCGTGACAGACTCGGGACTGCCGCCTGTGCGGTAAGTGACCACAGGAGTACCACATGAGATGGACTCAAGATTGACTGTGGGGTAATTGTCCTGCCAAGTGGGATTCACAAAGGCAGTGGCAACGCTGTAGAGTTGGGCCAACTGCAGAACATTCTCAGTACGGCGAATAGGAATGATATTGGCAGGCAGGCGCTTGGCGGTGTGTTCGTCCACTCCCACCAGCACAATACACTCATCGGGAGTGAGCATGGTGGAGAGACGAAGGAAATCATCGAGTCCCTTCTCGCGGCTCCAGATGCTGGCCACTCCCAGCAGGATATGCTTTCCCTCAAGCCCGTAGCGAGCGAGAAGCGCACTGCCGTCCTGAGGCGAGAAAGTGTCGGTATCTATACCATTATGAATGACACGTATGTCAGAGCCAGCAAGGAAGGAACTGCTCATCTCACCAGCCATCCATTCAGATACAGGCACCAATGTGAGAAGTCCCTTGGGCAAAGAAGTAAAAGCTTTCTCCTTATCTATATAGTTCCTCCGCGAGCGATCAACCAGCCAACTGGCAGGAAAATCTCGTCTCTGTGGGCAATCTCCACAGCCCGACTGCCAGCGCTGACAACCTGCAAATGAATAATGATAGCAATGTCCTGTATAGAGCCAACAGTCGTGTACCGTCCAGATGACAGGAATGTTGTGACTGCTCAGATAGCGGAACAGGAGAGGGTAATGCAGAAAGTAGCCATGCAGATTGTGGATGTGTATCACATCGGGCTGCAGAGCATCCACCTGACGCAGGAATGCCTGGGTAGCATGCGCAGAAGACAATCCGTGACGGTCAAAGAGACGAGTCATCAGTCCGTGCCAAGCCACACTGGCCTTATTGCCAACGGGCAACAGATGGGAGGTGCAGGGACGAATCCCATCCCGCCCACGGCTGTAAGCCACATAGCTCTCCCAACCATTGGCCATAGCCAAATCGCCTATTTCCTGCATGATACGCCCAGTGGAGGTGCTTGTACGCAGTACGGGATTGATTTGCAACAACCGCTTCATTCCTTCTCTCTCACTTTATCTACTCTCGGCAAGTTCCTCAAAGAGGCTCACCCACTGCCCCATTACATTCTCCTCAGAATAGATTTCTGTTATTCTGCGTGCATTGGAAGCCAAGCGCAGGCGCAGAGTGTCATTATCCATCAGCTTCATCATAGCACGGGCCAGCCCGCTGATATCTCCCTCATGCACCAGAATCCCGTTGACATTCTCGTCTATGATATCTCGCGGACCACACTTGAAGTCAAAAGAGACAACAGGCAACCCACAAGCCATTGCTTCTATCATCACCATGGGAAATCCCTCGTAGTGGGAACTCATCACCAGCATGCCACTGCGCACATATTCGTCACCTATCTGGGTAGTAGGCTCATGCAGGGTAGCAGTATCGTCCAGACCGCGACTGACTATCATCTGCTGCAGCATCTCCTTCCACTCTCCCTGACCATAGATATCCAGATGCCAATCCTGGTGTTTTCCGTCTTTCTGCACGATATCCCATGCCTCCAAGAGGCGGTCGAACCCCTTCTGGTAATCAAGTCGGCCTACAGCAATCACGCGTTTACTGGTTCCATCGGAATATCCTGCACCAAGATGGCGGGCTGCATTGGGAATAACCTGCATATTTGGCAATGCTCCCCAGTAACCGGCATCCTCAGAACTGAGCACCACGAAACGGTCGAAGCGCCGTACCAGACGCTCGTCCATCTTTGTACGCCAGCGGTCTATCAGTCCCATCAGTCCGTGACGTCCATACTGAAGACGAAAGAACTTGCAGAAGTGAAGTTCCAGCACCTTACGGCTTCCGTCCTTTATGTCGGGCAGGAACGAGGATTCAGAAGGAAACAAAGATACCACTATGTCAGCCTTCTCACGCATCAGCAGTTCCGTCAGCCTACGGCGATGTATCCTGCAACGCCTCAAATATCCCTTCACCTTGCGCAATGTTCCCAAACAGTTGTCGTCGGAATAGTTGATGCCAAGGTCAATCATCTTCACCTCCTTGGGAAAAGGATAGAACGGCGCACGCTCCTTCTGGTCTGTGGTCACCACAGTTACTTGCCAATGCTTCTCGCGCACCAACCAAGCCACCTTGTTGAGGAGCACACGCTCCATACCACCAGGATTATACGTGGAATGAGTGAGGTAGATGAGGTACATTGTTCTCCGTATCTAATTCCCTATCTGCACAAAGGAAGAAAGCAAAGACCAAAAACAGGTCAGATGCAACCTTGAACCACATGGCATAATTGACAAGAAGCACCAACAAAAATAGTACTTTATACTTGGGATGCTTATCCATCAGAATCCTTGCCGCATAGAACATATATAGGGAAAAGGCTATCATACCTGCCAAACCAAAATAGAAGATGAACCTCAGGTAGCCAACATCCGTAGCCATGTAATATCCGCCCCATTTAGGACCAATATAATAAGGGTCTATATCGTAAGGGTTTTCCAGATAGCCATCGCCTATCATCCACGTTCTAATGTTATCAGGAAACACGTACATATTCTTGAGTATCTCGTTAGAATGGGTTTCCCATCGTCCTTTCTCTGCCAAACCGAAGAATCCCTCGAAGCCAAAGCGGAGGTTGTCATGCACATTGGCATTAGTGTTGTAGAAGTAAGTAAGCACAAACACTGAGCACACAGCAACCAAAGCAAAGGTTACCCCCACACGCTTCAAGTTCGTAACAAGAATCTCAGACTTGCGTGAGAAAGCTATGTATAAGACATAAACGACAACAAAAGCCAATCCTATAACAGTAGAACGTCCTATCATATTACCAAACACAGAGATAATACAGGAAGCTAAGACATACATAAATACAGCAAGTTTGCTGTTCAACACATCCTTTCGGACACACAGGCAAGCAATCATAACGAGCACAGCAGCAAAACGCATGCCGGCCACATCAAGGCTTGCTCCAATACCATACAAACGGGCATCAACTTTCCCCATGAATCCACGACTGCCAAGAAAACCATCTACTAAGGTTTTCAAAGGCTGATACACCGACATGGCAAAAGCTATAATACATTGTGCCACACATACGGCAATCAGGTAGTTGCACAAAAGAGGGATAGTGACATTACCATGCCTCCATTTTATCATCTGAGCCACAAAATAGGCTCCACCCAACCACACCCACATGGAAATAATATATGTGGCATAAGAGAAATCAGACGTACCGTTCAATGTAACAGATACGAGACCTATAATAGACACGAAAATTGCCAACAAGGAAAGGAGAGAGACATTCTTGGGAAGACTGCCACTACCTCCACTTGCCATATTTATCCCAAACAGCACAAGTCCCATACCTGCCATAATCATCTTGGTATTGAAGCCTGGCAAGAATGTAAACTCAAACGGGAAGAAATACAGACTGGTCAATACGACCAGAAACAACGTGGATATAACTTTCAACATACCCTACCCTTCATCTACGCATCATTACTCTTTATCTCTATAATCTTTACCGAAAAGCAAGCGACCCACGAAAAGGCTACGTCTAACCATCGCTGCGAAACAAGCGGAAGCCACCATAACGAGGACGAATGTAGCACAGGGTTGCCAAACACCCATACACAGAATAGTTATTCTTGCAACCACTATAAACAACAATCCTTGGATGAAGTATATAAATAAGGTGTTCTTGCCCAACCATATCAAAACGTCGAGCACCAACTGCCATTTTGCAATAATCATCCACATATACTTTACGAGAAGCATAAAGGAAACAGTCCCAAGCGCCCCCACAATGAACCTATAAATATCTATCCACAAATGTAACATCGCATCACCTTGTGTTATGCTATATTTGGAAACATATATATAAGTGTCCGACTTATAAAACAACACACAAAAGCAATAAAGCGGAATCACAATCCAGCACTTTCGGCCAAAATAAGCCAACTTATATCTACAAATTACGCTCCCTAACAAGAAATATGGAGCAACAAACTTGTGTTGCGCTATAAGCCAGTTGTCATCAAAAAGCATCATCCCAAAGAACAGAACGGAGATAAACACCCACTCTTTAATATGTAACAACCTGTTCAACTTAAACATCAGACAAGCCAAACATGTAGCAAAAAGCACAGACCAGAAGAACCACAAATTAGCCTTAAAGAAAGCATTATGCACAGAAAA
>UQST01000044.1 GCA_900543815.1 uncultured Prevotellaceae bacterium
GTGACAGATATAAGGTTCTTCCTTTTCAGACTTACAAGGCTGTATGCTTAATCCCCTAGGTTTATCGGGTGAGCCGAATCCAAGCTGGATACTGCAGGCTCAACTCCTGCTTTGCCCCACCTGCATTGTCTTGCGAACAGAGTATTTAGAGTTTTTTGCTCTTCTTCAACCCTAAGTTCAGAAGTAAAACAGCATTCTCCTTTTCATCCTTAGGAGCATCCTTGGGTTTCCATGCCACTACAAAACGAATGGTAGCCGAGGAGACCATGTAGCCCCTTTCGTCCCACAGAACAAGTTCATCTTGCATCTTCTTCGATATTTGAGCTATAGGGCGGCTGGCACCAAGCGCATAAAGATAGTTGTCAGCAAAACGCAGTTGCTCGCCAGCCCGAAGCGAGAGAACCTCCCGCTTACGGCACATGAAGAACCCTAGATTTACGTCCTTATGCGTAAGTTGCAGTTCCAGTTCCTCTGGTAGTCCGTAGGTTATCTGGTCCACTATATGAAAATCTGCTGGCAGGCGGTCAAAGAGACTGCTGTCCGTATAGATGAAGAGACGACACTTGGCACGAGTCATGCCTACATAATAACGACGCATCTCCAAGTCCGTCACATGCTGAGGCTGGGTAACAAGCAAATACACATCATCATACTCATGCCCCTTGGACTTGTGAATGGTGGACACCACCACATCGGCATCTGCTGTGGAACAGAAATCTTCGGTCATGGATTCGAACACAAACTCTTTAAAGTCCGTCAAGAACTTCTCCCTGCTAGTTTGTTCAAAGAGTTTGAGACAACGTTCCAGATAAGGCAAGCAAGTCGAAGAGGCATACGCCAGGCGTGTCTGACTTTTGGCATTCTCCCACACCTCATCTGCTATGCGTGGTGTGTGCGTGTTACGCTCTATTTGCTTCACAAAGAAACGCACTTCGGCCATATTCCAGAAACGGAATCCCTCGGTGCTCTGTATGAGTTTACTATTAAGCCCTTGCTTACGGAGAAGTGAATTCATGATAACAGCCTGCTCATTGGTATGGGTAAGCACGCACATGGTGCCATTGGCACGTTTCGCCAACAAGTCAGAAGCAATACGCTGATACATAAGGCAGGAAACATGATGTCTAACCACCACGGTTCCCTCGTCCTGTTTCACCGATAAGATGGACGTACGCTTCATGCGATGACGGATTCCCCGGGCAAATGCATTTGCAAAGTCAACCACATGGCGGCTACTGCGATAATTCTCCGTCATCTCCACAAAGGTGCTCTTGGGAGTATCGAGAAGCTGTCGCATAAAGCGTGAATCAGAACCTCGGAATTCATATATATTCTGGTCATCATCCCCCACCGCTATCACCCGCATACCCTCGTTGGCCTTCATGAGCGCCCGCACCAATGCATACTCCTCGGAACTCATATCCTGAGCCTCATCGATGACAAGGACCGTCTTACAGATACGACTGGGTTCCACCCCCTCCTCACTAATCATCCGGGCAGCCCGCTCCACCACTCCCTTGGCATCCTCGATATTTCCTATACGACCAAGGAGATCAAAGGAGTAAGAGTGGAAGGTCTTTATCTCAACAAAATGGGCGGCATTGCCGATAAGCGCCATCAACCGTTGCTTGAACTCTGTAGCCGCAGCACGTGAAAAGGTGAGCATGAGAAGCTGTTCGTGCTTTACATCCTCAAGCAAAAGCAAGGAGGCCAGCTTATGAACCAGCACGCGAGTCTTGCCACTACCCGGACCAGCCGCCACCACTATCCCCACAGACTCTTTGTCTTGGATAATCCGCTGCTGTGTAGGTGAAAGCGAGCCAAAAATCTGCTTATATTTCTCGGGGGTAATGTTACGACTTATCTCTGCCAAGCGCTCTCCTTTGAAGTATTTTCTGACGAACGCCTTATAGTCCATCTGGAAATAATCCTGCACGTATTGCAAGGCCGCATTATAATCCCGCACCATGAGATTGGCATACTCTCCCACAATATGCACCTGCTGTATTTTCTGGCGGTAAAACTCATTGAGCATGCGATAATCCTCTTGTTTGTAACGTTTCATGCTATCCTTGACCCTGTGGATTTCCATAGCATTGTAGAGAACCAGGAAGCCTCCTTCAAGTTTTAGAGCCCCTATCTTGGAAAGATAAAGAAGAGCCTCCTCCACATCCTCCAATTGGACACCATCCAGTGAGTCGAAAAGTCCCGCTGGCCGTTCCCTCAAATCACCCAGAAGCTTAACTATCGAGAATTGCACGCCCTTCTGCACTGCATCATTGCCATCCACTGCATCCACTACCTGCCTGTAGAGCCACTCCACTGCGAACTCACATATTTCCAGCCTTCTCTCAAAGCGGTTGATAGTTGCCTGCATGCTTGCCAGACGAGTAACCTCTACGTTATGAGCAGCATCCTCTCTCTTCCTTGTGTAGCCCTTGATGGTCAGAAAATATAGAAGCGTGCGGATATCCTTCTCTGACGCAGTGGTGATGCCTGCCTTATGGGCATCATCATTGAACTGTTTGCATGAAATACGAAGCGTATCATCGGGAATATGGTCAAGAATGTACCGTTCCAATTCCACGAAGCGTCTAAGCGTTTGCCTGGAGTTCCTCTCCGACTCACCCGAATCATACAAATAAGCCGAGATATCCTTTGTGTCGGCCAGGATTCCTTCCTGGCGCATACGTTCCACAGCAGACACGACCTCCTTCTTGCTGAGTTCAAGCATATCCGCCAAATAGTCGATGCGCGATTCTGCCTCTGCATCCTGGGCTTTGGCAACAGACCTCTGAGAAATGAGTGACTTGATGATGCGCACCGCCTTTTCCACTTCTTCTTTCTCGAAAAGCAAGGACTCTGCGATTCGTCGGCGGGCTTCATCCATATTCTTGACTGTAATGCCTGTAGCATAGACATGCGGGACGTTGTTGCCCCTCTGCAGATACCCCGCCTGTTCGAGTGCCGCCAAAGCTGTCCGCACACGCGTTTCCATATCCGAAACAGAATCATCCTAACCAGCTTTACGTGCAATCTCCAGCGCCGAGCAACAAACCCGCATCCGTTGTTTGGTCATATCTTTCACAGCCCTCCACACTTGTTGTATCTCACTGATGCTAAGTTTGGTCTGGTTAAGCAACATGAAATGCTTGTCAAGGTCGCCATCGCTATAGAGCACATAACACCTTGCCTCAAGATGCGGATCACGTCCAGCACGTCCAGCCTCTTGTACATAATTCTCAAGCGAGTCGGAAATATCATAATGGATGACCAACCCCACATCGCTCTTATCAACTCCCATTCCAAAAGCAGAAGTCGCAACAATGATGCGCACACGGTCATTCATGAACGCTTCCTGATTGGCAATCTTCTCATCTGCATCCATCTGCCCGTTGAACGCCAAAGCCTTGTAACCATCACGGGTCAGCTTCTCTGCCAACAGCCTTGTTCTCTTCGTGCGCGATACATATACTATAACAGGACAGTTTGACTCGGCAATGAGGGAGCGAAGCCTGGAATACTTGACCTCATCTGTATCAGCATGAATCACAGAATAGCGCAGGTTGGTACGTGAAGCTGACGAGGCAAACAACTGCAGATCATGACCGAGCGTCTGTTTGAAATAGTCGCATATATCCTGTATCACCTTTTGCTTGGCTGTAGCTGTAAAGCATGAAATAGGAATTGGCTGCTGGAGACGCTTGCGATTCTGATACTCCCGTATAAACTTGCCAATATAAAGATAATCCACCCTAAAATCCTGCCCCCAAGACGAGAAGCAATGAGCCTCATCGATAACAAACCGTACTACATGGCGAGCCTGCAGAATTCTTTCTATAGTCTTCGACCTTAGCATTTCAGGAGCAATATAGAGCAACGAAGCGTCACCACTCTGTACGCGATCTATAGCAAGCGAGCGGCTGACGGGGTCAAGCAGACCATTTATGGTCACTGCTTCCGTTATACCTCGTTCTGCCAAATTGTCCACTTGATCCTTCATCAAAGATAACAATGGCGAAATGACAACCGTGAGTCCATGCACCGTTTGCGACTCCATGAGGGCAGGCAACTGGAATGTAAGCGACTTGCCTCCGCCTGTGGGGAAAATCGCCAGCAGAGACTTTCCCGTTACTGCTGCCCTAACAGCATTCTCTTGTAATGGTTCGCCTTCATAGGTTCTGAACTGATTATAGCCGAAGAAATGCTTCAGATTGGTGTGTACATCCAACAAACTCCTGCAATAATCACATCCGTCGGCACAACAGGTATGCCTGAGAAGACGTACCACATTCTCCACATTAGGGTAAGTATAAAGCACCCAAGGCGGAGTGATGGAGTTTCGCTCTGTTGTAGTAATGAGCGCAAGAGAAAAAGCCAGCTCTACTGGTTGCTTTTCAACAAGTGAACGCAAATCCACATTTTGACAAATGCGCCCATGGAAAAACGTATAAATATGCCCTGGAAGCTCTTCCTTCTCACAGCACTCTGCATCTGCCATATCCAAGAAGCCAGAAAACTCCGGCACACCATGAAGCAAGGTTGCATATATAAGCGTCAGTTCACGAGGCAAGCGTTTCCATGCCTCCATTTCGTCAAGCAACAAATCGTAAGCCTTTTCACAGTCATTCAGAGGATTGTTCACTTGGTCACTCATCAGTTTGTCATCTTTCAACAAATGATGATAGGGGCGTTCCGGAAACAAAAGAGGTGACATATACAATGTGTCCACAAGCCCCCAACGGATATGTTCGTCTCCGAACAAATACTTCACATCATGATGGACAACATTATGGCCACAGATAAAATCTACGCCGTCAAGAAACTCTTTCGCCTCCTTCTTCCTGCCCGAATGAAACTTGGCATCATCCCAACGCAAGATTCCTATATCATGAATACGCTTGTCCTTCAGGCCTACTTCAACATCCACAAAAGCCCAGCGGGAAGCATCTCTTGATACTTCCGCATTCGATGGTCTCCTATCCCCTAGACTCCCTATGACTTTTCTCCAAAAAGACATATAACGTTGTTATCCAATGCCTCATCAATACATTGCCCCTGCCACGATATTACTGATGAGCGAGCGCAGGCGTACCATGCGGCTGCGGCCATCGATGGGATGAACGGCATTGACAAGCAGGATGATACTCACGTCGTTAATAGGGTCGATGACGATGCTGGTACCTGTATAGCCCGTGTGCCCGTAGGTTTGGGGCGAAAGCAAAGAACCATTGCACGAAGCATAGGGACTATGTACATCCCATCCATAGGTACGGCCTATCTGGCTGGCCCATTGTGGCACGCTGCGCATGGCCAGCACGGTGGCAGGCGAAAGGATGCGAGCACCCTGCCACTGACCACCATTCTGCAAGGCTGCACACAGGACTGCCAAGTCATCAACCGTACTGAACACACCCGCATTACCGCTCACACCGCCATTCATCACTCGCGCCAATGGGTCATGAACCTGTCCGCGCAACACACTTCCGTCAGGCTGGCGGGTGGTGGGAGCTATGAGACTGCCCCAGCGGCTCAAGTCTTCCCCCAAGGGCAGATAGTCGGTATGATCCATACCCAAGGGGGCAAAGATATGGGTGCGGGCATAATCACGCAGCGAAAGACCTGTGCAACGTTCCACTATATGCTGCAGAGTGATGTAGTTGAGACAGCTATACTGAAAGTCGGTGCCAGGCTCAAAGCTTCGCTTCACCTGGCAGATGTGCTCGAGAAGCCCTTGCGGAGAAGGCGAACCATAGCGGCGTACAAGTTCATCTACAGAAGCATAGGCAGGCAAACCCGAAGTGTGGGTGAGCAGATGCTGGATGCGTATGGTCTCAGAATTCCCCTGTGAGTCAGTCCAGCTGGCAAAGCCGGGAATGTAAGCAGAGACGGCATCGGTAAGGCGCAGAGTGCCATTCTCGCACAACTGCATCACGCTGATAGCTGTAGCCACCGGTTTGCTGCACGATGCCAGGTCAAACATCGTCTCGATGGTCATCTTCTCCACCGAAGGATAAACCTGCCTGTTGCCATAAGCCTTCACATAAGCCATGCAGCCTCCCTTCACGATACCCAGCACGGCACCGGGAATCTCTCCCCGTCCTATGGCATCCATGATGGCCGAGTCAGCTCGCGCCAGTTTCTCTTCAGAGAGATGCACCTTGCGGGGCGATACACGTTTCAGCTGGCCATATGCCACCAAGGGCAGACTGGCCAATACCAGTCCTACATATATAATAATGTATAATCGCTTCATAAGCTCCTCCTTCTATTCTTTACCTTTATTCTTTTACCATCTGAACAAAAAGCCTTTCCCCCATGCGGAGGTTAAGCCTCTATCCCCTGAATATCCCCATAGGCAGATTTGAGCAAAGCCTCTCCGCTATGGGGTTTATCAAAAAAGCCCTGTCAGACAAAACGGCTTCGGGGCACTACCCTACACACATTTGCCCGAGAGGGTCTGTTCCTGCAACTCTCCTGGGAATACGGAGAGCAGATTACTTATTCTTCAAAAGATCACGGATTTCTGTGAGCAACTTCTCCTCAGCCGACGGTTCGGGAGCAGGAGCAGGCTCAGCGGGCTTCTCTTCCTTCTTGCGTGAGAGAGCGGCAATACCCTTCACCATGAGGAAAATACAGAAGGCGATGATGAGGAAATCCACCACATCCTGGATAAACTGACCATAGTTGAGCGTAACAGCCTCACTCACCACCTGGTCACCCTCCTTCACTGCATCCTTGAGCACAAGCTTGAGGTCAGTGAAATCCATTCCGCCTGTGAGCACGCCTATAGGAGGCATGATGATGTTGTTCACGATACTGGTCACTATCTTGCCAAACGCACCGCCGATAATCACACCGACAGCCATATCAACTACGTTACCCTTGAGGGCAAAAGCCTTGAAGTCTTGAATAAATGACATAATTATCTATTTTTTGCATTAAATCGAGCGCTAAATTAAAAAGAATATCGTAATTTTGCGTCCACAAAAGGAAAAAAGTTGATGAGAAGACTGAAATATATGCACTTTTGGCTTTTAATCACGTTGCTGCTGGCGGCGTGCAAGTCCTCTCATTACTGCAATTGTGGATAAAACAGGCTATTATTTCTAACCCTTTAAATAATTAAAGAAATGGCAACAAAAGTAGGTATTAATGGTTTCGGCCGTATCGGTCGTTTCGTATTCCGTGCCGCTCAGACTCGTGAGGACATCGAGATCGTAGGTATCAATGACCTGTGCCCCGTGGATTACTTGGCTTACATGCTGAAGTATGACACCATGCACGGCGCATTCAACGGCACCATCGAGGCTGACGTTGAGAACAGCCAGCTGATTGTTAACGGCAAGAAGATTCGCGTAACTGCAGAGCGCAACCCCGCTGACCTGAAGTGGAACGAGGTTGAGGCTGAGTACGTGGTTGAGTCAACTGGCCTGTTCCTGACTCAGGAGAAGGCTCAGGCTCACATCGAGGCCGGTGCCAAGTACGTGGTGATGTCTGCTCCCTCAAAGGACGCTACTCCCATGTTCGTTTGCGGTGTTAACTTCGACAAGTACGTGAAGGGCACTCAGTTCGTGTCTAACGCTTCTTGCACCACCAACTGTCTGGCTCCTATCGCCAAGGTTCTGAACGACAAGTTCGGTATCACCGATGGTCTGATGACAACCGTTCACTCTACAACTGCTACACAGAAGACCGTTGACGGTCCCTCTATGAAGGACTGGCGTGGTGGCCGTGCTGCTTCCGGCAACATCATCCCCTCTTCTACAGGTGCTGCCAAGGCTGTGGGTAAGGTTATCCCCGAGCTGAACGGCAAGCTGACTGGTATGTCTATGCGTGTTCCCACTCTGGACGTATCTGTGGTTGACCTGACTGTTAACCTGGCTAAGCCTGCTAAGTACGAGGAGATCTGCGCTGCCATGAAGGAGGCTTCTGAGGGCGAGCTGAAGGGTGTACTGGGCTACACAGAGGACGCTGTGGTTTCTTCTGACTTCCTGGGCTGCACTCTCACTTCTATCTTCGACGCTAAGGCTGGTATCGCTCTGACCGACACATTCGTGAAGGTAGTGAGTTGGTACGACAATGAGATCGGCTACTCTAACAAGGTGCTGGAGCTCATCGCCCACATGAAGAAGGTGAACGGCTAATCTCTGAAGGATAAAATCCACAGAGGCAAATGCCTCAACCAGAAACAGAAGGCTGTCCGACAAGCTCGGGCAGCCTTCCTTTTGTTACGGAGTTATTGCTTCTGGTAAAACTCCCTAGAGCATAAAGGCTCACCCGATATATCCTGGGGACCAATCCGCCAACTGATTCAGTATGACTTCTACAACACTGTCCACTGATTCTGTTTGTGAATAGGAAAAGTGTCTAGTGAAATCAAGAAAAGACACTAGTGAAATCAGGAAAAGACATATCCTTGGATACTTGCCCGTTTATCCTTGGATAAATTGCGAAGTATCCTTGGATACTTTTTCCAGGCAAATTTCTGACGGAGAAAGGCAGAGTTCCTTGGCAACTCCTTCCTCTTCTATGATTATGGAATTCGGGAGCGGCATCTGCAAATCCACATTCAGACAAGAGGGAAGGAGCATTTTCCTTAGTAAACAGGTTCAACTTTTCCAACTGAAAGTTTCGGTCTTCTGAGCCAAGAGTTGCATTCGGAAGAGAAGGAAAGCGGGGCGGTATGGATATTGGTGGCGAAAATGGTTGGGCAATTCAGAAAGAATGCCTAAATTTGCTGAAAATATGAATGAATTATGAAATTTACAGAACTCGCCAACCCTATCTTCCGCGCGGTAATCGATGATTATCACAAGTCGGACAACGTAGATACACCCATCCAGAACCCCTATGAGAGCGGTTCCATCGAACACGATCTGTACCAGAAATGCTGGATTGACACCGTGCAGTGGCATCTGGAGGACATCATCCGCGATGAGGACATCAATCCCGTGGATGCACTGGCGCTCAAGCGTCGCATCGACAAGAGCAATCAGGACCGTACCGACCTGGTAGAGCAGATTGACAGTTACTTCTACACCAAGTTCCACAGCGTGAAGTGTCAGGACAACGCCACCATCAACACCGAAAGCCCAGCCTGGGCCATCGACCGTCTCAGCATCCTGGCTCTGAAGATTTACCACATGCAGGAGCAGGTGGATCGCACCGACGCTTCGGCTGAACACAAGGCCCGTTGCCAGCAGAAGCTCGATATTCTGCTCCAGCAGCGCACCGACCTCTCTACAGCCATTGACCAGCTGCTTGAGGATTTCGAGGCTGGACGCAAGTACATGAAGGTCTATAAGCAGATGAAGATGTACAACGACCCCAGCACCAATCCCGTGCTCTACGGCAAGAAGTAAACCATCCCTCGAGCATTGAATCACAAACATCTGTTACTCATACGCTTCTCCGCCTTGGGCGACATCTTGATGACTGTCCCCATCGTGGAAGCCTTGGCGCGCCAGTACCCCAACCTGCACATCACCATGGTGAGCCGTCCCTTTGTGGGTTCCATATTCAAGAGGCTCCCCCAGAACGTGCAGTTCGTAGGCATCAACCTGACACAATACAAGGGGCTGGGCGGTCTGGAGCGGCTCTACAGGGAACTGCGGGCGCTGGAGCCAGACGCTGTGTGCGACCTGCATGATGTGCTCCGCACCAAATATCTGCGCCTGCGCTTCAGGATGGCAGGCATTCCCGTGAGCCATATCGTGAAGGACCGACGCGCACGCAAGGCATTCCTGCACGCAGCACATAAGGTGCAGCAGGAAACGAGCTTCGAGCGCTATGCCAAGGCCATCGCTCGTCTGCTGCCATTCAAGCAGCCCACACCACCCTGCCAACTGGCTTCCCAAGCCACACACCGTGGCGGCATCGGCATAGCACCCTTTGCTGCCCACCAGGGGAAGATTTATCCCCTGCAGCAGATGGAGCGCGTGGTGAGTCTGCTCTCGGCACAGGGTACCGAGGTTTATCTCTTTGGTGCAGGAGAGAAGGAGCAATCCATTATGGAACAATGGGACAAGACGTACGAGCATGCACACTCCATGGTGGGCCGGCTGGGCAACATGGCAGGCGAACTGGACTGGATAGCCGGTCTCGATGCAATGCTCACCATGGACAGCGGCAACATGCATCTGGCTTCGCTCACATGCACTCCGGTGCTCAGCATATGGGGTGCCACTCACCCGCTGGGCGGATTCCTGGGCTGGGGACAGACGATTGACCGCTGCATCCAGAAGGATTATCCCTGCCGTCCATGCAGCATCTTCGGCAACAAGCCTTGCCGCCTGGGCGACTTCCGCTGCCTGCATGACATCACTCCCGACGAGATTGTGAACCGCCTCAATGAGGTGGTACGCACCCGCAGGAGCAGCAACGTACATTGAAACAAGCCAACACGAACACAAAAGAAAGTCCAATAGAAGATGAAAATTGCCTTTGATGCCAAGCGAGCATACTGCAACTTCACAGGACTGGGAAACCACAGCCGCACCACTCTGGACATCCTCACGCGCTATTTCCCAGACAATGACTACGTGCTCTATACACCCAAGGTGAAGCACACCCAGCTCACTGACAGTTATCTGAGAAATAGCGCCTTGCATACCGTACAGCCCACAGGATGGCTGAAGGGAAGTCTGTGGCGCACCTACAGGCTGGCACATGAGGCAAGCCAGGAAAAGGCCGACGTGTTTCACGGATTGAGCAACGAACTTCCCTGTGGTCTCTCGCGAAAGGGCATCCCATCGGTGGTCACCATCCACGATGTGGCCTTCCACACCTTCCCCGACATGTACCAGTGGATAGACAGGCAGATTTATGACCGCAAGTGGAAGTATGCACTCTCACATGCCGACAGCATCATCGCCATCAGCGAGAGCACCAAGCGCGACATCCTCAGGTATTACGACGTAGAAAAGAGCAAGATACGGGTAATATACCAACCCGCAGCACCCTATTATTACACCGCCGACTGCATCCGCGCAAGGGAAGAGAAGGTTGCCCACAGACCCTTCCTGCTCTACGTGGGCTCCATCAACTCGCGCAAGAATCTGCTTGGGGCTGTACGTGCGCTGGAGATGCTGCCCGCATCGGTGCGCCTTCCGCTGGTGGTCGTAGGCAACGGACGGGAATATATGCAGGAGGTGCAGAGGTACATCGAAGCACACCGCCTGCACGAATGGGTGGAATTCCGCACCAAGGTGGAGGATGCCCAGCTGCACGAGCTCTACGCTACGGCACGCGCCTTCATCTATCCCTCGTTCTGCGAAGGCTTCGGTCTGCCGTTGGTAGAGGCCCGTCTGAGCGGTTGTCCGGTCATCAGCAGCAACCTCTCGTCGCTGCCTGAGGCGGCTGGCCCATACTCTCTGCTTACCGACCCACACGACACCCAGGCGCTGAGCCAGGCATTGGACCGCCTCATCACCGACGATGAATTGCATCGCCAACTCTCCGTCAAGGGGCGCGAGGATGCTCTCGCCCATCTGCACCCACAGGTGCTGGCAGGACAGTTGATGGACACCTACCGCTCGCTCGCCCGGCAGTGAGCGCCCGGCCTACCCGTCACTCACGCGCGTGTAACCTATTTATTATCCCAGGCATGAAGATTCTGTTCGACTACCAGACATTTCACACCCAACGCTTCGGAGGCATCTCCCGCTACTTCTACGAGATAGGATGCCGCATGAAGGGAGTGCAGCCCACCTTTGCCATTCCCTTCACCATGAACCAGTACATTCGCCACAGCAGGATGGCAAATCATGTGAACATCCCCAAGCGCCTCTTCAAGATACTGGAGGGGGTATTCCGGCAGATCAACAGGAGATGGGCGGCGCACAAAATCAAACAGGGTCACTTCGACCTCTTTCACCCCACCTATTACAACCCATACTTCCTCAACCTACTGGGCAAGAAGAAGTTCGTGCTCACCATACACGACATGACCCACGAGAGATACCCACAGTATTTCTCGCCCAACGACCCCACGCCAGCCTACAAGCGACAGCTGGCAGAGCGTGCCACCCGCATCATAGCCATCAGCGAATGCACCAAGCGCGACATCATGCTCTACCTGCATGTACCCGAGGAGAAGATTGACGTGATTTATCATGGCCTCAGCCCAAAGCCATTGGCCGAAGGAAAACCCGAAGGGCTGCCCGATGAGTACATCCTCTATGTGGGCGAGCGCAGAGGATACAAGAACTTCGAACTGCTTCTGGAAGCATTCTGCCAAGTGCACGATCGCTACCCCAACATGCATCTGGTACTCACAGGCCGCCCGATTTCCAAGCATGAGCACGAACTCTTCGTGCAGAAGGGCTTGCAGGAGAGCATCCTGGTGATGAACGACATAAGTGACCTGGTGCTGGCACAACTCTACCGCCACGCACGGCTCTTCGTATATCCCTCTCTCTACGAGGGATTTGGTATCCCCATCCTGGAGGCTTTTGCCCAGAAATGCCCCGTGGTAGCCAGCCGTGCAAGCTGCTTTCCCGAGGTGGCAGGAGACGCAGCCGCCTACTTCTCACCTCAGTCTGCCCAGGAGTTGGCAGAGGCCATCCTGCACACGCTCTCTGATGCAGCCTACCGCAATCAGCTGGTTGAGCGGGGCTGTGAGAGACTCAAACTATTCACATGGGAAGAGACGGCACGCAAGACGGAGGAAACCTACCGCAAGGCGCTGAAGGCTGACCAGTAAAGAGGCACCGCCATTCTCCACCCGACACACAAGCACACACCCATGAGCCAAGATATCAAGATAACGGTCATCACCGTGACTTTCAACGCGCGTGAGGCGCTGGAGCGAACCATCCAGAGCGTCATCCGCCAGGACTACAGCGCCCTGGAATACATCATCATAGACGGCGGTTCGCAGGACGGTTCGCTTGAACTCATCAAACAGTACAGTCCGCAGTTGGCCCATTGGACAAGCGAACCCGACCGCGGAATTTATGATGCGATGAACAAGGGCATTGTCTGTGCACAGGGCGAATACTGCATTTTCATGAACGCAGGCGACACCTTTACAGATGAGCACGTTGTGAGCCGCGTGTTCAGTGAACTGCATCCCGCAGCCGATGTCATCTACGGCGATATCCTGAAGAATGGAAGGCTGAAGATATCGCTCTCACCCCGCAACTGCCACAAGATGTTCTACTGCCACCAGAGCGTCTTCACCCGCACCAGCAGCCTGCGCCGCTTTCCCTTCGACATCACCCACCGCTATTCGGCAGACTTCAAGCAGGCCAAGCAGATGTTCCTCTCGGGCCTGACCTTCCTGCATGTACCCGTCGCTGTGGCCAACTTCGACACGCATGGTGTGTCCAACACCCAGCGCTCACGGGCACTTTGGGACAACGTGCGGGTGGTGTGCGAGGTGGACAAATGGACCGAGCGGGTGCGTCTCCTCCCCCATCTGCTCTTCCCCTGGATGGTGTGCAAACTGCGCGGCAAATAACTCCCGCCAAGCCTGCAAAAAGCCCCGATGGCGCGTGCTGCGTATGAACTTTCCTTTGTAACTTTGCATCAAGAACTACAAAAGAAAGGAGAAACGCATGGCCAAAGGACGCTCGCTGCGCCCGGAAATGCTCACAGACGACATTGCCGGCCAATTGAAACTGTACCATCAGGAGGCTTCAACCCAAGGCCTTTCACTTCCCGAATACGCACTCAGATGGATTCTCCAACAAGAGGGAGTCACTTCGGTGCTGGTGGGAGCCAGTTCGGTGGAGCAACTGAAGCAGAACCTTCGTTGCACGGAATAAACACATACACAAAACGCAATGCGGTGCAAGCCCCATCGCAGCGCGCTGCGATGACAGATGCAGCACGCTGCGACGGGCAATGCACCGCATTGCGTCATTCTTCCCAAAATACTATAGTGAAGCGAGAGGTCAAATCATGAGCATGATGCGGCCTTCTGCCTTGCAGAACTGAGCCGGATAACGCATGACGGTGGCATACACCTGGGCAGAAGTCACAGGCTGTCCGTCCTTGCGCACATGCCACTGGTAGCGGTTGATGAGTGCCGCTATCTGCTCGGTGCGCAATCCTCCGTTGCACCGCACCAAGGCATAAGTAATGGCTTCGGGCAGGGTCATCAGTCAAAGAGATTCAACTTGTTCTTCCGTGCCTGCTCGATGGTCAGTTGCTCCTGGGGTGCCGAAGCCTCTGCCCGCAGTTGCTCCTGCTGGCGCTGCAGTTCGGCCAGCGCCTCGCCGCTGAGCGCAGGATTCATGAAGCGTGCTGCCTGAAGTGCTGCCTGACTGGCATCCTTGGTCCAGATGACAGGCCCATTGTAGGCCGGTGCAATCTTCAGAGCCGTGTGCAGAGGGCTGGTGGTAGCACCGCCCACCATGACCGGCACACGCACGCCAGCCGCATCCAGTGTGCGCGTCACCTTGATCATCTCGGTGAGACTGGGCGTGATAAGGCCGCTCAGGCCAATGATATCGGGCTTGCACTCCAATGCCTTTTCGAGCAGAACGTCCTCAGGCACCATCACCCCAAGGTCTATCACCTCGAATCCATTGCATGCCAGCACCACACTCACTATGTTCTTGCCTATGTCGTGTACGTCTCCCTTGACCGTAGCAAGCAGCACACGGCCGGCAGACTTCTGGTTGTCGGCACGCTGGGCTTCGATATGCGGCTGCAGGACAGCCACTGCCTGCTTCATGGTACGGGCCGTCTTCACCACCTGCGGCAGAAACATCTTGCCCTCACCAAAGAGCTGTCCCACCAGATTCATACCCTTCATCAGCGGCCCCTCAATGATATCCACAGCGCGGGGATACTGCTGCAGCGCCTCTTCCAGGTCAGCCTCCAGCCCCTGCGAAATGCCCTTGCGCAACTTCTCGATGAGTCTGTCCTCCACGCTGAGCTGAGTCTGTAGGGAAGCGGGGGCAGCTGGGGCATCCTTGAGAGTCGCAGCCTGTTCGGCCAGCACAGTAGCCATCTCCACCAGCCGCTCGCTTGCCTGAGGCGAAGGACGCAGAATGGCATCCTCGAGCACTTGAAGCTGATCGGCAGGTATGTCGGCATACATCACTTTGGCAGAGGGGTTTACGATGCCGAAGTCCATGCCCTTCTGCTGCGCGTGATACAGGAACACGGCGTGCATGGCCTCCCGCACATAATTGTTGCCGCGGAAGGAGAAGGAGAGGTTGCTCACTCCACCGCTCACATGAGCACCATGCAGGTGCCGGTGAATCCATTCGGTGGCGCGTATGAAGTCAAGTGCATAGGAATCGTGCTCAGGCATACCCGTGGCGATGGCAAGCACATTGGGGTCGAAGATGATGTCCTCGGGCGCCATGCCAACCTGCTCCACAAGCAGGCGATAGGCCCGATTGCACACCTGGATGCGCCGTTCGTAGGTGTCGGCCTGCCCCTGCTCGTCGAAGGCCATCACAACCACAGCGGCCCCCAATGACAATAGTTCGCGCGCATGAGAGAGGAACACCTGCTCGCCCTCCTTGAGGCTGATGCTGTTGGCAATGCACTTTCCCTGCACACACTTGAGGCCGGCACGTATCACGTTCCAGTTGCTGCTGTCCACCATGACAGGCACGCGGCAGATGTCCGGTTCGCTGGCAAGCAGATTGAGGAAATGTGTCATCTCGCGCTCAGCGTCCAGCAAGCCGTCGTCCATATTGATGTCGATGACCATGGCTCCGTCTTCTACCTGACGGCGGGCTATCTCGAGCGCCTCTTCATAAGCACCTTCCTTGATGAGACGAAGGAATTTGCGTGAGCCGGCAACGTTGCAACGCTCGCCCACATTGACGAAGAAGCCGCCCGACGAAGATGCTTCCTCCTTCAGTCGAACCAAAGGTTCCAATCCACTAAGTGCCAACGATGTATCAGCACAATGAGGATTGTGGACTTGAGAAGCGAACCTGTCGGCCAAAGCACGCATGCCGGCGATGTGCTCGGGAGTGGTTCCGCAGCATCCGCCAATCACGTTGACCAGGCGTTCTTCGAGGAAAGGTGTCATCTCCTCCACCATCATCTCGGGTGTCTGGTCGTATTCTCCCATGCTGTTGGGGAGCCCCGCATTGGGATGCACCGTGATGAAACAGGGAGCTTTCTCGGAAAGGATGCGCAGCAGAGGCAACATATCCTGGGCACCAAACGAGCAGTTGAGACCCACACTGAAGGGTTGTGCGTGTGCCACACTGACCAGGAAAGCCTCCAGAGTCTGCCCGCTGAGCGTGCGTCCGGCCTTGTCGTTGACCGTCACACTGAGCATCAGAGGCACCTGCACGCCCGTCTGACGTGTAGCCTGGCGGAATGCGTAGATGCCGGCTTTGATATTCAGCGTGTCGAAAATGGTCTCCATGAGCACAGCATCCACACCGCTCTCAAGCAAGGAGACGAACTGCTCCAGATAGGCAGCAGCCAGCTCGTCGAACGTTATGCCGCGGAAAGCTGGGTCATTCACATCCGGACTCATGGAGCAAGTCTTGTTGGTGGGCCCGACACTGGCCACAACGAAGCGCGGCCAGTCGGGTGTGGAGAATTCGTCAGCCACCGACCGTGCCAGACGCACGGCAGCCCCATTGATTTCCTTCACCAGATGTTCGCAATGATAATCAGCCAGCGAGATGCGCTGACTGCTGAATGTATTGGTGCAGATGATGTCTGCTCCGGCCTGCAGATAACGCCTGTGGATATCGGCTATCACATCGGGGCGGGTGAGCGTGAGCACATCATTATTGCCCTGCATCTGCCACTCGATGTCGGGAAACAGATTGCCCCTGAAATCCTTCTCCTCCAGCCCATACGTCTGAATCATAGTGCCCATGGCACCATCAAGTACCAGTACGTGACCGAACGCCTCTTTCAATCCGCGAGGGGCTTTCTCCCCTTCGCTCACCTGCTGCTTGTCATCTATTTGGCTCATAGTCTGTTATTCTCATTAAGTCCTTTGGGAACCGGCTCTAATGCCATTTGCCTGTTTCGATTAAACACCACACGCCCCTCTCCCACTGCGGAAAAAGAGCGTGCGCAATTATCAGTAACTCTTCTTGAACTGGCGGTCAATCTCGCGCTTGTCCTGCTTCTCCTTCAGGCTCTCACGCTTGTCATACTCCTTCTTGCCCCTGGCAATGTGCAGATCAAGCTTAGCCAACCCGCGCTCATCTATGAAGAGCAAGGTGGGGATGATGCTGAAACCGGGATTCTTGACCTCCTGCTGAATCTTGCGTATCTCCTTGCGGTTGAGCAGGAGCTTGCGGTCACGGCGCTCCACATGGTTGTTGTACGACCCTTGCTCATAGTGTGCCACGTACATGTTTTTGACCCACATCTCACCTCGGTTCACATAGCAGAATGTATCCACCAGACTGGCCTTACCAGCCCTGATGCTCTTGATTTCCGTGCCAGTGAGCTGGATGCCTGCGGTAAACTTGTCCATGAGCAGATAGTCGTGCTCTGCCCGCTTGTTCTTAATGTTTATCTTCTGTCCCTTATTGGGAATCAATGTCTTGGCCACAATCTTTCTCCTTTTGGATTTAGAACTTCAAATTCCAATCTCTACAGTTATTCCTTATCCTTGACAACGCTCACAAAGTCCTCGAGATGCTCATCTACGTAATGGCAGATGGTATCTGTCACCTCCTCTTCCATCTCAACGAATGCGTCATCGAGGTCGTCAAACTCGGGATATTGTTCGAACAGAGCCATAAACTCCTCGTCGCTGCATTCGGCGGTGAGCTTGTCGGCATATTTCTCATAAAGCTTTCTGCCCTTATACACCAGGTTGCTGAAGTCGTGTGCACCCCACAGCCGCATCGCCTTGGCAAAGGGATTGAGGAAGATGAAGGGCCCGTAGCCATTGTGAATAAGCTGCACGAAACCGCCATCCATCACCTCATCACGCAAGGCCACATAAGCCAGCAGGGTGATTTGCTCACCATTGAGAAGCGGCATCGTCTCGGCATCGAGCCTACCGCCGATAGCCTCCATAATCCTGTCGTGAAAAAGCATGAGAAAGGCATCCATCCCCTCTCCTGCCGCCTTGATAATATCCTGTTCGTTGACCGTTATCTGCATACAATTACATTATAATAGTAGTCCCGTCATCTGTTTTCTGTACTGCAAAGGTACTAAAATATCCCGTAAAACAACGCAGCAACCAAAAAAAGCCGCCTTTAGGATTGGACATCTACCCAATTTTAATTACTTTTGCACAACGTTAGCGAGCAATACGTTAATAGGACACATTACTATAAATCTAAATAATAAAGAATTATGGTTTATTCTAAAGAAGTAGAAAACATGTGTTGCGTGGCCAAAGGCCCCAATCATGGACCAGCTCCCATCCCCGAAGAAGGCAAGTGGGTGCAGGCAAAGGAGATTAAGGACATCAGCGGTCTGACACACGGTGTGGGTTGGTGCGCTCCTCAGCAGGGTGCGTGCAAGCTGACCCTGAACGTGAAGGAAGGCGTCATCGAGGAGTGCCTGGTGGAGACCATCGGCTGCTCTGGTATGACTCACTCTGCTGCTATGGCATCTGAGATTCTGCCCGGCAAGACTATCCTGGAGGCTCTGAACACCGACCTGGTGTGCGACGCAATCAACACCGCTATGCGCGAGCTGTTCCTGCAGATCGTGTACGGACGTACTCAGAGTGCATTTTCAGAGGGCGGCCTCATGGTGGGCGCTGGTCTCGAGGACCTGGGCAAGGGCCTGATTTCTCAGACCGGTACACTGTATGGCACAAAGGTAAAGGGTACCCGTTACCTGCAGCTGACCGAGGGTTACATCACCAAGATGTTCCTCGACAAGGACGACCAGGTGTGTGGCTATGAGTTCGTACACATGGGCAAGTTCATGGACGCTATCAAGAAGGGTGTTCCCGCTGACGAGGCTCTCAAGAGCGTAACAGGTACCTATGGCCGCACAAAGGCTGAGGACGGTGCTGTCAAGTCAATAGACCCCCGTAAGGATTAAGAATTTTGAATTAAGAATTAAGAATTCAAAGTCACTCAAGTAATTTGTTTAACGCATTTTGAATTATGCCGATTAAGCAAGACAATGTAGTGCTGGACAAGAGTAAAACTTTTGCTCTGAGAATCGTGAGGCTGTATCAACACCTCACCAAAACGTCAGACAACAAGGAATATGTGCTCTCAAAGCAAGTCTTGCGAAGCGGAACCAGTATCGGTGCCAACATAAGGGAAGCCCGAAGAGCACAAAGCAGCAAAGACTTCGTTTTTAAGCTGTACATTGCACTTAAGGAAGCCGATGAGACACAATACTGGCTAGAATGCTCTTAGGCGGAGAGTACATCTCCGAGGCCGAATACAAGAGTATGAATGAAGACTGCGAGCAACTGCTCAAATTGCTCACAAGCATCATCAAGACTACACAGGCCAACCTGGAAGCAAAAGACAACCCATAATTCAAAATTCAAAATTCAAAATTAAAATGCTAAGAGAAGTTAAATTCGAGTCGCAGGACCGTCGTATCAAGCAGATTCTTGCTTGCTTGAACGCACACGGCATCGCTTCTATAGAGGAGGCAAACGAGATTTGTGAGGCTGCTGGCCTGGATCCCTACAAGACTTGTGAGGAGACCCAGATGATCTGCTTCGAGAACGCAAAGTGGGCCTACGTGGTAGGTACTGCTATCGCACTCAAGGAGAAGGCAAAGAACGCCGTGGAGGCAGCTAACTACATTGGCGAGGGCTTGCAGAGCTTCTGCATTCCCGGCTCAGTGGCTGACGACCGCAAGGTGGGTATCGGTCACGGAGAGCTGGCTGCACGTCTGCTCACACCCGAGACAAAGTGCTTCGCATTCCTGGCTGGCCACGAGTCTTTCGCAGCTGCCGAGGGCGCTATCAAGATTGCTCAGATGGCCAACAAGTCAAGACCAGCTGACAAGCCCCTGCGCTGCATCCTGAACGGACTGGGTAAGGACGCCGCTATGATCATCAGCCGCATCAACGGCTTCACATACGTACAGACCAAATTCGACTACTTCACAGGCGAACTGCACGAGGTTAAGCGCACTGCTTACTCTGATGGTCCTCGCGCAGCAGTGAACTGCTACGGCGCTGACGACGTTCGTGAGGGTGTTGCTATCCTGTGGAAGGAGGATGTGGATGTGTCTATCACTGGTAACTCTACCAACCCCACACGTTTCCAGCACCCCGTTGCAGGTACCTACAAGAAGGAGCGCATCCGCGCTGGCAAGCCTTACTTCAGCGTAGCTTCTGGTGGTGGTACAGGCCGCACACTGCATCCCGACAACATGGCTGCAGGTCCCGCTTCTTACGGTATGACAGATACTCTGGGCCGCATGCACTCTGACGCTCAGTTCGCAGGTTCTTCTTCGGTTCCTGCTCACGTTGAGATGATGGGCTTCCTGGGTATTGGCAACAACCCCATGGTAGGTTGCTCTGTAGCTTGCGCCGTGAATGTTGATCTGGCTCTGAACAAGAAGTAAAGACAAGCAAGCCAACTGAATGTTGGAAGCTATAAAAAAGGAACCTCCCGCTACCCATGCAGGTAGCGGGAGGTTCTTGTTTACACAAGACACTTCGGGCTTGACAGAAAACGCAGAAGGCAAGCTATACAAACTTAATTACCGAATAACCATAATTTATTCAGCAAAAACGGGGAAGAAATGAAGCCATGATACTTCGTCAGGTATCCTTGGATACTTTGCGATTTATCCTTGGATACATTGCCAAGTATCCAAGGATACTTTTTCCGGGCAGTTTTCTGACTACATGGAACATTCCCCCAAACATGCCCGTCGTCTTTCCCATAGATATGTCAGTTGATTCTCTTTCATCCTCCCATCAAGCCTCATTTATGTTGTAAAACACACGCAACAGGTTCACTATAGTTCTTATTTGCAAAAAGTTGCGATTTCATTTGGCTGGGGGAGGAGCAATATGGTACCTTTGCAATAACGATAATAAAAGACATATAAACCTTTAATCAAAGACAGCAATGGGACTAAATGACGACAGCATTTGGAAATCCAACCTTCCCGTCTTATGATTCTATGGAATAAACTTGAATCTTGTACAATAAGATAACTTGAAGAGATTTTAAGGAGAGTATAGATATGACAAAAGAAGAATTTGCACAGCAATATGCTGAGGAGAAAGCGGCAGAGATGGCAAAATTGCTCAAAGCTGCTTATTTGAAGGGATATGAGCAAGGGGAACTGAAAGTGGCGTGCTCTATATCAATAGAGGGTATTAAGTATTATGACCTTGGACTTCCAAGCGGGACCTTGTGGTCGAAGCCATTACCTTATGCCAGTAACAATTCCGAATACAAAAAGTTTTCACACAATGATGCATCTCGGTTTGATGGTCTTCCCACAGAAGCTGAGTGGGAAGAACTGATGAAGTGTCGAATTTACGACGACTATATTATTGGTTACTCTGGTATGAGAATACCCATTAGTACAATTAGAGAGGGTGGATTTGGCATAGATGATAGAGGAGAAAATGTGCCTAAAGGAAATAATCTTTTCTGGCTTAAATCAGAGATGGATGAGAAGGGCGAAGCTAAAGCAGGAAGATTTAATGCAGATGGACTTTCCATAGTATCTCATTTCGCAGGCTATAAATTTCCTATTATGCTCACAAAGAAGAGAGAGGAGATTTGAGATGGGGCGAAAGCTCTGAGATATGACATAAGGCGTGACATTATCAAGTGTCGCGCCTTATGCGTTTTCATATCCTGGGGGAGGCTGTTGTTTATGGACCAAGGATTCTTTTCGGGGCTGTCTTCTTGGCTGATTCTTGCCTGCAGGCAAGAGACTTCTGCTAACATTTCACTTCCTTTGTTTCTCTTATTTGGTTAAATATTTTTTTTTACTATTTGCACTTTTTGTTTATTTCGTATGTTGTAATTTTCGTTTAAAGATGCTCCATTTGAAAACACAATGCCATCATGTTTCACTGTTCCAAAAGCTTCATGGGTATGACCAAACAAATGATACTTTGGTTTGACCTCTAGTATTCTGTTCCTTAAAGGCGCATTGCCCCAATGGGTTCCTGATGATTCATCAAGAATCATTACTGGTGGCTCATGGGTCACAAGTATGTCTATTTCATTGTGAATGTACGTTTCCGAATGATTATATGCCAACCCAAAGAAGCGAATACATTCTATTTCACATCCTCTATCCTGGAGAAAGTGAACGTTCTCTGGAAGGTCTTCGATACCTTCTGCATTCCATAGACACAAATCATGGTTGCCAGTGATGAATATCTTGTGTCTATACGGCAGTTCTATGAACCAGTTCAAGAAGTCAAGAACCTCTTCCTCTGTGCCTTGCTCAGTGAAGTCACCACAATGCACAATAACATCAGCATCTGGCAAATTGGTCAGTTGCTGATGTTT
>UQST01000045.1 GCA_900543815.1 uncultured Prevotellaceae bacterium
TGACAGATATAAGGTTCTTCCTTTTCAGACTTACAAGGCTGTATGCTTAATCCCCTAGGTTTATCGGGTGAGCCCTATCTTCCCTCACACTCTTGAGAAAGTTCGGGAAGCAGATTATGCACTTTTTCCCACAACGCAAAACAGGGAGATGCTTCGCAGCAACTCCCTGTCATTCTCTAGGTACTAGCCTCTGTCTAAGGCGAAAGATTGTTTTCAGGATATCTGTCGCAAAGATACAACAACCTTTTGCATTTTGCAAATTTTAACTGTATGTTTTTTAACACATCTTGCACTTTCTTTCATTCCACCACTATTCTGCATGCTTTTGGGTGTGATAAGCCACCATTTCCTGTATGGGACCACGCAAGATGCGACCTATTTTCATGCCTTCGGCACGGGCAGCCTCGGCAAGTTCCTCACCGAAGGAAAAGGCTATGCCGCCCACAAAGTTGACTGGCAGTTCGGCATGCCCATAAGCGCGCACATTCCTGCTCAGGAACTGGCGGAATGCCTCCACGAGCATAGCATGCACCTGGGGGTGCTGCCGGTGCCGGTTGATGAAGGGTACAAGCGATGCCAGGAAGCGGTTGGGCTGCGGCTGACGATAGACGCGGTCGATGATATCGGGCTCGGCAAGGTCGTATTCCCGCTCAAACTCCAGCCTCATCTCCTGGGGGAAGATGCCCTTGAGCAGATTGCCCAGAAGCGTCCTGCCCAGCACTGCCCCACTGCCCTCGTCGCCCAGGATAAAGCCCAAAGGCGGCACATGAGCAGTGATAGACTGTCCGTCGTAGAGGCAGCTGTTGGCCCCTGTACCCAGAATGCAGGCTATACCAGGCCGGTAGCCGCACAGAGCGCGGGCCGCTCCCAGCAGGTCACTCTCCACCTGTATGCTGGCTTGGGGGAATATCTGCTGCAGCACATTGTGCACTGTCTGCGAATAGGGTTGCATGCACCCTGCCCCATAGAAGAATATCTCGGCAGGCTGACAGTCTGCCGGCAACTGTGGCACAAGCTCCTCCGCAACGACACGAAATATGGCATCCTGGGAGTCACGCACGGGATTGATGCCCAGTGTGTGCACTTCCTGAATGCCATATTCACGGCTGGACAGTGTCCAGTCGGTCTTTGTGGAGCCGCAGTCAGCCACCAATATGATATCGGTCTTGCTCATGGCTCCGTCTGAGAATCTACCTCTTACTGCTTGTCGGTAGTATTGGGTGTTTCAGTTGCAGGAGCCTCTGCGGGAGTCTGGTCAGCAGCTGAGGGCTGTGCAATGCCGGGCATGTTGCCAGGGTTGGTAGCCTTCTGCTCGGTGGCCTGCTGCATGATTACAGAGTCGGTAGCCTTGGCTGAGGGCAGGAAAGCCACGCTCATCACGCTGAGGACAATCATCACAATGGCCAGACCCCAGGTTGCCTTCTCAATGAAATTAGTTGTCTTGGGAGCTCCTGCCATCTGGTTGAAGCTCGAGTAGTCGGCTGCGAGACCGCCGCCCTTGGACTCCTGGACGAGTACGATGAGGCACATCAGGATGGAGGCCAGCACTACCAGGATTACGATAGATGTGTACATGTCTTATGTTATTTATTTGTTCTTGTCGTTCAACACCAGTTTCTCGAGGAAACGTATTTGGTCTGCAAAGTAACGGTTTTTTTTTGGATATTTCAAGGAAAGCTGTCTGATAATTTTGACTGCGCTCTCATATTTGCCCTGCTTTATGTATATGCTGGCCATTATCTCGGTAAATATCTCCTTCCCTTCGGCCTGCGTTTCCTGTTTTCCTGCCGTTGGCTCGCTCTTCTGAGCAGGTTCCGCCGGAAGTGATATACGGCCGTCACCCTGCTCGAGGAAGCGCTCCACCACTCCGCCACCATTCATGGGTGTAGAGTCGGTGTGCTCCTCGTCCTGCTCGTTTTGCAGCATGTAGGAGATGTAGTCCTTGGTGGCATCCACGGGGAGACCTGGTGTAGGCTCCTGCGCGGGGGGCAGACTGCCCAGGAAGTTGTCTATCAGTTGGTCGGTGCTCTGCCTGTGGCTCTCGCCCGGCATACCGCCGGCATAGCGCTTGCGCTCCTCCTTGACCTTGTAGTGAGGCTCCTCGGTGAGATGAAAGATGGAGGCGCGACTGGGCACCATCACCGCATTGCGGCGAAGTTCTTGGTCATAAAGGGGCGAATGCTGCTTGTGCAATGCCTGCAGGAGCAGGATGCGCGCTGCATGGAAGTAGGGATAATCCCCTATCTGCTCCCTCAGCTGCTCCACAGCATGCTGGTCCATACTGTCGGGGCGGCGTATAAAGTCTATCAATGGTCTCTGAGGCATCGTTCTGTGAATGCTTGTTCCCTCATCGCTTAGGCTACATGCGCCGTCGGCTGCGGGGAGAAGGTTTATACTACATTATATATATAGCCGTGGGGCGGAAGGCAATTACCAGTTGGCCACAGTGGCATTGAATATCTGGTCGGTGATGTCTTTCACCATCTGGGTCACCAGTTCCTCCTGCACCGAAGTCAGCTGCTGCGAGGAGTCGTACTCGGTGGTGGCAGTGAACTGGCGCTCAAAGTCCTCGGTATGATTCTTGTTGTTGACAAAGCGCACGTTGACGGTCATCTTGAGTTGCACCTGACTGCTGTATCCGCTACTGCTTATACCCTTGTTGAACTGGTCGAATCCTGTAATCTCTCCAGAGAGCTGCAAGTCGCCGTTCTTCTTCACCTGCCGCAACTTGGTCTGCGATGCGAAGATGTCAGTGAGCTTGTTCTGGAAGATAGACTGCATGGGTGCCCACACATAGGCACTCCTTATGGGGAAGTTGTCTATCTGTATGTTCTTGGTCTTGGTGTAGTCTATGCTTGCTCCGTTGAACTTATAGGAGACCTTGCACGCGCATAGTACCATACATACCAAGAGACATGTTGTGCCCAAAGCAGTGCGCCAAGCACTCAGTTTATTCCTCAATGCCATAAGCTTTTATCTTTCTGTACAAGGTGCGCTCGCTGATTCCGAGTTCATCGGCAGCGGCCTTGCGCCTGTAATGGTTGCGCTGGAGAGCCTTCAGTATGTTGCGTTTCTCCATGTTGTTAATGTTGAGCGTCTCGTCATCGAGCACTTCCTCGGGAGTCTGTATGTCAACATCCATCCCCCCCACATGACGATAGCCAAGCGGCGATGATGTGTCCATCACCGTGGGCTGCCCCATTGTACCGGGCTGCGAAGGCACCGGTAGTCGTGCCTGCAAGGGATGCGACATGGCATTGACTCTCTGCTTCAGTTCATTCACCTCCTGCGTGAGCACCTGTACCGCATTGGCCAGGAAGCGGATTTCCTGCTCATAACCATGGGCATCGGACTGTGTCAAACCGCCCATTGACACGATAGAGGTCTCTTCATCGGAATTGGGTACGATGCCATGCTTGGCAAGCATCGCAGGGGTGATGAGCCTCTCCTGCGACAGGATGCTCAACTGTTCGGTGATGTTGCGAAGCTGGCGCACGTTGCCCGGCCACTTGTAGCTCAGCATCACCTGCTCAGCTTCAGGCGTGAGACGGATGGGCTCGGGGATGTTGTACTTCTCGGCGGTGTCGATGGCGAACTTCTTGAAGAGCAGCACCACATCGGTCTTGCGGTCCCTCAGAGGCGGCATCTGAATGTTGATGGTACACAGTCGGTAATACAAGTCTTCACGGAAGTGTCCCTCGCGGATGGCGTGAGGGATATTGACATTGGTGGCTGCCACGATGCGGGCATTGGTCTTGCGGGGCGAATTGCTGCCCACGCGGATGTATTCGCCCGTCTCCAGCACACGCAGCAGACGAGCCTGGGTGCTCATGGGCAACTCACCCACCTCGTCGAGGAAGAGCGTTCCGCCGTCTGCCGCACCGAAGTAGCCCTCGTGTTCTCCTATGGCGCTGGTGAAAGCGCCCTTCTCATGTCCGAAGAGTTCACTGTCGATGGTGCCCTCGGGGATAGAGCCGCAGTTGATGGCGATGTACTTCTTGCCCCTGCGCTGACTGTTGTCATGGATGATGCGCGGTATGACTTCCTTACCCACACCGCTTTCTCCCTGGATGAGTACAGAGAGGTCGGTGGGAGCCACCTGCACGGCAGTTCGCAAAGCCTCATCCAATGCTTCGTCCCGGCCAACTATTCCATATCTGTTCTTAAGACTCTGCAATTCCATTGACTGGCTCATGATACACTGACGTTAGACTGTTGAGAAGGCACGGCGTGCGGGTTGCATACCTTGAGCAAGCACATGCCTATGGTTATCCAGAAAATCTCCCTCACCCTGACAATAAGACTGGTGAGCACGCCGTAACTGCCATTGAGAAGGCTGAAATCGGCAAAGACAGCCATACCTGCCTCTCTTACTCCTACCTGCATGGGTATGAAGAAGATGATGTTGGCGAGCAGGCTGGTGAACCCCTGCATGGCGATGCAGTCAACGAGAGCCACCTCGTCGGTAAAGACAAAGAGGATGAACTGCAACTCCAGGCAGCCAAGCAATCTGGCCAGAACCTCCAGCGAGAGAGCGGCTATGAAGGTGCGCGGATTCTGTCGGTGCAATGCGGTAATCTGCTCGTCTATGGTGCGGAGTGTCTCGCGGTTCTCTTGCAGCCATCCTGCAAACCGCTTGCCCACCACAGGCAGGTGGGTAAGCCATGCCACACTCTTCTCTGCCATACCCTTGCGATAGGCTCTGATAAAGACAAAGAGGCCCGCTGCCACGAACAGCGTACTGAACAGCAGCAGACTGGCCGACAGCCAGGTAAGGCGGGAGAAGTAGGCAAGCACAAACAGCACAATGCAGAATGCCCAAAAGCAGAAGTGGCTGAAGATGTGCATCATGGAGTTGAGAAGCACACAGCTGACCGCCCGCTCGGTACCGAGAAACGGGCGCAGTTCCATGATGCGATAAGGTTCTCCACCCAGCACACCAGCGGGCGTCACATAGTTGAGTGCATAGCCCGTCACCGTGTATTTCATTATCCTCCAGAAGCCAACGCTACGCTCCTGCTGTTCCTGTTCGCCCGAGCGTATGATAAGGCTCCATGCCCAGGCATTCATAAGATAGATGACAAGCCACAGGAGCAGGCAAGCGGGCAACCAGATACCAGCTCTGCGTGCCGCCGTGGCAGCCTCTGCCCACGTGACATCCAGGTTGCGCACCATCAGCCATACAGCTGCGATGCCCAACGCAAAGAACAAATTCCTATATAATGGTCTCAATCGTTCCTCCTATGTATGTTCTTCATTCTATGTTTCCACCTCGTCGCTCGTCCCTTCTTTCGAAGAAGAGTTTGGGAAGAGGCGATATGTGCCCCTCGTCGTAACGCTCTCTGCTGCGCAACACATCCACTGCCGAATAGAGAGCATGGTTGAAGCTCAGGGTATTGAAGCTGGTTGCGTCTTCACCCATAGGCTGGGTGTTGTAGGCAGGATACAGGGTGATGCGCCCCTCAGGGTCCTCTGTCAGGCACACTCCCCAGGCATGGGCGGCATCACGGAAGCAGCGGCGTGCCGAAGCATGGTCGAATGCGAGCACCACGTCATAGTGCTTCTGCTGGTCTTCCTCAAAGAATGTCTCGGTGAGGAAAGGACCATAGAGAAAGGCACGAAGTTCCTCGGCTTTAGCCTCCCACTCCTCTTTCTGACGGTCGGTATCAGCCACCACCGCCATACGCGGTCTGCTGAAGTCGAGATCGCGCTCCAGCAGCCTCACCGTTCTCTCCATCTCCTCGTTGATATGCTCCCTGCCCACCAGTATCATGCAGTCGGATGCAGAGAGATAGACCACCGCTCTGGCGTCGGTCGTGCAGATGTCCATGTCGGCATCGCCAACAAACACCAGCGCATCTATCACGCCGCTCTGCAAGTCATTCTGCCATGCCGGCAAGGCTGGCACAGCGCTCTCCTCCCCTTCAGGCACAGCAGTTTGGGTGGCATCTACCACGCATACGCATTCTGCCTTGGCATGTTCCGCACCGGGAATGACGGAAAAACGCACATCCGACTCGCGTCCTTCTCTCAACCTCTCTACCCGCTCCTTGCTGGCATACAGCACGGGGACAAACAGATCGGTCATCTGTGGTTCCTCCAACGAAGCAATGGCCATCAGGCATGCTGAGTCGTCCTCGGCTGCCGGCACAATGCCTATCTTGTATTTGTTCATCGTTCTTTCTTTTATGTTTTATGCCGACTCTGCACCCTATCCATCAGTTTACACCAGTCTGCTCTGTTATCTTCTATTCACTTTGAAGCCTTCTGTTCCGCCTTTCCCTCGACTGCAGCGGAATCGGCCTTATCTTCTTCCACCCCCGTGTCAATGAAGGAATACTGCTCCTCAGGCAGCTGCAGTGTATAAAGCGAACCTTCCAATCGGCGCATCAGACCGCGCTTCATCTTCTCGGGTGCATAGACAAACCCTTCCACCACAACCACTCTGTTGGTCTCGGTATCTACACGGCTATGGCTCACAAACGGACCGCCCATGCTGTCCCACAGGTTTTCCAGCTTGTTTTCTTTCACTACCCACAGCCCTCGCATCTCCATGGCATACTTGCCGTGCACGTTTATCGCCTTGATGTCAGTATGCACCGTGTCTGTCTGCATGAACATGCCCGGATGTTCGCCTGGCATATTCTCCTTCATCACAGAGTCGCGCTTGGCCATGACATACTGCCTGTTGAAGGTCTCGGGACCCTCATAGGGATAGCTGTACATGCAGATGCTCACCATGCCTTGTGCCGTATTGTTGCTTGCCCAGAAGAACTGCTTGCCTTTCTTGTACGCTTTGATTTCCTTGGGAGCATACAGTTTGCAGGCAAACTCACCCCATGCCAGGTCGTAGATGACCTTGGAATAATGCACCTGCAACTCCTTTATCAGGCGGTTCATCTCGGTATGCGTAAGGAAATCCACCACCTCCTGACGGTGCTCTTCACAGAATTCCTTCAGACTCTCGGCATTGGGAGTGTTGAAGGTGAGCACAATCTGGTCGATGGCATATTTGTCTCTGATGAAGCGCATACGGGTCTGGGTAAACTGCTGCTCGTCCATGTTGACCTGTATGATATTGCGGAAGATCTTCATTCCATCGCTCAGATGCTTAGGCTCCACCTGCGAGATGCGGAACGAGCGCTCCGATTGAGGGAGACCTGGCACATCGGTGTCAAGAACGTCAAAGAGTGCTCTTCCTGCAGGTGCATTCCACATCTGGTCATCCATGACCACCAGCACCTCATAGGGCCGTCCGCTGGCCTTGGGCAGAAGAGCTTCCTTGGTGCATCCTGCCAGCAGCACAACTGCAGCGAGCAAACACATCGCTCCAAGCCACTGAATATTCTTTCTCATCTCTGTATCTCCTTTCTTGTCGATTCTTTACTATAATATATAATGTGTACCGGCAGCTTCACACCTACTCGTCACATGCGTCTCACGACTCTGCACCGCCCTTATGGGCATGCAGCAAACCGCATGCAGCATAGATATCCTGCCCGCGGCTGGCCCTGATGGTGGTGGTCACACCGTGATGGGTGAGGTAGTCGCGCAGCCACACCATAGTATCTTCGCTGGCACCGCGATAGGGTGTGTCGGGTATCTCATGGAAGCGGATGAGGTTCACACGGCATTCCATGCCACCGAGCAACTTCACCAGTTGTCGGGCATGAGCCGGCGAATCATTCAATCCACCAAACACAATGTACTCAAAACTGAGCCTGCGCTGGTGCGTCCAGTCGTGTTGCCGCAGCATCGCTATCAGCTCTGTGGCCGGACAAGCATGCTCGGCAGGCATCATAGAGAGTCGTTCCTCGGGGAATGGATTGTGCAGGCTCACCGCCAGATGGCAGTAGCTGTCACTGAGGAAGCGCTCCACCTTCTGCTTCACGCCCACCGTAGAGACCGTGATACGCTTGGGACTCCAGGCCCATCCATAGTCAGAGGTGAGCACCTGTGTAGCCCTGAGCATGTGCTCGTAATTGTCCATCGGCTCTCCCTGACCCATGAAGACCACATTGGTCAGAGTGTCACGCTCGGGCAGAGAGTATATCTGATTGAGAATCTCTGCCGCACTGAGGTTTCCGCTGAAGCCCTGTCGTCCTGTCATGCAGAAGCGGCAACCCATGCGGCAACCCACCTGGCTGCTCACACACAGCGTGGCTCTGTCACCATCGGGAATATACACCGACTCCACCATCTGCCCGCCGGCAGTGGGAAACAGGTACTTCACCGTGCCATCCACACTACGCTGACAGTCAGCAGGCGGTTGGCATCCCACCGTATAGCGCTCCGCCAAGAGCGTACGCATACGCAGCGAGATATTCGTCATCTCGCTGATGTCGGCCACATGGCTCTTGTATATCCAACGCGCCATTTGCCCTGCCGTGAATGCAGGCATGCCCATTTCTGCAGCCACCGACCGCAGTTCGTCAAGGGTCATTCCAAGGAGTGCCTTCTTTTCCATAATACTAACAATATGCAAAGATACACCTTTCCTGGCAGAAAACACGACTTCCTTTCACAAATCCATCGGGCATATACATCTTTTATTACACGCATGCGCATACAACCGCAGAAATTTGTTATCTTTGCACGAAAGTTACAAACTAATCTATCAACACTTACAAAAAACATGAAGAAAAGTTTTCTGAAAATCGCAATGGCGGTACTCGTTGCCGCCTCTACCTGTTTGAGCGCAGGTGCACAGAGCCTTAGCCCCAGCACCAAATGGCATTGGGACAAAGGTACCATCGTTGTGGAAACACCCGCCCGCCCTGCCGGACAGAAGAATGTACTGGGCCTCACCGCTCCCAAGATGACCACTGTAAGAGTGGGCTTCGTGGGTCTGGGTATGCGCGGACCAGGCGCTGTGGAACGTTTCTGCCACATCCCCGGTGTACAGATTGTGGCTCTGTGTGACTATGAAGCACCTCGCGCCGAGGCTTGCCAAAAGTATCTGCGTAATGCCGGACTGCCCCCTGCAGCCATCTACAGCGGCGAAAAGGGTTACGAGGAGCTGTGCAAGCGTCCCGACATCGACCTGGTATATGTAGCTACCGACTGGGACCACCACTTCCCCGTGGCTGTCTGCGCCATGAAGAACGGCAAGCATACTGCCATCGAGGTGCCCAGCGCCATGAACCTGGAGCAGTGCTGGGAGCTCATCGACCTCTCAGAGCAGACACGCATGCACTGCATGATTCTGGAGAACTGCTGCTATGACTGGTATGAGATGACCGCTCTCAACATGGCACAGCACGGCGTATTCGGCGAAATCGTAAGCGCCGAGGGTGCCTACATCCACAACCTTCTGCCCTTCTGGGATGCCTATTGGAAGAACCCCGACGGCAGCGATCCCGAGAAGCTGGGATGGCGTATGAAGTACAACAAGGAGAACCGTGGTGACGTGTATGCAACACACGGACTGGGCCCTGTGGCACAGGCTCTGGATATCCACAGAGGCGACCGCTTCAAGACTCTGGTGGCTATGGACACCAAGAGTGTAGTGGGCCGCAACTATGTGAAGCAGCACACCGGCAAGGACTGTCCCGAGTATCGCAACGGTGACCAGACCACTACTCTGATGCGCACAGAGAACGGCAAGATGGTACAGATACAGCACAACGTGATGACTTACCAGCCCTACAACCGCCTGTACAAGCTCATCGGCACCAGCGGCTACGCCACCAAGTATCCCGAACCACGCTTTGCCCTGGATGGTGGTGCCATCAAGGAGAGCGGTGTACCTCAGGTTGACAAGCTCGACACACACAACTTCATGAGCAAGGAGCAGCAGGATGCTCTGGTATCTAAATACGAGCACCCCATCCTGAAGAAGTACGGTGCAATAGCCAAGGAAGTAGGTGGTCACGGCGGTATGGACTACATCATGGACGCCCGCATGATTTACTGCCTGCAGAATGGTCTGCCTCTGGACATGGACGTATATGACCTGGCAGAGTGGTGCTGCCTGGCCGAACTGGGCACACTGAGCATGGACAACAACTGTGCAGCTGTTTCCTTCCCCGACTTCACACGTGGTTTCTGGAACGTGGAGAAGGGTTTCAAGCACGCTTATGCCGCTCCTGAGGACGAGGCTCACGCTGCAGCCGCTGCCAAGGCAAGCACTGAGGCACAGAAGCAACTGACCCTGAAGAAGAAACTCTGGGAGAAGTACGACAAGGAGAAGGCCAAAGCAGCCAAGAAGGCAGCCAAGAAATAAGCACTGTACAAATGCCTTCGAAGAAGGAACTGCGCGCCTTGGCGCGACAAAGAAAAGCGGCACACTCGCCTGCAGAGCTTCGCATCATGTCGGAGCAAGTATGCAGGGGAGTGTGCCGCTCCCTTTTCTGGCAGCAGGCCCACAGCGTGCTGCTCTATCATCCTCTGCCCGATGAGGTGGATGTCACCGCGCTCCTGCACGCAGCTGTCAGCGCAGGCAAACAGGTGCTTCTGCCTGTAGTGACCGGTCCGGACAGCATCGAAGTGCGACGCTGGACACCCGACACCCCCATGCAGACAGGTGCCTTTGGCATAGAGGAACCCTCGGGGGAGAATATCAGCAGGGAAGAATATGACAGCATCGACCTTGCCATCGTACCCGGAATGGGATTCGACAGCGAGGGACACCGGCTTGGACGGGGTAAAGGCTATTATGACCGACTGCTCACACGCATGCCCGCTGCACACCTCACCGGACTTTGTTTCCCCTTCCAGATGCTTCCCGAAGTGCCCCACGAGGCACACGACATCAACATGGAAAACATCATCTTCGGCTGCGAAGAATAGCGGCTCGAACAGCAAATCAATATTATCAGAAGAACAAAAGGCATCTGCCGGATTCTGCCATTAGCAAAGCATACAACAGACACTCGCTGAGCATCTGTCCTACACCTGCCAAATACCCATCAACCACAAGTTAGACACCCATTCGTCACACGCTTTGCGTTCCATCGTCACCCGCAAAGCACCCATCCGACACCCGCAAAGCCTTCCATCCCCGTCTGCTTTACACAGCCACAGTTGGCATGATACAACAATTCCAGCAGGACAACTCGCCTTCATTCGCTGCCCTGTAGAGTTCCAGTAAGAACAAGCTGACTAAAGCAATGCCTTTATCTCCTCCAGGCGGGTAACCGTGTGGTCAGCCCAAGGGAGCTGCTCTGTGCCGGCATCGGGTCGGCGCAGATAGATGGTGCGCAGCCCGGCATCGTGCGCTCCGTGAATGTCTGTCTCGGGATTGTCACCTATCATCACGGTATGTTCGGGCGTTGCGCCTGTCTCGCGGAAAGCGTAATCAAAGAAAGCGGCACTGGGCTTGTTGGCCCCGGCATCCTCGCTCAGGATGATATGGTCAAAGTAATCGAAGAGGTTGCTGGCACGCAGCTTGCTGTACTGCACCTCGTGAAACCCATTGCTGCAAATGCTCATCCTGTAGCCCCGCTCCGCCAAGTAATCCATCAGGCTGTGCGCCCCTTCCACTACCCCAGGCTTCACCGCACACAGGGACAGGAAGTAGTCACTCACCTCGAGGCAGAACTCGCGCGTAGGTTCAAGCCCCTTACCCAAAGCCAGCGGGCGGCGGAAGCGCTCCACTATGAGGTAATCGCGGTCAATCTCACCATGCGAATACTGCTCCCACAGTTCACCGTTGGTCTGCCAGTAAGGCACTGTGAAAGCCTCCACACTGGGAAAGTGCCGCTGGAGATGGAAGTGGTCGAAGAGTTCGCCCAAGGCGATGATGGCATTGCCATGTGTATCATAGAGTGTATCATCGAAGTCGATGAAGAGATGGGTCACATTTTCCATAAGTGTGCTGACGTATGGCGCAGGCAGGCGGGGAAACTCAGTGGTCTCCCTCACGCGCACGCGCGTATTATATATAATGTATAGGGGGAGTCTAAATCTTGCCCAGGATGCGGTCCATAACCCAGTTGACGCTGGTGGCGCTGATGCTGTCGGCCGTGCACGAACCACGATGCTGCAGATGGCGAACCACCTGTTCGATGAGCGGCATCTGCACATGGGGCGGGTTGGGCACCACTATCTCCTGCCGTCCTTGCGCATTGTGGAGCACAATGGGGTCGTAGGTAAACACCGAGAAGCACAACTGCCCCTGGTCACCGATAAGCTCGATGCGGTCCTGGCGTGCACTCTCGTGGCTCACGAAGCACCACGAACCGCTGCCGGGAAGGCCGTCGTGGAACTGGAAGCAGGCGCTCACCGAATCCTCGGTCTCGTACAGACCGCCGCGGTTGGTGCGATAGCCCTTGGCCTGCACGATAGGACCGAAGAGCTCCTGAAGCAGGTCTATCTGGTGGGGAGCCAGGTCATAGAAATAGCCTCCGCCAGCTATATCACGCTGCACACGCCATGGAAGATTGGTGCTGTTGTAGTCCAGGTCGCGTGGCGGCACGGCAAATCGTATCTGCACATTGATGACCCGGCCTATGGCACCCGACTGCACCAGCTCCTTCACCTTGAGGAAATACGGCAGACAGCGGCGGTAATAGGCCACGAAGCAGGGTACCTGGGTCTGCTCACTCACCCTGTTGACGCGCTGGCAGTCGAGATAACTGCTTGCCAACGGCTTCTCCACATACACCGGCTTGCCTGCCTTCATGCTCATGATGGCATAAGTGGCATGCGACGAGGGCGGTGTGGCGATATACACAGCATTCACCTCAGGGTCATCTATCAGCTGCTGCGCATCGGTGTACCAGCGCTCCACATTGTGCCTCTGGGCATACGACCGGGCTTTCTCCTTGCTTCGGCTCATCACGGCACGTATGCTGGAGCCTGGTATCATGGCAAAGGCCGGGCCACTCTTCTTCTCGGTGACCTCACCGCAGCCTATAAAGCCCCACTTTATCTCCTGCTCAGTATTGTTAAGGGTTTGCATAAGCGACTCTATTCTTCGTTATGCAAATTTACGGGTATTTGCCAAGAGAGCCAAGGCCGGCACGCACATTTTAGCCGTAAAGAGAACAGCGAAAGGGGGAAAAGCAGTAACTTTGCTCCAAATAAAGCTACTACGCGATGGAGACAAACACAGAGAATCATATCAAGGTGCGCGAAGCGCGCTCGTATGCAAGGTGCATCAAGCTGGGACTGAGCACGGCAGCCGACCACGCAGGGGTGGTGTGGACACACACATGGCCCTCGGTGCTGCTGAGCCTGGTGCTGCCCTTCCCAGGGCTGATTATCTTTATAGGACAACTGGACAGGCTGCTTTGCGAATGGCGCGAACTGGGATTTGTGCCACGCCGCAAACCGCTGGAGGGCTGGAGGATGGATGCCCACCGCAGCGTGAGGGCGCTGGTGAGCCTGTTAGTCTTCGTATTTATCATTTGTGTGATAGGCAGTTGCACGTGGGCAGCGATGGTATATCTGCCTCACGGCAAACTGATGGCAATGGCCGCGATGGTCATTCTCGCGCTGGTGGCATTGCCCTCGGTGATGATGATGATGGAGGTGGAATACAGCGACAGTCCGCTTCCCGTGTGCCGCGCAGGCTGGCTCACTGGCTTCAGGCACTACGGCAGCCTGCTGGCCTACAGTCTGCTGCTCTTCATGATCAACCTGCTCATCATGTTGGCCGGCACATTCCCCATGAACATCGTGACGATGGCATCCACCCAAGCCTGGCAAGCCGCTCTGGCCGGCGATACGGTGATGACACCCACCATGTGGCCGCTCGCCATAATAGCGTCATACATCATCTACCTGATCTTCACATTCTCGGCCATCACCATCACGGCATTCTGCAACAATCTCTTCTGGGGCAGCATCCATGCACGTGAGGCAGAGAAGAAACAGGACTAAGCCGCTCGCAGCCTGGCCGCTATAGGCCAACAGACAACAGGAAGGCATACGTCAGCTCCCACTCAGGGCTGTAGCGTATGCCTTCCTTGCGTAACAGCCCATCGGGACAGTTCTCTCTGGGGAGCAATGGAACCGTCTTGGCCCGACTCCTCCGCATCTTAACCCGTTTGCAGGAAACCCTTGGGACTGAAAGGATTCCGCCCTCCCAGGCATCCCTCTCCACCCTACCCTCCGTCTCGCCCCATGGTCGCAGGACAAACGGAGTGCGCTGCACCGGGCTACGCAATGCGCTCCGTTGGGCATCGCAGCGCGCTGCGATGCCCGATGCAGCGTGCTGGAATTATTCTGGCAGCAAGCAGAAATCTCCGTTTGCAGGTTGCGGATGGCCGTACAAAGCCTTCTGATGGCCATACAAAGACTGCGTATGTGCATCCAAAGACTGCAAACGGAGATTTCACCAAGCACCCAGAAGACTTTCGCCATACTTCCGGAACGGATTCTGAAGGGTGGCGGGAAACATCAGAAAGCGGTAAGACATCCATCAGAAGACAACAAGATATCCGTCCTGAAACAATAAAGGCATCCGCCGATGTGCGCCTGCACACCAGCGGATGCCTTTTGGATGATAAGAGAGAGGGGGCTACCCCACCCCTGGCTGCTGCCTTTTACCCTCGGGTCAATTGAAGAAGTTCCAGCTCACACCGAAATGGAACGTGCGTGGGTTGATGGGATAATGAGGTGCCCAGAAGGCATGCCCGGTACCCTGATTGACGTGGTTCATAGCCACATAAAGGCGGCAATGCTTCAAGTGAAGGTTTGCATACACATTCACTATCGGGTAGTTGCCTATCTTCACTCGCGCGTTCTGATTGTCCTGCACGGCAAACTGGCCCACCGAAGTGGAATAGTCGGGTGCGTAATAGGAGGTGAAGTAGCGGAGGTCGCCGCCCAACTGCACCCTCAGAACCTTGGCCAGGCGGAAGAGGAGATAGACGTTGGTGTAAAGGGTAACGTCTGGCAAGGGAAGGGCAACCTTGTCAGAGGACTTCTGATAAGTGACTTCGCTGTCCCAATGGACGGGTCCGAACTTCAAGTCCTGCGCCAGAGTGGCGCTGAACACCTGCACGCTGCCGCTCGTCTGCCTTACCGCTACGGCACGGCTATAGTCTCCGGGGATGATGCTGCCCACCTTAGTGCTGTCCTTCAGCGTGTTCTGCATGCCGAAGTAGGTGTAATTGGCCACATTCTCAAAGCCCACATTGACTCGGGTACCGAACTTGCACAGGCGCAGGCTTCCCTCTATGCGGGTACGCAGTTCGCGGTCCAGACTGTTGTCCCACCATGCGCTCTGCGAGTGGTAGTGCCTGAAGTAGAAGTCGGGAGTCTGGTGCTTGACGTAGGCATGCACGTTGACAGCCAGACTGTCCTTGCGTCCCATGCGCACTCCCAGGTCGATGTTTCCATCCACGGCAAAGTCTCCGCTGCGCTCTCCCACAAGCCAAATCTCACCGTTCACATTATAGTGTATGAGCTTACCCTGCGTTCGGGCTATCTCTCCACCTACCGAGATGTCATTCTCCACGTACTTGCGCTGCCCCACGGTATCGCGCTCAGTCTGCCAATCCACCATACGATAGTTGCGCACTTCATGCGTTCCGAAGAGCGTGATACCCATCTGTGCCCACTTGTTGAAGCCCTCTCTCAGGGCCACTCCCACCGTATTGCGCACGGCCATGGAGCGGGTTTTGTCGAGCACGTCATTCCATTGGCCATAGTAATGATTGGTGTAGTAGCTGTCGGGGGTGCTGTGTGCGGCATAGTTGTGACTGAGCCTGCGGGCATCAAAGGTGTGTATGATGCTGGTGACGGGAACGAACTCCTGGGGTGTCACAAGCTGGCTCTCCCACTTCCTCATGAGCGAATCCACCATCACCTGGCGTGCTACGCTGTCCTCGCGAAGCACCTGCTGAAGGCTGTCGGACAGCGACATGAGGAGTTCGCTCTCCGATGGCGGAGTGGGTTTGAGCGAGTCGGGCACCTCTATATCGCGGTAGAAACCGAGGTTGTAGCGATGTGTGAGGTAGAAGTTCTGCTCATGATTGCGGTTCCACGTCTGGCTGAGCATGACGGGGATATCCTTACTGGAGTACTTCTGCTGGAAGCTCTGCGGGTTGCGGATATAGTTGTCATCCTCGATGCCGCCGTTCTCACCCATCTTCATATCGTTGATGTTGATATAGGCATGTATGTTGTAGCGCTCTCCACGGTGGTATCCGTAGAAAGTGCTACCGAACATACTGTTGGCCTGACTGTTGTAATATCCGCGCCCGTAAAGGTAGTCCAACTTCAATCCCAGGCCGGAGAGCTTGTTGATGTTCGAGGCAAAATAGGCCCGCACACGGTCTTCTCCGTTCTGGTTGTTTCCGCACTTGTGGTAGGCGAGGTTGGTTACGGGACTCAACGTATTAGTGAAGCGGAAGTCCTGCAGAGCCGTGCGGAAGAAGCTGAAGGGTTTCACGAAGAGGAAATCATCGTTCACCTCACGCTCCATGAACACACGGCTCTCGCGCGGAGAACCCGCATTGCCCAGGATGTTATAGTGTCCCGTATAGCCCTCTGTATTGTTGAAGTTCTGGAAGTTGTGCACCACAGTATCATTGTTCTCGGCATCTATCACCGTTCCCAACCTGCGATCCACACGCCACTGGAACTGTCCCACGGGTATCTTCTTAGCCTTCTTTCGCTTGGTGGTATCGCGTCCCCAAGTGGTACGATTGGCCTTCTCCTGTTCGTCCTCCATACCCTGTGAGCTGCCTATACCCGCGTTGTTGGCATTGCGCAAAGGAAGCTGCGCCAGCACCATCTGCATGGAACAGGCGAAGAAGCACAACACGAGGGTCAGGCATCTGACTTTCATCAATTTCTGCATCTCCCTCCTTTACAAGAAAAAGCGGACAAAGAACTCGCCCACTTTGAACAGCATGCCCACGCCGATGACAGCGAGGGCTGCTATGTGATGATTATCCGAACAAAAATAGAGCACGAGACCAACAGCTGCCAAGAGCAGGAATATCATGTTCAAAGCCTGCCTCAACCCCTTATGGTCACTGAACCTGCGCCTCTTGCGGCGTATCCGCTCCAGTTCTGTTTCTCTGTCTGTCTGTCTGTTTGTCTGCATCATGAGCATTCAAGATTGGTTTTCTGTGACGACCATTACTCGGTCACCACCACTCCTGAGCGAACCTCCACGGTGCGCTTGACCTCGAACTTGTCGATAGCCAGTGCAAAGATTTCCTCTGCGCGGTCTATTGTCTTCTTGCGGAACTTGCCGCTGCGGGGATAGAGTTTCTTGCCCGACTTGGCTATGGCAGCCTGGTCGGTAATCCACTCCTCGGCCTTGTACGACTCTCCCTTGGTGCCATCGGTCTGCTCGGCATAGTAGTAGGAGATCTGGGAAATCTCCATCTCCACCTTGTCGCCGGTCACTTTGGCAGACACCTGATAGCGGAAGCGGGTGCGATCGAGGTAGAGAGGCTTGTTCTTGAATACCATCCACTCCTCCACACGAGCCACTACCAGACCGCCCTCCTGGCCATCTGATATCACTCGGGTACGCAGTCCCTCGATGCCTTTGCCCACCAGGTCATTGACCACGAAGTCCTTTACGCCGGCCAGCACATCCTGCTGACTCTTGCCAGGCACGCGGAATGACTTGCGGAAGACCACCATTCCGTTCTCCTCGGGCACAGCGCCTGCCAGGTATTTGGAATCTACGTCGGATTTGGCTCCTGCTGTAATAGAAAGCAGGGCGAACAATGCTAAAAGAATCTTTTTCATATCGTTTGTGTGTTGTTTTATTTGTGTTGTTGTGATGTGTCAATATTGTCTCTGGCCTCTATCAGTAACTTCCTCCACCCGGAGCAATGCTCCGTGCAGACCGGGCACAGGCTTTGGCCAGGCGGGTGAATCAGAGCAGATGGTTGGAGACGAACTTCTGCAGTTCCTCCTTATATCCGTCGCTGATGGGCAGTTGCTCCGATGCGATGTTCAAGGCACCCTTGTTGATGCTGGTCACCTTGCTCATCTGCACCAGATAGGAGCGGTGAATGCGCATGAATCTGGGGTAAGGAAGCTTCTCCTCCAGCAGCTTCATGCTCATGAGCGTCATCACTGGACGGGAGCCTTCAAGGTAAATCTTCAGGTAGTCCTTCAGGCCTTCCACATAAAGTATCTTGTCCAAGGGAATCTGCACAAGCTTGTAGTCGCTCTTTACATATATGAAGTTGTCGGTCCCCATGGAGCCTGCACTGTCCTTGCCATTGTCATGCGACACCACATTCGACTGCGTGAACCATGCCAAGGCCTTGTTTACGCTCTCAAGGAACTCGTTGTAGTTGATGGGTTTCTTCAGGTAGTCGAGTGCGTTGACACGGAATCCTTCGACCGCATATTCGCTGAACGCTGTGGTGAAGATGACCCTTGTCTGGCTGGGCAACATGCGACTGAACTGCATGCCATCGACGTCTGGCATCTGGATATCGAGGAAAGCCACGTCAACGGGGTCGGATATAAGGTCGCGCAAAGCAGACGACGCACTGTCATACTGGCCCTTCAAGGTGAGGAAGGGAGTCTTCTGCACATAGCTCTCGAGCAAGGCTCTTGCCAGAGGTTCGTCATCTACGATGGCACATGTAATCTTGTTCATCTTGTATAAATGGTTAGTAATGAATAGTATTCGTTGTTATCATCCACTCCCTGCTCCCAACTGAACTTGCCAGGATAGAGCAGTTCGAGTCTGCGTCTCACCAACTGTAGTCCCACCCCATGACCGCTTTTGTCGTCGGTGGATTTAGGGTGATTGCTGTTGCGGATGTCGGCATGGATTATCCCGGAATCCACAGAACCGGTGATGTGAATGCTCACATATCCCTCATTGCCGCTTATTCCATGCTTGAAGGCATTCTCTACCAGAGAGATGAGAATGAGGGGAGCTATGAGGAGGGAGCCGCTTTCGCGCATATTGTCAACAAACTCCACACGCACACTGGGTGAGATGCGGAGCCGCATGAGGTCAACATATCGGCGCAGGAAATCTACCTCGCGCTCCAAGGTGGTATAGGCATCGCGGTTCTGATAGAGCATGTGGCTGAGCAGGCGGCTGAGGTTCATGATGGCCTCCTGCGCCTTTCCCTGGTCAAATACGACAAGTGCATAGATATTGTTGAGCGTATTGAGCAAGAAATGAGGGCTCACCTGGTTCTTCAGGCTCTGCAGTTCGGTCTCCGTCTGACGAAGTTCGGCCTGCTTGCGTGCCATATTGGCTTTGCGGAAGCGGAAACTCATGTGGAGCACCACAGCCAGTACCACCAGCAACAGATAAACCATGAAATCGCGCACGGCAATGACCAAGTCTATCCACACTTTACCCTTCGTGGCACCGAAGAAGCGCCAATGACGGCGACCAGACTCAGGTAGCATCCTGTCATAACAGCCTGGTTCGCGCGATGCACGAAACTCCTCGTCGTCATACACATAACTTCTGGGAGCCTGCGATTGGGGTTCCACGCTATCCCGTCGGGTCTTGTTTTTCACCACCTGCTGGTAACGAGCCAGAAGCAAAGAGTCTGCCATACCCTCACTCTCCCACCTGTCTATCTGGATACGCTCAATTCTCATCTGCCACGAATAGTTCCAGAATCCGTTGACCGTCTGCGCTGCAATGATGAGTATAAGGTTGAGCATGACGAACCGACGCAGATTGTGATTCCTTAGATACTTGGGTACGAGCCAGATGTAATTGACATAGAAGACAATGGCAAGCAGAGCGGGACTGACAAGCAAGGGCATCGCGTGGGACAAGACACCGACAAAGCCTTCTTCCCGCACGAACATCATCTGCGGGAAGAAGAAAATCACCATCCACGCCATAATGTGAATCATGATTTCCAGTATATGGTGCCGACTCTCGTCCTTAGCCATTCAGTCTCTGTCCTTTTCCTTATATTTAGAAGTTTACAATCTGTTGGTCTGTCCCTGTCAGAGCACCCGCTCGCGGGTTACTCATATCTGATAGCCTCGATGGGGTCCATTCGGGCAGCCTTGCGGGCAGGCACATAACCGAAGAACACTCCGATGAATGCACACAGGCAGAAGCTCACGCCCACACTCCAGAAGGGCACATCGCTGGGCAGACCGCAGAATGTGGATGCTATCCAACTGCCTCCGTAGCCCAATGCCACTCCCAATACTGCTCCCGTGAGGGATATCATGATGCTCTCGATGAGGAACTGACTCAGGATATCCACCCCGCGTGCTCCTACCGACATGCGCAGTCCTATCTCCTTGGTACGCTCTGTCACACTCACCAGCATGATATTCATGATGCCTATGCCAGCAACCAGCAGCGAGAAAGCTGCCGCCACTACCAGGATGATGGTGATAGTGTCCATGGTGCTTCCCATAGTCTCCATCATCTCCTGCTGCGAGCGTATGGTGAAATCGTCTTCAGCATCGTCCTTCAACTTATGGTTGTGCCTGATGATACCCGTTATCTCTTCGATGGCCGCATCACTGAGGTCCTCACTCAAGGCACTCATGTTGATACTGTTGAAATAGGTCTGTGCGGCTATACGCTTCATCACGGTGGTATAGGGTGCGATAATCACATTGTCCTGGTCCATACCCCATGAGTTGTAGCCTTTTGCCTTCAATACTCCCACGATGCGGAACGGTATGCTCTTGAAGCGGATAGTCTTGCCCACACAGGGAGCATCCTTGTCACCGAAGAGTTCTTTCACTATGGTGCGCCCGACAACGCACACTTTGGCACTCTTCTTCACATCCTCCTCATTGAAGCAATCGCCCTCCTCCACTGTCCAGAGCTTGATGTCAAGATACTCGGGCGACTCTCCGTAGAGCGATGTGGTGGTGTTGTTGGCACCATAGATGACCTGTCCACTACTGGTCACTTCAGGGCTGATGTGCGTTACCAGCGTGGCATCAGAGAGCAGGCTCTGGTAATCGGCCATCTTGAGAGTCTGCATCGAACTGGGATCACGGCGCACTCCGCCTCGCATGTCAGCACCCGGGCGAAGGGTGAGCAGATTGGTTCCCATCTTGCTCAACTCAGCCCTCACACTCTGCTTGGAGCCTTGTCCTATGGCCATCATGATGATGACGGCAGCCACTCCAATGATGATTCCCAGCATGCTGAGGAAGGAGCGGAACTTATTGCTCAGTATTGCGTTGATGGCAACTTT
>UQST01000046.1 GCA_900543815.1 uncultured Prevotellaceae bacterium
AAAGTAAATCTTTGCTTTCATAAACTGTTGTTTTTATGAGTTATACATGATAGGCGCTTTGCCCATCCTCTATTTATAAAACATTATTCTCCCCCCATTATTGCATTCTTCTTCCTATTATCTTTCTTTATTTAACACACTTTTACGCAAAAATATAAGAAACGCCTGTTTTGTTTCTATACTATCGGCAGACTTATTCCGTTGATCTTCTGATAAATATCTAAGGCATAGATATCCGTCATGCCGCTGATGTAATCCAATACTGCCATGATTCGCTCTTCCAGACTTTCGTTCTCGATATCGTACTGGCTGCTTACCCGGCGCAGAAGCTGCTTGGAGTAGAAACGGGACGGGTTGACGGCGGCATCGATGAATACCTCCATCAGCGTAGCCATGATCTTGTAACCCGAAAGCTCGATGTCGAGAACGGGCTTGCTGGCATAAATCTTCTTTCTCGAAACCTGAGTGCAGGTGATGTAGGCATTGCGCTCGTGCTCCGAGATGTGGTCGATGAGGGCTCCCTCGAAGGTGCCGGCAAGAATCTCTTCCTCGTGGTCGAGGAATGCCTTTACGCATTCGTTCTCCAGTTTGCCTATTACGCAGGCTCTCTCTTCTATCACCAGCCCTCTGTTCTGGAGCAAGGCAACCTGTTCATCTACGTTTATCGGTTGTTTGTCGTAATCCATATACCCTTTATAAAAAGCGAAGTCCCACCGTGGTACGCATCGTTGAGAGGCGTGGTGGGATTTGTTGCTGCAAACAATACTCTTTTTTATTGGAAACTCCAAATATTTTCTTCAAAATCTGCTTGTCAAATATGGATTTTAACGTAAAAAGTTCTAATTTCCAAGTTTTTCTCCTTGTAAGCTATGCGAGATTTAGAAAAATATCGTATCTTTGTCCCCGAATTAAGGCGTTCTTTGCATATTGCAAAATACAGAAACGAGCAGAAGTCCGCTCGTTTCCATATTGTTACCTATATAATATAGGCAAACGCCCAACTTCTTGATTTTCAATCAAAGTCCAATTTAGAGCGAGTTAGCTTTATTTATTCTCTCATTATTTTGCCCGCCCGTACTGCCATCCCGCCGAAAAAACCTACCTTTGCACTCGTAAACAAGACTGCCCTCGGCAAGGAGAGGGCATCCCGACACAACATGACAGCATCAAGAGAGCAAACCACCTGGCTGCCAGCGGAATGGAACAGCCAATGGGGCGTGCAGTTGACCTGGCCTCACGAGGACACCGACTGGCTGCCCATCCTGAACGAAGTGACTGAGTGCTACCTGAACATGAGTCAGGCCATCGCCAGCAGGGAAAATCTGCTGGTGGTGACACCGCATCCCGCACGAGTGAGAGCATTGCTCGAAAGCCGACTGAGCAGCGAGGAAATGGGCAGAGTAAGCCTTTGCGAGATGCCCACCAACGACACTTGGGCACGCGACCATGGGTTCATCACGCTGCTGGAGGCCGATGGCAAGCGCCGCCTGCTGGACTTCCAGTTCAACGGATGGGGCATGAAGTTCGCCGCCGAGAAGGACAACCGCATCTGCCGCACACTCATGCAGCAGGGAGCCATAGAGGGTACCTACGAGGATCATCTGGACTTTGTGCTCGAGGGTGGCAGCATCGAGAGCGACGGACATGGCACCATACTCACCACACAGCAGTGCCTGATGGCCCCCCATCGCAACCAGCCCCTCACACAGGAGCAGATAGAGGAGCGGCTCAAGGCTTCCCTGCATGCCCACAGAGTACTCTGGCTCACCCACGGCACTCTGGCTGGCGACGACACCGACGGACATGTGGATACACTTGCACGCCTTTGTCCGCACGATACCATCGCCTATGTGCAATGCACCGACACAGCCGACGAGCACTACCAGGAACTTCATCTCATGGAGGAGGAACTGAAGGCGATGCGCACCCACGAAGGAGCACCCTACCGCCTGCTGCCTCTGCCCATGGCCGAACCGGCCTTCGACGATGAGGGCAACCGGCTGCCAGCCACCTATGCCAACTTTCTGTTTGTCAACGGAGCCATTCTGCTGCCCACCTACGGCACTCCGGCCACCGACCAGGAGGCCGTCAGCCGCATGCAGCAGGCTTTCCCCGAATACGAAATCATCGGCATAGACTGCCGTCCACTCATCATACAGCATGGCAGCCTGCACTGCTGCACCATGCAATTCCCCAATACTTAAGACATGAAAACAGGTATCATACAACTGCGCTGCACCGAGGATGTGCAGGCCAACAGAAAGCATCTGGAAGAGAACATAGCACGGGCTGCAGCCATGGGAGCCGAACTGGCGGTGCTGCAGGAGCTGCATGACAGCCTCTACTTCTGCCAGGTGGAGAGCACCGACAACTTCGACCTGGCGGTGAGCATCCCCGGTCCCGTCACCGAGCATTACGCTTCGCTGGCCAAGCAACATGGCATCGTGCTGGTGACCAGCCTGTTTGAGAAACGTGCGGCCGGCCTTTACCACAACACCGCCGTGGTGTTTGAGAAGGACGGAAGCATCGCCGGACGCTACCGCAAGATGCACATCCCCGATGACCCTGCCTACTACGAGAAGTTCTACTTCACGCCAGGCGACCTGGGCTTCCACCCCATACAGACCAGCGTGGGCCGCTTGGGCGTGCAGGTCTGCTGGGACCAATGGTACCCCGAAGGAGCCAGACTGATGGCGCTGCAGGGTGCCGATATGCTCATCTACCCCACTGCCATCGGATTTGAGAGCACCGACACTCCCGACGAACAGGCACGCCAGCGTGAAGCATGGATAACGGTACAGCGCGGGCATGCCGTAGCCAACGGTCTGCCTGTGGTGAGCGTCAACCGTGTGGGCTACGAGCCCGACCCCAGCCAGCAGACCAACGGCATACAGTTCTGGGGCAGCAGCTTCGTGGCCGGTCCGCAGGGAGAGATTCTGCACCAGGCCAGCCAGACCGAGGAAGAGGTGACGGTGGTGGATATAGACATGAAGCGAAGCGAGAACGTGCGCCGCTGGTGGCCCTTCCTGCGCGACAGACGCATCGAGGAGTTTGCACCGCTCACACGACGCTTTATCGACTGAGGCACCAGGGGAGCACATTCCCCCACCGCCCCATACACCGGCCATCTATACATTATATATAATACGCGCGCGTGAGAAGCCTGCTGACAGAAAGCAAGCAGAAGACTGCAAGAGAAAGAGCAATAAGTAAGCAAATCCAAAGAAGCACGATGCAAAAAGAAAGCATTTCGCTTCTTTTACTAAAATAATTCTATAAAACATACGTCGTATATTGACAAAATGCCGTACCTTTGCGCTTGAAATAAGGCAATAAGACAAATGGGAGATATGAGCAAGCACATTCACTTCACCAAGATGCACGGAGCAGGCAACGATTACATCTACGTCTATACCCCGCAGAACAGCATCCCAGATCCTGCAGAAGCCAGCATCGAGTGGAGCAGACAGCACTTTGGCATCGGTTCCGACGGACTCATCCTGATAGGTGACAGCCCGGTGCCCGAGGCCGATTTCAGCATGCGCATCTTCAACAATGACGGCTCTGAAGCCCTGATGTGCGGCAATGGAGTGCGCTGCGTGGCCAAGTTCGTATATGACCACAAGCTCACAAGCAAGACCGACATAGCCATTGACACCCTGTCGGGCATCAAGCTCATCACCCTGCACCCGAACGCCAACGGCGAGGTGGAGAGCGCTACGGTGGATATGGGCACTCCCATCCTGAGCAGCAAGCACCTGCTGGCCACCGCCGACGGAAGTATGACCGACGGACTGGTGAGCGGGCGTTGCGGTACATTCGTCAGCATGGGCAACCCGCACTTTGTATGCTTCGTGCCCGATGCCACCAGCATCGATGTGGCCACCGAAGGCCGGAGGCTGGAGCATGATGCCATCTTCCCCGAGCGCTGCAACATAGAGTTCGTGTCGGTGAAGGCCGACGGGACGCTGCGCATGAGAGTATGGGAGCGCGGGAGCGGCATCACACTGGCCTGCGGAACAGGCGCTTGCGCCACAGCCGTGGCAGCCTGCCTGACCGGACGAAGCGGACGCAAGAGCCGCGTGGAGATGGATGGCGGCACACTGGAGATAGAGTGGAACGAGCAGAACGGACACATCATGATGACAGGTCCGGCGGTCACCGTCTTTGAGGGAGACATCTTACTGCCAACAGCAAACTGATAAAATGAAGCACTATGGCACTGGTCAATGAAAATTTCCTCAAGCTCCCCGTGAGCTACCTGTTCACCGACATCGCCCGCAAAGTGAACGCCTTCCGCGTCACCAACCCCGATGCCGACATCATCCGACTGGGCATAGGCGACGTCACACAGCCTCTGGCACCTGCCGTGATAGCCGCCTTGCACAAGGCCACCGATGAGATGGCATCGGAAAAGACCTTCCGTGGATACGGGCCCGAACACGGCTATGAGTTCCTGCGCGAGGCAATCATCAAGAACGACTTCCAGCCTCGCGGCATCCATCTTGACCCCATGGAGGTGTTCATCAACGATGGTGCCAAGAGCGACACAGGCAACATAGGCGACATACTGGGACTGGACAACACGCTCTGCATGACCGACCCCATCTATCCTGTATATGTGGATAGCAACGCGATGTGCGGACGTGCGGGCACACTCACAGACAACGGCTGGAGCAATATCATCTACTGTCCCTGCAACGCGGAGAACAATTTCACGCCTGCTCTGCCCGACCAGCGGGTGGATGTCATCTATCTGTGCTACCCCAACAACCCCACAGGTACCGTCATCACCAAGCAGGAACTCAAGCGGTGGGTGGATTATGCCATCAAGAACGACAGCATCATCATGTATGATGCAGCCTACGAAGCCTACATACAGGAGCCAGGTATCCCCCACTCCATATACGAGATTCCCAAGGCCAAGCAGTGCGCCATCGAGTTCCACAGTTACAGCAAGACAGCAGGCTTCACCGGCGTAAGATGCGGCTACACGATAGTTCCCAAGGAGCTCACAGCCGCTGTGGCCGACACAGGTGAGCGCGTAGCACTCAACGCCCTGTGGAACAGACGACAGTGTACGAAGTTCAATGGAACGAGCTACATACAGCAGCGTGCCGCCGAGGCCACCTATTCGCCCGAGGGCAAGGAGCAGGTACGCTCCACCATACAATACTATATGCAGAACGCCCGCATCATGCTCGATGCCCTGTCAGCAGCAGGCCTGCAGGCCTACGGAGGTGTGAATGCCCCTTACATCTGGCTGCGCACACCCGAGGGAACCAGCAGCTGGCAGTTCTTTGACCAACTGCTGCACGGCCCCCACATAGTGGGTACGCCAGGCGTGGGATTCGGCCCAAGCGGCGAGGGCTACTTCCGTCTGACAGCCTTCGGAGACCGCTCCGACTGCGAACGGGCGATGGAGCGGCTCACCAAGTGGCTGCATTAGAGAACAAGAGAGATAGCAAGAGAAGATAAACATACACTTAATACACACAGGTTTTATGTCAAGTACTTTAAGATTTCAGGTAGTGGGAGAGGCTTTCGGAAAGAAGGCCATCGAAGTACCCAACCGCAAAGAGCGCCCCAGCGAATACTTTGCCAAGTACGTGTTCAACCGACAGAAGATGTACAAGTATCTGCCCGTCAGCGTCTTTAACAAGATGTGCGACGTGATGGACAACGGCTCTTCGCTCGACATGGCCACAGCCAACGCTGTAGCCGAAGGCATGAAGAAGTGGGCCATGGAGTTGGGTGCCACACACTGCACACACTGGTTCCAGCCCCTCACCGAGGGAACTGCCGAGAAGCATGACGGCTTTGTGGAGCACGACTGGAAGGGTGGAATGATTGAGGAGTTCACTGGTAAAGAGCTCGTGCAGCAGGAACCCGATGCCAGCTCATTCCCCAACGGCGGCATACGCAGCACCTTCGAAGCACGCGGCTACAGCGCCTGGGATCCTGCCAGCCCCGTATTCGTGATAGGCGATACGCTGATGATTCCCACCGTGTTCATCTCCTACACCGGCGAAGCTCTTGACTACAAGGCTCCCCTGAAGAAGGCTCTGAAGGCTGTGGATAAGGCTGCTACCGAAGTGGCACACTACTTCTACCCCGATGTGAAGAAGGTGGTGAGCAATCTGGGATGGGAGCAGGAGTACTTCCTGGTAGATGAAGGACTCTATGCAGCTCGTCCCGACCTGCTGATGACCGGACGAACACTGATGGGCCACGACAGCGCAAAGAACCAGCAGATGGATGACCACTACTTCGGTTCTATCCCCGAGCGTGTGGCTGCCTTCATGAAGGATCTCGAGATACAGGCTCTGGAGTTGGGCATCCCCTGCAAGACTCGTCACAATGAGGTGGCTCCCAACCAGTTTGAGTTGGCTCCCATCTTCGAGGAGACCAATCTGGCAGTAGATCACAACATGCTCATCATGAGCCTGATGAAGAAAGTGGCACGCAAGCACGGCTTCCGCTGCCTGCTGCATGAGAAGCCCTTTGCCGGCATCAACGGTTCGGGCAAGCACAACAACTGGTCTCTGGCTACCGACACAGGCATCCTGCTGCATGCTCCCGGCAAAACCCAGATGGACAACCTGCGCTTTGTGACTTTCATCGTAGAGACGCTCATGGCTGTGTATCGCCACAACGGACTGCTCAAGGCAAGTATCATAAGTGCCACCAACGCCCATCGTCTGGGTGCCAACGAGGCTCCTCCAGCCATCATCTCAAGCTTCCTGGGCAAGCAGCTCACCGAACTGCTGCAGAAACTGGAGCAGACCGATGACGACGAGCTGTTCAATCTGGCAGGCAAGCAGGCACTCAGCCTCGACATCCCCCAGATACCCGAACTGATGCTGGACAATACTGACCGCAACCGCACATCGCCATTCGCCTTCACAGGCAACCGCTTCGAGTTCCGCGCTGTAGGTTCTCAGGCCAACTGTGCAGCTGCCATGATAGTGCTCAACACAGCAGTGGCCGAGACTCTCACCGACTTCAAGGCCCGTGTGGATGCACTCATCGCAGCCGGTGCAGAGCCCACAAAGGCCATCGTGAAGGTACTGCGTCAGGACCTGAAAACCTGCAAGCCCATCCACTTTGAGGGCAACGGCTACAGCGACGAATGGAAAGAGGAAGCAGCCAAGCGTGGTCTGGACGTGGAGTCAAGCGCTCCGCTCATGCTGGACAACTATGTGTCGCCCGAGAGCATCAAGATGTTTGAAAGCATGCATGTGCTCTCAAAGACCGAGCTGGAGGCACGACTGGAAATCAAGCAGGAGACTTACACCAAGAAGATACAGATAGAGGCACGCATCTTCGGCGACCTCTGCCTCAACCACATCATCCCTGTGGCCACACGTTATCAGAGCCAGCTCATCGACAACGTGCACAAGGTGAAGGAAATCTTCCCGCCTGCCATCGCCGAGAAAGTGAGTGCCAACAACATGGTGCTCATACAGAAGATAAGCGAGCACAGCAGCTTCATCACCGAGAATGTGGAGAAACTGGTGAACGCACGCAAGGTGGCCAACAAGCTCACCAGCGAGCGCGACAAGGCCATCGCCTATCACGATACAGTGGCATGCCTGCTCGAGAGCATCCGTTACCACGTGGACAAACTGGAGCTCATCGTTGATGATGAGTTGTGGCCTCTGCCCAAGTACCGCGAAATGCTCTTCATCCGCTAAACGGAAAACAGCAGCGGAGCGGTTCTCGTTCATCACCCCTTGAACCGAGAACCACTCCGCATCGCACAGAACAAGAACAAATGCGGCACACAAGCCTTTCATCAGGCAAGTGTGCCGCATTGTTTTATCTTTATTGTCTTAGTCCTACGGTTCTTCCTGTGCAAAAGAACAGCCCATACTATCCCTTTCCGCCCTTCCTGCAGTAGTACCAAAGAAGTCCCAAACCGAGCACGACCGAGATGGAGGAATAGACAAAGAGTCCTATCACAGACTCTGGCATGGAAACAGGCAGGAGACTGTATTCCAGGAAATAATCAGCCATGAAAAGCCCCATAAGCACCAGGCTGAGCACTTCGAAAAAGATCAGTCCACCCAGCAGCCCACGCGATACAGGCTCCTTTCTGCGTATTGAGTCACCCACCAGAGAGCCTACCGTACAAGCCGACAGGACTGACCCTCCCGTTATCAAAAGCCCGCAATCAGTCACCACTCCGTATGCAAAAGCCGCGAGAGAGCACGCCAGAATAACATACATTATCCTTCTCATTTCCTTATATCATATTACATTACCCAACAGCAAATTTAGCACTTTTCTTCCCAACAGCCTCACTTTTACTTTCTTTTTACTCCGAAAGCGCTCTCAGGAGGCTGTCCGAAGGCTCTGATTGGGCTGGAAGGACTGCTGAAGCGGCCTGCAAAAGCATGGGAAGGGCGCTTTCTGAGGCTCCACAAGGCTGTTTTGTGAGAATAATTCTGTAATTTTGCCTTGGAAGCAGGCTTTTGGAAGGTCTGCACACACCATTTTAACAACGAAAGGGATGAAAATAAGCATAGCCGGAACAGGCAAGATAGTGGGCGAAGTGCTCGAGATGCTGAGCCAGGAGTTTGAGGGAAAGATAGAGGTGACAGGCATCTATGCACGCGAGAAGAGCGTGGAACATGCCATCGACCTGTGCATGAAATATGCCCCCAACGGGTTTGTCTTCACCGATTACGACCGCATGCTCCAGGAGGCAGAAGCCGACTATGTGTATGTGGCCAATGCCAACCACGTGCATCACGAATATGCTCTGAAAGCCATGCAGAGCGGTCACAACGTGCTGGTGGAGAAGCCCATCACGGTCACCAGAGTGGAGATGGAGGAGCTGATAGACTGTGCCATCCAGCACTGTGTGTACTGTCTGCCTGCCTTCAGCCTGCTATACAATCCGCTCTACCGCCAGTTGCAGCAGGTGGTACAGGAACTGGGAACACCGCGCATGGTGATGGGACACTACGCCCAACGCAGTTCACGCTACGACCGCTACCTGAAGGGCGAGATGACACCCGTCTTTGACCCTCAGATGGCAGGCGGCAGCATGATGGACCTCAACATCTACAACCTCTGCTTCACCATCGGTCTCTTTGGCCCCCCAAGAACAGTAGCCTACGCGCGCAATCTGGGTTTCAACGGCATCGACCTCAGTGGCACGCTCGTGTGTCACTACCCCACCAGTGTAGCCACTCTGTCGGCCTCGAAGGATTCCGACGGATGGAGTCATGGATGCATACAGTGTGAAGACGGATGGATAGAGATTCCAGGCCCGGTGAGCGTGCTTAGCGAGTTCACTGTACACCGCCGCGGACAGGAGCCCGAGCGGCATACGTTGCCCGAGCAGCACCACCGCCTGTGGTGGGAATTTGAGGAAGCCCGCCGACTGATAGAAGACCAGCAGCAGTGCCACATCATCGTTCCTTATGTAACACGAGTGGCTCAAGAGATAGCCATTGCGCTGGAGAGGATGCAGAACATTTAGAAGAAAGGCCTCCACAGCATCAGACTTGCGTTCACGTAGCCCGTCTTGTTTCCCACACGCACGCGGTACCAATACTTATAGAGGCTTCTGTCCAGATCATTCACCAGTCCCAAGCAAGGATAAGCCTCTGGGATGCCATCGCCGTCACAAGTGATGGTACCCACCACCGGTGACTTGTTCGACGGCTGCTGGCGCAGGTTGACAGCCTTGTAGCGGCTGGCATCTATCACCAGCCAACCACGCCCGTCCTCGGCACGGTAATAGACAAGAGAATGTCCCTTGCGAGGCACAAGGCCATAGTCCTGCACCTCCACCAGATAATCATCGCCACAGGTACCCAGATAGCACCCTACCAGTTTGTGATGGTCATCTTCCACCATCCACCCCTGATTGGAATAAGGACGCATGAAACCGGCTGTTCGCACATAGTCACCACCCCACATCACCAGATTGTCAGTGGGTTTGAAATTGCGCGCATGCCATTCCAGAGTGGCATTTTCGCTGGCCAACAGCAATGATTCATCATACTTATACTGGTCATTGTAATAGACATCTGTCAGATGCCAGCACTCTCCCTCCACCGCACGGAATGGCGCAGAACTGAACACCGAGTCAACCAAGCAGAACCCGTCACCACGCCGGTCGATGATGCGCAGCGTGAAGTCATCTATCTGCCCGTTGGCCCAACGAATGGCAGGAACCAGGCAATAAGGCAACTCAAACTGGTTGGTCACGACGTATTGACTGAAATGATAGCGGTAAGTATGATGCACCACATTCTTCCCTTCGCGGAAAGGTGCGTCAAAGAAATAGGCATAGGAATAGGAGATGGTGCTGTCAAGGCGCGGATTATAGAGGTATCCGTCAATGGGCAACTTCTCTTCAGACACTTCCCCATAAGCCTTCCAGTCATTGACATCCAGTTTTGTATAGTCCCACTGGGTGTCTGACTTCCCTCCGTCACTGGGTTCGGCTATCACGGCATTACGGTGTACGATGTGACGGTCATTCATGGTCACTGTGAAATCCTTGATGAAGGGATGCACTCCCGAGCGGTTGAAGGGGGCAAACACATTATAGGTTGTTCCCGCGTCAAAGGCCATCAGCACCGTCTTGGCTTCTCCTGGATTGGCAAACTCATAATAGACATCCACACTGGCATAATCGCCCTTCTGAAGGGTGATGGTCAGTATCTCCTTGCTCACTGAGATATCTGTTTCCCGCGTGGGAAAGAGAAAACTGCCCGAAGCATAATACACCGCATCATTGGCCTGTACCATGAGGCAGGGAAACAAGAGCAGAATGACGAAGGACAAAATCTGTTTCATAGAGGTTCGTTTTTTATCAGCAACACACGTCTGCCCCTGCGAAGTTACAAATATATTCTGACCCACCCACGTTCAAAGGAGGGAAAGTTCGTCCACTGCCGTACTGGCAAGAGCTACCACACTGCAGCGGGATTTGCCTTAACCTATAATCGGCAAACAGAAAAAAGCCACCTCGCTACTGAACTCTCCGGCGGATGCCAGCGCACACAGACATTTGCCCTATACATTATATATATAATACGCGCGCGAGGCATGACACTTTGTACCATAGGACAGAAGCGAGTGCAGGCTGCTTTACGACAATCTGTCCAATGATACGCCAAAATGTCTGAGGTATAGCCACTTGCACGCTTCTTGTAACTATCATAGCAGAAACATTAAAGAAAAGAAAGGAGACAAGATATGAACATGGACAAATACACCATCAAAGCCCAGGAGGCAGTGCAGGAAGCTCTCAAGCGCGTACAGCGCCAAGGGCAGCAGGCCATTGAGCCTGAGCATCTGCTGAGCGGCGTGATGCAGGTGGCCGAGGAGGTCACACGGTTCATCTTCCAGAAGCTGGGAATGAACCCCACCACGGTGCAGCAAGCCGTGGATGCACAGATAAGCAGTCTGCCCAAGGTGCAGGGAGGCCAACCCTACCTGAGCCAGCAGTCAAGTCAGGTGCTGCAGAAAGCCGAAGACTTGGCACAGAAGGGAGGTGACGAGTATGTATCGGTGGAGCATCTGCTCATGGCCATTGCCGAAGTGGATTGCACTGCCAGCAAGATTCTCAAGGACATGGGACTCACCAAGGACGATCTCAAGCAAGCAGTGAGCGAACTGAGAGGCGGACAGAAGGTGACCAGCCAGTCGAGCGAAGACACCTACCAGAGTCTGAGCAAATATGCACGTAACCTGGTGGATGAAGCAAGGGCAGGCAAACTGGATCCCGTGATAGGACGTGACGAGGAGATAAGGCGTGTGCTGCAGATTCTGTCGCGTCGTACCAAGAACAACCCTATACTGATAGGCGAACCAGGTACTGGTAAGACAGCCATCGTAGAGGGTCTGGCTCACAGGATACTGCGTGGCGATGTGCCCGAGAACCTGAAGGACAAACAGCTCTACAGCCTCGATATGGGTGCTCTGGTGGCTGGAGCCAAGTACAAGGGCGAATTCGAAGAGAGGCTCAAGAGCGTGGTCAACGAGGTGACCAAGAGCGAAGGCCGCATCATCCTCTTCATCGATGAGATACACACACTGGTGGGTGCCGGCAAGGGCGAAGGTGCCATGGATGCTGCCAACATACTGAAGCCTGCTCTGGCACGAGGTGAACTGCGCAGCATAGGTGCCACCACACTGGACGAGTACCAGAAGTACTTCGAAAAGGATAAGGCTCTGGAGCGAAGATTCCAGACTGTGATGGTGGACGAACCTGACACTGCCGCCAGCATAAGCATCCTCAGAGGTCTGAAGGAGCGCTACGAGAACCATCACCATGTGCGCATACAGGATGATGCCATCATAGCAGCCGTGGAACTCTCCACACGTTACATCACCGACCGTTTCCTGCCCGATAAGGCCATCGACCTGATGGATGAGGCAGCTGCAAAGCTGCGTATGGAGCGTGATTCTCTGCCCGAGGAGCTGGATGAACTTACCCGACGACTCAAGCAGCTTGAGATTGAGCGCGAGGCCATCAAGCGTGAGGGTGACTCTGACAAGCTACAGGCTCTGAACAAGGAGATAGCCGACCTGCAGGAGCAGGAGAAGACTTTCCGCAGCAAGTGGGAGGGAGAACGTGCTCTGGTCAACAAGATTCAGCAGGATAAGCAGGAGATGGAGCAGCTCAAGTTTGAGGCAGAGAAAGCCGAGCGAGAGGGCAACTACGGACGAGTGGCCGAAATACGCTATGGCAAACTGCAGCAGCTGGAGCAGGATATCAAGAAGATTCAGGATGAACTGCATCAGACGCAGGGAGCCGAAGCTATGGTGAAGGAGGAGGTGACTGCCGACGATATCGCCGATGTGGTGAGCCGTTGGACAGGTATTCCAGTAAGCCGTATGCTGCAGAGCGAGCGCGAGAAGCTGCTTCACCTGGAGGAGGAACTGCACAAGCGTGTGATAGGACAGGACGAAGCCATTCAGGCTGTGAGCGATGCCGTCAGACGTAGCAGAGCCGGCCTGCAAGACCCCAAGAGGCCCATCGGAAGCTTCATTTTCCTGGGTACCACCGGAGTGGGAAAGACCGAACTGGCAAAGGCATTGGCCGACTATCTGTTCAACGACGAGCAGATGATGACGCGAATAGATATGAGCGAATATCAGGAGAAGTTCAGCGTCTCCAGGCTCATCGGAGCGCCTCCAGGATACGTTGGATACGACGAGGGCGGTCAGCTCACCGAGGCTGTAAGGCGTAAACCATATCAGGTGGTGCTCTTCGATGAGATAGAGAAAGCTCACCCCGATGTGTTCAACATCCTGCTGCAGGTACTTGATGACGGACGACTGACCGACTCCAAGGGCCGTACAGTCAACTTCAAGAACACCATCATCATCATGACCAGCAACCTGGGTAGCCAGATCATACAGAACTGTAAGGACCAGGAGGAGGCCAAGAGACAGGTACTGGAGCTGCTGAAGAAGACCATCCGGCCCGAGTTTCTCAACCGTATCGATGAGACCATCATCTTCAAGCCGCTCACGCTGGGCGAAATTCGTCAGGTGGTAAGGCTGCAGATAAGCGGTGTGACCAAGATGCTGGCACAGAACGGTATCAAGCTCGAACTCACCGACGAGGCCATCAACCTGCTGGCCGACGCTGGCTACGATCCCGACTTTGGTGCTCGTCCCGTGAAGAGAGCCATACAGCGGTTGCTGCTCAATGACCTGAGCAAGAAACTGCTGGGAGGTGGCATCGACCGCGAGCGTCCCATCAGAGTGGATGCCAAGGACGGACAACTCACATTTGGTAATTAAGCAGGAAAGGAGTAACTTTGCAGCCGCTTTGCCCCAAGGGCAGGCCAAGCGGACATGGCACAAGCCAGCCGCACCGACCAAAAAAGACTCAAGATGAAGGGAAAGTACTGCAAGCATTATCCTAAACTGTTACAATTGGGCATACCCATTATGATAGGCCAGCTGGGCACTATCGTAATGGGTTTTGCTGATACTTTGATGATAGGTCACTACGGCACAGACGAACTGGCTGCAGCGGGCTTCGTAAACAACATCATGGGCATGGTGCTCATAGCGGGAATGGGGTTCTCCTACGGACTCACTCCTGTAGTGGGCGCTCTGCTGGGACAGGGCAACAGCCACCTTATAGGCGGCAAACTGAAAAACGGCCTTGTTGCCAACACCCTGATGGCGAGCGCGCTGATGGCAGTTATGGCTGTGCTTTTTTTGTTTATGGACCGTGTGGGACTGCCCACACATCTTATCCCGCTCATGAGACCCTATCTGCTGGTGCTCACGCTGAGTGTTCTGCCACAGATGTTGTTCAATGCCTTCAAGCAGTTCTCCGATGGCATCCAGGATACCAAGTTGCCCATGTGGGTGCTGCTGGGTGGCAACGTGATGAACATCATAGGCAACTGGCTGCTCATCTACGGCGTTGGCCCCTGTCCCGAGATGGGACTCCTGGGTGCAGGCATCTCCACTCTGCTGAGCCGTATAGCCATGTGGGTGACGATGGTGCTTGTGTTCCGCCACACACGTCGATACAGCGAGCATCGCGACTGTTACGCCCAAGCCCGCGTGGAGCGTGCTTCGCTGCGTGAGCTCACTCATCTGGGACTGCCGGTCATGATGCAGATGGGTATGGAGAGCGCATCATTCAGCCTGAGCGCTTTCTACATCGGATGGCTGGGAAGCACCGAACTGGCTGCCCATCAGATAGTAATCACCATCAGCCAACTCTGCTTCATGCTCTTCTACGGCATGGCAGCTGCCGTGGCCATTGCCGTAAGCTACTTCCGCGGAAAAGACCGTATAGCCGACTCGCGCAACGTGGCCTTTGCCGGTCTGCATCTCACATGGATCATGGGCACCGTGCTGGCTATCCCCATCTTCCTGCTTCGCCACCACCTGGGGGCATGGTTCACCCACGATGCTGAGGTTTGTCTGATGGTGAGTTCACTCGTCATCCCCCTGTGCATCTACCAGTATAGTGATGCCATGCAATGCGTCTTTGCCAACGCCCTTCGTGGAATGGCCGACGTGAAACCCATGGTATGGATAGCCTTCTTTGCCTATTTCATCGTCTCTCTCCCGCTGGGCTACCTGTTCAGTTTCCCCTGTCACTGGGGAGTGACGGGTGTATGGTGGGCATTTCCCTTCGGCCTCACCACAGCCGGAGTGCTCTACATGCTGCGCTTCCTGAAGAGCAGCAAATAGTCTCCTGCTATGCATATCATCGCACACATACATACTGATTTCCCCACCAAGTTTGGGGTTCCTCGCCAGAGCGGACTGGTGAGCGGACTGCCTGCACGCATCGTCTTCACTCCCGAATACAGGAATGCCGATGCGCTGCGCGGACTGGAAGGCTACAGCCACATCTGGCTTCTGTGGGATTTCAGTCAGGCTCACGACGGCAAACCTTGGCGTCCCACAGTGCGCCCACCACGCTTGGGCGGCAACCGACGCATGGGTGTATGGGCCACCCGCAGCCCTTTCCGTCCCAACCATATCGGGCTTTCCTGCGTGCGTATTCTCTCCATCGACCTCCACACGCCTCAAGGTCCTGTCATCGAAGTGGATGGAGCCGACCTGATGAACGGCACACCCATCCTCGACATCAAACCTTATCTGCCCTACGTGGATTGTCATCCCGAGGCAAGCGGCGGCTTTGCGCAGGAACAGAACGAGACCATCGAACCTCTGCAAGTGGAGATTCCTCACCAGTTGGAGAGTCTCATCCCCCAACCCAAGCGTGAGAGCCTGCGTGCCATCTTGGCTTCCGACCCTCGCCCACATTATCAGGACGACCCCACACGCACCTATGTGCTACCCTTCTCCACCCTCGAAATCTCTTTCCAGGTCAGTCAAGGCATTATCACCGTAACAGCCGTCAAGCCTGCACCCACCGAACCAGAGGCACAATAAGGCAAAGGAACCTTGGTGCACGAAAAGGCATCCTCTGGGCAGACAAGCCGACTAAAGCTGCCGCATGTACCAAGAAATTTCCGCCTTTCTTGTCCCGTATTCAAATAAAAGGTGTATCTTTGCAGAAAGAAAACACTGCGATAGTGGCTCAGTTGGTAGAGCATTGGCTTCCCAAGCCGAGGGTCGCGGGTTCGAGTCCCGTCTATCGCTCCAGGCCAGCCGTGAACACAAACTTGCATCCCCACACAACATTTTCCCCACAGCATTCCAAGGCAATCCAAAAAAAAGTATTACCTTTGCCGTCGGTTTCGCCGATATGGCTCAGTTGGTAGAGCAACGCATTCGTAATGCGTGGGTCGGGGGTTCGAGTCCCCCTATCGGCTCAAGACAAGAAAAGAGAGGAACATTCCTCTCTTTTTTCGTTTATCATGCTGAGCACTGCAAAAATTTGGCTCGAAAAAGTATCCTTGGATACTTGGCAATGTATCCAAGGATAAATCGCAAAGTATCCAACGATACTTTGCAAAGTAACCTTGCTTCGTTTTTTCGGCCTTTCCACCTAAGTTTCATCTTCGTGTACCGCCAATGCCTCTGCTACATTATCCTGAGCAGTGTAGCTGAAGAGATTGGGGAAGATGAGTTGTTTGGCATGAGTGGGCAGTGTGCTTTCCTCAATAGGGCTCGAATCGGGATGTCCCAAATCATGCAACTGTCCCCAATAATATGCCAGGCAGACTCTCCGGTCCGTGAATTTCTCCCTGAAGAAGCTGTCCAGCAGGAGGATGATTTCATCTTCGATACCCTGACACAGCAACCTTTGCGAAGCTGCACTGACGAGCTGGGCCTCTTCCTCTGTGAGCAGTCTCAAATCCACAGCCTTCCCTTTATTCAGGTCATTGGGTTCAAACTTCACCAGTCCGTTGCCGTACTGACGTGAGTTGTCCATGAAGATTTCCTTGGACACGTTTGTTACCAGATAGCCAAACAGCACGTCGATATCCACCACACCCGCATCATACACACAGTGGAATGTGGTCAGATTGGACACTCCAGCTATGTTTCTCACAAAGCGCAGCCCCTTTCTGTTGAACACCGACACCCAGATGGGAGAAGGCTTTCGGTTCTCTATTGCATACCAAGGCTTTCGGCTGGCTGTCAGATACCTTTTGTCGGCTCCTGTCTCTTCACCCAAGGATATATACTCCCTCACATGTTCATCCGCCCCGTCGGCACATCCATTGAACAGATACACAGCCTTGTCTGAATGTGAAAGCCGTTGGAAATCATCATCCATGAAAAAGAGCCCATGAACATCAGTCGAATGACAGACACAGCGCATCAGACAGCGCTCGGGAATTCCATACAACTCCTTCTTGGACTCCCTGAAAGTGAAATAGTCATTTGCTCCTGTGGCAATCCCGCGAGACACTTTGGCAAAAGTGCTGAACGGCACCAGATGACGATAGCCCGCAGAACGTGCTCCCTCATAATACTGCTTCCACTTCGTCTCCGGCTTCAGCTGGTCTGCCGCCCACGCGGAATAATCTGCCAGGGAAGCCTGCAGTTGGCCCACATCACTGACGTGGGAGAAGCGTACTTCGCTGAGACTGCCGTCCTTGTGGCACAAAAGGATACAAGCGGTCGTCAGAGCGTCATCAAAAGCACACTGAGTAAAATCCACTACCACCACATGCCTCAGCACGCCACTCCGCAGCAAAGCACGCTTCACCTCCACCCCATAATCCGAATTCAGAAACTCGGAGGGAACTATATATGCCATCCTGCCTCCATCCCGCAATTGGCTAATGGATTTGAGCAGGAAGAGTGTGTATAGGTTGGTAAAGCCATTCAGACGTATGCCCAACTGCTCATTGACCAATGGCACAAGCGAAGCATTGTCATAATCATGGAACTTCAGGTAGGGTGGATTGCAAATGATGCCGTCATACTTGTCTTTCCACGAAGCCCGCAAGTAGTCCTCATTATATAATAATACGTCGCTTCCAGCCTGCGCCACATTTTCTGCAGCATAATTATAGATGGTTTCGTCTGCTTCATAGCCCACTACCCTAACCTTAGGATTCTGCTTGAACAAGGAACGGCTGAAGGCTCCCAAGCCAAATGCAGGATCCAGAACATCCATCTTCTTCCTGCCATCCAGCACCCAACGGGCCATAAAATCCGCTATAGCCTCAGGTGTAAAGAACTGTGCAAACCTCTTCCTGTGCTCAAGGCCAACCACTCCCACGTATTCCTTCTCGGTCATCATAGGTCACAAGAGAACAACGAATCGAAACTTTCTTTGTCAAGACAAGCCTCTCCTCCATCAAACTTCACATAAAAGAGCAAGCACCCCTTGTTCAGTTCCTTACGGACACTTCGGTGATTAGGCTCCACTACTTTCTCAGCCAGGCACACTCCGTCTTGTGAAGGGATTTTGATGGTTGTCTTATTCTGGTTCTTCGTATCCTGTTCGATGAAATACTTCTCGCCCTCCAAGTCGGGATTGGACACAAGTTCCAGTATGTGTTGGAAGGACATTCCATACATTTTATCAAAGAAAACCTGCACATAGAAATGCGGCACATCGTACGTCATTATCCACTTCCTCACCACCTTCAAGTCCTCTACCTTCGGAGTTATAGACAGGGAATTACGTTTCTGAATAGCCTTCAGATACTTCTTCAGTTCCGACAGTTTGGCAGAAAGCTCCTGCAGGCGCTGCGAAGAGCGATACGAAACAGCCCTGAAGTCAATCGTCCTCACAGAATGCTCGTCCAACTGGCGTAGGATGCCGATAAGTTCAGGACGCTTTTGCTCAAGCAAGTCGAGATATTCATCCAACAACTCGTCCCTGAGTGCAATGGCTCCAGCAGTATTCTCACACACAATCCGGTTCGCCTCCTCTGTGTATTTGTCAATGAGAAAAGCACTCGAACGAACCTCTATGCCCGCAATGGCCTTTGCCACATATTCTCCTATCTCGCAGCTATCCCTGTTGCTGATATCCTCACCCAAACTTTCGTCATAATCCTCGCGGCGGAAAAGCAACAGGTCTGGACGCTTTCCGATAGAGTCCAGTTCCGCCTGATAGTTGTTGAAGAATTCCTCAAAGCCAGCATCGCCTGCCACCAGGTCGTCAGACTTGCCATAGCGCACAGCTACAATGTTGTCAGAATTCTCATTGATCGCTCGGAACAAGACATCTTCTGCCCAGTCACCCTGCTGCTTGTTGGTAATGAACTTCGAAGAAGCCTGGGTTGGCATAGAGGCTTTACTGCGTGGTTCGTCGAAATCGACCACTCCCGTATGGATATTACCACAGATGTTGTTTATTATGTCCTTATACTTAGTCATGTGTTGGTTTGGTTATCATTCCCTATACTGGCTCTGATACAACTACGGCTATTGCCATCTCAGTTGCAAAGATAATCAATTTGTGGCACTCTTCTGCCCTTTGCACCATATAATCCGCAAAACGAAACGTTTCGCCATTCCAGAACGAGCCGTCTATTTTCTTAAAACGAAGCGTACCGCTGGGGGTACTCCCCCACCCCAAAATATTTTCGACCGGCTTACGCCGGTATTCACATAATGCAAGAACGGAGTCCGGACACCATCCGAACCCCGTTCTTTTCGTTTTGTCGCTTCGCTCCCGCTTTGCGCGCTTCGCGTTACGCTACCTCGACTATCGCCTTATACGCAGCCACGCTTTGCGCCATCACGATCTTGCCGCGGAAGGCCAGGCGCGAGCCGACAACCGAATACGCACCCGAAGCATCGTAATACGCATTCGCATACGACACACCGCCAAGCGCGTACGCATTGAAGTACCCGCGATAGACCACACGGCCTGATGCCGAGCTGAACCAGTATTTGTCAGAATAGTAAGTGCTGCTCGATCCGCTCACGGCACCAACTGGCACAACGGCCATCCATTTGCCATGAGCCACTGCCGTTATCCAAGAGTCACCATTAGTCGTACCCTTCACCATCATAATCGTACCGTCCGGCATCCAGATGCGCCACTTGCCCACATTGCCACTCGTGTTCGGTAGGTCCACCCTGTCCATCATGTCATACTTGTGTCCGTAGATGTCCTCATAGCCCAGGCAGCAGATATTGTTCACCTGCGTCACCTTTG
>UQST01000047.1 GCA_900543815.1 uncultured Prevotellaceae bacterium
GTGTGTTCATGGTGCAAATGTATAACTTTTCTTTTGGTTTGTGGAATCTCTCCCCTAGGTTTGTCGGGTGAGCCGAAAACTCCTTCTCTGATTTGGAAGCATACAGGAAGTGCCGAAGAAGCCTTCTTCTTGTTGTTCGCCATCCGTGCTGCGAGTTTCCAATTTCCGTGCTGCGGCGGGCGGGGGATAGGGGTGAAAAGAAAAAGCGGGCGCACCTTGATGATGCGTCCGCTTTGGTTCTGCTGTGGAAGTAGGGACAATCGGATTCGAACCGATGACCTCTTCAATGTGACTGAAGCGCTCTAAACCAGCTGAGCTATGCCCCTGTCCTGCTTCGTTTGCGGTGCAAAGGTAGAGCCTTTTTCTGTTTCGTGCAAGGCTTGCAGCGTTTTTTTTGCACGTCCGCTCTGTTTTCCTGGCCTGGGGATGGGGCACTGCGGGATGCTTGCTTGGCGCTTCCGTTCTCCTTTTTGCCAAAGATTCAGGCACTTGGGAGTGTGCTGGGTGTCGGGCAGGAGCATGCAGACTTTTTTGTGCCAATTCTCCTCAGTTTGCCTCAGATGCGGCTGCAGGGTCGGCTGCGGGCAGAGGCAGGGTGGGCGACACCTCGTTGCCGTCGGGCTGCAGGAACTCTCCCTGGGGCGCTTTGGGCTGTAGCAGGCTGATGACCACCAGCGCGGCCAGCAGCAGGCAGCACAGCGTGAGGGCCAGTGGGAGCAGGAGCGGCCGCAGGATATTGGGCTTGCTTGCCAATGCCTCGCACGCTGATGACGGCCGCTTCTCGGGGTCGGTGTGCATGCAGAGCTGTGCGCAGTGGGCCAGATGGCTGTTTCGGCAAACTTCGGCCATCTGCTTCAGCACTACGCCGAACGAGTAGATGTCGGCCTTCATGTTGGGTCGGTAACCCTCCTTGGTGACTTCCGGCGCAATGTAGTTGGTGGTGCCGGCGGGCATCTTGAGCACACAGTGGTTGTCGCTGTCAGAGAGGCTGAAGTCAATCAGCTTCGTGTGGTGCCCGTTGAAGGTAATCATGATGTTAGACAGTTTGAGGTCGCGGTGCAGAATCTGCTTGCTGTGCATGTAGTCCAGCGCCTCTGCCAGTTGCCGCGCCACCTTCTCGGCCAGTTCGCTTGTCAGGTGTCCGTGCTTGATGCAGTCATCCAGCGTCTCTCCGTCGATATGCTCCATCACGATGGTTGTGCCCAACCCCTCCACCTCCTCCTTGCTTATGGTACGGCAGATATAGGGGTGGTCGAGCTGTATGCCGATGTCGAACTCCTTGGCCAATGCCTGTCGGTAGGTGGGCGAGAGCAGGAAATCTTCCTTGAGGCACTTCAATGTGTGTAGCTTGCCGTAGCGTCGGGCGGAAAACAGACGGGCATGGCCGGAATGCGACACATAGATGGGCGTGAGGTCGGAGAAGCTGTTCTCGCTGCGCAGAGCATTCTGGCTGTCCATCTCCTGTTCGATGTCTCCCACGAATCCCGACGGCTCGTCGGCCAGCGCAGCTGTGGGCGTGGGCTGTGGGTCAGTGCCGGGAGCGGGGTGTTTGTCTTGTGCGTTCATTCTTCGGATTGTATGACTGTGAGCCCGCCGTTGCGTCCTGCCACGTATGGGGGAGTCTGCTGTCCGTTGCGCTCCAGTGTGGAGATGTACAGGGGTGTCCCCTTGATGAAACTGCCACACAGGAAGCGGTCGCCGGGCTGCATCTTGCTGTTCTCCGAACTCAGCACTTCGTAGGTGCTCTCACCCAGATAGGTCAGCAGCACGGTGCGGTTGGGACTCCATCCGATGGTTATCTTCTGGCCGGGCTTGAGTTCTGAACTCATCAACTGGTCGGCTTGGAAAAACGAGGAAGCGTAGTTGGGCGTGGTCTTCAGCCATGCGCAGAACTTCTGGTAATCGTCGTAGCCCACGTATCGTGCCAGTATGTCGAGGGTGGATTCGCGTGGCTTGTGCTGGTCGCTCACGTAGCCCCACAGCCTCTTCATGGTGGCGGTGGAGATCTGTTCGCCGTACTCTTTCTCCATCTTATGGGTGAACCTCTCAAAGTCTGTGGTGGTGCGTAGGGGCTTCTTGTATTTTTCCTCCACGGCTTTTCTCAGTTCCACCATCTCGGGTGTCTTGCTCATATCTGTATTCCTTTTGTATGCGTGTATATAGGTAATGTGCCGGCGTTGGCCGGCAATCGTGCTTGGGAGTGCCTCAGGGCATCTCCTTGACATATACAAATTCCTTCCATCCCTGGCTGGAACGGTAGCTCACCTTGCATCCCTTGGGTACATGCAGTATGCAGGTAGGGGTAAAGGGTGTGCTGTTTGATGCAAAGGCTTTCGAGTTGCAGTAGGGTGGCAGGGTGGCGCTGATGTACAGGTGCTCCAACGGACAGCCGTCGAAGGCGTAGTCCGATACCAGTTCGAGTGCGCTTCCCAGGTGCACCGTCTTCAGCCGCTTGCAGCCTTGGAAGGTGCCGGTGGGCAGTGACTGCAGGCTCTCGGGCAGTTCCACTTCCTCCACCTGGCTGTGGCTGAATGCTCCTTGGCCTATCTCTTGCAGCGTGGCAGGCAGTGTGAAATGGCTGATGTTGCACTGGCGGAAGGCGTAGTCGCCAATGCTGGACACTGTGGAGGGCAACACGTAGTCGCCGCTCTTGCCCATGGGAAACCATATCACCTGTGTGGCATTGGCATCGAGGAGCACTCCGTCGCGGCTGCAGAAGTATTGGTTGGCGGCATCTGTGCTGATGCTCTCGAGTGCGGTGCAGCCTCTCGATTGTCCTATACGCTTCACCGAGGCGGGTATGAGCAGGCTCTTGAGCCCGGTGCAACCTTCGAAGGCGTTTTCTTCAATACGTGTGGCGGTGGCTGGGAGCTGGATGCGTTCCAGGCGGTCGAGCCTTGCAAACATGCCTGCACCTATTACATTGTCTTGGGCAAAATGGGTCTCATCGTAGGTGCTGCCGCCTTCCACGATGGTTACTTCCGTGAGGTCGGCACGCGCCAGCTGGCCGCCTGTCTCATTGTCCTGCTCATCACGTCCCATCATGGCACGCAGGCAGCGCAGGTCGTCGCTGTTGAGCGGCCCCTGGAAAGCCAGTTCGCTCGCTTCGCACACCTCTCCCTGCATCAGCTTGGCCAGTTGGCCCGGCTCGGCAAGCACGAAGGTGGAACTGGTGGAAAGGCTGATGGTGTCGGTGCAAACTTCTCCTATCGAGTTGGCAGCATAGGCCCACAGCTCGTAGGTGCTGTTGGGCTGCAGTTGGCCAAAGCGTATCTGCATCTGTCCGTCCTCTTTCAGCGGACTGGCCTCTGTCTTTCGCGTGTCGGTGCCTTGCTTCTCCCTGATGCAGCAGCCTGCATGGGTGATTCTCTCTCCGCCGTTGTCCTGTATCTCGAAGCCCACTATCACGCTGGTGGGACCGGCCGATAGGATGGTGAGAGGCTTCATGCGGGGCGGGTCGTTGGGGACAGTGGTAAACCGCAGAGTGTCGGTGGTGAGCTTCACCTGCCCGTTGTCGGCAGTCATGCACCAGTAATAGGTGGTTCCTGGGGTCAGGTGGCTCAGGCTCACCGTCAGCGTGTCGCCCGAAGAGAGAGCCTGTGCAGTCACCTTCTGCTCCAGGAAGCGTGTTTTGCCGTAGTGGAATGTGATGGCGGGCATTGGCGTATTGCCCTTCAGGGTGACTATGCCGTGCAGGTCGGCGCAACTGCGTTCCACTCCTGTGGCAGGCAGCACCTCCAGCTGTGGCTCAAAGGTGCCGGGTGCTTCGTTCTCGCTACATCCTGCCAGTGCGAGCAGCGGCAGCAGCGCATATAATATATAATGTGTACGTGTATGTTTCATTGTGATGCTTGTCAGAAGTTGATGCCAATGCCTACGGAGCCTTGCCAGTGCCAGTCCTTGACCCATGTGGCAGAAGCCAGCACGCTCAGGCGTTTGTACTGATAGGCCAGTCCCAGTTCGGCCGCAATGCGGTTTCCGCTCAGATCGGTTCGCTTCACGTAGCCTCCTCCCTCGCTGTCCGCCAGTTGCCAGGTGACTGCCTGATGGCCGTAGCCCAGTCCCTCGAGCAGACTCACTCCGCCGCCCAGATAGTGGATGGCTCCTGCGGTGAGCGTGTAGGTGCTCTGGCGCGTGTGTCCGGTATAGTAGGGGAGAGCCTGCCAGCCGTCAATCATGCCGTCGGGACTGCTGCTTTCGTGCCGGTGGCTGCTGCCCTGGAAGTTTGACCTGCCGTGTATCCAGGCTCCATGACGGCGCATGAGTGCCAGCATGAGTCCATAGGAAGGGCCGTTCTTGTGCCCCGAAACGGTGAGCAGAGCGTGGGTGCGCAGGGGCAGACGGGGCTTTTTGTGCTCCACCACCAGCGTATCTGTCACCGTATGAGTGAGCGTGACGGTGTCGGTGATGAACTTTATCACCTCCTTGGGAATCTCCAGCCTCAGTTCATATACCACGCGCTCTTCCAGCGGACGCGGGAATTTGTAGTCCCTGATGACACCCCACTTGGGATGCTTGATGGTTATCATTTTGGATTTAGGAGGCAGATAAAGCCATATTTCACCCACCTTGTCAATCCGCTTCACTGGTTTGAAGGGACCGGTGAAGACGAAATCGCTGCGCGGAGTAACCTTTACCAGTGCACATGCATTGCCATTGATATCCCTCACGACATTGTCTGTAGAGGCCGAGACATCAAAGATCAGTTCCCTCATGCTTATCACTCTGAACTCCTGCGCAAGCATGTGGAATACCGGGCCTACCAGCATCCACACCAGCACCGCAAGGGCAATCCTTCTCTTGTCTTCGTTCATTTAATCCAGGTTGAAATATGATAAGTCAATTAGTTCGACGCCCTCTCTCACGTCGGTCTCCGGCTGCCAGGTGCGAACGTGGATGAGTGGGCGTTCGGGGTTGCGGAAGTCCCACAGCAGGAACAGGTAGCCGTCATCGGAATAGCGGTCGGCCTGGTAGCGCTGGCGAAGCTGTACCCCGTAGATGCCATCCGTGCTGGGGTGGCGCATGATGCGGAAATCGGTGAAGCGCACATTGATTTTCCTGTTCGTCTGGAACACCTTCTCCAGCCTTGCCAGGTAGTCCTCCTTGGTGCGTATGCTGTACTTCACCATGCCGGCGCTCTGTGCTCCGTCCTGCTGTGCACCGCTCTTGACCACACTGCCCACGATGATGAGTGCCTTGTCGCTGAACACTTGCCTCAGGAAGGCAATGTCGCGACGGGTGTAGGCTGTGCGGAAGTGTTCGCAGTAGTCCAGTATTTTGTGGCGGCTCGCACTGTCCTTCTCCTCCAGATGTCCCTGCACCACCTTGGCTGCTTCAGCGTAGAAGGGGTTGCTCTTGGCCATATGTCTCAGGTCGGCCTGTGCTATGAGTGACTGCCGCCGGGCTTCTGGCTCGGGCTTCTCATGCTGCTCGGGCTTGTCGGCCACGGCAGTGGGCTGCGGCTGCTGAGGTTCTATGTGGGCTGTGTTCTTGCCTTCGTCGGGGCGGTCAGGCCGGGTGTCGGTGGCGGTCAGATAGGCTGTTCCCAGTGTGTCGATGTATCCCGTTTGTCCTGTATGCTTCATCCTGAAGGGCAGACGGCCGTTCTGGAAGCGTGCGGCAAGCACGCAGTCATGCACGGGGATGCTGAAGAGTGTGCGTCCGCTGGCGTCTTCCACGTTGAGGGCAGTGTTGCCCCGGCTGTCCTTCAGCATCACCAGCTGTTTGCCTTCGCACACTCCGTAGGCCGTGCGTTCCAGGTTCTTTCCGCTGTACATCGGCATCAGCAGCCACAGCCACACAGCCCATACGGCCAGTGCAGCGGTTGCCACCGTCATCAGTATCGTGTATATTCTTGTCTTGCTCATTCTTGTCTGTGGGTTCTTGGGCCGGTGCTCATGGTGCTGCATGATGTTCCGCTATGCCGCTCACCATTGCTTCAGTTCGCCCGAAACGTTTATCGACAACTTCTCAGGCGTGTCGTTGACGACCAGATTCACCAGATGGTCGGTGCCCGCTTTGAAGTTGAAGTTGCCCTCATACATATAGGATACACCTTTTATCTCCACTTCCACGAGCGGAGCACGGGTGGTGATGCGCTGTGGCACCACGATGGCCTCATACACATACTTGCTTCTCTGGCGTGCACGTATGCTGGCTTCCCTGCCGTAGATGTCCCTTGTGGCTGTTCCTGTAGCGAGGTCGATGGTGGCGTGGGGTACTGTGCTGTGCACATACACCTTGGCTTGGGTGGGCAACTGACCCTCGAAGTCTTCGCCCTTGATAATCCTGATGGTGATGCGGCTCATCGCATGACGGAAGGTCATAGCCACAGGCGATGCCGTAGCTTCCACGCCCTTGAGAGTGGCGCACAGCAGATCGCTGGCCTCATAACCGCCCGGCGTGTTGCCCACACGTTCGGTGCTCTGGTCGGTGCATAGTGAAAAGGGCATGTCTCTGACCGACCTCACAGGCGACTGGTAGGGGTAGTAGGCGTAGATGTTGTATCGTCCCTTGCTCCAGTAGATGGGCATGCGGGGTGTCCACGTCTGGTCTGCTCCGTTGCAGGTGAGCAGTTCGTTGTTGACCAGATTGCCGCTGGGATTGAATACGGCGCTGTCTTCCACCACATACAGACCCGCGCGGTCGCCTGCCTCGAAGGCGCTGGCAGTAGCGCGTGTGCCGGCTGGATGCTCCATTGTGAGGTGCATCGGCATCCTGTCAGCACTGCCGCCTGCGGGCTTGGGACAGTCTTGGGTGCATGCGGCAAGCGCGAGCATCCCTATATATAATAATGTATGGGCTGTCTTTCTCATCTCTTCATCGTTTGGTGTTTGGTGCCTTGCGGCTGTGTGTGCTGTGCTCCTGGGTGCGGGCTGCCCCTGTGGATGACGGGCAGCAGCCCGTGTGTGCCGGTCGTGAGAGTTGCGCCCGCCGAGCGTGTTACCGAACCTGCATTCAGCACATCATGTGCCTTGAAGTCCTCGTAGGTGAACTCCTCGCCTGCATACTCCTTGATGCGGCGCACGATGCTCAGGCGGCTGATGGCGTTGAAATAGGGGATGCTGTTGTTCATGCACGAGTTCTGTTCGGAGCGGAAGACTCCATGCATGTGTCCGAAACCGCCCTCATACACATCCACCACGTTGTTGTACGTGGGGTCATCGAGCAGTCGGCTCCATGGCACATCGTATGTCTTGGCCGTGAGCGACACGTTGCTGTACCACCCGAGCTGTTGTCCCTCGGTCAGTTCAGCGGCATGCTGGCAGCACTGGCAGTTGCATGCTGTGATGAAGGTGTTGTGGTAGATGCCTTCGTCGGCCAGTTTGCCGAATCCGTGTCCGCCTGCTTCGTGCTGGATGACACCTCGCACGTCGTAGGGATAGGGCCTCTCGCTGCGCGGACAGATTGAGATGGCCGAACCGTCGGACCACATCTGCGTCACACCCTCATACTCGGTGGTGTTGGGTACCACGATGATGAGTGTGCGGCAGAGGTTGTCTGCATCCACTGTGGGAGCGCCCAGTGCGTAGCGGAATATCTCGTCGGTATTGGCCGTCAGGCTGCTTGTACCGTTGTAGGTGGTGCCGAAACGTGTGGCTATAGGCGTGTTGGGGGTGCCTATGCCATTGCCCTGCGAGAGTGCGATGGCTGTATATACATTGAAGTACTGGCGGTATGACTTGTATGGCTCAATGTCGAAGAACCACTTGCTCACCGTCTTCATATCTTCGAGATAACTGCCGTCGGTGATTCGGTCGAGGTCGTAGCCGTCGCCCAGTAGCACGATGTTGATGCCTCCGTTGTGTCCCTTGGTGGCCTGCTGCAGCGTTATCCACTCGTCGCAGGGGTAGGCATAGTCCTTCTGCGTGACGTGGAACGTGCAGTTGTACTCCTTGTCATCGAGCCGGAATATCACGTCTCCTTCGCGGTCGCCATCCCCGTGGGGCAGTGCGCTGATGGTCAGTGTCAGATTGGTGTCACCATTGCCCGATGTCTGCGACAGCATGCACCAGTCGGGCTTGCTCTCCACACTCCACTGCCCCTCGGCACGCAGTTGCACCGTCTCCACCTGTGTGGCGTTGAGCGCACTGGCCGATGCAGGGGCGCAGTTGAGCTCGTGATGTGCGGAGATGAACTTGAATTCCCGCCATCCCTCGGCTGTCTGGTAGGCTGTTACAGATGCCTCGGGCACCTCCAGCGTGAAGCTTTCCTTGGGCACGCCATCAAATGCATTGTCCCCCACAGTGGGTGGGACGGATGCTTCGCACACGAAGCTGCGGATGCCGGAGCATCCCTTGAATGCCCAGGCACCGATGGTGCTTACGTTCTTTCCCAGCCTGAGTCCGCTGATGCTGCTGCATCCGTAAAAGGCGCTTCCGTCTATATACTCCACGCTTTCGGGCAGCTCGATTATGTCTGCCACGTTATCGAAGCCGGAGAAAGCTCCACCCAAAATCCTCTCAGTACCTTCGGGAATGACGATGTGGCTGAACTTTGATCCTCCAAAAGGGGCATATCCCATTGATACAAGGTACTTGGGCATGACCAGTTCTCCAGTGAGTGACGTACCCAAGAAGGCACATTCCCCGATGGTATGGATGCCGTCGTGCAGAGTGAGCGTGCCGCTCAGTCCATCACAATAGGCAAAGCATCGTTCTGGCACCTCTTTGATCGTCTGTGGGATTACTAAGTTCCCGGTCAACTGAGAGCAGCCGGAGAATGCTTCTTGCCCCAGATAAGTGAGCGATTCAGGCAGGATAAGTTTCCCATAGAGCTTCTTGCATCCCGAAAAGGCAGAGCGTCCGATGTACTGGAGACCGCTGGGCAGTCTGAGTTCACCGCTGAATTGGCATGCTTCGAAAGCATAATAACCAATATACTTCAGTGTGCTTGGCAGTTTGAGTTCCCCGCTCAATTGGGTGAATCGAAAGGCAGCGTCGTAAATGGTAGTTACTCCCTCTGGGATGATGAGAGTGCCGGAGAGGTGGGGGCAGTTCTCAAAAGCGCTATAACCTATCACCCGCAACTTCTCAGGCAGTACTATGCGGGTAATCCCGGCGTGTTCTCCGATGCCGTTCAGACTGTCATTGGGCAGGGTTACCTCCCTCAAGTTGAGGTGTCTCAAGAGGGGCATGTTGGTGAAGTTGATGTTCCGCAGGTCTTCGTTATTGACTCTGCCAGTCACCTTGAGGCTCACGATGCTTTCGGGTCTAAGCCCCCGCGCCAGGATGGAATCCTGCAAGTGTCCCTCGGTGGAGTTCACTACGATGTATGCCTTTGTGCTGGCATCATGGCTCGTGGGGTCGTTTTCCCAGGGGGTGATACTCTCCCCCAGGAGCGTGAGCGTGAGGCTGCCTGTGGGAATCCTGCGGTCCACCTTGATGGTGAAATTGCTCATGCGTCCGGGCTGGAAGGTGAAGTCTTCCTGGCGTGCAAAGCGATAGGGCCGTCCGTCCAGCGTAATGTCCATCATCGATGTGCCTGCCTTCACCGTCTGCGGCACCACAATGGCTCGCCACTCATTGCCTGTGTGCAGGGGCGTGGTGGCAGTCTTCTCCGGCTCGCCTCTGGGTGTGACAATGCCGGTGGCAAGGTCGATGGTGGATTTGCGCACCAGGTTGGTCAGTTGGAGTGATTTCTCCATCCCTGCCCAACTTTCGGCGTTGAAGCCTTCGCCCATCACCAGTGTCACCCTGGCACAAGCCATGCGGTGGTGCATGGCCATGTGTATGCTGCTGGTGGTGGGAGCCATATCGGCCGACTTGCCCCACAGGAAGTCACTGGCTTCGTAGCTGCCCATGCCAGCTTCGCTTGCCTCTTGGCTCTGGTCGGCCTGCACGTTGAAGGGGTACAGGTCGATGCTCTGCGGATGGCCCATGGGGTAGTAGGAGTAGATATCCACGTGCGTGTGCTTGTCTTTCCAGTAGATGGGAGAGGCGGGCGACCACGTTCCTGTGGCTGCATCGAGGGTGTGCTGCACGTTGTTGGCGCGGTTGCCGTTGACGCGCAACGTACCTGGCTGGTCGCCCTCATAATCGACCACATATACGCCCATGCGGTCGCCGTCGGCAAATCCTTCGTCATTGACGCGTGTTACAGCCAGCTGCTCTATCTCGGCCCATAGCGTGAGTGGTCCGCCGGAACCGCCCTCCTGGCTCTGGGGCAGTGTGTCGGTAGCGCATGAAGCGATGGCCAGGGCGGTGAGCGAGGCCAGCAGTGTGTGCAGATATCTGTGTTTCATCCTGTAGGGTTCTTTGTTGTGAGTGTTGTCTTGTGCCTGTTATTGTGCTGTGCCACCGTAGTCGGTGTTGTCGATGGTCCAGCCTCCGATGGTCACCCCGATGTTTCCGTTGGCGGCTCCCACCTTCACTGTAGCATGGTGCCAGGTGCCCTGCTTGAGCGTGACGGCCCTGCGCAGCGTGTAACGGTCGCCGTTGACCACGATGGTGATGAGTGGTCCTTCGGCCACTTTCTGCGGTACGGCAGTGACGGTGAATGTGAGTGTGTCTGTCTGGCAGGCCCGTATGTCATGCCGCTCATTGCCGCTGGCTCTGACCAGGGCATTGGCTATGTCCACTGTTGCTTTCGTGATGAGGCCGTTGACCAATACCTTCAGGTCGGCCTCCCTGAGCTTCTCCTCTGTCATTCCCTGGCTGGCCTGCAGGGTGATGGTGAGGCGGCTCATTATGTGGCGAGCCTTGATTTCCACCGCCTGACTGGTGGGTGCCACGTTGTACGCATGGCCCACCAGCACGTCGGCCTGCAGCATGGTAGCCTCGGAGCTTTGGTCTGTGGGGACGTTCACTGTCCAGTAGCGTGGGTTGTCCATCTCGCTGCTGTAGGGGTAGTAGAGGTGGAAGTCGGCTTCCGTCTGCTCGTTCATCCAGTAGATAGGCTGGCTGGGAGTCCATGTGCTGTGGTATGTGAAGCGCATGTTGTCGATATAGTTCCCGCTGGGCAGCAGCGATTGTATCTTGCCGTTGATACGGTTCACCACATACAGACCCGCCATGTCGCCGTCCTCGAAGGCCGTATCGTTGTCCAAGACGGCATTTTCGCTGGGCACGCATACGGTGTTTATGCATATGGGCCGTCCGCTGGGCCGTGGTTGCTCGTGGGTTGTCTGGCGGCACGAAATGCCAAGCAGCGATGCCAGCAGAGCGATGGCCACCGTGCGTGTGAACTTATATATGGGGGTTGGAACCTGGTTCATCTTGGTTGCATTTAGGCATGATTACATTTGTTAACACCGCTGCAAAGTTAGCTATTGTGCCCGTCTTGTGCAAGTTCATGTTGGTTCATAATAGCTCATAAAGGCATGTATTTTCCATAAAAATGTGTTGCCGGGACGAAATCGGGCGGCTGTGACAGACGAAGGAACCAGATAGAGGGGCAGAACGTGCCTTTTGGGATGAAAAACGCAGCGCGGTGCAATGGCTCACGCAGCACGCTGCATTGGCTATCGCAGCATGCTGCATCGGCCATCGCACCGCAGTCCCTTGGGGAAGTGAAAAGTGAAGAGTGAAAAGTGAAAAGTGGTCCCTGCGGGAAGTGAAGAGCGTCCCTTCGGGAAGTGAATAGTGAAGAGTGAAAAGTGAAAAGTGGTCCCTGTGGGAAGTGAAAAGCGTCCCTGCGGGAAGTGAATAGTGAAGAGTGAAAAGTGAAAAGTGCTGCGCGGTGGCAAGGGGCGCAATGCTGGCCATGCGCCAGCCCAATTCAACATTCATAATTCAACATTCTCAATTAGCCCGTATTTCATTCCTAATTGGCCCGTAGCGTGGTTCTTGACCCAAAGCGGTGTGACAGACAAAACGAAAGACTGCGGTGCTCGAAATGAAACACCGCAGTCTTGTTTCTCAAGAATTCAGCTCCGCGCCATGCGCCAGCCTAATTCAAAATTCAAAATTCTTCATTCAAAATTGATTCGCAGCTCAATTCTTCATTCGTATTTCTTCATTCAAAATTGATTCGCAGCCCAATTCAAAATTCATAATTCTTCATTCATAATTAGCCCGTACTTTGTTCTTGATTACCTCCCGCTTTAGTACGCCTGTTGGTGCACACCGCTCACGGCACGTCCGCTTGGGTCGTTCATCTGCTTCCAGGCGGCATCCCACTCCAGCGCTATCGAGGTGGAGCATGCTACGCTTGCTTCCTGGTTGACGCTCAGAGCGGCGCTGCGGCTGGGGAAGTGCTCCTCGAAGATGCTGCGGTAGAAGTACTCCTCCTTGCACAGAGGCGTGTGGATGGGGAAGCGCTCGGCGGCATGAGCCATCTGCTCGTCGCTTACCTGTTCCGAGGTGATGCGCTTGAGCGTGTCTATCCAGCTGTAGCCCACACCGTCGGAGAACTGCTCCTTCTGCCTCCAGGCTATCTCCTCGGGCAGGAGGTCGGCAAAGGCCTGGCGAAGTATCTTCTTTTCTATCTCCTGTCCAGGGCACATCTTGGCCTTGGGATTGAGCCTCATGGCTATGTCGAGGAAGTCGCGGTCGAGGAAGGGCACTCGTCCCTCCACACCCCAAGCCGACAGCGACTTGTTGGCACGCAGGCAGTCATACCAGTGCAACTTGCCCAGCTTGCGCACCGTCTCCTCGTGGAAGGCGCGTGCCGACGGAGCCTTGTGGAAATACAGGTAGCCTCCGAAAATCTCGTCGGCACCCTCACCCGAGAGCACCATCTTGATGCCCATGCTCTTGATGACACGTGCCAACAGGTACATAGGGGTGGAAGCGCGCACGGTGGTCACGTCGTAAGTCTCTGTGAAATAGATTACGTCCCTCAGCGCATCAAGCCCCTCCTGGATGGTGTAGTTGATTTCATGATGCACGGTGCCTATATGCTCGGCCACCAGACGCGCCTTCTCCAGGTCGGGCGCTCCCTTGAGACCTACGGCAAAGGAGTGCAGGCGTGGCCACCAGGCACCCGTCTGTCCGCCGTCCTCCACCCTGCGCGCAGCGAATTTCTGTGCTATGGCACTGATGATGCTGCTGTCCAGTCCGCCGCTCAGCAGCACTCCGTAAGGCACGTCGCTCATCAGCTGGCGCTTGACGGCCTCCTGCAGGCCCACACGCAGACTGTCGATGTCGGCTCCGTTGTCCTTTACTGCCTCATAGTCCATCCAGTCGCGGGTGTACCAGCGGCGCATCACGCCCTCGCGGCTATACAGATAGTGGCCGGGCAGGAAAGGCTCATACTCGTCGCAGAAACCCTCGAGAGCCTTCAGTTCACTGGCTACATAGGTCTTGCCGTCGGCATCATGGCCTATATATAAAGGTATGACACCGATGGGATCGCGGGCTATGAGATACTCGTCGCGCTCCTCATCGTAGAGGGCAAAGGCGAAGATACCGCTCAGTTGCTCCAGGAAGTGGATGCCATGAGCGCGGTAAAGGGCCAGGATGACCTCGCAGTCGCTGCCCGTCTGGTACTCATAGTCGGCTGCCGTAGCCTGGCGGATGGCCTGGTGATTGTAGATTTCCCCGTTGACGGCAAGCACTTGCCTGCCGTCGGGACTATAGAGAGGTTGCTTGCCGCTCTGCGGATCCACGATGCTCAGACGCTCGTGGCACAGGATGGCATGCCCGCCGCAGTAGATGCCGCTCCAGTCCGGACCGCGGTGACGAATCTTCTGGCTCATGCGCAGAGCCTTGTTGCGCAACTCGGAGGATTGCTCCTTGATGTCAAATATACCTACTATTCCACACATTGCTGACACTATTTATTGGTTATCGCGCTGCAAAGTTACAAAAAGTACACGATATATGCGTTGTCTGTAGCAAAATGTTTGCATTTTCATTTAAACGGCTTGCAAAATGAGGTGATATGCGCTGCGTGGGCGGACGGGGGCTGCACCGGGCGGCATGGGGATGCGGCCGCCAGGAACACCAAGGCGCGGCATCCTGGGGGAGGGAAGGCCGCGCCTTGCAGCTTGCTTGCTGCTGTGTGGGAGTTGGTGGTGTCAGTATTCCAGTGTCACTGGCCCCATGAGTCCCGAGTCGCGCAAGGGCGAACCTGCCGCCGGACCGCTTATTGTCCAGGTCTTACGGTCGGCCTCGGGGAGCGAGGCATCGTGCGCCAGACGGTTGAACCAGGTACTGGTGACCCTCACCGTAAGCGTGTTGTCGCCCTCGCGCAGCAGACGGCCCACTTCGGTGGCGTAGGGCTCGGTCCAGAGTACATCGGCGGGATGACCGTTGACCAGCACCTCGGCTATCATGTCCACGCGGCCCAGGTGGAGCAGGTAACTGGTGTCCCCATGCACCTTATCTATATGGAACGTGGCGGTGTAGGTGGCCGTGCCCGAGAAGGAGCGCCCCTCGGAGCCCAGGGGAAGGTCTTTCCACGGCTTCAGTTCCGTGACCACAAGGCTGTCGGGCGCGCCCCATCCCTGGGGGAAGGACAGCCGCCAGGGGCCTGTGATGTGGATTTCCTGCCCTTGGCGGGCGGCAGGACGTGGTTGCGCGGGCGAGGTGCCCTGGTGGCGGAACACGATGAAGCGGCTCTCGGCATGCTTGAGGTCGAGGCTCACGGTGGTGTAGCCGTCGGCCTGTGTGACGTCGGCCTGCCAGATACGGCCGTTCACGGGATTCCACTCCTCGGCTATCCCTTGGCAGCGGAAGCGTACCTGCCCCCTGAAAGTACCCTGTGGCGGTGCTGCCACAAAGTACCAATCGGCATCCTGGGTCCGCCTGTGCAGCCACTGCAGATTGCTGTCTGGCGACTGTACGTCGGGCTGCATGCGCGTGGCTTCCAGGGCTTCCTGGATGCTCATGCCCACTGCCAGTGTCCCCTTGCCCACGCGGTAGAGTCCGGGCTTGTGCCTCTTGCCCCACACTCGCTCCACTGCCTGCCTGAAGGCTTTCTCACCCTGCTTGCCGCCCATGAGCGTGGCGGGGCTGCAGGGGGCGGAGGCCACTACCAGCGCGCCCTGGCGAAGGAGGCTGCCGATGCGCTCCACGGTGGAGGTGAGCATGCGCTGGTTGTGGGGAATCCATAGCATGCGGTAGGTGAGTCCCTCGGGTGTGCACAGTAGTCCACCGCTTACGGTGAGGCGATGGGCGAGTATGTCGGTGTTGCAGTAGTCGTAGCGGAAGCCCAGGGGGAAGGGCGCGTGCTGGCTGGGGCGGTGCATGGCCTCGTCACCCAGATACCACAGCACGTCGCTCACTGGCACGCCGCGCTCGAGCATGTAGCCTGTGCGGGCCAGACAGCGGGTGAACTCGCCCATGTGGGGCCACCACGTCTGCTGCCGCAGGAAGGGCGTGCCTATCGCGCTGCCGAAACTGGTGCCTGGAGGCAGGAAGTGGGTGTGGGGATTGTGGGTGTAGGTGTGGAACACCGGATGGGTGGCTCCCTCGGCCATATTGAAGTTGGCCACGTCGCGCAGCATCTGCCAGTGCTCGTCCCAGGTGAGCTGGAAGCTGGTGAATGCCTCTGCCGCTACGCGGGTCTTGCCGTAGAGGCGGGCTGCCGAGGCTGTGGGGCGTACGGGTTTGAAGTCAACATCGCCCACGAAGCCATGCTCAAAGGGTTGCCAGAACTCGCACATCGGTACATCGGCATACTTGTAGTACTCCATGGGGTCCATGGGAGTCACATCGCCGCCGGCCGTCTCGTACTGCACCTTCATGCCCTGCCTGTGGGCCAGCTGAGTCATGCGGCGGAAGAAGTGGTCGCAATAGAGGCGGGTGAGCACGCGCCGCCAGTCGAGCAGGAAGCGCGACGTGCGCTCCTGGTCGTCTACCACATAACCCATCAGGGCGGGCAGCCAGGGGCGCAGGGCATAGCCAGTGCGCTGCTCAAACTCCCGTTCCATGGTGGGTGTCCACGTCTGTGTGAGGCATTCCCAGCTGTCCATCAGCATGCCGGCGGCGGGATGGGCGGCGAGGGGGCCTTGCATGAGATGCCCCACATAGTTGGCAAACTGGATGTCGGCTCCCGTGGAGTCCAGTTTGTTGCATTCCCATCCCGTGGCCTCGGCGGGTGCGGGGCCGTTCTTGGCCCCGGTGTTGATGTGCCCTATGCGCAGTACAGTCCACTTGCGGCCGTCGGGCAGTGTCCAGCGCAGGCGTCCGTGGCCGTCGGTGTGTGTGGTGATGTCGCGCACCTCGCCCTGGGTGAGGAAGGCAGCGGGGCTTTGCCGCGTGTGTTCCTGGCTGGTCTCCCTGGCCATCAGCGTCCAGCCAGCCTCAGCGCGCCAGTGGTTCTTGTGGGCGGCCGACAGGAATTGGATGCTTCCCATCTTGATTTCATGCTGGTGGGCGAGGGTGAGCTCGTAGTGCAAGGGGTGAGGCGCTTCGTGGCAGGCCAGTTCCAGGGGCATGATGTCCTGCCAGTTGCTCATGGGCATCTCAGCGCTTAGGAGCGTGTCGCGCCGATCGCCCGCCTGGCAGGCAACCAGCGTGAGGCGCACTCCAGGCTGATACACCCACCTGCGCCCAAAGCTTTCCACCGAAGGCAGTTTGACGGTGCGTATGGTGTCGCCCTCGGGCAAGGTGAAGCGTAGTGTGTGTGTGTCAGCGCCAGGCAGGTCGATCTGCCCCTTCAGCGTGCCTGTGAGGACGGCCTGCCAGTCGATGCCATCAGCACTTTGCACGTTCTGTGGCTTGAGTGGCCCGCCTGTGTCACCCTGTGGGGTGGGGAAGGCCAGCACGCACACGTCCTGCCAGTCGTGCCAGTCGTGGGAGGCGTTGTCGGGCAAGGGCAGGGTGAGGCTTGCGGATAGTTGACGGCTTCCGTCCAGGTCGGTGCGGCTCCATGCCAGGTGCCGCATGGCATTCTCGGGCTTTATCCAAGGGCCTCCTGCCATAGCCCATCCGGGACAGGTCTGCAGCGTGAGGCGCAGTCCCAGGCTGTCAGCCTGCTGTCCCACATAGGCCACCAAGTCCTCCCACTCGGGTGTGAGTGCCTTCACGCCATCCTGGATGCCTGGCCACAGGCCGCCGAAGTTGCCGTGAAACCATTGTATGCCCGATATGCCTGCCTGCTTGATGGCCTTCATGTCGGCGGTGATGCCCTCGCGGGACACGTTACCGCCGATGAAGTGGAACCAGGTCTCGGGCCAATACAGGCGTGGGGGCTGGACGAAGCTGGCCGCGTCCTGGGGGCCAAAGGGTGCGTGGACTTCCTGAGGCGACGGAGCGATGTCGGTGATGTGGCCTGATACCACGGATGGCTGTGCCACGGGGACGTCATCGGGAATATAGGCGTTGCGGGACGCTGGCATGCCTGGCTGGGCATGTGTCAGGCTCGTGGCAAGAGTCGCGAGCAGCAGAGCGGTGACGGGTGTGTTCATGCGGATGATGTGATGTGCGATTATAACTTAGTGTGTGTAAAGTTACAGAGAAAGTATGGAAAAACACAAGAGAGGTCCTGTAAAAGTGGTCCTGCGGGAAGCACAATGCGGTAAAAGTTGTTAATCAGAACACAAATAAGGACTTTCCGAAACGGGCACTTACATGATTTATCCGTACTTTTGCAGCGCGATAGAATAATAAACAAGAGCGAGATATGAGAAAGATCAACACTATCGGGATATTGACCAGCGGTGGCGACGCCCCTGGTATGAACGCAGCAATACGTGCGGTGACGCGAGCAGCCATTGCCAATGACTTCAGGGTGATGGCTGTCTTCCGTGGTTATGAGGGTCTCATCAACGATGAGATACAGGAGTTCACCACCGAGAACGTGAGTAACATCATCCAGCGCGGCGGTACCATACTGAAGACAGCACGCAGCCGCGAGTTTGAGACGCCCGAGGGAAGACAGCATGCATACGAGAACATGCAGAAGCGCGGCATCGATGCCCTGGTGGTGATAGGTGGCAACGGCTCTCTGGCAGGCGCGCGCATCTTTGCCGAAGAGTTCGATGTTCCCTGCATAGGGTTGCCTGGCACCATCGACAATGACCTGAACGGTACCGACAGCACCATAGGATATGACACCACGCTCAACACTATCACGTCCTGCGTAGATAAGATACGTGATACGGCCACCAGCCATGAGCGCATCTTCTTTGTGGAAGTGATGGGCCGCGATGCAGGCTTCCTGGCACAGAACAGCGCCATAGCAGCGGGTGCCGAGGCTGCCATCATCCCCGAGGACAACACTGGCGCCGACCAGCTGGAGCACTTCATCGGCCGGGGTATCCGCAAGAGCAAGTCGAGCAGCATCGTCATCGTGAGCGAGAGTCCCAAGTGCGGTGCCATGTATTATGCCGACCGTGTGCGTCAGGAGTACCCCGAGTATGACGTACGTGTCTCTATTCTGGGCCATCTGCAGCGCGGTGGCAGTCCCAGCGCAGGCGACCGCATCCTGGCCAGCCGACTGGGTGTGGGTGCCATCCAGGCTATCCTGGAGGGACAGCGCAATGTGATGATCGGCATCAAGAACGACGAGGTGGTGTATGTGCCATTCTCCAATGCCATCAAGAGCGACAAGATAGTCAAGAAGGAGCTCATCGATGTGCTGGCCGTGCTGAGCATCTGATCGGCAACCGGCAACAGCGCGTCATTTGGCCTGCAGAGGCAGAATGCAGTCCTGGCAGCCGTCTGGCCAAATGCCAGAGGCGGGATTGTAGGAACGGGCTTTTGCCATGACGGGGCGAAAGGAGGCTGTTGGAGCTTCTCTGGGTTTTGTCGTGGCGGGGCGAAAGGGGAACTTTGGCCAGTTTTTATCTCAGGCATGCAATTGCAGATGGAAAGTTCATGCGCAGCCGCAGGAATGTATATATTTAGTTGCAGAAGCCCTTCTCCCATGTCGGGGGGAGGGCTTTTTGCGTGTCTTGGGATAGTGTCCCTATTATTTGGGAAAGGCTTTGCTTCTGTCTTTGAAAAGTTTTGCTCCTGTTCTGGGAAAGGCTTTGCTTCTGTCTTGAAGTTGCTTCTTGTTTGTCTGTAAAAGCGGTTTCTTGTAAGGTGGAAAGCGGTTGTGGAAGGTATCCTGTCGCTTTCCTTGCCATCAGGCAGTGAGGTACGGCAAAAATCGCAGCGCGGTGCAAATGTCATCGCAGCGTGCTGCGTTGGCCTACGGAGCGTGCTGCACTTGCCATCGCACCGCAGTGCGTTGTTGGAACAAAAAGGGAAGGTTGTGTACAGGAGAGGCATAGGGAAGCCGGCTTGGCCTCCCGAACGTGGGCAGGCACGATGGCTGGGGCAAGAATGCAAGGTGCTGCAAGGTGCGGAATGTGGTGCTTGACAGACCAAGAGGTTTCGGCGTGAAAACTGTACTGCCGTGCCTTGGTGCCTCAGAATGTTGGCTTTGCGCCTCACGCCACCCCGTTTCTGTCTGTTTGGAGAGTTCCTGCAGATGAGAGCAAGGGGTACTTCAATATCTTGAACGATAGATATTTAATCCGGACGAGGTGCGTTCGGCAATGCTTGTCGTTCGGGTACGGCGAAAGCGGAAGTGTGCCGGTGACGGTTGGCCATGCTGCTGGGTGTGTCCGATAAGGGGTCAGCGGATTTTTCCGGTTGGTAACACCGTATGTTAGGAATAAAGTCGTACCTTTGCCATATGGAACAGACCA
>UQST01000048.1 GCA_900543815.1 uncultured Prevotellaceae bacterium
CTTTAGCAATCATAGTTTTACCTTGATTATTTTGGAGTTTATGCGACTTCGTCGCAATCTTCTGCAAACTTAGAGTGCAATCTGTGTTCAAAACCCCTACGCATCACGGTAATCAGGATACTCTCCGCTATCCCAGAATAAATCCGTGCAATCCGTGTAATCCGCGTTTTCTCCCTCACTCACCTCAAAATTCATAATTGCCTTACCGTATCCTCCCTATAATCCTCTGGTTGGCCTTATCCACTATGTTGGAGTTGATGGAAGCCAGGTAGATTTGTGTGGTACGCAGATTTTCGTGACCCATACCGTCACGGATGACAGAGATGGGGATGTTCATCTCCTGTGCCAGACTGGCCCATGTGTGACGGGCAACATAGGTGGTGAGCGGGAGCGGCAGATGAGCCAGGTACCCAACGCGCTTGAGTGCACGGTTACATTCTCTGATGGCCGACAGATACTGACGGCGTTCTGTGCCATCGTTGCGGGTGATGATGGGCAGTAGATATACGCTGTTCTTCGTGATGTGAGCATAACGCTCCACTATCTCCTGCATACATGGTTCCCAAGCAATGCTGAGCGTCTGTCCCGTCTTCTGACGGGAGTAGGTGAGACAACCGCATGAGAGATTGCTCTTGCGAAGGAAAGCCATATCCACAAACGACATCCCTCGGGTGTAGAGACTGAAGAGGAAAAGGTCTCTGGCAAAGGCTTCTGCCGAATCAGTGGGTAGGTCGAGGTTGACTATCTGCCTCATCTGTCCGGCCGTGAGAGCCCGTTTGACCGTGTGGGCATAACCGGTGAAGACGTTGCGGAAGGGAACTTTGTCGGGAGTGAGCATTGCCTGCACAGCCTTTCGGTAAACGGCACGCAGCGTGCGCATATAGCATGAAGAGGAGTTGGCTCGAACTCCACGCAAGCGCAACCACTGCTCATATTGGCAGATGAGGTCGGGAGTGAGCATGTCAAACGTGAGGTCGCAACCGCTTCGGAAGAGCATGAAACTGCGCAGCATGTTGCCATAGGCCGTTGCTGTTCCCGCCCTTCTCCGTTGGTTCAGGTTGTCAATCTGCTGGCGCACGAAGATGAAGAACGTTTGCACGGGCGGCAGAGAATGTATCTCATCCATCAGTTCATCTATACCATATTCTATACGCATACTTTCTCTGCGGACGATAATGTCAGATATGCGCTTCACTTCCCAACTCACCTTCGCTGCCAGCAGTCTCAGCTCATCCTGTTGCTGCTCGTTGCCCAACGGTACAAACGTCCGTCGTTCCTCATTCCAGTTCTCTGCCAGCAGGTGGTAGTCAGTGTTCACAGTGCGCACCCGGCGCTGATGAGTCAGCAGAAAGCAAACAGTTCCCCAGCTCCCATCCTCCTTCGAAGGTCGAAATCCCAATTTGATTGTAGTCATAACACGATGCTTTTCTCAAATAATAACGAAACATCACGAGATGAAAACCATTCTTCGTAGCTTATATATAACGAACACGGATTACACGGATTTCACGGATAGGTTTTTGTGTGTTTGACCACTGATGTTTTTTTATTGAACACGGATTACACGGATTTCACTCTAAGTTCCACGCCATAACTTTTCAATAGTGTTTCAATAGAGATTCAATAAAACTCAATAGAAATCCAATAAAATTCAATAGTATTCAATGGAGTTGGATTTCGGGGATGTGATGTAGTATCTTTGCAGGGCAAATGGAAAGAAGAATAATCATGTGGAAAGGAATGAAGAGATGTATATACAAAGAGAAGGAAGAACACAGCGATGAGGCTGCTCTCCCTTCTCCTTAATATATATATAATGTAAGGTTGCCCTCGAGGGGCGCTTGCATTATTTGCAGGTATAGACTTTTGGCTACGTTCGGCATAGAATGAGCAAGCTCAACCTCTGCGCTCACTTAACCGCCAAAGTTATCGTAGCGGATCATGTCGTCCTCTACGCCCAGGCTGTGCAAGAGGTCAAGCACTGTCTTGGACATCATTGGAGGACCACAGAGGTAGTACTCACAATCCTCGGGTGACTCGTGCTGCTTGAGATAGGTGTCGCCCATCACAGGAGCTACGAAGCCAGGAGTGTAGCGGATGCCTGCTGCGTCGGCCTTGGGATCGGGACGGTCCAGAGCCAAGTGGAAGTGGAAGTTGGGGAATTCCTTCTCCAACTGCAGGAAGTCGTCGAGGAAAGGAATCTCCTCAAGCGCACGTGCTCCGTAGAAGTAGTGCATGGGACGATTGCGATCCTCGGGCTTCACGCCGTGACCCTTGAGCATATGCATGATCTGTGCACGCAGAGGAGCCATACCGGCACCACCGCCAACCCAAATCATCTCGCGGCCCGAACCATATACGGGACGGAACTCTCCGTAAGGACCACTCATAATCACCTTGTCGCCGGGCTTCAGGCTGAAGATGTAAGAAGAGGCGATACCGGGATTGACATCCTGGAAGCCAGGTCCCTGATCTTTGGGCTTGAAGGGAGGAGTGGCAATACGCACGTTCAGTGTGATGATATCACCCTCGTCGGGATAGTTGGCCATTGAGTAGGCACGGATGGTGGGAGTGGGGTTGGTACACTTCAGACCGAAGAGACCGAACTTCTCCCATGCAGGCATGTAGGTGTCGCCAATGAGGCTCTTGTCGATGTCCTTGTCGTAGTCGATGCAGTCGAATGCAGGAATCTTGATCTGTGCATAAGAACCAGGCTCGAAGTCCATGTGCTCGCCAGCAGGCAGAGCCACCTTGTACTCCTTGATGAAAGTGGCCACGTTGCGGTTGCCGATAACGGTGCACTCCCACTCCTTGACACCCATCACTGAGTCGTCAACCTTGATGCTCATATCGCCCTTGACCTTGCACTGGCATCCCAGACGCCAATGCTCCTTGACCTGCTTGCGGGTGAAGTGGCCCTTCTCACTGTCGAGAATCTCACCACCGCCCTCGGGAACCTGCAGTTTGCACTGGCCACAAGAACCCTTACCACCGCAGGCGCTGGGCAAGTAGATACCCTCCTGTGCGAGTGTGGAGAGCAGTGAACCGCCCTGACCGACTGACACAGTATCCTTGCCATTGATGGTAATATTCACATTGCCACTGGGTGACAAATAGTACTTAGCTACGAGCAGGATGATGACCAGCACGAGGATGATCACCAGGAATACGCCAATGCTCGCTAAAATCAAATTCATATCCATTGTATATTCCTCCTGTTTAGATTTTCAAACCACTGAAGCACATAAACGCCATTGCCATCAGACCCACAGTGATAAAGGTGATGCCCAAACCCTGAAGAGGACGGGGAACATCGGTGTAGGCCATCTTCTCGCGGATGGCAGCCAGACCAACGATGGCCAGCAGCCAGCCGATACCGCTACCCAGAGCGTAGGCGACAGAATCACCAATGCTTGCGATAGCCTGAGTGCTGGTCTCGGGGTCCATCTGCACACGCTGCTGCATGAACAGAGAGGCACCCATGATGGCGCAGTTGACGGCAATCAGAGGCAGGAAGATACCCAGAGAGGCATACAGCGAGGGGCTGAAGCGCTCTACCACCATCTCTACCAACTGAACAATGCCAGCGATGACAGCAATGAAAAGTATGAAAGCCAGGAAGGTGAGGTCAACACCCTGAACCAGGGCGTCGGGACCCAACACATAGGTCTGAAGAGCATAGTCCACGGGCACGGTGACGAGCAGCACGAAGGTAACTGCAACACCCAGGCCGAGGGCAGTCTTCACATTCTTGGATACAGCCAGATAAGAGCACATACCCAAGAAGAATGCGAATATCATGTTGTCCACAAAGATAGAGCGGACAAACAAACTAATCATGTGTTCCATAATTCTATTCTTGTTTTAATAAGGTATGTTACTTCTTCTCCTCCTTGTTCAGCGAGCGGTGTGCCCAGATGAAGCAGCCCAGGATGATCAGAGACATAGCGGGCATGACCATCATGCCGTTGTTCTGATACCAGCCGCCGTTCTCCACATACCAGCAAGCGGGGATAACGTGGAAGCCGAACAGTGTGCCGAAGCCGAAGAGCTCACGGATGAAACCTACGACAACCAGCACAAGGGCGTAGCCCAGACCGTTACCGATACCATCAAGGAATGACTCCCAAGGACCGTTCTGCATGGCAAAGGCCTCGAGACGACCCATCAGGATACAGTTGGTGATAATCAGACCCACATACACCGACAGTGCAACACTCACGTCATAGACGTAAGCCTTGAGCACCTGGCTCACGATGGTCACAAGAGCAGCCACCACCACCAGCTGCACGATGATGCGGATGCGGTTGGGGATAGTCTTGCGCAACAATGAAATAATCACATTAGAGAAAGCCGTGATGACGGTAACGCTGAGTCCCATCACAATGGCTGGCTTCAACTGGGAGGTAACAGCCAGCGCGGAGCAGATACCCAGAACCTGAACAGCCACAGGGTTGTTGAGGTTCAACGGACCAGTCAATGCCTCACGGTTCTCCTTAGAAAACAATTTACTCATATTCTGTTCCTCCTAAGATTAGTTGTTAGATGTGTTCTCACCCTCTTCCTCGCTCACGGCTGCTGCACTGCTGTCAGCCTCAACTGCCATATTGTCGAGCAGAGCGGGAGTCTTGGACAAGATGAAGTTCTTGTAAATCTTCAGTCCCTCGTTGACCATAGAGCCTACGCCTACACTGGTGAGGGTGGCACCTGTAACGCCGTCCACCTCAGTAGTCTTGCTGGCAGCGCCCTTCTTCACTACGGTGAGAGAAATCTCGTGAGAGGGGTCATTCTCGTCATAGATGGGCTTGCCGATGAACTGCTCCTGGAAGTCACGGTCGCCGATGCGGGCACCCAGACCGGCTGTCTCGCTCTCGTGATAGAAGTAAGCACCCTTCACAGTGGGCACGTTGCTCTCGAAAGACAGTGCGATGTAGCCCCAAAGGCCACCCCACAAACCGCGGCCAACCACGGGCAGCACATACACTTCCTCACCGTCCTTGTTCTTGCCTACAAAGACATGCAGGCGGCCCTCCTTGATGGCGGTGCCGTATGTGCTCTCGAACTTACCCTCGTAAGGAGTCATCACAGCCTGAGACTCATCGAGAACGAAGTCCTGAACCTTGTCGAACTCAGCCTTCACATCAACAGAATCCTTGGAGAAGCCCATAGCGGTCAGTATCTGACCCTTGGTGTCATTCTCCACGTTAGCATCCTGAGTAGGCTTCAAGGCAGAGCTGACGAAAGCCAGCAGGAAGGCCACAATGATAACCATCACAGCAGCATACACGATGGTGTAGGCGTTGCTGTTGGTATTGAGGCCCGTCTTCACTTCCTTGATCTCAGATGCAGGAGCGCCACAGATAGGGCACTTCTCGGGCATTGTTTCAGCCTCGAATGTCTTACCACAGACATTACACTTGAATTTCTTTGCCATATCGTTCTTCTCCTTATTTAATTGCACGTTTAGCACGCTTGTTGATATTGCTCTGCACGAAGCAGTAGTCAATGAGCGGTGCAAAGGCATTCATCAGCAGGATGGCCAGCATCATACCCTCGGGGAAACCGGGATTGAGCACGCGAACCATCACAGCCACAACGCCGATGAGGAAACCGTAAACATACTTGCCACACTCGGTGCGGGCGCTGGTAACAGGGTCGGTGGCCATAAACACAGCACCGAAGGCGAATCCGCCGAATACCAGATGCTGGTACCACAGGATGTGGTTGCCCTCAACGCCCTGCAGGACAAAGCCCATGAGAGCTCCACCCACGAAGACGCTCAGCATGGTCTTCCAGCTGGCAACGCCTGTCCAAAGCAGCAGGATGGCACCCAAAGCGATGGCGATAACGCTGGTCTCGCCCACTGAACCAGGGATAAGGCCCACCACGGCATTGATGACTGTCTGGCAGTCAAAGCCCTGGAAGCCAGCCTCGACAGCAGCTCCAAGAGGAGTAGCCGAAGTGGCCACATCGGCCAAGTTGTTGCCCAAACCGCAAATCTGGTCCTGAGCCACCCACACCTTGCTGTCGCCAGTCATGGCAGAAGGATAGCTGAAGAAGAGGAATGCACGTGTGACAAGGGCGGGGTTGAAGATGTTCATACCTGTGCCGCCGAAAATCTCCTTGGCGAGAATCACGCTGAAGGCCACTGCGATGGCAAGCATCCACAGAGGAGTGGTCACGGGCACTATCATGGGGATGATGATACCCGACACCAGGAAACCTTCCTGAATCTCCTCGCCCTTCCACTGAGCCACCACGAACTCGATGCCGAGTCCCACCACGTAGCTCACCACAATCTTGGGCAGAACAGCCAGGAAGCCGTAGCCGAAGATCTCCCAGAAGGAAGCATTGGCGAGTGTGCCGGCTGCCAGATAGTTCTGATAGCCCACATTATACATGCCAAAGAGCAGTGCAGGCACCAGTGCGAGCACCACAAAGCTCATGATGCGCTTGCTGTCGATGGCATCGTGAATGTTCACGCTGCCCACACGAGAAGTCGTGTTGGGAACGAAAGCGAAGGTCTCGAATCCGTCCACCAGGCTGCGGAAGGCATGAAACTTGCCTCCCTCTTCCACGTAGGGCTTTATGTGATCGAATAAATTTCTGATTGCTTTCATGTTGTATAACTGTTACTTTAAGCGTTTTCCTTTCTCAGGATGTCAAGTCCCTGGCGCACGATACGCTGCAGCTCCAGCTTGGAACTGTCAACGAACTCGGCGATGGCGAAATCCTCGGGAGCCACCTCGTAGATGCCAAGCGCCTCCTGACGATCGATATCGCCGGCGATGATGGCCTTCACCAGGTAACCGGCAAAGATGTCCATGGGGAACACACGGTCATACTCACCGCTCATGATCATGTGGCGCTCGCCTCCCTTTACGCGCGCGTCCATAATATATTCCTTCTTCTTGCCCAGGAGCCAGCTGAAGTAACTGCGGTGTGTGCTGAAGGTGTTCAGGCGCGGACTGATCCAGCCCAGGAACTCATCGGCATGGTCACCCTCGGGAATCACGTTCACCTCAGTGGCGTGAGCAGCCAGGAATGAGTCGGCTGTGGTCTTCACACCAGTCATCACGTTGCCGTTGATGATACGCACATCCTCAGTGTTGATCTTTCCGTCGAGCAGAGAAGTGAGCTTCTGGCCCACCTTCATCTGATAGTAGGCGGGAGCCTTCACCTCGCTACCGGCCAGAGCAACGGTGCGGGTCAGATCGACCTTACCCGTGAGCATCAGACGGCCAACGAAGATCACTTCCTCGGCACCCATTGTCCACACCACTTCCCCCTTGTTGATGGGATCTACGTGGTTGATTTGCACACCTACGTTGCCGGCAGGAGCGGGACCGTCAAACACAGTCACCTCACAGTCCTTGGCCTGCAGGAGAGCCTCAGCCTTCTGCTTGGCACTCACACCCAGGTGCACAGGAGCCAACTTGGAGAGGGCGGTCAGACCTGCCTGGAACTCCTTCTCCTGACCCTTCAGGATGTACTCAAAGTCCTGGCTGAGCGGCATGCTGTTGAAGGCGCTCACGAAGATACCCTTGGGAGCATCCTCGGGTGAAGTCACCACATCATAGGGACGCTGGCGGAAGAATGCGAACAGGCCGCTCTCGAGGAGCAGGCTCTTCACATCGCCCTTGGTGTCAAACTGGCGTGCCTCTTGCTTCCCGTCGGCCTGCACATAGATGGCAAGCAACTTTCTGCGGTCGCCACGCTCCACTTGAGAAACCGTTCCACTGACCGGACTCACGAATTTCACCTCGGGATGGAGCTTGTCTGTAAAGAGGGCATCACCGGCTTTCACGGCATCACCTTCCTTCACCACCACACGGGGTTTCAGGCCTGGAAAATCATCGGGACAGAGCGCGAACTCGCTGCACTGCTGCGCAGCTGAAGTCTGCAACGCTGCCTTTCCCTTCAGATTAACGTCAAGGCCCTTGCTTAATTTGATTACCTTTGTCATATTAGAGAACAAAATAACGTTATCTTAAAAGTGCTGCAAAATTACTTAAAAAAAGCGATTTGCCCTTGCAAACCGAAATTTATTTGTACTTTTGACCCGCTTAAACGGATGCAGGTGCGCATTGTCGGGTACATACCGGCGCGCATCGGGCGTCACAGAAACAAAATTCAAGGCTCATCAAAGCACTCAAATACCTGCTTCGCCTCGGCGTGCTCATCATGCTCGGAGGCTATCTGCTGTTGCTGGGAATCACGGCCATTCCGTCGGTCCAGCGATGGCTGGCGGGCTTCGCAGCCGACATGCTTGCGGAGCGCATGGGAACTCGTGTGGATGTGCGAAGGGTCAGAGTGGGTCTGCCCGGCCGCCTCATCGTGGATGGCCTGCAGGTATATGACCGCCGCGACAGCCTGATGCTGCATGTGCCGCGTGCGGCTGCCAAGCTGGATATCACCCCGCTCTTTGACCACAGGGTGTGTATCAGCAATGCACAGCTGTTCGGCGCTCGGGCAACACTTTACCACGCTGTACCCGACAGCGCACCCAATTGGCAGTTTCTCATCGATGCTTTCAGCAATCCCAACGACACTTCCTCCTCGCCCATCAATCTGCGCATCGGTTCGCTACTGGTGCGCCGTTGCCAGGTGAAGTATGACCGTCTCTACGAGCCACGCACGCCGAAGCATATCGACCCCAATCATCTGTCCATCAGTGACCTGAGCGTCACCGCACGTTTGGGATGCCTCACGCCCGACTCGGTGAGCCTGAATCTGAGCAAACTGGCATTCAGCGAGCAGAGCGGACTCAAGCTGGAGAAATTGCAGTTGAAACTGAATGCCAACCGCGACTCATTGCTGCTCAAGGAACTGGAGCTACAACTGCCCCACACCTCGCTCAGCATTCCGCTGCTCACCGCATATTATAAAGGACTGCCTGCCAAGCACGCGCCCATTGCCGACTGGCTCAATGGCATGAGGCTCGGCACACAGATAGAACTGAAGGCTGCTCCTGCCGACCTGGCTCCCTTTGCCCCACAACTGGCCCAGTTTGACAAGCCGCTCACGCTCTCCACACAGGTTCACATCGAGGAGCAAGGACGCATGAGCATGACCGACATGCACTTCTCGGCACCCGAAGAGGCACTCACGCTATGGGCCGATGTGCTGGGCGAAGACATCTTTGGCGAAGCATCCTGCACAGCCTACCTGCGTGAGTTGAGCAACACACGCGACTTCTGGACCCAACTGCCTGTGCTTGTACCCACCATGAAAGCCTCGTTGACCGAGCGCCTGCAACCACTGGGCAGCACCCGCTCAAGCGGTTCGCTCCACTACAGCAAGAAGTTGGTACGTGCCGACCTGGCCTGTAACACCGAGGCGGGCGAAGTGCATCTCAAGGGTACTCTGACCGACAAGAACCATTTCCAGGCCAGCCTCGCACTCGAAGACGCCCGCCTGGAGCACTTCCTCTACAGCAACCCTGCAGCCCAGCCACTTGCGCTCAGCGCATCGGCCACGCTGGAGGGACTGATCAGCGGAGCGGAGGGACGACCCGAGGTGCAGGCTTCGGGCAGGATGCAGTCGCTCACCTTCCGCCAGCACACCTATCACGAAATCCCCTTCAGCGGCTCTGTGCACGGCCACGAATACCAGTTGGCCCTGCAGGTGAGCGAGGAGGAAGGCGGCCTCTCGCTGGATGCACAGGCCAGTCTGCCGCCCACAGGCACCAAGCGCATCACGCTCAACGGCCAGCTGGAACGGTTCAATCCCTCGGCACTCCGCCTCACAAAGGCTCTTTCAGGCGAAAGCATTTCGGGACAGATAGAGGCCCAGGTGGCACTGCCTGCCAACGGACAGCCCGAGGGAGAGGTACATCTGGGAGGCCTCAGCCTGTCGTCATTCGACAAGGGGCTGCTTCGCATAGGCGACATAGACCTCTCCTGCCGCACCGATTCAGGGCTCCAGCGCGTGAGCCTGCAGAGCGAAATGGCCACACTGGAGGCTTCGGGCATGTTCAGATGGAAGTCCATCCCGTCTGCCGTGCTGTTGCTGGCCCACCGCCATCTGCCCAGCCTGATAGCAGCACCCCGCAACAGCACCCATGCCGAGGATGTGGATATCAAATTCAATATGCGTGTGCGCGACACAGCAGTAGTGGCCCGACTCACAGGCACCACCTTCAGTCTGCCCGAGGAGGCTGTCGTCAATGGCTACATCCACAGCGGAGTGAGCCTGATGGAGCTGGACGGGCAGATTCCCATCCTGCACTTTGGCAACGAGCAGCTGCTCAACGGCAGTCTGCGACTGGAATGCACCGACCGAAACATGCAGGCAAGCCTGCGCACACAGCGCATGATGAAGGGCAAGCCGGTGGCGGTGGATGTGGCAGCCTATACCGAGAGCGACCGCCTGGTGGGGCAGGTGATGTGGGACAACATGCAGCATCCCCTGCAGAAGGGAGCGGTGAGCCTGGCCACACAGTTCCTCAAGGATCCCGAGGGGAAGACCAGTGTGGAGGCCCGTCTCAACCCCTCCGACATAGTCATCAGCGACACCGTATGGCACATCCATCCGGGCACCATACACTGGCATCACGGGATGGCCGACGTGAAGGACGTGAGTCTGTCCTACAACGACCGCTACTTCGCACTCAATGGCAAGGTATCGCGCGAGGAGAGCGACACACTCACGGTAGATGTGAAGGACTTTGACCTCTCCTACCTATTCAATATGGTCAACTTCCACGCTGTGGATTTCGACGGTCTGGCTACGGGCCGTGTGTATGCCCGCAACCTCATGAGCCAGCCCCAGGCCGACGCTTTCCTGCAGGTGCATGACTTCACCTTCAACGATGCCGGCATGGGCGACATGGACATACACGTCAATTGGGGTGCCCGCCCAAAGACCATCCAGCTCGATGCCTACATGCACGACCAGCCGTCGCAGCAGCAGACGACCGTGCAGGGAAGCATCACTCTGGGCCACGCGCCCGGCTCGGGACTGGACCTGAACATCGGCACACAGCGCATGGACCTACACTTCCTGCACCGCTACGCCTCGGCCATCTTCAGCAAGATGGAGGGTCGCATCACCGGCTCATGCCACGTATATGGTCCCTTCAAGGCCATCAACCTGGAGGGAAAGGCGATTGCCGAAGAGGCTTCGGTGCGCGTCACCTCGCTGGGAGTAGATTATCATCTGGCAGGCGACAGCGTCATACTCATCCCCGACACCATCCGCTTCCCCGGAGCCACTATCTATGACAACCTGGGCAGCAAGGGCGCTACCGAGCATGCAGCACGCGTCAAGGGCGAACTCACCCATCATCACCTCAAGCACATGGCCTATGACATCCAGATAGAGGCCGACAACATCCTGGGATACAACTTCCCGAAGATGGAGGACCTCAACTTCTGCGGCACGGTATATGCCTCGGGCACAGCCCATATCTACGGGCAGCCAGGACAGGTGAACATCGATGTGAAGGGCACTCCACAGAGCGGAACCACCCTGGTGTATGACGCCTCGTCGCCCGTCACAGTGACCGACGCCAACTTCATCACCTACGTGTCGCACCGCGACAGCCTCGCCCACCAGCAGCAGGAAGAGGCCGAGGTGGAGGAAGCCACCGAGAGTGACATGCACCTCAACTTCGATCTGGACGTCACGCCAGAGGCCACCATGCAGGTGCTCATGGATGCCAAGTCGGGCGACTACATCAATCTGTATGGCAACGGACGCATCCTGGCCAACTATTACAACAAGGGGAAATTCCAGATGTACGGCACTTACCGTGTAGATCACGGGCAATACAAACTGTCATTGCAGGATGTCATACGCAAGGACTTTGCCTTCCGCCCCGGCGGCACCATCACCTTCGGAGGCGATCCGGGAAAGGCTGCCCTGCAGCTCACTGCCGTATATACGGTGCCCAATGTGTCGCTGGAGGACCTCTCGTCGAGCAGTCTGGGACTGTCCAACACGCGCGTAGATTGTGTGATGAACATAGGCGGCGAGGCATTTTCACCCTCCATCTCCTTCGACTTCGACCTGCCCAATGCCAACGAGGACGAGAAGCGGATGGTGCGCTCAATGCTCAGCACCGACGAAGAGAGGAACATGCAGGTCATCTACCTGCTGGGCATCGGACGCTTCTACAACCAGAACGCACAGATGCAGAATGCCGCCAGCCAGAGCGGAACAGCCATGAACTCGCTCATAAGCAGCACGCTGAGCAGCCAGTTCAACCAGTTTATGAGCAATGCCGTGGGCTCGCACAACTGGTCGTTCGGTGCCAATCTGCGCACAGGCGAAACGGGTTGGGACCAACTGGACATCGAGGGAATACTGAGCGGGCGGCTGCTCAACAACCGTCTGCTACTGAATGGCAACTTCGGTTACAGAGAGAGCTATTACAGCACGAACAACTTCATAGGCGACTTTGATGTGCAGTATCTGCTCACGCCCAACGGCAACCTCTCGCTCAAGGCGTACAATCAGACCAACGACCGATACTTCATACAGTCGTCACTCACCACACAGGGCATCGGCCTGCAGTTCAAGAAGGACTTCAACAGTTGGCGCGAATTCTTCCGTCTCACCAAGAAGCAGAAGCCGTCTAAGAGCACCAAGAAGCCCTGAGAAGCCCCTTCGCCCCACCCTGCCCAAGCTACATAGGCTGTCACCCGACAGTTCCCCCTCTTCCTCCTCAAGAGCCCAATACGGACATCGGATTATGGCTGCACGTTCTGCACAATAATCTGCCCATTGAAATGCAGCACGCTGCGATGACGGATGCAGCACGCTGCAACGGGCGATGCAATGCGCTGCGACTGGCGATGCACCGCCGTGCGCTTTTCAGGGGAAAATGCTGCCGCCGGCCGCAAAGTGCACTTCAGCCCACCACACACCCGCCTGGCGGACTGCCAGCTACGCTTGAAGAGGCCAAAAGGTATGCCCTTCAGAAACTTTTCCCTAACTTTGCAGCCCGAAAAGAAGAAGCATAGAAAATGAGTCACACAGGATTACACATCGGAGGCCGGCTGGCCGGGAAACTGAAAGGAAAACACATCATCACGGAACAGACCGCCTACGGAGTGCTGGCCATCATCGCCTGCTCGCACTTGCTCAACGACATGCTGCAGTCGGTGGTGCCCGCTGTATATCCCATCCTGAAGGAGTCCTACGGCCTGAGCTTCGTGCAGATAGGCATCATCACCTTCCTTCTGCAGCTCACCTCATCCATCATCCAGCCCTTCGTTGGCCTGTATGCCGACCGCCGACCGCGCCCTTACTCGCTGGCATGGGGCATGTGCTTCACGCTGGTGGGACTGGTACAACTGGCCTGGGCAGCCTCTTTTGCAAGCATTCTGGTGGCTGTGTGCTGCATAGGCATCGGCTCGGCCGTGTTCCATCCCGAGGCTTCGCGCGTGGCGCAAATGGCGAGCGGAGGCAAGAAGGGGCTGGCGCAAAGCATATTCCAGGTGGGCGGCAACGGCGGTTCATCGCTGGGCCCGCTGCTGGCAGCGCTGGTGGTACTGCCCTACGGCCAGCACAGCATAGGTCTGTTTGCCCTGGTGGCGATAGTGGCCTGCCTGCTGCTGGTGCACATAGGAGGCTGGTACAGCGCACGTCTGGCCTATTGCACCGCCCATCACACACCGCCCGCACAGGCCACACACGGACTCTCGCCGCACATGGTGCGCTGCTGCATGGGCATGCTGGTGGTGCTCATCTTCTCCAAGTACTTCTACACGGCATGCATCACCAACTACTTCACGTTCTATCTCATAGAGAAGTTCCATGTGTCGGTGCAGACTTCACAGCTCTGTCTGTTTGCCTACCTGGCAGCCTTCGCCATAGGAACTCTGGTGGGCGGCATGCTTGGCGACCGCTACGGGCGCAAGTATGTCATTCTGGGCAGCATCTTCGGGTCGGCTCCCTTTGCCCTTCTTCTACCCTATGCCAACCTGCTGTGGACCATGGTGCTGGTGGTATTGGTGGGACTGGTCATCTCGTCGGCATTCTCGGCGATACTGGTTTATGCCACCGACCTGATGCCCGACAAGGTGGGAGTCATCGCGGGCGTGTTCTTCGGGCTGATGTTTGGACTGGGTGGTGTAGCCAGCGCGCTCTTTGGCTGGCTGGCCGATTGCACCAGCATCACACACGTCTTCCATCTGAGCTGCTACCTGCCGCTGCTGGGCGTGGTGGCCGTTTTCCTGCCCAACATCAAGGGACGATAATCGGGAAGGAGCGGCACCAGGAAGGGCTTCCGAATATGTTCGGGAGAAGATTCCAAGGCATTCGAAAGGATTTTCCTGAGGCGCTGACGAACAGAAACGGGGGCGTTTAAGAAGAGGCCGATGCGTGTTCGGAGGAAACTCTGAGCGTATTTGAATGAAACTCGGGATGTATTTTCGAGAAACTTCCAATCCTCTTTTACAGAAAACAGATATTGCCGGGACAAGACAAGCAGAGCGGGTACCCTCGTCCGGACACCCGCTCTGCTTTTGTTCACTTGCTCGTCAGTCAGAATCCATCAAGGCCGTGGGCCGAATGGAGAGATGCGTTGCTCAACTCTTGGAACGGGCATTGTGCCCGGCAAGCAGTTGGCAGGCACGCTCGTAGCTCATGCCCAGAAAGTCGGGCTCGGTGTGATGGCAGAGTCCGCCCAATGCCTCGCTAGAATAGCCGGTGGTGAGTGCCACGGTGAATATACCCGAATTCATGCCTGCCTGCAAGCCGTTGGGGGCATCCTCGAACACCATACAGCGGTCAACAGGAGCACCGAACGTGCGCGCTCCCAGCAGATAGCAGTCGGGCGCAGGCTTAGATGCGGAGAAATTCTCAGCGGTGAGGATGCGGTCAAAGAGGGCAAGCAGATGGGGCACTTTGGCTGCCACATTGCGCATCTTTTCCTGGTTCGAACTGGTCACCACCGCTGTGTGTACCCCATGTCTGCGCAGGTCCTCCAGAAACTCCAGAGCACCAGGGATGATGGGATACTGCATCTGGGCTTCGAAGTCATCCAACTTCCGCTGCACCTGCTGGCGCACCTCGGGATCGGGGATAAACTCCTCGAAGATGGCCTTCAGCGTGCGGCCCTTCACCTTGAGGGCAAATGCATGCCCGTCGGGAATGAGGTCATCACCTATTTCCGCCCAGAAGCGCGTGTATTGTCCCTCCGTATCGATGAGCGTCCCATCAAGGTCAAAGAGGGCCGCCACAAGATTTCCTTCCATATTGCAGTGTTGTTTGTTTGGCCTCGCAGGCCGTTCGTGTCATTCCGTCAGTGTGCTGCACGGCAGCAGGCAGGCGCCTGTTCATTTAATGCCTCTGTGCTTGAATATCAAGTCCTTTGCCTCGCCCACCTGCTTGAAGAGGCGTTCGGCACGCGAGCGGGTCTCCTCGTCCTGTGTAGCCACGCGGTCGGGATGATATTTCATGGCCATACGGCGGTAGGCCTGGCGCACCTCATTGTCGGTGGCATCGGGGCTGATGCCCAGTATCTGATAGGCCGACAACACCGCGGTAGGCACATAACCGGGCTGCACATCGTCGTAGGGCGGGCGCTCATAGGTGGTGCGCTGGTAGTAGAAGTGCACCTTGGGACGCTGGAAGAGGCCTTCTGCAAGCCAGCCAACAAGCAGTCCGCCCACAGCTCCCACTATGGAATGGGCGAGGGCAAAGCCTATGATGGCAAACGACCACTTGAGGCTGCGCAATCCCATCCTGCCCAACAGCCACGAGAGAGCCAGTATGAGGAAAAACCATCTGAGATGAAAAAACATATATACCTTATTATATATAGGCGCCCGGCAACCTTGTCATCATGCCCGAACATGCTCTCGGGGACAGGCGGGAGCCTTGTGCCGGGCAAAGGTATGAAGTCTTTTGCTTCACACAAGGCACCTGCGTGTTATTTTTTCCTAATTGCAAGGGACAAATGTGCACGGTGCACGCAAGAAAAAAGCGCGATGAGGGGGTGTTGTGAGCGAAATTCACTAACTTTGTGTGTCCGATGGCATTGCTGCGGCAGGGCGCTGCGCGAAGTTTCCCAAGCAGCCGGCACACGGCACCCTAACCTCTAAAACCGATAAACGATGAAGCATCTCCCCCTCATGCTGGCGCTCGGCCTCATGCTGGCAGCCAGTCCCGCAGCAGGCAGGAAACGACAGCCTGCTCCTCAGCAAATCCCCATCCTGGCCTGGTACAGCATCCCCCCAGGGGTGTTCGCCACACAGGAGCACTACCAGGAACTGCGTGATGCTGGCTTCACACACTCCTTCTCCCACACCTACAAGTATGATGATGCCATCCAGGCACTGGACCTCTGCGCAAAGGTCGGCCTCAAGTGTGTGTTCATGTGCAGCGAACTGGAGAAGGAGCCAGAGGCCACCGCACGCAAGGTGAGCCGCCACCCAGGACTTGGGGCATACTTTCTGCGCGACGAGCCAGGCAACGACGCGATGCCCGACCTCGGCCTGTGGGCCAGGCGCATAGAGAGTGTGGATAAGGAGCATCCCTGCTATCTCAACCTTCTGCCCGAGCATGCTTTCCCCTCCATCGACGCTTACAGGACCCATGTGCAGCTCTTCGACTCGCTGGTCAACCTGCCCCAGCTATCCTATGACCACTATCCTGTGAACCAGTCAGGCGACAAGGTGTTTCTCAACGACCACTTCTGGAGCAACCTGGAGACCATCTCGGCCGAGGCACGACGCGTAGGCAAGCCCTTCTGGGCCTTCGCCCTTGCCACCGCCCACGGCTCTTACCCTATACCCACCATCGACCATCTGCGACTCCAGCTCTACGCCGACCTGGCCTACGGAGCCCAGTGCCTGCAGTACTTCACATACTGGAACCCAGGCACCGAAACGTGGAACTTCCACCAGGCACCCGTTACCCAAGACGGCCTCCGAAGCCCTGTATATGAGCTGGTCAGGGAGATGAACCGCGAGATACAGGCGCGTGCCGACGTGTTTCTGGGCGCCCAGGTCACCTCGGTGCGGCACACTGGCAAGGATATCCCCATGGGCACACAACGACTGGAGACCCTGCCTCCGCACATCATCCAACTGGACACCCACGGCCAGGGGGCGCTGGTGTCCTGCCTGACCAACAAGGGCAAGGAATACGTGGTGATACAGAACACATCGGTCACCAACAGCCTGCAGACCGACATCAAGACTGATGGACAACTGGCACTCGTGCTGCCCGACGGCACACGGCAGCCCGCTGCCCTCTACGGCCCACTCTTCATACTCACCCCCGGCAATGTGCTCATTCTGGAGAAAGAAAAGTAAGCCAAAGGAGAGACAACCTCAAAGAAAAAGTGTAACTTTGTGGAGGAATGAATCAAAGAGCGAACTGAATAAACTTATTATAAACCCCAAAAGCAACTAGAAAGATGAAAAAAACGATGTTGTTGGCCGCATGCGTAGCCATGATGGCCTCATGCTGCGGAGGCAAGAAGTGCAATTGCGACTGCGAGGCATGCGCAAACTGTGAGCACAAAGCCAAGGATACAACAGCCGTGGCAGCCGATGCGGAGATTGTAGAAAACGAGCAGTACGACCTGACCAAGCTGCAGAAGGACGCCGAGGACTACTATATCCTCTATGACGGAACCAGCCTGGACGGATGGCGCGGCTACGGAATGGACGCTGTGCCACAGAGCTGGGAGAGCGCCGACGGCTGCATCCACCTGAAGGGAAGCGGCACAGGTGAGGCTCAGGCAGAGGGCGGCGGCGACCTGCTCTTCGCACACAAGTTCACCAACTTCACCCTTGAGTGTGAGTACAAGATAAGCAAGGGCGGCAACTCCGGCATCTTCTATCTGGCCCAGGAGGCCAAAGACGCCGAGGGCAATTACCTCCCCATCTGGCAGAGCTGCTCGGAGTATCAGGTGCTGGACAACGCTAACCACGTGGATGCACAGCTGGGCACCGACGGCAATCGCCAGTCGGCTTCCCTCTACGACATGGTGCCTGCAAAGCCCCAGAACGCCAAGCCCTTCGGTGAATGGAACAAGGTGAAGATAGTTGTCTTCAAGGGTACGGTCATCCACTACCAGAACGACGAGAAGGTACTGGAGTACCACCTGTGGACTCCCAAGTGGAAGGAGATGCTGGACGCCAGCAAGTTCCAAAAGGGAGGCGAGTTCCCCTATGCCTACGGCATGATGATCGACGAGGGCAAGAACGGTGGCTACATCGCGTTCCAGGACCACGGCGACGACGTATGGTACCGCAACGTGCGTGTGAAGGTGATGGACTAACCATCTGAGCCACACGAGTGAACCATCACAGAAGTGGCCATGCTGCAAGCCTCTGGGCTTCGGCATGGCCACTTCCTTTTTGTCCAGCCCGCCACTTGCCGCTCAAGGCGGAAGGACAAGAGGACAAGGGGAGCCAGCCAAAACACTCCTCCTGCCAACTTCTGCAAGGTGAGAAGAAGGCACTATTCTTCTGTCAAAACGGACACAAACCTCAGCTCGGAAAGCCTGAGACTCCTGTCTGAATAGGAAAAGCACCCTGCTCGGAAAGCCTAAGACTCCTGTCTGAATGACAGAAAGCCTCTGCTCAGAGAGTACAAACCATCTGCCCGGAAAATAAAAACGCCCTGCCCAGAGGACGCTTTTTCGCTCCAAAGTTTGTTGGAATGAAAAGGTTGCAGTAACTTTGCGCTTCGAAAGGGATTGCTCCACGGCCTCCACCACCACCCTCGGGCGCATGGCACAGGCAGAGCAGCACTCCCCGAAGAGGAGAGATGCCAGAGTGGTCGAATGGACCGCACTCGAAATGCGGCATACGGGTGACTGTATCCAGGGTTCGAATCCCTGTCTCTCCGCACAAGCAAGCGCAGCGGTTGGACCGATCCAGCCTGCTGCGCTTCTTTTTTCAACGCACCTGTCGATTTCCCCGAACCCGCCAACCGGGAAGCCCCGGCTCACCCGATAAACCTAGGGGATTAAGCATACAGCCTTGTAAGTCTGAAAAGGAAGAACCTTATATCTGTCACT
>UQST01000049.1 GCA_900543815.1 uncultured Prevotellaceae bacterium
ATTGTCTTATAGGACAATTCAAATTGTCTTATAAGACATTTCAAATTGTCCTATAAGACAATTTTTACGGGATTAGACCTTTCGGGGCAGTTTCCCGCTCTTTCAAGCATGATTTGCCGCTGAGGCTCTTTAGGGTGGATTCCATGTCCGTTCATGCAAGGATTCCCAGGGGGAAAATATTCCGTCCTGTGATGTTCCCTAAAAAGGAACAAGCCCAAGCAGGGCTGGTGGCTCGGCTTGGGCTTGGCTTTATGGGGGAGTGCGAGGGATTATTCCTTGGCGGGTTCTTCGGGCTTCTGAGGTACCGACTCGCCATTCTGGAGGATGGTGGCTGCACGCAGTACGGCAGGATCATCCTCGTTGAGGAACTGGATGTAGTCGTTCATCTCGAGGGCGTTGTAGATGATGTTGCCATAGATAGCGCGCTCAAAGAGCGTACGGCTCTTGCGCAACATGAGGTTGCGGCGGCGCAGAGAATGCTTCTCACCGAAGCGTGCGAACTTCTCCAGCAAACCTTGACTGCGCAGGTACTTCTCCATCAGGGGCGCTGTGGGGTAGCTTGACAGCTTGTCGCGGTTGGCGTCGGTGTAGGCGAAAGCGAACTGGCGGATGAGTCCTGTGAAGAGCGCTTCGCGATAGTAGGAGGTTACGGCGGTGGTGTCTTCGGGAATGAACACATCGGGGACAATGCCTCCGCCGCCATAGACGGTACGTCCGATGCGGGTCTTGAAGGACGGACCTTCCTGATGGATGCTGTCCTGAGAGAAGAACTCACCACGCTCGTAACGAGCCATCAGCTCGTTCTCATACTCCTCGTCATGCCCCTTCTCGTAGGGTTTCTGTATGCAGCGGCCGCTGGGAGTATAGTAGCGTGCGATGGTGAGACGTACTACGCTGCCGTCGCGGAACTCGACAGGCTGCTGCACCAGTCCCTTGCCAAAGGAGCGGCGGCCGACAATCATTCCACGGTCATTGTCCTGGATGGCTCCTGCAAATATCTCGCTCGAACTGGCGCTTCCCTCATCCACCAGCACCACCAGGGGGATGGTTTGGAAGGTACCGCGCCCATCGCTGCGGAACTCTTCACGCGGACTCTTGCGTCCCTGCGTATATACAATGAGCCTACCCTTGGGCAGGAACTCGTTGGCCATCTGTATGGCGATGTGCATGTAGCCGCCTGTGTTGCCGCGCAAATCCACTATCAGCCCATTCATACCCTTGACGCTCAGTTCGGCCAGAGCCACCAGCATCTCGGCATAAGTCTGCTCGCCGAAGTTCTTCACGCGTATGTAACCCGTGCTGTCATTGAGCATATATGATGCATCCACGCTCACTACCGGGATATCGCCACGCACTACGGTGAAGTGGGTAACTCCCTTGGTGCCATGGCGCACAACGCCCAGTTTGACCTTGCTGCCCTTTGCACCCTTGAGTCTTTTCATCACATCATCGGAATCCATCTTGACGAGAGACTTGCCGTTGGCACTCACGATGCGGTCTCCAGGCAGCAGGCCTACCTTCTCGGCCGGTCCACCGTGGATGACGGACATCACATTGACCGTATCCTTTTGCATCACGAAGCTCACGCCTATACCGCTGAACGAACCACGGAGGTCATCATCGGCCTTCTTGGCATCCTGCACGCTCAGGTAGCTGCTGTGCGGATCAAGTTCCTTGAGGATGCCTGGCATGGCATCCTCCACCAGCTGCGACATGTTTACGGTATCCACATAGTTGTTGTCGATAATCTGCAGCAGGTAGCTCAGCTTGTTGGTACCTGTGTTGATGATGCTCAGTCGGTTGCCCGAGAAATGACTCGTGCAGAATGTACCGATAAGGATGCCCACTATCACGCCCAGCGATATGAGCAGCGGAGTGATGCGTCCCTTGATGTTGTTGTTCATATTCATCTCCTTGTTATATCCTATATTATTGTCCTAAGACATTCACTTTGTCCTATACCCATTGGCCGAAGCTCAAACCGCAGAAGCCTCTTTCGCCCCCAACTCATAATTCAAAATTCACAATTCTAAATTACCAATCGGTTCCCTCCGGCCTTTATTCTTCGTCCAGCTGCTCCACTTCGATGCCCGCCCTACGGAGCAGATCTACTCCGTCAGTAAGCCTGTAGTCGCGTGCATAGACCACCCTGCGGATGCCTGCCTGTATGATGAGCTTCGAACATTCCACACAGGGGGAGTCGGTGACGTAGAGTGTGCTGCCGTCGCTGTTGTTGTTGCTTCGTGCTATCTTGGTGATGGCATTTGCTTCGGCATGCAGCACGTAGGGCTTTGTCTGGTTGTTCTCATCCTCACACACGTTCTCGAAGCCCGATGGGGTGCCGTTGTACCCGTCGCTGATGATGCGCTTGTCCTTCACGATGAGTGCACCCACCTGCCGGCGCTTGCAGTAGCTGTTCTCGCTCCAGATGCGTGCCATACGCAGGTAGCGGCTATCGAGTTCCTTCTGTTTGTCCATGATTCTATACAGGTTAGGGGGTTAGAGATTATGGGTTAGGGTGGTGTGGCGGCTCCCTCGGTGGGGTTGGGTTGAGGGAGCACCCTTGTTCCACTCCTGTCTTCTGCTTATGCTTTGCTTATGCCGTTGCGCTTGAGCAGAGCGTCGATAGTGGGCTTTTGGCCTCGGAAACGCTCATAGAGGCGCATGGGCTGCTCTGTGCCTCCGCGCTCCAGCACCTCATGACGGAAGCGCGAAGCCGTATGGCGGTCGAAGATACCGTTCTGCAGGAAGAGGCTGAAGGCATCTGCGTCGAGCACTTCGGCCCACTTGTAGCTGTAATATCCCGCAGCATAACCACCGCTCATGATGTGCCCGAACTGTACCGACATGCAGGCCTGGGGCAACTCGGGCAGGAGTTGTGCTCTATGCCATGCTTTCTTCTCGAAGGCTGGAACATCCTCGGCAAACTCCTCGCGACGGTCATAATAGGCCATGTCAAGCATGCAGAAACTCAACTGGCGCACGCATTGGTAGCCACATTGGAAGTTGGCACTCTGGCGTACACGCTCGATGAGTTCGCCCGGGATAGGCGCTCCTGTCTCATAATGGAAGGCAAAGGTGCGCAGGAACTCCTCCTGTGTGGCATAGTTCTCCATAAACTGGGAGGGCAGTTCCACAAAATCCCAATAGACATTGGTGCCGCTGAGCGACATGAAACGCACGCGTGAGAAGATGCCGTGAAGTGCATGGCCGAACTCATGCAGGAAGGTTTCCACCTCGCCCAGAGTGAGCAGCGAGGGTTTGTCGGCCGTAGGCTTGGTGAGGTTCATGGTGATGCTCACGTGCGGGCGATGGTCTTCGCCCTCCTGGTCAACGAACTGCTCGGCATAACTGGTCATCCAGGCACCGCTCTGCTTGTTCTCTCTGGGATAGAAGTCGGCGTAGAGAACGGCCAGATAAGAACCGTCCTCATCGCGCACCTCGTAGGCTTCCACATCGGGGTGATACACCGGGATATCCTCGCAACGGTGGAATGTGATGCCGTACAGACGGGTTGCCAGCCCGAAGATACCCTCCTTGACGTTCTCGAGACGGAAGTAGGGGCGCAACATCTCCGAGTCCCAATCGAAACGTTCCTTCTTGAGTTTCTGTCCATAGTAGGAATAATCCCACGGTTCAAGCTTGAAGTCGTCGCCCTCGAGACGCTTGGCCAGAGCTTCCACATCGGCCACCTCCTCGCGGGCATGAGGTATATAAGCCTCCATCAATTCGTCGATGAGTGCATACACATTGGCTGTGTTCTCTGCCATACGGCGCTTGAGCACATAGTCGGCATAAGTGCCATTGCCAAGCAGTTGTGCTATCTCACGCTTCAGATTGACGATGCGGCTCACTATCTGGCGGTTGTCATGCTCGCCGCCTTGGCAGCAGATGGTGTTCTTGGCCGTATATATCTGGCGTCGCAACTCGCGGTTGTCGGCATAGGTCATAAAGGGACCATAGCTGGGCTGGTGGAGTGTGAAGAGCCATCCGGCCAACTTCTTCTGGCTGGCAGCCAGTGCAGCAGCCTCGATGGCGGTATCGGGCAGACCGGCCAACTGCGCCTCATCGGTCACGTGCAGGCTGTAGGCGTTGGTCTCCTTCAGGCAGTTCTGGCTGAACTGAAGGGTCAGTCCCGAGAGTTCCACACGCAAGCGGGTGAGCTTCTCCTTGTCTTCATCGCCCAGGCAGGCACCTCCGCGCTGGAATCCGTCGAAGGCATTGTCCAGCACCTTCTGCTCTTCGGGAGTGAGTCCGGTAGCATGTTCCTTGACGTGGCGGATGCGTTCGAAGAGCTTCTTGTTGAGCAGAATCTTGTTGGAATGCTCGGTGAGCAGCGGCGAGAGCTTCTCCGCCAGGCGGTCGGCATCATCAGAGGTGCAGCAGCTCAGCAGATTGAAGAATATGGTGGTGGCGCGATTGAGCAGTTCGTCAGTAGGCGGCAGGATGGTGTTCTCGAAGGTCGGTTCCTCGGGATTCTCCGTTATCTCCTTGATGGCAGCTTCCTCCTGTCGCATTCCCTCCATGATGGCCTCTTCATAGTCGGCCAGTGTGATTTGGTCAAAGGGTGCGGTGTTGTGCGGTGTTCCGTACTCTCCGCCGAGGAGTGGATTCTGTCTTTTTGCGTCTGTCATGCGTTGTGTATGTTTGTTGTTGTGTGTGTTCTATACCTTATATATAATATGCGTGTGCGCGTGAAGCGGCTTCCCGGCTCTCACTCAGGCGCAGTACTGTGGCTGCCGATGTGCTCCCGCAGCGTGCGCAGAGAAGGGATGCTGATGCAGGAGCGTGAGATGCTGATGGCCTGTTGGACTGCCAATGCGTTGAGCATACGCGATACCGTGAGGCGGGTTTCCTCGATGTAAAGTGCCAGGTCGGTCATCTTGATGCCGAGCGTGATGTCGCCGTCATCCTCGCGGCAGACGGTCTCCAGCAGACGCAGGAACTTCTGGCTTACGCTGCGCGGCGGACTGGGCATCATGAGCATACTCTGCTTGTGGGTGATGGCAGACAGATAGTTGAGCAGATTATAGCGGAAGATGGGGGCGCTCATGAGTATCTTATCTACATCATTCTTGCGTATGCTGATGATCTGCAGTTCGCTCTCGGCATAATAGGAACTGTGGAAGTGGCATTGCAGACCATAGAGGTTTTCCGGCTCAATGGCAACCGGTGGCATCATGCAGGCCGACAGGGTGAGCTTGCCGTCAGGCGTAGTCTGCCTCCTGAGAACCTTTCCGCTGGCCACCAGAATGAGGTGGGTGCAGGCATCCCCCTGGTTGAGCAGAGGAACACGGCTGGGTGGAATGACCTCCATCTCCAGCCCGTGCGAATCCTCCAGTCTGGCCAAATCCTGTCCGCTTAGCCCCTGCAAGAGGGGCATACGCGTGAGGAGCCTGTATTTGGTGCTGATGTCCATCGTGATTCTTCCTGTCTGATTGCTTTTCCTAACTGTCTGTGTGCGCTTCCCGCATCCTGCTTACTTCTCTCCCGAAATCAGTTTGCCTATGCCGGGTGTGCACCAGGTGTCATACTTCCCGTCGGCTGTGGAGAGGATGAAATAGGCCTGCAGCTCGGGATGCTTCTCCAGCACCACCTGTGCGCTGTCCAGTCCCATCACCATGAATGCCGTGGCAAATCCGTCGGCCATAGCACATGTGGGAGCCATCACAGTACTGCTCAGTATGCTGTGCTGCACGGGAAAACCGCTGTGAGGGTCTATGGTGTGGGCCACCCGGCGGCCTTCGTGCATGTAGAAATTGCGGTAGTTGCCGCTGGTGGCAATGGCACAATCATTCAGTTCGATGATATCCTGCATCTCCGAAGAGAGGTTGTTGGGGTCGTCATCGGGCTTGTTGATGCCTATGCGCCAGGGAGCACCCTTGGGGTTCTGTCCGCTTGACACTATCTCCCCACCTATCTCTATCATGAAGTTCTTGATGCCTTTGCTGCGGAAGAGCGAGGCTACCTCATCCACTCCAAATCCTTTGGCCACAGCTCCGAAGTCGAGCACCATGCGTGGGTCGGCCTTCTGCAGCTGGTGGTTGTGGATGCTCACCTTCTGCCAGCCAACCAACTGGCGCAGGCTATCGACCGTGGCTGTATCGGGCCATTGGTCGTGCTTGAAGCCAAAGCCCCAGGCGTTGACCAGAGGAGCAATCGTAACGTCGAAGGCGCCGTTGGTGGCTTCGCTGATGGAGCGTGAGAACTGGAACACCATCTCGAGCAGGGAGTCGGTCTGCAGGCTCTCGCCTGAGTTGATGCGGCTCACCGTGCTCTGCTTGTTGAACATGGAGAGTGAGGAATCTACTGCAAGCAGGCGCTCCATGATGTCGGCATGCAGACTGCTGCCGTACTGGTATTTGACATGATATACGGTACCGAATATGGCCCCCTCTTCACTCTGGTAGGGAAGCTTGGCGGCATCGTTGGTACGCATGATATGGATGGTGGCCAGTGTGAGAACAACCAGCACGGGGATGTGCCAGAGCCTGAATCTGTTTGTCTGTTTCATGTAAGATGTTCTATAAGTACTTTAATTCCAATTATCAATAAAACGCTTCCTCCTATCGCCCCAGCGTGCCAGTTCACCCGCCTGCCTATGGTGATGCCTGCTGCCAGTCCCGTTATGCTGAGGGCTGTGGAGCAGATGCCTATCACTCCCACCATATAGCCCATGCCGAGCAGACTGTCGGCGGGCAGGCAGGCAAGCGAGATGCCTACGGCCAGAGCGTCGATGCTGGTGGCAACGGACAGCACCAGAATGCGGCGCGTGGTGAGCATGGGAGACGGGCCAGACGGCTCATTGCCGGGATGAAGGTCTTCCCATATCATGCGCCCACCCAGGTAGGCCAGCAGGGAGAAGGCTATCCAATGGTCAATCTGCTCGAGCATGTGGGCAAAGAGAGACAGTCCCAGATAGCCCAGCCAGGTCATTCCCGCCTGGAAGATGCCGAATGAGAGTGCCATGAACGCCATGGGCAGGAGTCTGACCTGACGTGCTTGCAGTCCTGCGGCTATGCTCACCGTGAAGCAGTCGATGGCGAGCGCCAGACCTATGAGCCAGATTTCTATCGTGCTCATTCGGCCTGCGGAGTTTCCTGCTGTATGGCGGGAGCGGGCTCGCTGGCAGCTTGCTTCTTCTTGCCACCATTCCGGCGTGCCGACTTGCCGATGTCAAACATCAGGTTTACCGAACCGCCCCAGGTGGTGTTGCCGTTCTTGCCGAATCCCGGTGCGTACCAGGGTTCGCCGTATGCGGGAGTATCATTCTTGAGCCTTATCTTATATCTCAGGCTCCAACCCATGCGCACGATGCTCCACAACTTGCATTCCACACCGGCACACACCTCCAGCCATTGCTTCTTGGCCTTCAGGTCCTTGAAGTTCAAGGGAGCGTTCACTCCATAGACAGGGTCTGTGAAGTCGGGGTTCTTGAAGTCGAACTTGTATGAGGTGAAGCCATAACGCAGTCCGCCAAAGAACCTGTTGCCGTTGACCTTCTTGTTGAAGTTGTAGTCCATTCCCACTCGGTAATAGGGAGCTGTGGTGCTGAACTTGTTGCTGTTCTCGCCACCTTCGCGTGTGCAGTCGCCTATACCCAGTTCCACGATGGGGTAGTACTTCTCCAGGAAATTGAGTCGGCCATAGACTTCCATGTTTGCAAACTTCAGTCCCATACCCTTCATGGCAAAGCCCACCAGGTCGGTACCCACCGCGATGCCGCCAAAGACAGGAGCCTTCTCCTCCTTGGGCGCTTGGGCAGGCACAGGTTTCCCCTGGGCTTGGGCTGTATGTACAGCCAGGAGTGCCAGCAGGCTACAGGTGAATGCGTATATTCTCAGTCTGGTCATAATCTACGAGGTTCCTGGTTATGGTGACAGAATCGATGAAGGTACTGGTATGGCGTACCGACTTTATCTGGTGAAACATGGTGGTGGGGCAGTCGGGCGACTCGAAGTGAGGGGTGTTGGTCTTCTCCACCCACAGGGTGTCGCTCAGGTCGTACTCCTCTCCGTAGATGCGCAGCACCAGTGTGTCGGCATCCTGGGAGTAGCTCAAGGGCAGTTCCAGCTTGGATGCCCCTATCAGGCTGTTGACCAGAATGGAGTCGGTACCCAATGCGCTCACCGTGAGGGTGTCGGTCAGCTTCACCGCCTGACCCTCGGAATAGAACGAACAGGCGAGCGAAACCGTATTGTAGAGCGTGCAGTCGATGCTGTCGCAAGCCGCCAGGGCAGCTGCTCCCACGGCTATCGCCCCCAGAGTGTGTCGTATGTGTCTGTTGCTCATATCCATTCAGAATTGCTTCTCCACCTGATAGTTGTTGCGCTCGGGAGAGTTTCTGCTCACCAGTTCGCCCAGGAAACCGGCCACAAAGAGCTGGGTGCCAAGCAGCATCATGGTGAGAGCGATGTAGAAGTAGGGGTTGTCGGTCACCAGCGGATGTGCCTCGCCTGTAGAGAGGTAATAGAGCTTCGTTGCTCCTACGATGATGACAGCCACAAAGCCCAAGAGGAACATGAGCGTGCCGATGAAGCCGAACACGTGCATGGGCTTCAGGCCGAAATTGTTGAGGAACCAGAGTGAGAGCAGGTCGAGATAGCCGTTCACAAAGCGGTTCCAGCCCATAAACTTCGACTTGCCGAACTTTCTGGCCTGGTGATGAACGGGCTTCTCGCCGATGCGTGCGAAGCCTGCGTTCTTGGCCAGATAGGGGATGTAGCGATGCATCTCGCCATACACCTCGATGTTCTTTATCACTTCGCGGCGATAGGCCTTGAGTCCGCAGTTGAAGTCATGCAGATTGTGAATGCCGCTCACCCAGCGTGCTGTGGCGTTGAAGAGCTTTGTGGGGATGGTCTTGGACAGAGGATCGCCCTTACTACGGTTCATCTTATAGCCGCTCACCAGATCGTAACCGTCCTCGCAAATCATTCTGTAGAGTTCGGGAATCTCGTCGGGAGAATCCTGCAGGTCGGCATCCATGGTGATGACCACATCGCCTTCGGCCTTGGCAAAGCCGCAATACAGAGCCGGGCTCTTGCCATAGTTGCGGCGGAACTTGATGCCGCGCACCACATCGGGGTGTTCTGCGCGGAGCTTCTCTATCACCTCCCATGAACGGTCGGTGCTGCCGTCATCCACGAATATCACTTCGTGGCTCAAGCCGTGGGCATTGGTCACTCGCTCGATCCATGCAAAGAGTTCGGGCAGAGATTCATCCTCATTGAAGAGGGGTATTACAACGGATATATTCATAATTCAGAGTTTTTCTTGTTTGTTTGTCGTGCTGTTCAGTTCTTCTCATTGGGGCGGTTGAACTTCTCCACGTTCTTCAGCCTGCCGAAGATGGCTGCTATGAGTGCCATGGGAATGGAGAGGAAGAAGTTGAACTGCAACATTCCTAAGATCAGGTCACCCATGTGTATGTTGCTCAGAAGCTTGGCCATCTCCTTGGGGTCAATGCCTGGTGCTGCCTGCTTCATCATCTGTGCATACTGGTCGCTGTTGAGCAACTCGGTTATCGTGCCCATGAAATGGCCTTTATCAAGGAAACAAAGGTAAAGGTACTGGCCCAGTGTGGTAATCAGTCCGGCAAAGAGGCAGGTGAACCACGCCACCGTGAAGCAACCGGAGAAGCTCAGAGGCGCGATGAATGCACGATAGCGCACCACGATGATGAAGAGGACGTATATCGAGAGCAAAGCCACCGTGTTGCCCGTCATGCCTATAAAGGGGTTGCGTATAGAATACATCGAGCAGATGAATGCCACTATCCACATACCTCCCACCAGCAAACCATATCGCCCGGCATAGTTGATTCTGCCTTTGGGCGTATCCAATTCCTTGTTGTCTTGTTCCATCATATCTCTTTATTTGTGCAAATTTACGGTTTATTCTCCAATAAATAATACGCGCGCAGGAGAAATGTTCTTTTAGCAAAAAGTTGCCATATTATTTGGTGGGGAAGCAGGAAATGCCTACCTTTGCACACCGAAATGGGGAAGTCCCATACGGCATGCTCCCTCTTAATCCCCCAGGGCTTGATCGCAGCAAGGGCAGGAGGTTGTAGCGGCGCGATATGGTAAGCTTCCCCACCCCGCCTCTTTAGCTCAGTTGGCCAGAGCACGTGATTTGTAATCTCGGGGTCGTTGGTTCGAATCCGACAAGAGGCTCAAGGATAGACGAAAGGCTTGTTTTAAGTCTTGCGTCAATTCGTTTTCAGCGAAAGGATGGGCGCAAGGATGTCTTGCGTCAATTCGTTTCTTGCGAAAGAATGGGCGTGCAAAACTTTTGCCCAACAGCATCTTGATTTAGAAACAAGCGAAGGGCGAAGTCCGGCAGGGAAAGATGCCTTGCCTGACGTCGCGTGCTGCGAAGCCCAAGCCAATGGCCTGCGATGGCAGATGCAGCGTGCTGCGTTGACCCATGCAGCGCAGTACGATATCTCTTGGGGCTAAACTCGATGGCCGTTTGACCCAACCCCAACAGCTGTTTTGCCCCAATTCGTCATCTCATGAAGAACTTTATCTTGACAAACCTGTCGAGTCGGGCAAAATGCTTCAAAATGCGAAATGACATTTCGGAATATATCTGCGCGTCCGCACTATTGTGCAGGCAGATTTTCTTTGTTATCTTTGCCGACCGAAAATTATGCGATGAACCAGAGGCGGCTCGCTTTTTCCTGTCTGCATGCAAGCATCAAACAGTCTGACAGATGCCAGGTGAAGAAGGATGAGCAGGAGTATAGGACGGTTCGAGGAACGAGAGAATAATAGAATGTAAACAGCACGAATATCATCAATTTATGACAGCAAAACGTCACTTCACTTTATTCCTTTTGGCCCTACTCTCTGCTGTGGGATGCTTGGCAAAGAATGCCGTTGCTCCCATGACAGCAGGCAACGTGTTCGTCAAGCTCGGAGATGCCGATGCAGTTGCGCCGATTAAACTGACCAACTGGGGCGATACGCAGGCATTCAGCATCACCTACGTATTATATTATATGGATACACAACAGAGCGACGAACCGGTGACCTTGACCTTTGACAGTCCGATGGCTGACGGAGAAATGCGCGAAGTGAATGTTCCCATCAAGGCAGGCAAGAAGTTGGGCAAGAGCGAGGTGGTGTTCCTCATCACCCATGTGAACGGCCAGTATAACGAGACTTCGGTGGCCGATATACACATCACCTGCTGCACGGTGAGCAAGATGCCTTACAAACGGGTACTGGTGGAGGATTATGCAGCCATGTGGTGCTGGCATTGTCCCGTAGGGCTGGTGGCCTTTGAAGCCATAGCCCGCATGTACCCCCAGGATGTGGTGCCCGTGTCGGTTCACAAGGCAGATGCCATCAGCCAGGTGGTTTCACCGTGGGTATATGACGGACTGATAGCACAATATGCATCCACTCTGCCCGCCGTGTGGATAGCCCGCGACACCAAGGCAGCAGGCTTTGATGTGACCGACTCATACAAGATAGAGAAGAGCAGAGTGACCTGTATGAACATAGACGTGCAGGCCCAGTGGGACGAGACAGACGACAATATACTTGTTACCACAGAGGTGGAGCCTTGCATGACGCCCGAAGAGGGGAGTGCCTATGCCGTTGGCTACGTGCTTACAGCAAGCGGACTGACCAACAAGGACTGGCTCCAGGAGGCCAGTTACTCGGAATATGCCAGCGACCTATATAAGGATGCTCCGCAGGAGATGCGGTTCTATGCCGATGCTGCCAACTATGTGGAGGGCTACTCCAAGGTGAAGGGAGTGGTGTACAATCATGTGGCCATAGAGTCGAAGGGTATGCAGAGGGGAATGGAAAATTCCTTGACGGGCGAGTATAATGCCAACGAGGTGAAGCGGCATACCACCACCTTCGACAACATCAGCAGGTATAGCGTGATAACCGACCGCAGCCAGATAGAGATAGTGGCTGTTCTCTTCAACACCCAGACGGGCAAGATAGAGAATGCTGCCCGCTGTCATGTGGGCAAAGGAGGCAACGGCCCATCGGGCATCGAGCAGCCAAGGGAACTGGCAAAGCCCAAATGTGCAGGCATTTATGACATGCAGGGATGCAAGGTGACGGGCAAACTCCTGCCTGGCATGTATATTGTGGATGGCAAGAAAATGATGGTAAAGTAACTCCCAAGCCTAACGTATGAAGAAGTTTGTATGCACCATATTGGCATTGGCTCTGATGGCCGTGAATGCCTATGCAGCTCCAGTAGATGCAGCCAGAGCAAAAGCTTTGGCCCAGAAGTTCATCGAGAAGCCCGTGAGTATCAGTTCGCCTGTCTCCAAAGGCCGCAGAAGCAAGGCTGCCAATCCCGCTCTGCATCTGTTCAACAACCAGAACGGAGAGGGTTTTGTGATAGTGTCGGCCGACGATAGGGTAGGTGGTGTGCTTGGGTACAGCGACCATGGACGGCTGGATACCGCAAATATGCCTGCGCCCATGAAGGCTCTGCTGGACGGTTATGTACGGGCGGTAGAGGCTGTGAGGGTGGATAGCGTGAGTGTGACGCCTGCTTATGCCCGCCCGCCAAAGGCTTATGTGAAGCCGTTGGTGAGTGCAAAATGGAGCCAGGAGTATCCCTACAACTATTACACTCCACGCAGCAGCACGAGCGGAAAGCCTACCTACACAGGATGCACCATTACAGCAGCCGCCCAGGTGCTCTTTGCCCATAAGTGGCCCACGATGAGGCCCAAGGGAGTTACACGTGGTGAGGGCGCTATGGCACTTGACCATTATGATTGGGACAATATGCTGGACGACTATACCCATGGCTATAACGAGGCTCAGGCTCAGGCTGTGGGCGCTCTGATGCGCGATTTGGGCAAGTTGGCTCATGCAACCTATGGGGTGAACGGAACCCTTAGTGACGAGGGAAAGGTGTGGAATGCCTTGCAGAACTATTACGACTACAACGTGCGCCAACTGGAGAAGGATCTTCTGCCCGGCGGAGAGTTCGTGCAGGCCATCTATAATGAACTGTCGATGGGTTGCCCTGTGTTTATGACGGGAGGCGACCATGCTTTCGTATATGACGGTTATGACGAGAACGGACTGGTGCATGTCAACTGGGGGTGGGCCGGACTGGACAACGGCTATTTCGATATCAACACGGCCTCGGTGACAGGTGGCGGATATGGTAGCGACGGCTGTTACTACGAGAAGCAATTGGCGCTCTTCATCCATCCCAACAACGGAACCATCGAACCGCTTGCTCCCAAGCCTGTTGTGCTATCCATCAATAACGACAAAGGCTTGCAGTTCCAGGCAAGCGAGGAAATGACCATCAACTCGAGGATACCTGCCCAACTCAAGGGAGTGGGCGCACGCAATCTGGCTCAGGATGCCAATGGCGCTTATACAGGACAGGTAGGCATCGGCCTGTTTGCCCAGGATGGTACATGCCTGCACGTATTTGGCCAGACGGGAGTGTTCACTTGGGCCACCTATTATACTGCCTACAATTGCGAATTTGACTGGTGGGCTGCGGACTTGAGCGAGATAGACGGACCTGCCGACGGCACTTACTATCTGCGTCCTCTGGGCCGTCGCCTGCTGGACAAGGATAAGGGCGAATGGGGAAACTGGACTCATATGGTGAACGGCAATAGCGTGCCCATGATAGTCAGCGGGGGGAAAGTGACCCTGGTGCAGGACGACGGCAAGCCGCATCTGGCTCTGGCGGGAATGCCAGAGGTGCTGGAGCCTGCCTACGCTTATAGCGGCCAGACGACGGGCATCCTGCTGAATGTGGCCAATCTGAGTCGCTGCCAGGCTCGTGGAGAACTGCAGGTGGAACTGACGGGAACGGGCAACCTGGAGGGCGAAACCTTCGTTGCTCCTAAACTCTATCTGTCACATATGGTGGCCCAGCGCATGGACACCACCCAATGGATAGTGAAATTTATAACTTCTTATTCAGACACCAGCGGCAACCATGCACTCCGGGCCGGCAAGTATCGCATGAAGCTCAGGTTTCATCATAATATAGAAACCAGCAGTCCGGCCTTTTACGACATCCCGGTTCCTGAGGATTTCCTGTTCGAAGTGCTGCCCGACAACTATAACGGACGCGTGACGGTCACTTCGGTCAAACTGCTGGACGAGGAGGGCAACTCCGCTCCTTCGCATTACTTCTGCCTGTCAGACTCACCCAAGGTGACATTAGGCATCTCTGGCTATGCCAAATATCTCACCCAGAACTACTACAGTACACGCATGCGCTACCGCCTGGTGGATGTGGCAACAGGCAAAACAGCCTACACGAGCAAGGGCTATAACGTCAGTTTCCCCCGCAATTACGAGGCCAACCTTTCCAGTTCAACAAGTCATTCCATCGACCTGACGGAGCTGCCTCGGGGAACCTACGAGATACATGTGGATGTGGAGCGTGACGGCACATGGCTCGACCGCTGGAATGCCAACACCCTTCGCCGCAGGATTACACTCTATGATACAGCCCAGCCTACCCATGTGGATATAGCCGCTCTGCCTGCCGAAAGCCTCCCGGGAGTGATGAGTATCGCCGCCTTTGGCGCGCCTTTTGATGCTTTGGTGCCTGCCGGCGCCCGGGCTTGGTATGTGGAGCAAGTGCAGGACGATAAGGTACGGTTGAAGCCCCTTCCCGATGGCTATGCCATTCCAGCGGGCTGTGGCATTATCCTCACATCGGCTTCCATGACAGATGCATTCCACATCGAGCAGGCTCCGAAGGCAACTCCCGTAGCCGACTTGACAGGCAATCTGCTGCGTGCATGTGCCGCTGGTGACCATATTGTCACCTCTCAGGACCATGCCTACGTGATAGATACCCAGGAGCAGACAACAGCCTTCTCCCGTGCCGATGTGGGTTCCACATTGCCCCGTTACGCAGCCTATCTGCAGCATGAGACGGATGCTGGCACAACCCGGCTGAACATCTCTTGCGATGCAACGGCAATAAAGTTGCCCGGTCAGGACAGTCCTCTCAGTCGTCCGGCAGATATATATGGAACAGATGGCCGCAGATACCCCTCTGCCTCCCGCCCTGGCCTATATATAATAGGAAAGACCAAGCGCCTGGTAACAGGCAAGTAAAGCAGGATTTCCCTCTGCCGATTGCAGGAGGAAGTGTAGGAAGTACGACTCCTGATGGCCGTCTGAGGGGACGGAATCTCTGTTCTGAATGTTATTTGGAATTCATAGACAACGGCATTAAATAAGACATTAATTGTATGGGATGGGATGTTGTAGAAATTGGACTAAAGCATGATTTGCCCGTTCATGACCCTTTTGAAACGGCTCGTATAGTAGCGAAAAGAATGAAGCGCAACATTAAGCTGGTTTATGAAAAGGAGTTGGAGTACGACATGGACAACAACTCTTTTTCTGGGCTGGACGAATACATCTGTGAAGAACTTGGTTTCTATAGAGGAAGTGATGACGAAGGTTTTCTTCAGATGACGGCAAAGACTTATTATGCCAACCAGATGCTTGAACTTGTTGGTACGGACAGGATTAAGCAGGTACGTTTTGAAGACGAATGGGCAAGGGAAAGTTTCATCTCGAGCATGCTTGATCCATTTGACCTATATGAAATAGAGAGTAAAGACGAAACCGATATTGACATTAGAATCTTTCAGGAGAATGTCGATCTGGATGTGTGTGTACGTGAAAGATGGAGCTATTGGGAAAGGGCCTTCCACAAGGAAACCTTGAATGAAGATGTGTTGCGCGATTATCGAAGAAAGTTCTTCGAAAGAGCCTGTTGGTTTGGTTGTAAGGAGGTGATTATCTGTTGCGACCAGGGGCCTGGAGCGGAAATCTATGATAATATCGGCCATAAGTCTGACGAACTAAAGCACTTCGCTCTAACTTCAAAGTACTTAGAAAGTAATTCTTGGCTTGACAAGACGGATAAAGAATGGAAGCAGAATGCAAGGTGCATAGATTTTCCCTCATTCTTTGAAGGCAAAACGGCCTTGTCGGACAAAGAATTTGTAGAAGTCATTTACGATGATTTCCGAGATATGATAGAGTAAACGACCTCCATGCGATACCACGACCGTTGGCATTGTGAAACAGATGGCCCCATCGTCCGGTCGCAGGAGGAAGTGTTGAAACCATGGCAAATAAATAATAGATATGACGATTATACATGCAGACGACCCGACGACCAAAGTCTTGTCGTACCTATATGAGCAGCGGCATGACATTTCTGCATTTGTAACGGAATCAAGCACCAATGGAGATGTCAAACGTGCCATTCGTGGTGATGACACCATTATGATGTTGGGGCATGGCAATCAGTATGGATTGTTCTCAAAGCCCAATAAGAACGGCGATTTCAAGCGCTTTCTGATAACAGACCGTCATGTGCAGTTTCTACGGGAAAAGACATGTATCGGGATATGGTGTTATGCCAACGTGTTTGCCGAACGGTATGGGTTGCATGGCTTGCTTTCAGGGATGATCATCTCTGAATTGCAGGAAGCCATTGACTGCAATATTCCTGCCACCAAAGAGGAGATTGACATGGAAATGGAGAGGTTTACCCGTCGCCTGAACGACTGCATCAATAGGTTTGGACTGGCCGAGACACCCATTCGTATGAGAAGTCTGGACGACGTGAAGTCAGAGCTGACCATCTTCAATTACAACAACCTGTACTATTATGAGTGAAATGAGAACAGTTGTTTGCTGACTTATTACACTTCCATAATAACTATCAGCAGATTATAAGCTAAAGAATGTATTACGCAAGATGTATTGCTGCTTGTAACAATTCCAAGAATCGTGCTGCATGGCTGCCATCCATCTGAACATGATGAAACTGGAAGGAGACGGGAAGCGTGGTTCTGAATAAGCCACGGCGATAACTTCCCCACATCAGCATAGGATTACAAAACTTGTCCGTGTATTGATTCACGATGCTATCAAGCTCCGTTCCTATCATTGCTGATGTTCCAACCACCATCATATTCTCCAAAGAAGATGATTCACATTCAGCAGCAGCCTCAGAAGCCAGGCGAAGATAGTCTTCATTTAACTTCTGAATATCGTCAGAATAAGGGATATCGCAAGAATTGATTCCGCCTTTTTTATTTTCTACGATTACGTTAATGGCGATTGAATCGTACTGCATCAATCGCCAGAATGAATCAGCCACACACTTTTGCAGGTAATCCCTGTATTTGTTCATTTTCGCTACAATTTTGAAGTTTACTTGTTTGGCCTATTTCTAAGAGATAGGGGGCACCGTATAAGCACATATGAGCCAGCCCATCAGATTCGTCATGCTATAGCTGCGTGCATCTCCTGCTACGCTTGGCACGCTTCAGGACGGCGTGAGTTTTTTCCTGTCTTCATTTTCTGTTCCTCCTTTCTGTCTTTTCCCCAGTTTTGGGAGAGTTCTTCCCTCAATTTCTGATTCAAAATTTCTAATTCAACTCGAAATTCTCAATTCAAAATTCCTAATTCTTAATTCGTTTTTGTTTTCTCCAGTTAGGACAATATTTTTCTCTTACTGGGAAAGTGATTTTCTGCGCGCTTTCCAATCACACGACAAAGGTACAACAAGCACAGGCGGCAATCATACGATTCAGTACGATTCCATACGTTACCATACGATTTCACATGTTTCCATACGTTTCCATACGATTCATGTTTCCATACGTTACTGTACGTTTCCGTACGATTTCACATGTTACCATACGTTTCCATACGATTTCCGTATGATTCCATACGCTATTTAGCAGCCTGGGCTTCCTGACGGTTCACTCAGGTGATTCACGATGAGCCTTACCTCGCGTGAGATGAGCCGCTTGGCGGTCTTTCGGTAGCCGCTGCACATGCGGTCGGCCATCTCCACCTTGGCCATGTTGAGGTACCGGGTACGTGCGCTCATCTTCGTGCGCTCCTCCTCCTCCTCGTGCTGTCGGAAGTCGCGGCAGAGGGTTCCCACAAGATTGGACAGTTTGCCCTTTCCTGCGCCGCCTATCTGCCATCAGATTGTCCATCATGCCGCATATTTCCTTCCATTTTTGGTCGGGACGCATGAATTTTGCGCCACTTGCGTGCGATTCCAGGAGAGAGAAAAGTGTTGGAACGATGGGAAGATGTATGTCTTTTGTCGTTTTCGAGAGAAAAAACGGCAAATTTTCCGTGCTTCAGCCCTGTTTTGGCATGCCTGGAGGGGTGATTTTGCCGATGATTTGTCACGGTTCTGTATTCTGTCTTATTCGATGATGTGTTGTAAACTATTGGTTATCAGCCTTTGAGATGGAAATTTGGGCAGGAGAATTTCAGTTGTGACAGTTGTGACAGTTTCATTTCAAGGAATGACGATCT
>UQST01000050.1 GCA_900543815.1 uncultured Prevotellaceae bacterium
CTGGATTATCAGCATCTATTTTGGGCGAAAAAGAAGACTATTTGCTAAAATGTGTTATAGAACACGCAAAAAAAAGTTGGTGCGTTGCGGGAATATACGTAAATTTGCAAAAGTTATTCTGACAAACAATCTTTTTACCTTAGAAACTAGTATCAATTAAGTGAGGTTTCGTCGTGAGACGGAACCTCATTGCTTTTTTGTGATATCGGGCAAAATTCTTCTCCACTCCTCCCAGCCATTTCCATATTTATATACACGCGCGCGGGAGGTGCGAAGCAGAAGCATTGCGCAGCCTCCCCTACCCTCTCCTCCCAGCCCCTTAAACCACCACCCTTGCATCGACCACCTTCCCCGAGTGCAGGACCGAAGCAAATGAAAGCGTGAACGGAATCCATCGGAGCAGATTATGAAAAGGCTCAAAGCAAATGGTTCATGATGGTTGTCCAGGAAAAGGAGAGGAACAAGAAAGGAGGCGAATCGCGGAGCCAGGAAACATGCAGTACGAAGCATCGTGCAAGGCAGAGCGCTGCATGCGGCAACGGAGCACGCTGCGTTGGCCATCGCAACGCGCTGCATCTGCCATCGCAACGCACTGCGTCACCAGACCAGCAATCAAGTAGCACAACGGGGAAGCCGATGACAATCTGGCTTCACCATCAAGGGCGAAATGATGAGGACGCTGATGATGCAAGACGGAAGACAATGGTTATTTGGTTTTAGCATTGAAAGTGACACACCGAGGGCGCTGACGGGGCGAAACGGAAGCCAGCAGACATTACTGCACACAGCCCTCCCATCTACCCCCATTCCACAACGAGCGGAATGCAGAAGCAGGCTTCAAACACAAAGTTTCTGAGTTCCCATCGAGTGCGCAGGCACCTGCGCGACATCCATAAATGCATTAAAACGAAAAAGAGATGAACTGCATCGTTCATCTCTCTACTCTGTTGCGGGGGTCCGACTCGAACGGGCGACCTCCAGGTTATGAGCCTGGCGAGCTACCAACTGCTCCACCCCGCGATGTTATTTCCTGTTTGCGAGTGCAAAGGTATAGCTTTATTCCGTAACTGCAAAGCATTCGACCAACTTTTTATGCCGCTATGGTCGTTTTTTCACACTTTTGGCACAGACAACGTATTCTTGTGCAATTTTAACTTAACTTTATTGCACAATAAAGGCAATTTGTGCTAACTTTGCAGTGAATTATGGTGACCGGGTGCACCTGAACGTGTTGCACTGGCAACGACAGACAGCCGGCACAGGCAAGGCAACCATTCAAACAAGGATAAGATGGCAGCAACAAAGACCAGAGAGAAATTGGTGGACGTGGCAAGGCAGCTCTTTGCCAAGCAGGGGCTGGAGAACACGACAATGAACGACATTGCGGTGACCTCGGGCAAGGGACGCCGCACGCTCTATACTTACTTCAAGAACAAGGAGGAGATCTACTGGGCTGTCATAGAAGGAGAACTGGAGCGCCTATCGGAACGCATGAACGAGGTGGCGAAGCAGAACATGGAACCGGAGGACAAGCTAGTGGAGATCGTTTACACACACCTCAATATGATCAAGGAGGCGGTGCAGCGTAACGGCAACCTGAGAGCGGAATTCTTCAGAAACATCATCATGGTGGAGAAGGTGAGAAAGAACTTCGACCAGACGGAGCTGAAACTTTTCAATGCCATCATGACCGAGGGAGTACGCAGCGGGAAGTTCGAAATAGACAGCATCCCACTGTGCGCCAACATACTGCACTTCAGCGTAAAGGGACTGGAGATACCCTTCATCTACGGCCGACTGACGCAGGGGCTGCCCAGCGGCATGAGCCGTGGCATCGTGCAGAAACTGCTCCACAAGGCGCTGGCCAAGCCCGACAGACAGCACATCAACTACTATCTGTAGCCCAAGCCACACACACATGCATCATCTGCCAGTCGCAAGCGGAACATAAGCCGGAGCACAGGCAGAGAAGAGAGAAAGAGATAAATTCACAATCTATACATTATATATAATATGGGATTACTGACTGGAAAGACCGCGCTGATAACGGGCGCGGCAAGAGGCATCGGAAAGGCCATCGCTCTGAAGTTCGCTTCTGAGGGTGCCAACATCGCATTCACCGACCTGGTGCTCAATGATGAGATGGCTGCCGGACTGGAAGCTACACGCCAGGAGATAGAGGCTGTGGGAGTGACCTGCCGCGCCTATGCAGGCAACGCAGCCGACTTCGCCGAGACAGAGAACGTGGTGAAGCAGATACGCGAGGACTTCGGAAGCATCGACATACTGGTGAACAACGCCGGTATCACCAAGGACGGTCTCATGCTGCGCATGACTGAAGCACAGTGGGATGCCGTTATCAACGTGAACCTGAAGAGCGCGTTCAACTTCATCCATGCCTGTGTACCCGTGATGATGCGCCAGCGTGGCGGTTCTATCATCAACATGGCCAGCGTGGTGGGCGTGCACGGCAACGCAGGTCAGGCCAACTACGCAGCCAGCAAGGCCGGTATGATAGCCCTGGCCAAGAGCGTTGCACAGGAGATGGGACCAAAGGGCATCCGCGCCAACGCCATTGCTCCCGGCTTCATCGAGACCGCTATGACAGCCGCTCTGCCCGATGAAATCCGCGAGGAATGGAAGAAGAAGATTCCCTTGCGCCGCGGTGGCCAGGTGGAGGATATAGCCAACGTGGCCACTTTCCTCGCCAGCGACATGAGCAGCTACGTGTCTGGACAGGTCATCCAAGTGGATGGCGGAATGAATATGTAAGCGTCACAAACATTCGCCCGGCACACACTGACCTGTATGCCGGGCGTTTTTCTTTATATAAGGATACAGATGGAAGTTCTTTACGAAGACAATCACATCATCGTGGTGAGCAAGTGCCCGGGAGAGATAGTGCAGGGTGACAAGACAGGCGACGAGCCTCTGTCGGAAACCATAAAGCGCTATCTGAAGGAGAAGTACGCCAAGCCAGGCAACGTCTATCTGGGTGTGGTGCACCGCCTGGACCGTCCCGTGAGCGGCGTGGTGCTGTTTGCCAAGACAAGCAAGGCGCTTCCCCGGCTCAACAAGATGTTCTCCACCCACGAACAGGTGCAGAAGACTTACCTGGCCATCGTGGGTGCAAGGCCACCGCAAGAGGCTGGCACCCTCACCCACTGGCTCACAAGGAACGAGAAGTCAAACACTGCCAGAGCCTACCAAAGAGAGGTGCCCGGCTCCAAGAAGGCCATTCTGGACTATCGGCTGATAGGTTCATCAGACCGGTACTTCCTGCTCGAAGTACATCTGCACACAGGTCGTCACCATCAGATAAGATGCCAACTGGCTGCCATGGGATGCCCTATCAAGGGCGACCTGAAGTATGGCGCTCCACGCAGCAACCCCGATGGAAGCATCAGCCTGCACGCCTACCGCCTGCAGTTGGAGCACCCCGTGAGCCACCAGATGCTCGACATCAAGGCGCCTCTGCCCGCCGACCGCCTGTGGCAAAGCTTCCAGCCCGTGCTCGACAAGGTCAATCCTTGATGATGACACGACGGAGCACCACCTGCTTCAGCGGGCGCTCATGCTCGTCGGTGGGCACTTTGCCAATGGCCTCCACCACCTTCATGCCATCCACCACCTCGCCAAAGACGGTGTAGCCACCGTCCAGATGAGGAGCACCACCGCGTGTGGTATATACCTTCTTCAGCGGTGCAGGGATTGAGGGAATGGTGTGCAGCGTGTCGGTCTCTACCATGAACTGGTGCAGCTCAGCCAGCTTCATTACAGAATAGACCTTGCCGGTGACGATGTAGAACTGCGTAGCGCTGCTCTCCCTATCAGGGTTGATATCATCAGGCTGGCGGGCCATGGCCAGTGCGCCAGGCTTGTGGAAATGGCGGGGATAGCGTATCTCCGCCTTGATGGTCTTCTCTGCCCATGACGGATCAATGGCCGGCTTGCCACCATCCGCCCGCAAGTTAGGGTCGCCGCTCTGTATTGTCGATTGATCCACAATACGGTTCCACACTATGCCGTCATAGGCTCCCATGCGGGCCAGACGCACGAAGTTGTCACGATGAAGCGGCGTGTCGTCATACAGCCTCAGCGTTATGTTGCCCATGCTGGTCTCCATGACCACCTCGGTGTGGCCTATTGCATCCCGCTTCTTGTCGGAGCATGCGATCAGGAACAGAGCGCAGAGCGCCATTATCATCTCAATTGTAGTTTTCTTCATACTATATTTCTATTTATAGTGCAAACTTACGCTTTTTTACGTCCAACGCAATGCGGCAATGCCCGCTTTTTACTAATTTTGTACCCACATTATGATGAAAAGCCACAACTGACAGCATGACCAATACACGCAAGAGGGTACTTCGCACCCTGCTTACGCTCCTCATCACGCCCTTTGCGCTGGTGCTGGTGCTCGGCATCCTGCTCTACTTGCCGCCCATACAGAGGTGGGCAGTGAGGCAGGCCGCCTCTTATCTGTCCAGCCAGACGGGTATAGAGGTGACCCTCGACAGAGTGCGCCTGTCATTCCCGCTGGATGTGAGTCTGGGCGGAGTGCGTGCCGTGCAGGATGGCGACACACTGCTGGCCGTCAACAGCGTGCTTGTGGACCTGGACATGAAACGTCTCCTGAGTCTGAGTATAGGTGTGGATGCTGTGGAGCTGGCAGATGGAACGCTGCACACAGGACAGATGATTCCCGCTGTAAGCATCGACGGAACGGTGGGGCTGCTGCATCTGGATGCCGAAGCCATCAGCATGAAAGAGAGAAAGGTGAAGGCTGTGTCGGCTCTGCTTGAGCGTTCCGACATCGAAGTCACCCTGCATGAGAGCACCGAGGAGGAGGATACCACCACCTCACCTGCCCCGCTGTGGAGCATAGCCATCGAGCGTGCCGAAGTAAGCCAAAGCCGACTGCTGCTGCACATGCCAGGCGACAGCATGAGGATAGAAGCAGGCATCAGGCAACTGCTGTTGCAGCAGGGTGACATCAACCTGCACCGTGGCACCTACACGGCACAGAGCCTCACGCTACGGGCCGACTCGCTCCTATACTCCCTCCCCCACGATTCCCTGCCTGCCACAGGCGGTATCAACCCATCGCACATCGCGCTCGACAGCATCGGGCTGCGGGTTGACGATGTACGGTTCAACGTAGAGCCCATGCTGGTGCAATGCACTCTGGCACAGGGACACATGCGCGAGCAGTGCGGACTGCAGGTAGATACCATCTCGGGCGAAGTGCTCTGCACCGACCAGACACTCACGCTCAACCATCTGAAGATAAACACTCCACAAAGCCATCTGACAGCAGAGGTGCGCATGGACTATGCGGCTTTCTCGCCCCACGCAGGCGGTTCGCTCTCGCTCAGAAGCAAGGGTCGGATAGCCATGCAGGATATTGCAGCATCAGCCGGCAATGCACTTCCGCATGACATGCGCCAGGCATTCTCGCCTCTGGCAATGAAGTTCAACGCCTGTGCCAGCGGCAATATGGACGCGATGAGCGTGGATTCCCTGATACTCACAGTACCCTCGGTGGTGGATGTAAGGTCACATGGTTACCTCAACAACCTGCTTTCGGCCGACAGCATAGCGGGCAACATGAAATGGGACATGCACACTATGGACCTCTCGTGTGTGCGCCGCTGGCTCGGACTCAAGGACGTCAACCTGCCCTCCACCACCCTTCATGCCACCACCGAACTGCGCCAGGGGAGCAAGCTGAGCGTGGATGCTCTGGCCAAGCAGAACCACGGACAGGCCCGCATGACGCTCATGGCCAACACACGCAGCATGAACTACATGGGCAAGATGGCAGCCAGAGGATGGCAGCTGGGCGACTGGCTGCCCCAGAGCGGCCTGCACCACTTCACGGCACAGGCTTCTGTCAAGGGACGCGGAACCGACTTCCTGTCTGACCGCTCGAGCCTAGAGGCACAGCTCTGCATCGATTCCATTGGCTACGAAAAGTGGAACCTGGGCAACATGGGGCTGGATGCCAAACTGCACGAGGGCTATGGACAGATACAGATAAACAGCGGAAACGAACTCCTCGATATGCTGGCAAATGCCGAGCTGCGCCTTCGCAACCGCAAGTTGGAGTCGTCATCCTTCAGCATGGACCTCAACAGCATGGACCTCTATGCACTCCATCTGGCCAAGGACACCATGAAGGCAAGCATGAAGATGCACATAGAGGGCAGTTCCGACCTGCGCCAGACCCATGCCCTTGATGCACATGCCGACCACATCATGCTCAGTCTGAAGGACACCACATTCCACCCCGTGGAACTGGGAGCCCGCCTGCGGCTGTCACCCGACAGCATTCTGGCACAGGCCTCAGCAGGCGACCTGGAACTGAGCGTGCGCTCTCCCCACGGACTGGATTCGCTTACGATATACGGCCATAGGCTCTTGCAGGAGATCCGCACCGAGGCCGACAGTCTGCGCCTCGACCAAGAAAAGCTCCGCCTGATGCTCCCCACGCTGCAGGTTCACCTGTTGTGCGGCACACGCAACCCCGTCAACAACCTTCTGCGAAGCACCATCGGCTACACCTTCGACCAGCTGCACCTCGACCTGGACTCCAGTCCAGCCGAAGGTCTGACAGGCGACGGACACCTGTACACGCTCAACACAGGTGCCATCCTACTGGACACCATCCAGTGGGACATCACGCAGAATCCCCAGGGGGTAGCGCTCCGCTCACGCATCACCAACGGGCGGAGAAACCGCGTGGTATCCTTTCAGTCGTCCTTCCTGGCACGCCTCACCGCCACGGGCGCCACGGCACATCTCGACTTCATCGATGCCAAAGGCAAGAAGGGAGTAGATCTGGGCATAGAAGCCAAGATGACACGAGAGGGCACACAACTGCATATGACGCCGCTCAATCCCATCATAGCCTACCGCCGCTTCACGCTTAACGAGGACAACTATGTGGAGTTGACCAGAGAAGGCAGGGTGCTGGCACTGGTAGATCTGCTGGCCGACGACGGTACAGGACTCAAGCTCTATTCCACTCCCAACGAGGATGCATTGCAGGACATATCGCTCAGCCTGAACAACATCAACATGGCCGAACTGACCAGTGTGATGCCCTATGCACCACAGTTGGGCGGTCTGCTCCATGGCGATCTGCACTATATGCAGGCCGACAGTGCCACTACCATATCAACCGACATCGGCATCCGACGCATGACCTACGAAGGCACACCGATGGGCGATATGGGCTTGAACACCATTTACTTCCCCAATACCGACGGCAGTCACCACGTAGATGCAGTGGTCACACAGAACGACAATGAGATAGCCATGCTGGCAGGTACCTATTGGGAGCAGAATGGCGAAGGACAGATAGACGCCGAAGCCACGCTGGAGAGCCTGCCACTCAGTCTGGCCAATGCCTTCCTGCCCGAAGGGACAATACGCCTGAAGGGTGCCACATCGGGCTCGCTGACCATCACGGGGCGAGCCGCCAACCCGCTGATGACAGGCTCCCTGGCCACCGAAGGCGTGCACGTGCTGGCAGAGGACTACAGCGTGGATCTCAGCATACCCGATGACACACTGCGTGTCAACAATAGCTATCTCGACCTGGACCGCATCGAGGCTTACGCGGCAGGCAAGTCACCGCTCACCATCGACGGCTCCATCAACTTCAGCGACCTCGACAACATACGCCTTTCACTGGACCTCGCAGCCAAGAAATACAAACTCATAGATGCTCCGCAGAGCCATACTGCACTGGCCTACGGCAAGGTGTATGTGGATATGAACGCCCGCGCATGGGGTACACTCAATGACCTGAAGGTGCGCGGACGACTGGCTGTACTGGGCAACACAGATGTGACCTATGTGCTGCGCGACTCACCCATCACCGTGCAGGACCAGCTTTCCGACATCGTCACATTCTGCGACTTTGCCGATACCACACAGGTGCAGACCGTGCAGAGGCGCGGTCAGAGCATCGATGCACTGATAGTGCTGTCGGTGGAACAGGCGGCGCAGGTGCACTGCCTGCTCAGTGAAGACGGCTCTGATTACGTTAACCTGCAGGGAGGCGGCGACCTGACCCTCACCTACGACCTCGAAAACGACCTCCGTCTATACGGCCGCTACACCATAGAACAGGGTGTCATGCGATACTCGCTAATGGCCATCCCGCTCAATGACTTCAAGATTCAGAGCGGAAGCTACGTGGAATTCACAGGCGACATAGCCAACCCCACACTGGGCATCAGCGCAAGCGAAAGGGTGAAGGCGAGCGTCACGGAGAACGACGTGCCGCGCAACGTGGCCTTCGACGTGGGACTTGCCCTGAGCCAGACACTGGACAACATGGGACTCACATTCACCCTTGAGGCTCCCGAGGACATGACTGTGCAGAACGAGCTATCGGGCATGTCGGCCGAAGAACGCGGCCGTGTGGCAGTGACCATGCTGGTGACAGGCATGTACATGACCGATGACTTCAACTTCAAGAGCGGCTTCAGCTATGCCAACACGCTGAACGCCTACCTGCAGAGCGCCATCAACAACATCACCGGACAGGCTCTCTCCACCGTAGATCTCAGCTTCGGCATCGAGAACAGCACCACTGCAACGGGCGCCACAACGACCGACTACAGCTTCAGCTTCCGCAAGCGTTTCTGGGGCAACCGCATTAGCCTGGTACTGGGCGGCAAGGTGAGTTCGGGCAGTGAGGCGCAGAACAACGGGCAGACCATCATAGACAACGTGTCGCTGGAGTACAAACTGGACAATGGGGCAAGCCGCTACGTGCGCATCTACTACGACCGCAACTACCAGTCGCTGATAGAGGGCGAGCTCACCGAGATGGGCGTGGGCCTGGTGCTGAGAAGGCGCACCAACAGGCTGCGCGACCTGTTCCGCTTCCGCAAGTCTGCCAATGACATGCCCCTGCCAAGGCAGACATCCGCTCCAGGCCAGGCGGCAACAACCCGCCAGGAGAAGTCTGGACAAGAGAAGAAAAAGTAATGAAAAAGACCCTATACACGTTCACACTGGCTGCAGTGGCACTTTGCCTGGCTGCATGCTCCTCCACCAGCCACCTGCTGGAGGGCGAGACCCTGTACCGTGGCATCAAGGAACTGGACTACAACCAGCCAGCCCCGCAGCAGGCCGACACCGCCCGCGAGGGAGTCATCACGGCATTGGCAGATGCCTACACCAAGGTGGAGGGACTGCTCACGGGCAATGGCAAGGCAGCCCCGACCGCACAGAGCGAGCAGCAGAAGCGCGACAGCCTGAAACATGCCAGCCGCATGGACATGGAGGCCGGCGCCGAGGCCAAGGATGAGGTGGAGGCTGTGCTTGCCTACGCACCCAACGGTGCACTCATGGGCAGCAGCCATGTGACCCATCCCTTCCCTGTCAGACTGTGGATTTACAACCGCTACGTAGATAGCCACAGGCGGTTTGGCCGATGGATGTTTCGCCATTTTGCTGCCACGCCAGTGTATGTGAGTACAGTAAACCCCAGGACGCGATGCACGGTGGCACAGAATACCTTGCGCGGACGAGGCTACTTCCAGGCCCGCGTGAGCCACGACACCATCCCCATGAAGCACCCTCGCAAGGCCAAGTTGTCCTATCGCGTGGAGACGGGGCCGCTCTTCCACCTCGACAGCATCGCCTATCTGCATTTCCCCCAGCGCGCCGACAGCATCATCAGGGCCACCATGCCCAGGCACCGACTGCTCTCGCGGGGCGACCCGTTCAGCGTGGCCATGCTCGACAAGGAGCGCACGCGGCTCTCGGATGCCTTCCGCAATGCCGGCTACTACTACTTCCGGCCGGCCTACATCACCTATAAGGCCGACACCCTACAGGCACCCCTGCGCGTATCCTTGCAGGTGCGCCCTTCCGAGAGTGCCCCCGAACGCGCCCTGCATCCTTACTATATAGGCGACACCAGGCTCACTGTACTGAAGAACGGACTGGCTGTACCCACCGACAGTATCACCTGGCGACGCTTTATCTATCGCTACAGCACCTCGGGCCGCCGTGCTCCTCTGCATCCCGTAGCCATCATGCGACACAGCACCATGAGGCGGGGCGACCTGTACAGCCTGCAGAACGAGGAGCGCATGAAGCAGAAGATGCTCTCGATGAACATCTTCTCCACCCTCAACATACGCTATGTGCCGCGCGACTCATCGCTCACCTGCGACACACTCGACCTGGACATACAGGCGATGCTGGCCAAACCATACGACGGAGAATTCCAAGCCGGGCTCACCGGCAAGAGCAACGGACAGGTGGGACCAGGCGTTACCTTCGGCATGAAAAAGCACAATGCCTTCCGTGGAGCCGAGACGCTGGGACTGAAACTGTGGGGTTCGTATGAATGGCAGACGGGTACCGACGTGCCATCTGACCGCTCGCTGCTCAACTCCTATGAGTATGGGGCAAACATCTCGGTATCGTGGCCCAGACTGATGCCCTTCTTCCTGGAGAGCAAAATGAGCCATCGCACCACATCCACAGACATCCAGCTGGACGGCCGCAGCATGAACCGCGCTGGCTACTTCGGGCGTGTGTCGCTCAGCGCATCGCTCTCCTACAGCCTGCAGAACGGCACCAACGAGCGGCACCAGTTCACCCTCCTCTCACTGGACTACCAGACCCTGAGGCACACCACAGCGCGCTTCGACAGCATCACCAGCGCCAACCAGGCCCTCTACGTGAGCATGCGTGACCAGTTTGTACCCAGTATGGAATACACCTACACCTGGACGAGCAAGCGGCACCACCCGCGCACGCTGCGTGTAAGTGTGAAGGAGGCGGGCAACCTCACCTCGCTGGTGTATGCCGCCTGCGGGCAAGACCTGGGCGAGAAAGGCAAGCGCCTGCTGGGAGTTCCCTTTGCGCAATACATCCGCCTCAGCGCCCAATACACCCACCGATTCCCCCTCACCCGCCGCAGCAGCCTGGCCACCAGAGTGATGGGCGGCGTGGCCTACAGTTACGGAAACGCTGTCATCGCCCCCTACTCCGACCTCTTCACCGTGGGCGGCGCCTGTAGCGTGCGTGCCTTTAGCGTGCGCAGCATCGGTCCCGGGCGGCATCATCCCCAGGACAGCCGCTATTCGTATGTGGACCAAGCGGGCGACATGAAGCTGGAGGCCAACGTGGAGTACAGGTTCCCCATCGTTGGCAAGCTCTACGGAGCCACCTTCCTCGATGCGGGCAACGTGTGGCTGCTGCGCCGCACGGCAGGCATGGAGGAAGGTCAGTTCAGCCTGCGCCACCTGGGTCGCGACATCGCGCTGGGCACAGGTGCGGGCCTCAGATACGACCTCGACTTCCTGGTCATCCGCTTCGATGTGGGTGTAGGCATCCACGCGCCCTACTCCACAGGCCGCAGCGGCTACTACAACATGCCCCGCTTCTCGCGCTCACTGGGTTACCACCTCGCCATCGGATACCCCTTCTAAAAGGGTGCCTTCTACCTGGGGAAAAGCATCGGCTGCCAGTAGGAGAACGGAGCAACACCCCGCTCACCCCCACAAGCGGGAACACACACGGCCATAAGGCCTGAAGCAGGAAATACTGCGCGATGAAATCCATCGCGCAGCATTTCGTTTATGAGAAAGGAAGAAAAACGAGCGGCAATACCCTCCTCCGGCCAAGCCACAGGACAAGGGCAAAAAACGCAGCACGCTGCATCGGCCTGCGGAGCACGCTGCGAAGCACAATGCAGCGCGCTGCATGAGCCATCGCACCGCCCTGCATTTTTGCGGGCAGTCCACCACACCACATCCTCCAACCCCATCCATCGTCCCAACCCACAGCACTGCCCTTGTCCCCGAATCGCCCCGCCATCCCCGCGCCAACCTAATCCCTGATGTATCACACTGCGCTTCAGTGGGAGGCTGAATGCTCCGGTCACAGCACACCAGCCCGCCCATGGATGTCACACCCCACGCTCCCAATCAGGGCAAAGCCTGTTTTGCAAATCAAAACACAGCATTCAGGAAACCTTTCACAGTGCAGTGAAGACTTTTTCACAACAAATTCCCCTTATGCGCGAGGCTGGTTGAAATAAAAGTGTTACTTTTGTCGTGTATAAGGAATGACACGCCCGCGAGCATGAAGCAAAGCCTACATATCGCCGGCGTGACATGCCAATGAGTACGGGAGCAGAGCGCTCCGGCATAAAAAGAAGCAAGTAAGAATACTTATATAAATAAGGAGAAAAGAAACATGAAACCTACATTGTTCCTGCTGGCAGCAGGTATGGGAAGCCGCTACGGCGGTCTCAAGCAGTTGGACACACTGGGTCCTCAGGGCCAGAGTATCATGGACTACAGCATCTATGACGCTATCCAGGCCGGATTCGGAAAGATTGTATGGGTCATCAGACGCGACTTCGAGCAGCAGTTCCGCGAGCAGATTCTGAGCAAGTACGAGGGTCATGTACCCTGCGAACTGTGCTTCCAGGCCTTGGACGCACTGCCCGAGGGCTTCACAGTACCCGAAGGACGCACCAAGCCATGGGGCACCAACCACGCCGTGATGATGGGCGAGGAGGTCATCCACGAGCCTTTCGCTGTGCTCAACTGCGATGACTTCTATGACCGCGACGCATTCCGCGTGATGGCCAAGTTCCTTTCCGAGCTTCCCGAAGGCAGCACCGGCAAGTATGCCATGGTGGGCTTCCGCGTGGGCAACACCCTCTCTGAGAGCGGTACAGTGAGCCGTGGCGTATGCGAGAACGACGAGAAGACCCATCTGCTGAAGAGTGTGGTGGAGCGCACAAAGATAGAGCGCCACAACGACACCGTGCAGTACCTGGACGAGAACGACCAATGGGTGAGCATCCCAGACACCACACCCGTGAGCATGAACTTCTGGGGATTCACTCCCGACTACTTTGCCTACAGCAAGGAATACTTCCGCGAGTTCCTCTCCGACCCCAAGAACCAGGCAAACCTCAAGAGTGAGTTCTTCATTCCACTGATGGTCGATAGCCTCATCAAGAGAGGAAAAGCCACTTGCAAAGTGCTCGACACCACCAGCAAATGGTTTGGCGTGACCTATCCAGAGGACCGTCCCGAGGTAGTGGCCAAGCTGGCTGCCCTGCACGAGAAGGGTCAGTACCCCAACAAGATGTTCTAAACCTCACCGCACAAGAGCCCGGCTCCGGCCGGGCAGCGTGAGACACTATACCAAAGAAGCCCTGGCATGTGCCACCCGCAACGGGTCGGCCATGCCAGGGCTTTCTGTTTGCATCTGATTGAGGAATGTGCTGTGCGGTGCCGAAGAGTCACACAGAGAGCTCCAGTCCATCGTATGCCAGATGGAACCCATCGGGCAACAGGGCCTCCTGCTGGGCATGAAGCCCTATCTGGTCGGCCATATGAATGAAGTAAGTGGGGAAGTTGCCCTGGAGCGAGCGACGGAATGCTATGGCCTGCTCAAGCGACTGATGGGTAGGATGTGGCGTGTGACGCAAGGCGTTGACTACCAGCAGGCGGATGCCGTCAAGCAAGGGCAGGGACTCGGGCGGCATGGTGGTCATGTCGGTGATGTAGCCCACGTCACCCACCCGATAGCCCAGGATAGGCAACTGCCCGTGCATGACCCTTATGGCTGTAACGCTCACCCCGTTGACATCCACCGTATCACCGGGGCTGAGAACGTGCAGCGTGAGCTGCGGTATGCCGGGGTACTGATGACGCACCAGGCAATAGGGAAGGCGCTCACGCAGGTGCCGGGCGGCATAGTCATCGGAATAGAGGGGCACACCCTGCAGGTAGCTGAAGGGGCGCAAGTCATCCAGCCCGCCCACATGATCGTAATGCTCATGGGTGATGAAGACGGCGTGAATGGCCGAGGAGAAGCGTGCACGCAACATCTGATAGCGGAAGTCGGGGCTGCAGTCGAGCAAGATGTTGGTCCCGCACTGCTGAAAAAGGGCCGAGCAACGCAGGCGGCTGTCATGCGGATCGGTGCTCGTGCACACCTCGCAGCGGCATCCTATGCGCGGCACACCACAACTGGTGCCTGTGCCCAGGAAGGTGACTTTCATCCTGCTGTCCGCCTCCATGCCTCAGCCTCCGATGAAGTTGACCTCGGGATGCAGGCTGATGCCGAAGCGCTTCTGCACATCAGCACGCACAGCATCGCACAGCGCCATGATGTCGGCACCCGTGGCACCGCCACGGTTCACCAGTACCAGAGCCTGCTTGTCGTGCACCGCTGCAGGACCCAGGGCGCGGCCTTTCCATCCGCATTGCTCTATGAGCCATCCGGCAGGCACCTTCACATGCCCGTCATCCACATCATAATGGGGCGCATTGGGGTATTGGTCACGTATCCTGTCCCACTCCCGACGGCACACCACCGGATTCATGAAGAAACTGCCTGCGTTTCCCTGTATCCGGGGATCGGGCAACTTGGCCCTGCGCACTTCGATGATGACCTGCCTCAACTGCTCTGCCGTGACCTGTCCGGCATCTATGCCGTGTGACTGCAGCGTGGCGCGCAACGCCCCGTAGTCCAGCCGGGGGACGAAGGTACGGTGCAGGCGATAGGTGACATGCGTGATGGCATACTGTCCGCGCAGCGCTGTCTTGAACACACTGGTTCGGTAGCCGTACCCACACTGCTCATTGGTCCATGTGCAGGAACGGCCTGTGGCGAGTTCCACACCCTCGACACACTCTATCACGTCCCGTGCTTCCACGCCATAGGCACCGATATTCTGTACCGCCGATGCGCCCACTTGTCCGGGGATGAGAGAGAGGTTCTCCAGCCCGTGCCACCCATTGGCCACAGCCTGTGACACCCATGCGTCATGCTCCAGACCGGCCCCCACGCGCACCAGCACGTCGTCACCCTCATTCCCGAGCAGCGTCACGCCACCCACCTGAGAGTGGAGCACCATGCCAGGGTAATCATTGAGGAAGAGCAGGTTGCTGCCTGCCCCGATATGAAGAAGGGGCAGCCCGGCATACTGCGAGCGGTAGAGCGAGAGCGCCTGACGCAGTTCGTCGGCACTGTCATAGGTGACCAGCACCCTGGCCAGCGCCTGGATGCCAAACGTATTATACGGCAGCAAAGAGCAGTTTTCGCTTATCATCATGATATCAACAAGTTTGCGTGTGTATATCCAACTTAGTCCTCACTATATCCCAGTCAGTCTTCGTAACTCTTCAGGCGCCATCCTGCGCCGTCGTGATGGAAGACAAACACCTCCTGAAGCCCGGTGCCCATGCCACACTTCTGCACCACAATGCGCTGGCTGGTGTAGTGCTGGTTGTAGCGGATATTGGAGATGATGCCCGAGGGGACCTCTGGACAGAAGCTTGTCCACTGGTTCGCATCGATAGTTCCCTCGATGACACTGAGCTCGTCCTCGGTATCGTGGATGCTCACATGCAACTGGGGAGCCAACGACTGCGCCTGAAAGGTGCTGTCGGAGGAGAATTTGGCATAGAATCGATAGAAGTCGGAGAGGATGTCCTCGCCGAACATACGGTCGTGCAGGCGCGTCAAGTGCCACTTGCCATTGAGCCGCTCAAAGGTGTAGGTGCGCATGCTCAGCGACTCCAGATCCACTCTATCTACCCTCACAAGGGAGTCGGTACCATCGTGCTCCGCCTCAAGTTCGCGCATGGAGCCGTATAGCACCGTATAGTAGTCGCCCTCGAGAAACCCGAAGTCGCCCACCTCGTGCCTGTTGCTGACGGTTGTCTCCTCGCCTTCCTCCGTGATGAGGGGAAGCGGGAAGTCGGTTCGCTGTGCCTGCAGATGAGGCAGACGCGTGAAGGTGAAGATGAAGTCATCGAATGAGCCATCCACTCTGTTCTCCTCCACAGCCTCGTCCATCTCCTCTTCCACCTCGGCCACACTGTCCGATATGAGGGTGTCTTCCACCCATGTACTGTCCTGCATACTCTCCTCCGTACCGGTGTGGCCCTTCCTGCAGGAAGCCACCAACAGCACCGCGAGCGCCATGCAGACCCATGTTTTCCTAATCATACAGAAACGTCTGCTTGATAAACGGCGCAAAAGTACGCTTATTTTTCCACATTGCGCGCTGTTTTCCTAAAGAAAGATGTACCTTTGCATGGAATAAGCAAAACTTCGCACCAAAGCGAGCAAAACATTGTGCCAAGGCAGGCTCTGCGCCGCGCCAAGGCGAGCAAACCTCATATACAAGGAAATGATAGAGAAAATACAGAAGATGATGGCCGAAATCTCGGGTCTGCAAGCACACAGCAGCGAAGAGGTGGAGGCACTCCGCATCAAGTACCTGAGCAAGAAGGGCGAGATTTCAGCACTGATGGCAGACTTCCGCAATGTGCCTGCCGACATGAAGAAGGAGCTTGGCATGAAGCTCAATGAGCTTAAGAATGCCGCCCTCGACAAGATAAACGCGCTGAAGAGCAGCGCCGCCACCGAGGAGGCAGCAGGTTCGCACGTGGACCTGACACGCACCCCCTACCCCATCGCACTGGGCACACGCCACCCGCTCACCATCGTGAAGAACGAGATAGTGGATATCTTCAGCCGCCTGGGCTTCACGCTGGCCGAGGGACCGGAGGTGGAAGACGACTGGCACGTATATAGCAGCATGAACTTTGCCGATGACCATCCGGCGCGTGACATGCAGGATACGTTCTTCGTTGAATCGCACCCCGACATCATCCTCCGCTCGCATACCAGCAGCGTGCAGGCACGTGTGATGGAGAAGGCACAGCCTCCCATCCGCATCATCTGCCCCGGTAGAGTATATAGGAACGAGGCCATCTCGGCCCGCGCCCACTGCTTCTTCCACCAGGTGGAAGGCCTCTACATCGACAAGAACGTCTCGTTCAAGGACCTCAAGCAGGTGCTTCTGCTCTTCGCCCAAGAGATGTTCGGTGCCGACACCAAGATACGTCTGCGCCCCAGTTATTTTCCCTTCACCGAGCCAAGCGCCGAGATGGACATCAGCTGCAACATCTGTGGCGGAGAAGGCTGTTCGTTCTGCAAGCACACAGGATGGGTGGAGATATTGGGCTGCGGAATGGTTGACCCGGCCGTGCTGGAGGCCAACGGCATCGACAGCAGCATCTACACAGGCTACGCCTTCGGCATGGGCATCGAGCGCATAACGAACCTCAAGTACCAGGTGAAGGACCTGCGCATGTTCAGTGAGAACGATGTGCGTTTCCTCGATGAGTTCCAGAGTACCAACTAAAGCGTCAGAACCAAGACAGCACAATATGCCAAGAGGCCGGCGGGATTGTTCCTGCCGGCCTCTTTTGTTACCGCGCGCTTGCCTTCGCACCGAAGCGGGCGAAAAAACGCAGTGCGCTGCATTGACCAACGCAGCGCGCTGCATCAGCCATCGCACCACGCTGCATCGGCCATCGCACCGCAGTGCACGAAAAGCCCCACCTTCATTCTTTCCGAGAAAGAAAACGCGGCTCACCCGATAAACCTAGGGGATTAAGCATACAGCCTTGTAAGTCTGAAAAGGAAGAACCTTATATCTGTCAC
>UQST01000051.1 GCA_900543815.1 uncultured Prevotellaceae bacterium
TATAGAAACGCCTGTTGACGGTCACATCCCAGCGTCCCACGCTGAGGAAACGCTTCATATCAAACTGTATCATAACTTTTCTCTCCTTCTATTGATTACATTACCGACTCACCGCTGCGGGCACCCATGCGTGTAGCCTCCACGGTCTCTACAAACAGTTTCTCCAGATCTACGGGCCCGTTGTCCTCGTTGAGCGGCTCATGCATGAGCACCCGGTTGCCATCGATGATGGTCACATGGTCAAGCAGACGCTCCACATCGTGCACCTGATGCGTGCTCACCAGCACCGTCTTGTGCTCATCCATCCCCTGCACCACCACCTTGCGGAACTGGCTCTTGCTCAGTATGTCGAGTCCGTTGGTAGGCTCATCCATCAGCAGCACGCGGGTGCCGGTGGCCATTGCCACACACATATACACCTTCTTCTTCTGTCCCATCGACAGGGCGCCCAGGTGCATATCCATATCCAGGTCAAATCCCTCGATGCACGAGCGCAGCAGTTCGTCGCTGAACCGTGGGTAGAAGGGCTTGAGCACACGGGCATATTGCTGCAGCCTTACAGCTGGCAGGTCGTACTCCTCGGGTACCAGAAACACTTCCTTCAGCATCTCGGGCTGACGGTTCTGCGCCAGGAGTCCATCCACACGCACTTCTCCCTTGCTGGGACGCAGCAAGCCCGAGATGAGATAGAGCAATGTGCTCTTGCCCGTACCGTTCTTGCCAAGCAATCCATACACACCCCCCTGAGGAAAGGACAGGGTGAAATCCTTCAGCACAGGCCGTCCGTGCAGATATTCAAACGTGATGTTGTTGATGTCTATCATATTGTCTTGGTGTATTAGTTTAATAGTACACCGCAAATGTAGTGTGTTCTTATGCAACACACAATAGCATGAGCCATTTTTGTTTCCAACTTTAACATTCGTTAGCAAAAGCATGGCAGATTCGGGTCAAAATGGTGCTGGATGCGGGGGACGAGCGTAAAATGGTACATGAAGCAGGCTGAAATCTCCATACGTAGCCTTTGGATGCACATCCAAAGCCTTTGGACGGCCATCCAAAGGCTGCGTACGGCCGTTTGCAACCTGCGTACGGAGATTTCTTCCTGCCTTTTGAAGGCTTCTGTCATGCTTCCGGGATGAAGACGGCACTCGCTCTATGGGGAAACACATTCAAATGAGGCAGATGATGCAGCACGCTGCGATGGCCAACGCAGCGTGCTGCAACGGCCTCTGCAGCGCGCTGCATATTCCACCGCACCGCACTGCATCTTTCCGGGCAGACAAATGTCCGCCAGCGGGCACCATATTTGGCCTCCTATATAATATATAATGTGTAAAGAGGCAAACGGGCTGCCCAAACGGCAGCTCTGCTTTGGCTCACGGCAAGAAAGCGGGTGCATGGTGTATAAATATGCACTTATTTTCATAATAATTCATAATTACTCACATAAAGATGCGGTATTCGAGGGATTTTTCATAACTTTGCAGCCAGAAAAGGAAAGAATATGCAAACCCGTCACGACAAGAAGACCCGCCTGCAGACCATACGTATGATAGTGGCCTCACAGGTGGTGTGCAGCCAGGAAGACCTGATGATAGAACTGGACAAGGCCGGTTTCCCCTGCACACAGACCACATTGAGCCGCGACCTCAAGCAACTGCGCATAAGCAAGGTACGCGGAAAGAGCGGTCACAGCGCCTATGCGCTGCCTCACGAAGGACAGTTTCTGGTGGCTCCCACCAGGGAGGAGCAGAACAAGAAGAGGTGGAGCGTGCGATTCTCGGCCAACATCATGGTGGTGCACACACCGCCCGGACATGCCAGCATGGTGGCTCTGGAGATTGACTCTGCCGCGCACCCGTTCTTCCTGGGGTCGGTGGCAGGCGACGACACAGTGCTGGTGGTGCTCAACGAAGAAGTGGAGCGCGAGGATGCACGAAGCGTGATATTGGGCATAGTACCCCAACTGGACAACCAGAACAGCAGCGAGGAGAACAACGGATAAACGTAACATCAGACTATAGGAAAAGCAAGAGCAGGCCGGGCATGAAGCCCGCCAGAGAGAAGATGAAGGAAATGGACCAAGAGGACAACATAAGGATAGTGGTGGCAGAGGCCGCCCACGAGAAGTATGTAGATACAATTCTGGAGACCATCAGGGAAGCTGCCAAGAAGCGCGGAACAGGTATCGCCGAGCGCACACACGAGTATGTGGCCACCAAGATGAAGGAAGCCAAGGCGGTGCTGGCGCTCGACGGCGACAAGTTTGCCGGCTTCAGCTATATAGAGACATGGGGCAACAAGCACTATGTGACCACCAGCGGACTCATCGTACACCCTGACTACCAGGGTCACGGAGTGGCCAAGCGCATCAAGGACTACACCTTCACCCTGGCACGCATACGCTGGCCGCATGCCAAGATATTCAGCCTCACCAGCGGCGATGCGGTGATGAAGATGAACACGGCACTGGGTTACGTGCCCGTCAGCTTCAACCAGCTCACCGACGACGAGGCGTTCTGGCGCGGATGCCAGGGCTGCTGCAACCACAACATACTGGAGGAGAAGGGACGGCGCTTCTGCATCTGCACCGGCATGCTGTGGGATCCCGACAAGCATCATGGCGAGCCCACATCGCTGGAGACCTTCAAGGAAGTGATGAGGGCACTGGTGCTGAGAGGCATCGAATAAGGCCGGGAGAGAAGCTCCGGCACAGATACAAACGCAATAATATAGTATTCAACAATAAAACAACCCCACATGAAGCCCTATGGTTGCACGGCAACCGCTCCCGCACAGGGGAGAGAAGGGAGGGGATCTGGCATTATGGAAGAGAAGAAGAAAAAAGTGGTGGTTGCCTTCAGTGGCGGCCTCGACACCAGCTACACAGTGATGTACCTGGCCAAGGAGAAAGGTTACGAGGTGTATGCAGCATGCGCCAACACCGGCGGCTTCAGCCCCGAACAGCTGAAGACCAACGAAGAGAACGCCTACCGACTGGGCGCCACCAAGTATGTCACCCTGGATGTGACGCAGGAGTACTACGAGAAGTCGCTCAAGTATATGGTCTTCGGCAACGTGCTGAGGAACAACTGCTACCCCATCAGCGTCAGTTCGGAGCGCATCTTCCAGGCGCTCGCCATCGCACGCTATGCCAAGGAGATAGGCGCAAGCGCCATTGCACATGGCAGCACAGGCGCAGGCAACGACCAGATCCGCTTCGATATGACCTTCCTGGTGATGGCTCCCGGTGTGGAGATCATCACACTCACACGTGACGGCAACCTGAGCCGAAAGGAGGAGATAGACTACCTGAACGAGCATGGTTTCCAGGCCGACTTCACCAAGCTGAAGTACTCCTACAACGTGGGCATATGGGGAACAAGCATCTGCGGAGGCGAAATACTCGACAGCACACAGGGGTTGCCCGAGAGTGCATATCTGAAGCACCCCACCAAGCACGACTCTGAAATCCTCTCGCTGGGCTTCGAGAAGGGCGAACTGGTGAGCGTCAACGGCAAGAAATATACCGACCGCATAAAGGCCATACAGGCTGTGGAGGAGATAGGAGCAGCCTATGCCATCGGACGCGACTGCCACGTGGGCGATACCATCGTGGGTATCAAGGGCCGCGTGGGCTTTGAGGCCGCTGCACCCATGCTCATCATCGGCGCACACCGCTTCCTTGAGAAATACACGCTGAGCAAGTGGCAGCAGTACTGGAAGGACCAGGTGAGCAACTGGTACGGCATGTTCCTGCACGAGAGCCAGTATCTGGAGCCCGTCATGCCCGACATCGAAGCTATGCTCACCAGCAGCCAGCGGCACGTGACAGGCACTGTGACCCTGGAGCTGCGCCCCTACTGCTTCCAGACAGTGGGCTGCGACACTCCCAACGACCTGGTGAAGAACAAGCTGGGCGAATATGGCGAAGGCGCCAAGGGCTGGACCAGCGAGGAGGCCAAGGGCTTCATCAAGGTGACCAGCACCCCTCTGCGCGCTTATTATCTGGCTCATCCCGAAGAAGAGAGGTAAGCATGGTGCGCATAGGAATACTGGGAGCAGCCGGCTACACAGGCGGTGAACTCATACGCATACTGCTGACACACCCACAGGCAAACATCGTGTTTGCCAACAGCGAGAGCAATGCGGGCAATCTGGTGAGCGACGTGCACGAGGGCCTCATCGGCGATACCGACCTGCGCTTCACCAATGAGATGCCGTTTGAAGAGGTGGATGTGGTGTTCTTCTGCTTCGGTCATGGCAAGAGCAAGGCTTTTCTGGCCGAACACGAGATACCTTCACACGTAAAGATCATCGACCTGGCACAGGATTTCCGCATCGCCGGCGAGCATGACTATACCTATGGTCTGCCCGAAACACACCGCGAAGCCATCCGCTCAAGCCAGCATCTGGCCAATCCCGGATGCTTTGCCACCTGCATCCAATTGGGGCTGCTGCCCGCGCTGAAGGCCGGCATCATCAGCGGTGACATACACACCAACGGCATAACAGGCAGCACAGGAGCGGGCCAGAAGCCGGGTGCCACCACCCACTTCTCGTGGCGCAACGACAACATATCCATCTACAAGACCTTCACACACCAGCACCTGCTGGAGATCAACCAGACTATCCAGGAGCTCAGACCAGGCTACGATGGACGCATGTTCTTCATCCCCCAGCGCGGCTGCTTTGCCAGAGGCATCTTCGTGACCTCTTACGCTCATTGCACCACACCCATCGAGGAGGTGAGGGATATATATAAGGAGTATTACCGCGATGCGGCATTCACCCATGTGGTGAGCACTTCGCCCGACATGAAACAGGTGGTCAACACCAACAAGGCTGTGGTGTATGTGGAACGCTATGAGGACCAGTTGCTCATGGTGAGCTGCATCGACAACCTGCTGAAGGGTGCTGTGGGACAGGCTGTACAGAACATGAACCTCATGTTCGGCCTGCCCGAGGATGCCGGACTCAGGCTCAAGGCGAGCGCCTTCTGACCCTCCGTCCCCACTCTCTCCAAGCAGGAAGATACCGCAAACGAGCATTCAAGTACAAAACAAATAGCACAGAGCCCATGAGCCTCCCAGGCGTACAGGCCGATACTCCCCGATGGGGGAGGACGGGAGGGGGCCTCAAAGAAGTATGAGATTATTTGACGTATATCCTCTCTACGACATCAACATTGTCAAGGGAGAAGGTTGCCAGGTGTGGGACGACAAGGGTCAGGAATACCTGGATCTGTATGGCGGGCATGCTGTCATCAGCATCGGACACTGCCACCCGCACTATGTGCAGATGCTGCAAGAGCAGTTGACCAGGCTTGGCTTCTACAGCAACTCGGTCATCAACCGCCTTCAGGAACAGCTGGCAGAGCGGTTGGGCCAGGCGAGCGGCTACGAGGATTACCAGCTCTTCCTCATCAACTCGGGCGCCGAAGCCAATGAGAATGCCATGAAGCTCGCCTCTTTCACCAACGGGCGAACACGCATCCTGTCGGCAGAGAAAGCGTTCCACGGACGCACATCGCTGGCTGTGGAGGCCACCCAGAACCCCAAGATCATCGCTCCCATCAATGCCAACAGGCATGTGACATACCTCCCCATCAACGACCTCGATGCATGGAAGCGCGAGTTGGAGAAGGGTGACGTGTGTGCCTGCATCGTGGAGTGCATACAGGGTGTGGGCGGCTGCAACATGCTCACTGCCGAGTTTGCACAAGGATTGCAGGAGGCTTGCCATGCCAACGGAGCTTTCCTCATCTGCGACGAGATACAGTGCGGCTACGGGCGCAGCGGCAAGTTCTTTGCCCACCAGTGGCTTGGCATTCGTCCCGACCTCATTACCGTGGCCAAAGGCATCGGCAACGGCTTCCCCATGGGAGGCGTTCTCATAGCTCCCACATTCCAGCCCGTGTATGGTCAGTTGGGCACAACCTTTGGCGGCAACCACTTGGCATGCACCGCCGCACTGGCTGTGCTGGACGTGTTTGAGCAGGAGCATCTGGTGGAGAACGCGCATAAGGTGGGCGAATATCTGGCCCAGAGATTGCGCCAGATGCAGTTGCGCACCGACCACATACTGGAAGTACGTGGCCGCGGACTGATGATAGGCGTGGTGCTCGACATACCGCACAAGGAGGTGCGCTCGCGTCTCATCCACGAGCAACACTGCTTCACTGGTTGCGCCGGCACCAACATCCTACGCATCCTGCCGCCTCTGTGCCTCACCGAAGCACAGGTGGATGACTTCATCACCAGACTGGAGACGGTGCTCAAGAGCATCTGACCAGACTGCGAGACATCATAAAGAAACCAGAATAACGCAAGAGAAGCAAGTATGGAAAACAATATCAAGCAAATAGGAGAGAGGCTCAAGGGGCTGCGCGAAATCTTCAACATCTCTGCCGAGGAAGTGGCAGAGCTCTGCGAAGTGTCGCTCGAGCACTACCTGAAGATAGAGGCCGGCGAGGCCGACCCCTCTGTATATCGTCTCTCACGCATATCCAAGCGCTACGGCATCGACCTGGATGTGCTCATCTTCGGCGAAGAGCCACGCATGAGAGGCTATTACATCACACGAGCCGGCAAGGGTCCCGAAGTGGATAGGGGCAATGAATACAAGTACCAAAGCCTGGCCGGAGGCTTCCGCAACCGCAAGGTGGATCCCTTCCTCGCGCAAGTAGATCCGCTGCCAGGCGACAAGAAATATACGCAGAACACGCACGACGGACAGGAGTTCGACTTTGTGCTTCAAGGCACATTGGAACTCACCATCGAGGACAAGGTGCTGGTGCTCGAACCCGGAGACAGCATCTACTTTGACAGCAAGCGCATGCACTGCTTCCGCGCCCTCAATGGCAAACCTGCCACATTCGTCTGCATTATTGTCTAAAGAAGAGTGAGAAGAGATGATTGAGAGATTTCTTAAACAGACAAAGTTCGTTAGCGAAGAGGACTTTGCGCAGCATCTGGAGTTTATTGTGCCCGAGGATTTCAACTTCGCATATGATGTGATGGACGAGTGGGCGCGCATCAAGCCCGATGCCGTGGCACTTCTGTGGACCAACGACAAGGGAGAGGAGAAAGCCTATACCTATCGCGACCTTAGGGAATTGAGCAACCGCACGGCCTCTTACTTCCAATCACTGGGCATCGGACACGGCGACGTGGTGATGCTCATCCTCAAGCGTCATTTCCAGTGGTGGCTTGCCATGCTGGCACTCAGCAAGCTGGGAGCCATCGCCGTGCCTGCCACACACATGCTCACACGCAAGGATATCGTATATCGCAACAATCGTGCTTCGGTGAAGGCCATCATTGCATGTGGCGAAGAATACGTATTGGAGCAGATCAAGGAGTCAATGCCCGACAGCCCGAGTGTACGTGTGCTGGTGAGCATAGGCCCCTCGGTGCCCGAAGGCTTCCACGACTGGATGAAGGAATGGACGGATGTGCCGGAGTTCCAACGCCCCAACCACGTGAACAGCAACGAAGATACTCTGCTGATGTACTTCACCAGCGGAACCAGCGGAGAGCCCAAGATGGTGGCTCACGACCACCTCTACGCGCTGGGACACCTCACCACAGGCGTCTATTGGCACAATCTGCACGAGGGGTCAATACACCTGACCGTAGCCGACACGGGCTGGGGAAAGGCCGTATGGGGCAAACTGTACGGTCAGTGGTTCGCTGGAGCCACCGTCTTTGTGTATGACCACGAGAAGTTCAGCGCAGCAGCCATCATGCAGCAGATGGCCAAATACCACGTCACATCGTTCTGTGCACCGCCCACCATATACCGTTTCATGATACTCGAAGACTTCTCGAAGTACGACCTGAGCAGTCTGGAGTACTGTACCACAGCGGGTGAAGCGATGAACCCCAACGTGGCAGAGCGTTTCCATGAACTCACCGGCCTGCAGATATATGAGGGCTTCGGACAGACCGAGACCACCATGAGCCTGGGCACCTTCCCCTGGGTGAAGCCCAAGCCAGGCAGCATGGGCAAGCCCAACCCGCAGTATGATGTGCACATCCTGCGCCCTGACATGAGCGAGTGTGAGGATGGCGAGAAGGGAGAAATCTGCATCCGCATCGGTGACAACAAGCCTATGGGCCTCTTCAAATACTACTACCGCGATCCGAAACTGACGCGTGAAGTATGGCACGACGGCTATTACCACACGGGCGATATGGCATGGAGAGACGAGGAAGGCTACTTCTGGTTTGAAGGCCGTATAGATGACGTCATCAAGAGTTCGGGCTACCGCATCGGCCCCTTCGAGGTGGAGAATGCCCTCATGACGCATCCTGCCGTGGTGGAATGCGCCATCACAGGTGTGCCCGACGAGATTAGAGGTGCCGTGGTCAAGGCTACAGTGGTACTGGCCAAGGAGTGGAAGGACAAAGCCGGCGAGGAGCTCATCATCGAGTTGCAGAATCACGTGAAGCACGTGACCGCTCCATATAAGTACCCCAGAATTATAGAATTTGTGGATGAACTGCCCAAGACCATCTCGGGAAAGATACGCCGAGTGGAAATCAGGCAGAAGGACAACAAAGCGTAACGCACTGATATGAACATAGCTATCATAGGAGTGGGAGCCATGGGAGGCTCCATAGCCGAGGGGCTGCTGCGGTCGGGCCAGGTGCCTGCCGCCAACCTCTGGCTCGCCAACCCGCATCCCGGGAAGCTCGCACGCTTCCAGGAGCAAGGGGCACACGTGGTGACCGACAACACGAAAGCCGTGAAAGAAGCCCAGGTGGTGTTCCTCTGCGTGAAACCCTGGCTGGCCGAGCAGGTGCTGCAGGAGATAAAACCCGCCCTGGAAGCCGACCGGCACACACTGGTATCGGTGGTGGCAGGCATCACCGGCAAGGATACATGCCGGATGGCAGAGCACAACGGAGCAGCCCCTCAGGTGCTGCTGTGCCTGCCCAACACGGCTGCCTCGGTGTGCCAGTCGATGACGTTCCTGGTGCCGGTCAACGCTGACGCAGAGCGCACAGCCGCCATCGGGCAACTGCTCAGTGCACTGGGCGGGGTGATGGTCATCGAAGAGAGGCTGCTGCCAGCAGGCATGGCACTCGCCTCATGCGGTATCGCCTACGCAATGCGCTACGCCAGAGCTGCCACAGAAGGCGGTGTGGAACTGGGCATGCGTGCCGGCGACTCGCTCCGGGTGGTGCTCCAGACCATGGCAGGTGCAGCGGCTCTGCTCCAACAGAGCGGCACTAACCCCGAGGCCGAGATAGACAAGGTGACCACCCCTGGCGGCTTCACCATCAGAGGACTCAACGAGATGGAGCACGCAGGATTCTCCTCAGCCGTGATACGCGGACTGAAGGCAAGCGTGAAATAATCCCGTGGCGGTCCGTAGGCAGGAGCGCTGCCGGCAATGTCCAGAAGAGACCAAAACACATTATACAGAGGAGAAAGGGAGATGAGATACGTAATCAAGGTGGGGTCGAACGTGCTGACACGACCCGATGGAAAACTGGACATCACGCGCATGTCGGCGCTGGTAGATCAGGTGGCATGGCTCAGAGCACAAGGGCACGAAGCAGTGCTGGTGTCGAGCGGTGCAGTAGCATGCGGCCGTGGAGAACTCCACACCGACCGCCGATTGGGCAGCGTGGAGCAGCGACAGCTGTTTTCGGCACTTGGGCAGGCCAAGCTCATCAACCTCTACTACGACCTCTTCCGTGAATACAACCTGCATGTGGGACAGGTGCTGACCATGAAGGAGAACTTCTCCTCGCGGCAGGAGTACCTCAACCAGCGTGCATGCATGGAGGTGATGCTCGCCAACGGAGTAATACCCATCGTGAACGAGAACGACACGGTGAGCGTCACCGAACTGATGTTTACCGACAACGACGAACTGAGCGGCCTCATCGCATCGATGCTGAATGCACACTGCCTCATCATCCTGAGCAACATCGACGGCATCTACACGGGCAGTCCCAGCGACCCAGCATCGCACCTCATCACCCAGGTGAAGGGCGGTGACGACCTGACTCCCTACATACAGACCGAGCGCAGCGGCTTCGGTCGGGGAGGCATGCTCACCAAGTGCAACATTGCGCGCAGGGTGGCCGACGAGGGCATCAAGGTCATCATAGCCAACGGCAAGCGCGACGGCGTGCTCACCCAGTTGCTGCTCCGCCCGCAGGAGGTGCCTCATACAGAATTCATGCCAGCCGCAGCGCCCACATCGGGCATCAAGAAGTGGCTGGCCCACAGCCAGAGTTTTGCCAAGGGACAACTGCACATCAACGCCAAGGCCGCCGAAGCTCTGCACGGCAGTCAGGCAGTGAGCCTGCTCATGGTGGGCGTTACCGGGGTGGAGGGCGACTTTGAGGAAGGCGACATAGTGAGCATCACCGGCCCCACGGGAGAGCACCTGGGCATAGGACGCACCGCCTACTCGTCATCCGATGCACGTGCTGCCATGGGCAAGCACGACGTGAAGCCCGCCATCCACTACGACTACCTCTGCATTGACTAAAGACTAAGCACAATGACTCTCACACCCATATTCCAACAGGCCAAGGACGCCGCGCTGAGCGTGGCAGCCATGACCGACGGGGAGCGCAATGACGTACTCCTCGACCTGGCCGCAGCCATAGAAGCCCACACGGAGTTTCTGCTGGAGGCCAACAGAACCGACCTGGCACGCATGGATTGTGTTTCGCCGCTCTACGACCGCCTCCTGCTCACCCCCGACAGGCTGCTGGCCATCGCCTCTGACATGCGTCATGTGGCCACACTGCCCTCCCCGCTCGGCATCGAACTGGAGCGACGCACTCTGCCCAACGGACTGCTCCTGCGACGGGAGACAGTTCCCTTCGGTGTAGTAGGCGTGGTGTATGAAGCACGTCCCAACGTGAGTTTCGATGTATTCTCGCTTTGCCTGAAGAGCGGAAACGCCTGCGTGCTCAAGGGCGGCCGCGATGCCGATGACTCCAACCGTGCCATCATCACACTGATACATAGCGTACTGGAAGCGCACGGCCTGCCACAGGCGGCTGCCACTCTGCTGCCAGCCACCCATGAGGCCACTGCCCAGATGCTGGAAGCCACTGGATATATAGATGTGTGCATACCTCGCGGAGGCAAGCGCCTCATCGAGTTTGTGCGCGATACGGCGCGCATCCCGGTCATCGAGACGGGAGCCGGCGTGGTGCATGCCTATGTGGCACCCTCGGCCGACCTGCTGATGGCGACACGCATCATACAGAATGCCAAGACGAGACGCGTGAGCGTGTGCAACGCACTCGACACTCTGCTCGTGCATGAAGCACTGCTCGGCCAACTGGACACCCTGCTTGCGCCCCTGGCAGAGAAGCGCGTGAAGCTGCATGCCGACCGTCAGACGCTGCCCCATCTGGCCTTCTACCCCGCCTCACTGGTCATCCCCATCGCCGAAGGGCAGGAGGAAACCACCTACCACACCGAATACATGGACTATGCAATGGGGCTGCATGCCGTGGGCTCCACCACCGAAGCCATCAGCCACATCGCCCGCTACGGCTCCGGACACAGCGAAAGCATCGTGACCAGCGACGAGCAGGAGGCCAGACGCTTCCAAAGGGAAGTGGATGCAGCGTGCATCTATTGGAACGCACCCACGAGCTTCACCGACGGCGGGCAGTTTGGACTGGGTGCCGAGATAGGCATCAGCACACAGAAGCTGGGGCCGCGCGGACCCATGGGGCTATCTGCTCTCACCACCTACAAGTGGCTCATCGACGGCGACGGACAGATACGTGCCTGAGGCAAGAGCCACGGCACCGGCACTCCGGCGTGAATGCAAGGCCGCCGAACGCCCCTCATCCACCCACAGATATTCAATAACAACGAACACGCCCCAAGGCAGCAGGCCCACCCGGAGCCGCCCTACGGGGACAGAACAGAAAGCCATATGAGAACATTCTTCAACGTACAAGACCTGGGCAACCTGCATGACGCAATAGCCGAGGCACTGGAAGTGAAAGCCAACAAGTTTGCTTACCAGCACCTGGGACGCAACAAGACGCTGCTGATGATATTCTTCAACAACAGCCTGCGCACGCGACTGAGCACCCAGAAAGCGGCCATGAACCTGGGCATGAACGTGATGGTGCTCGACGTGAACGCCGGAGCGTGGAAACTGGAGACGGAGCGCGGCGTGATCATGGACGGCGACAAGAGCGAACACCTGCTGGAAGCCATCCCCGTGATGGGCTGCTTCTGCGACATCATCGGCGTGAGGAGTTTCGCCGGACTGCAGGATAGGGAGTTCGACTATGCCGAGAGCATCGTCAATCAGTTTGTGCAGTACAGCGGCAAGCCCGTCTTTGCCATGGAGACCGCAACGGTGCATCCCCTGCAGGCCTATGCCGACCTCATCACCATCGAGGAGCATAAGACCACCAGCCGACCCAAGGTGGTGCTCACCTGGGCGCCACACTGCCGTGCTCTGCCACAGGCTGTACCCAACTCGTTTGCCGAGTGGATGAATGCCGCCGACGTGGATTTCGTGGTCACTCACCCCGAAGGCTATGAGCTCGACAGCAAGTTTGTGGGCAATGCCAAGGTGGAGTACGACCAGCGCAAGGCGCTTGAGGGTGCCGACTTCGTGTATGCGAAGAACTGGAGTTGCCCCGGTGTGACACGCCCCGAAGACTACGGCAAGATACTGTGCAGCGACAAGTCATGGACCATCGACAGCGAACACATGTCGTGGACAAACAATGGCAAGTTTATGCACTGCCTGCCCGTACGCCGCGGACTCATCGTTACCGACGACGTGATAGAAAGCTCCAACAGCCTGGTCATCCCCGAAGCCGCCAACCGCGAGACTTCTGCCGAGGTGGTCATCAAGCGCATGCTGGAGGCCATACAGTAAAGCTCTCATCATAGGAAAAGGGGCTGCGCGAAGGAGAGGAACCAGTCATTCTCCCTCGCGCAGCCCTTTTCTATATTCAAGATGCAGCATCCATCATCAGGAAGAAGGCGTGTGTGACGGGAAGCGCACCTGCCGCCGATGATCTTCACGCCGAAGTGTGGCAACAGACGCAGCACGCTGCATCAGTCCGCGCAGCACGCTGCAAAGGCCAACGCAGTGCGCTGCATCAGCCTTCGCAGCGCATTGCATTTTCTGGTTCATTATTGTGCCGCTTGCTCTCCTTCCCTTTTCACCGGACAACAACACGTACTGACGTGCACGAAGAGCCTTGCTGCCAAGGCTGTTTCTCCTCGTTTGAAGAAGCCGCAAGCGGGAGTACAATATCGGTTCACACGCCATGGAGTGAAGCAGGCAAACAGGTTTCTACATTCGACAATACGCCTTTCTCTTCAGACAAAACGCAACTGCGCGAAGGAGACTGATACGGCATCCGCCCTCGTGCAACCTTATCCTTAACCTGGAGTTATGGCTGGGGAAAAAAGCATCAAGGCGCCTCGCTGACTTGCGGGACGCCTTGATGCTTCTATGACTTCTTGCTTCTGCCTATGCCACAGCACAGAGGAGCAGTATGACTATCTGCGCGGTGAGGATGCGCAGGAACATACACAGAGGATATACAGTGGAGTAAGCCACCGCAGGCTCGTCGTTGCTGGCCGCCTGGTTGGCAAATGCCAGTGCTGGGGGGTCGGTGGTGCTGCCGGCTATCATACCCATCAGCGTGAAGTAGTTGATCTTGTAACGCAGGCGAGCCACCACACCTACTATGAGCAGGGGAATCACCGTGATGAGGAATCCACACCACACATAGGTGAGACCGTCGCCCTTGAGCACGGTGTCGGAAAAGGTTGCACCTGCCTTGATACCCACGCTGGCCAGGAAGAGCACCAGTCCTATCTCACGCAGCATCAGGTTGGCACTGGTGGTGGTATAGGCCACCAGCTTGGCCTTATAACCGAAGCGGCCTATCAGGATGGCCACTATGAGGGGACCGCCAGCCAAGCCCAACTTCACAGGAGTGGGCACACCGGGCATGGCGATGGGCAATGAACCCACGATGATACCGATGACGATGCCGATGAAGATAGTGGCCAGATTGGGATGGTCAAGGCTCTTCACCGAGTTGCCCATGAGGGCAGCCACACGATCGACTGCATCTTCTGGGCCCACCACCACTATCTTGTCGCCCACCTGCATGCGCAGGTTGCGGTCGGCATAGAGGTTCATGCCCGAGCGGCGGATGCGTGTGACATTCACTCCATACATGGAGCTGAAGTGCAGTGAGCCGAATGTCTTGCCGTTCATGCTGGGATGGGTGACCAGGATATGCTTGCTCACCAGATCCACACGCTGATCTTCCCATTCCACCTCACAGGCTTCTCCGATGAAGGCAGTGATGGCCTCGGCATCGTCCTGGGCGCATACGAGGAACATCTTGTCGTGCAGGTGGATGACCGTATCGCGGTTGGGGATAGACACCTCACCGTCATGCAGGAGGCGGGTGATGACGAAATCACGTCCCAGAAACTGGCTTATCTGCCTGAGCGTGCGGCCGTCGAGCGCCTTGTTGGTGGCCTCAAGGGTCATCTTATGGGGAGTCATGTGGGGGTTGGCAGCATGCTCGGCATCCACCTGAGCCTGCTCCTTGCGCATGTTCACATGGCAAAGGTAGCGCAGAGCAATGGTAGCACCGATGATACCCACCACACCCAGAGGATAGGCACAGGCATATCCGTTGGCAATGGCAGGAGCCTTGTCGGCACCGAAAATCTGGTTGCATGCCTCACTGGCAGCACCCAGACCAGGGGTATTGGTCACGGCTCCACAGAGCACACCGACCATCATCGAGAGGTTGACAGAGTTCTCGCCATGGCTCATGCTGCCGCCATCCCAGAAGACCAGGAAGAACAGCGCCACACAACAGAGCACGTTGAGCAGGACGATGCTCGTGGCCAGAAGATTGAGGCGAATGCCGCCCTCGCGGAAACTCTCGAAGAAGCCCGGACCCACCTGCAAGCCTATACAATAGACAAAAAGGATGAGCCCGAAGTCCTGGATGAAGTTCATGAGCATAGGCGGACAGGCATAAGCCACCTCGCCCGGCACAGTGCCCAACTGGTTGTAAATGTGTCCGGCAAGGATTCCAGCGAAGAGCACGAAGGTGACTCCCAGGGAGACACCGGCAATCTTGAGCCTTCCCAGTCCTATGCCGACAGAGATGACCAGCGCGTAGAGCAGCACCATATGTGCCACACTGCCCGTACTGGTGAATAGACTAGCTAACCATTCCATGTTTCTTATTGATTTGCATAATATAATAGTGTGCAACCGACGGCGTCAGGCAGCAGCCCGACATATTCCACAAGGCCGATTTTCGACAAACAAGCAGAATGCTTGCAAAGATAACGAACTTTTGTTAAAAATCTTTATGGAACGCTAAATATTATCCCTTAGCACCACAAAGTAGAAGAATAAGTCGCATAAATTTGCCCTTCAAGGCAGAAGTTTGTAACTTTACACGCTATTTGACAAGGAGACAGACATTGTTTATAATACAATAATATGGCAGACAACAAAGAACTGAAACTATTTTCTGACTTCACCGCTCCCACTCGACAAGAGTGGCTCGACAAGATCCAAGTGGATCTGAAGGGCGCTGATTTCCAGAAGAAGATGGTATGGAGAACCAATGAAGGCTTCTCCATGCAGCCCTTCTACCTGAAGGAAGACGTGGACAAACTGCCCACAGTGAACGCCCTGCCCGGCGAGTATCCCTATGTGCGCGGCAATAAAAAGGCCGACAACAACTGGCACGTGCGTCAGGACATACGCTGCGCCAGCGCCAAGGAGGCCAATGAAAAGGCTCTCGACATACTGAACCGCGGCATTGACAGCCTGGGATTCTTCATCCCCTCGGGCGATGTGAGCGCCGAGTATGTGGAGACTCTGCTCGAGGGCATCTACGTGGAGTGCGTGGAGCTGAACTTCATCACATGCCAGAAGAAGAGCCTTGAGCTGGCCAAGATTCTGGTAGAGTACTTCAAGAAGAAGGGTGCCGACCCACAGAAGGTGGAGGGAAGCATCAGCTTCGACCCCATCGAGAAGATTCTGACCAAGGGCAAGGACAAGTCAGCACTGCTGGCCAACGCCAAGGAGATGGTGGAGACACTGGCCGAGTGGCCCAACTTCCGCGCCATCGCAGTGAACGCCTACAAGCTGACCAATGCAGGTGCCTACAGCTATCAGGACTTGGGCTATGCTCTGGCATGGGGCAACGAGTACATGGCAGCACTCACCGAGGCAGGCGTTGCAGCTGAGCTGGCAGCCCAGAACATCAAGTTCAACCTGGGCATCAACGGCGTATATTTCATGGAGATAGCCAAGCTGCGTGCAGCCCGCATGCTGTGGGCACAGGTGGTGAAGCAATACACCGACGACCAGGAGAGCGCCAAGATGCACGTGTGCGCATACACTACCACATTCAACCAGACCGTATTCGACAGCTACGTGAACATGCTTCGCTCGCAGACCGAAGCAATGAGCGCAGCACTGGGCGGCGTGGAGAGTATGGTGGTGACACCCTTTGACGCACCCTATGAGATTCCCACAGACTTCGCCGAGCGCATCGCTCGCAACCAGCAGTTACTGCTCAAGGAGGAGTGCCACTTCAACCGTATCGTCGATGTAGCAGGCGGTTCGTACTTCATCGAGGAGCTTACCTCAGCACTGGCAGGCCAGGCTTGGAAGCTCTTCCTGGCCACTGAAGAAGAAGGCGGATTCCTCAAGGCCGCTCTGGAAGGCAAGGTGCAGACAGCCATCAACGAGACTTCTGCTGCCCGTCATGCCAATGCCGGCAAGCGCAAGGAGTTCATGCTGGGCACCAACCAGTTCCCCAACTTCACCGAGAAGAGCGAGGGCAAGGCTCCTCTGGAGAGCAAGTGCAGCAAGTGTGCATGCACTGGCGACATCCCCGCAATCGGCGATACACGTCTGGCAAGCGACTTCGAGAACCTGCGTCTCTCTACTGAGAAAGCTGCCAAAGTGCCTGTGGCATTCATGCTCACCATCGGCAACCTGGCCATGCGCCAGGCTCGCGCACAGTTCTCATGCAACTTCCTGGCCGCAGCAGGCTACAAGGTAATCGACAA
>UQST01000052.1 GCA_900543815.1 uncultured Prevotellaceae bacterium
TTGTGTGTTCATGGTGCAAATGTATAACTTTTCTTTTGGTTTGTGGAATCTCTCCCCTAGGTTTGTCGGGTGAGCCCTTTGCACCACCATGAGTTTTGCACAGACCAGCTTGCTGGCCACCCTCAGCCACGAGGGCAGTATCTCCACCTACTATGGCAGCAACGCCCTGAAAGAGGCATTGGAGAAGGCCACCGATGGCGATGCCATCACTCTCTCTGCGGGTCAATTCCTGGCAGCCAACATCACCAAGAACGTTACCCTGCGTGGTGCAGGCATGAGCGTGCGCACCGACTCCATCTACAGTCACGAAGCTACCATTGTGCAAGGAGCTTTCGAGATAGCCCCTACCGATAGTACTACGGGGCGAATCATCGTGGAAGGAGTGTATTTCGCATCAGACATCACCTACAAGGGACTAGTCCGCAACCCTCTCTTTATGAAGAGCCGATTTAGTACAGTCAAGAGCGGAGATGGAGGAAGGATTGTAAATGCCACACTTATTCATTGTAGGGTTGCTTCTGGTTTTGGATTGGCAGACAACTCAAACGCCTGCTTTGTGAATAGTGTAGTATGGAACCCCGAAAACAAGAGTACAACTGCCAGTAACTTTGAGTTTGATAATTGCGTTGTGGGTTTTATAAAAATTTCATATACAGGCAATGTCATCAACTCATATTACAAGAACTGCATGATTTTGGCAAATGATTATCCCATAGGTTCCTCTAATATTAGTTATGCTATTCCCTATTCCTGCACAGCCATCAATTGCGTGGGCTGCAGTTTGTGGGGGAGATTAGATAATGGCTACAACAATATCTTCTACCGCTTATCCTCCAAGAACACCACCAACAAGAATGTGGCAAATCCTTCGAGTGTGCTGAAGACAGGGGGCTTTACCTACAACGACTCTGAGAAATACAATCTCACTGACGAGGCAAAAACTAAATACCTGGGTACAGACGGCAAGCAGATAGGCATCTATGGCGGAAGCCTTCCGTATGAGGAAGATCCCACCACTCCACAAATCACCAAGTGCAACGTGGCTGCCAAGTCAACTGCAGACGGCAAACTAAGTGTGGACATTGAGGTGAAGGCCGGTGAATATTGAATTCCACAACCTTTTTATAAATAAGATTATGCGTAAGTCAATTGCATATCTTGTGCTCCTGCTGCTCCCATGGGTAGCAAGAGCACAGGCTCTTGCTGACTGGTACTACTGGTTCGACACCGACAATGCTCCGCGACAAAGCGGAAAGATGTCGGGGCTGAACGCGCATCTGCAAGTAGATGCAAGCCAGCTGGAGGCAGGAGCACACATGCTCTATATACAGGTAGTGGATACGGCAGGAGTCTATAGTCCTCCCATGGGCAATCTCTTTGTCCATGTGCCCGATGCCAGCAAGGGTTCCACATTGCGTTACTGGTTCGATGGAAGCACTGCTACATACGATCAGCCATACACACAGGGGCAGCATCTGATAGATGTAGGCAAACTCGTGCCAGGCTTTCACTTCATCAACTATTATGTGCTTGACGGCCACGGCATCGGCACAAATGTGCAGAGTGCGGGATTCTACCGTACCCCTATGCAGTCGCAACAGCGACTACACTACTGGTTTGCGGGCGACAGCCTTGCCACACAAGTACCCGACTATCAGAATGGCTTCACGCTGGACGTAACCCGCCTGCGTGAAGGATTCAACACAATCTACTTCCAGGTGGTAGAAAATGGCCCTACCGACATAGAGAGCAGCCACTTCATCAAGATACCTCAGACAGAATGCGCAGGCGACATGACCGTTGTGTGTATCATTGACGGCAAAGTAGCAGCAGAGCAGAAACTGCCCAACGCAGGTGGTGTTATCAAATGGAACATGGATGTGAGCAGCATGGACGTGGGGCTGCACAAGGCCATATTCCAGGTTATCACCCCATCGGGAGCTGGCTCATCCATTGCCGAAACTTACTTCATTCGCACGTTGTCAAGTGCCGATATAGCCACCATGCAATGCAACTATGCCATCGACGGCTACCGTCACTACAGCCAGAAGGGTACATGCGACAACGGTACCTTCCACTTCGACCTTCCTGTAAATGAGGTAGAGGACGGACTGCACCGCATTGACTATATGCTGGTAGCCGAGAATGGCGCCACAACAACTCAAGGATCAGACTGGTTTTACAAAACCCCTTTGGGCGGCAACGGTATCAAGCAGTATGACTATTGGATCAACGACAAGAGTCAGGATGTACATTCCGAAACTCTTGCCAAATCGCAAGACCCTTTCCAACTCATCAAGTTATTGCCATTGACGCAAGAACCCATCCGCAGTTCATGCTTCCAATTCGAGGTCAAGGATGACAAACCCATGATGTATGCCAAGAATGACATTCACTTCCGCTTCCATGACAAAAGCGGTCGCTGGATAGATGCCGACAGACAGTATGTGGATTACTCCGTCTCACAGGAGGTAAGGAACATCAAAACGTTGAAGAATGAACAGACCTTCGCACGTCCAGACTCCAACGAGGTGAAATGGTTTAAGTTTGAGGCAGAAAAGGGAGATACTGTTTCATTCCGCAGCAACCAGGCAACTTCGCTCCAAGTCTTTTCACCAAGTGGAACAGAAGTATATTCAACCTCTGGCGACAAGTCAGTCAGACATGATGGCTGTCACACTTGGGAGAATGGGACATATTATGTGGCCATTCACGATGTCACAGGAAACAAGTCACAACTCACACTTGACTATTTCCATATGGACAAATACGATGTGGTGGATCAGGATGTAAGAGTCGTGGGCAATGGGGGATGTAGCACCATCACCTTCAAGGGGAACGGATTCCGAGATTTATATGCAGTGGATTTGTTCGACGAGCAAGGGGACACGATACGCTCAATAAACGTGGAGTATGAGAACGATGCTATCACAAAAGTAACATTTGATTTTACAGGTTGTTCTTTAGGAAATTACAATTCCATTTTTCATTTTACCGAGGAAGACAAACTAAAAGGAAATATTATTTCTGTTGAGCAAGCCATACCCATAGAATTAGCCACAAGAGTTAGTTTCGCATCCAGGTTCCTGCGCGGAAGAACCACAACGTACACCATACAGATAACCAACAAAGGAAATATGACTGCATATTTTGTACCCACCGAGTTAAGCCTCAGCACCAAGCAATTCAACAACATTAAAGCTGTACACTTCAAGGACGGAGATGGAAATACCATAGATGGAATAAACGTTGATTACACGGAACAAGATTCTATTGACGAAGACACATTTAAAGACTTCGAAAACAAAATAAATGAAATAACAGACCTATCTTCATTTATCGTTTTGAAAGACTCTACCAGCAACATGGAACTTGGATTCTCAGATAAGTATTTCACAATTCCCCCAATGAAGACCCTGACCTATTTGGTTGAGATAGATGCTGATGATGCAGTTTCCTTACACGCCTCTGTCCCATCGAAATGGTTTGCCGTAACATTATCACACGAACGCACACAATCCTACAAAAAACTTAGTAACGAAGGCATGTGTTGCGAAAAAGAGAAATGGGAATGTATTACAGAGAATGTAGCAGGCATTTTAGGCTTCATCCCAGGAATTACAAGTTGCATCGGCTCTGCTGCTGACCTCGCAATATATTCTGCTTTTGAAATAATGTGCGCCAATGGCAATAGTACCATTGACAAAATGAAAAATGCGCTTTCAAACAACTCAGCAAATTTCACAGGAAAGTTACTTGGTACAGTCCTGGATTGTGTGGGAGCAAGCATTCTCAAAAAGATTCGGGAACTGAAAAACAAAGTAAAAGAGTTGCTGTCCCTTAGGAAATTAAAACTCCAACATGCAGTCAATTATGACCGTATATACAGACATTTGATATCACAATATGATAAAAAAATGTATTTGGCCGAGGATTACTACCGTATGGGTAATATTGAGGAAGCGGAAAGGATTGAAAAAGAGGCAAAGTCGATATTAGATGAAGCTAAATTTTACAAAGAAGAAGCAAACAAATCATATAAAGTTGCAGACGACATTTCCACAGAAATCGAGCAATGTAATTCTCAAATAGACAAAGAGAACAATTTTTTGCAGGATTTAGAAGACAAAGTTAAAAAAGGACTAAAAGCCCTACAAGATGATTTGACATGTAGCCAACAACGTTTGGACGCAGACAAAAATTGTAACAAGCCACGCAACAAAGATGGAGGCACATCCACTCCTGTCAACTCCCTTGACCCCAATGATATCATTGGTTACACCTCTGCAGCAGGAAGCCTGTATCTGAATGACAGCATAACGCAAGTGAACTATCGTATTGAGTTTGAGAACGACACCGCATTTGCGACTGCTTCGGCTCACACCGTTGAGATTAAGGACACGCTAAATGGCAAGTTGTATGATTTGAAGTCGTATGCTCCCACGAACTTTAAAATCGGCGAAAAGACAGTTAACCTTGATGGAAGTCCTAATTTTGTACAGACCGTTGACATGCGACCCGCCATCAATGCCATTACACAAGTAGAAGGAAAATATGACCAGAAGAAAGGTATCGTCACTTGGCTCTTCACGTCTCTAGACCCCATGACCATGGAGCCCACGGATGATGTGATGCAAGGTTTCTTGCCTGTAAACTATGACAGGATTTCGGGCATGGGCGAGGTTTCATTTGACATCAATCTGAAGCAGCCATTCCCTGACGGCACGGAAGTTCCGAACAAAGCATCTATCGTCTTTGACAACAATGAGGCCATCGAGACGCCCGTATGGACCAACATTGTGGATGCCGTTGCACCAGAGAGCCATATTGCTGGTGTGGTGCAGATGAACGACAGTACAGCACGCATCTCACTGAAGGGAAGTGACAACCGTTCTGGAGTATGGAAGTATGAAGTATATGCCCAGCATGGTGCAGGCTCTACCTGGGTGAAGGCTGGCGAATGCACAGCCGACAGCGGTTCTGTTGACTTCCGCTTCTTTGAGGGCATGGACTATGGATTCTGCGTGCTTGCAACCGACTCGGCAGGCAATGTGGAGCGGAAGGAACTATCCCGCGAAGCATCCCTCGGTACTGCCACCAAGGGAGATGTCAATGGCGATGGAAAAATCGATATGGTGGATGCCACCTTGATAGTGAACTACTATCTGGGAAAGCCTGACACATATCTCAATGCCCTGTCTGCCGACACCAATGATGACGGTGCCATCGACATTGTGGATGCCATAGCCACGACAAAACTATATATGGAAAGCGCACCACCCGCACATGATACGCCAAAGGCTACCAGACGCAGGCGCGTGATGAAAGTCAAAAATCAATAGACAGGACAAATTTGAAAACAGATAAACAATGAACAAGATAAAAGCAATCGTCACAGGCATGATGCTCACACTCTCAACAGTGTGGGCATCAGCCCAAAACCTCAAGGTATGGGCAGAAAGCATGACACTGACAGCCAACGGAAGTTCTGTGGCTTACATGAAAGTAAACATGACGGATACAGATGAACTGTATAGTGGCTTCCAAATGGCTATAGAAGTTCCACTGGGAATTCATATAGCCCAGAAAGCATCGGGCAGAAAACTGGTGAATGATGCCAGCCTTGACCCTTACCGCTTTGAAGGGCTCAATCACACTCTGAGCGTGAACATGCCCACAGAGACCCTTATCAAACTGGGATGCATTGACTTAACAGGAAACCAAGACTTCTATCGTGATGATGCAGATCACAACATAGTGGAACACCTGCTCAGCATTGGCCTGACTGCCGACAAGAGTATGGAGGATGGAGACTATGTGCTGAAATTCTCAGACTGCAAGATGATTCATGGTGATGCCACCTACAACGAGGTTCCCGATTTCGCCGCCACTCTAACCATAATAGGTGGAGTACCCAGTTCCATCAAGGCAACACGCCAGGAAGAGAATGGCACAGAAGACACCTACGATCTGGCTGGCAGGAAAATCAAAAAGCCTACCCATAAACAAGTATATGTCAGGAAAGGGAAGAAGATAGCAAGATAACCGCGACAAGGCGGACTAAGAGAAAAAGGGCAGTAGTACAGAAATGGTGTCTGTATTACTGCCCTAAGCATCAGCAGTAGCACTTACCGAATTCTCGCAGTGCTACTGCTTTTTTGACATATACATCAATACTTGGGAGCCTGCATCTTGCTGTAGTCCTGGAAGAGGCGGAGACAGGCATCGCGATCAACCTCGGTCATGTAATCACCCAGTTTGTCGCGGCCACCGAAGATCTGGTCGAACTTGTTGTCGCGGAAACCGATAATCTCGTTGTCGGCTATCGTGCAACCGTAATATATCTTGCTGATGTTTGCCCACATGCAGGCACACAGGCACATATGACAGGGTTCGCCTGTGGTGTAGAGTTCGCAACCCGTGAGGTCGAAGGTGCCCAGGCGCTTGCATGCCTTGCGAATGGCATCTACCTCACCATGACAGGTGGGGTCGTTGTAGGCCAACACATGATTGTGACCAGAGGCGATGAGCACTCCGTCACGCACGATGGCAGTGCCGAAAGGTCCGCCATCGCCATTGCTGATCCCCTCGCGAGCCTCTTGGATGGCTATCTGCATGAACTCACTCTGTGCCTCTGCTACCTGCTGGAGCTTGGAAGTGCAGTCCTTCAACGAAGAGGATTGTATATCTGAAACTTTCATCTTGTATAGTCTTTATTTATAGGACGAAGGTAGGGAGAAATTCCGAAAAATATGGCACCTAAGTGAAGAAAAACGGCCAAAAGCTTGCAAACGGCCTCAAAAAAGACGTAACTTTATGGGCGAAGATGCGTGGGATGAGGCAGACGAAGCCAGATGCCTGTGCACTCCCCTACTCCCAGCCAAGGGAAACGACCTCCCCCGCCAAGGGGATTGACCTTCCCCCAAACAGGAGAATGAAAAGAGACCGAAAACTATCTTTATGAGGCGTTCTGCAGCAAGAAGAAATGGGAGGACAATGCTGCAAAGAACCTAACTAAGACTCCTCCCGCACCTAAGGACTATGTTCAAAAAGAGTCTATTAACCTTGATTGCCGTCTTTCTGGCTATAGGAGGACGAGCCGAATTGAGCAAAGACACCAAGGGCAACTACCTGATAGGAAGTGCCCAGGAGTTGAGTGAATTCACCCTGCTGGTTCGCAGCGGACAGAGAGCGGCCAATGCGCTGCTGACAGCCGACATTGACATGAGCGGTGTGACGAACTTCATCCCCATCGGACTCTTCTCGGACGAGGAAAACTACAACAAGCAGACTTACAACGGAACATTTGACGGCGGCGGGCACACGATAAGCAACCTGGCCGTGACACAGAGTGACCCCTACGAAGTGGGCCTCATAGGTCGCGGTTCGGGATGTACCATACAGAACCTGGGAGTCATCAACGCGAAGATAACCAGCGAAACAGGAGCGCGTGTGGGCGTACTGGCTGCCGAACTGCAAAACAGTACGGTGCGCAACTGCTACACTGCCGGTACCATAGAGCTCACCACCGAACATGAGCAGAAGGGCGGACTGATAGGTGAAGGAACAGGCGGAACCGTCATCGTCAACTGCTTTACCACCCACGAGGCCTTATGTGCATCGAACACAGGAAGCACCAGCAACAGTTACGCAAGCGATGATCTGAGCGGGATGAAGAAAGGCGAGCTGTGTTACCTGCTGAACGGCACACAGAAGGAGATATGCTTCTACCAGAACCTGAGCGAGGATGATATACCCAGTTTGAATGCCTCACGCGGGCGTGTATATATAGAAGGAGAAGTGGATTGCGGCGGCAAGCCCGTGGGCGAAGTGAGCTTCACCAACACCGCCAACGACAAGGAACTGCCTCCACACGACTATGACGAGGAAGGTTTCTGCACTGTGTGCGGTGCCGAAGAGGGAGTGGTGAAAGCCAACGACGAGGGATGGTATGAGATAAGCAACGGCAAGGAGCTGCGCTACATATCACGCTATGTGAACAAGGGAAACAACAGCATCAGCATACGTCTGACCCAGGATATCGACATGGAAGGCATAAGCATGATGCCCATAGGCAAATACTATGACGATGCCAATTATCCCACGGTGTGCTTCAAGGGCGTGTTTGACGGTCAGGGACACATCATACGCAACCTGACCATCGCCTGTGACGATCCGCAGGAGACGGGCCTCTTCGGACGTGTCCACGAGGGTGGAATCATACGCAACCTGGGTATTGTGAATGCCGACATCTCAAACGAATGCGGCATCAGAACCGGTGTGCTGGCCGGAGAAATACATGCCTGCACAGTGACCAACTGCTTTACCGCAGGCAACATAACCATCAACACATCGCATGTACAGAAGGCAGGACTGTCGGCCGAGGCTGCTGCATCGACCCTGGTGAACTGCTACACCACCTATGAAGTGCTGACGAATGCCGCCCAGGTGCTGACCAACTGCTATGACGGAACCACTGTGGATGAAACAGCAGGCACGGGCAAACTGTGCTATATGCTGAACGGCAACACCTTCATGAACCCCATCTACTACCAGAACATCGACCTGGACGAATTCCCCGTACTGGATGACGCACACGGAATAGTGTATCAGACAGGCGAAGACACCTATAGCAGCGCAAAGGACGAAGAAGAGTTTGCAAACATCCGCACCGTGCTGCTGAACGCCGAGAAGGAACTGTATGAGCAGAAGACAGCCAGCAGCCAGCTGGTGGACAACTACATCAACTCGCTGGAGAAGCTGGACAATGCCACCCGCGAGGAGTACGCCAAGGGCCTCAGCAACCTGAAGGGACTGCGCCTGGCCATCAAGGAAAGCGAGAGTGCATACGCCAGCTACCAGCAGAAGATAAACGAGATACTGGCTTATCTGGAGAGCAACACCTACTACGGAGCGGAGTTTGAACTGCTGAACGACTATCTGACCGAGATCGTGGAGCCCGGTGAGAAGTTCCCCAACGGCTCATATAAATATATAATGAGTGAACTGCAGCTCATGACCAACGACATCATCCAGGAGGCCAGTTATGCACAGAGTCTGCTGGACAATGCGGTGAAGAGCAACTACAAGCCCGGTGACGACATCACCAACATGATAGTGAATGCAGACTTCAGCCAGCAACTGAACGGCTGGACACTGGAGGAAGGAGAGCCCAGCGTGCAGACCGAGAAGGGCTACAAGACGTTCCTGGCACAACTGCTGACCAACGTGAACATGAGCCAGACGCTGCATGACTTGCGGCCAGGACTCTATGAGGTGCACTTCAGCGGATATGCCGAACTGAAGAATGCAGCAGAAGAGACGGCCTACAACTTCACCTCCTTTGTGTATGCCAACGGCAACAGGAACAACTTCCACACGAAGTTCACCGGTCTGCTCACCGAAGAGGAAGGACAGAAGGAGCTGGAGACAGCACCCAATGCATTCGGTCCCGTGAGCGATGCACAAGGCAATCTGCTGGGCTATGGTGCCACTGGATTCGGCGGACTGAGTGTAGCATTCAGCCACGGATTCTATGACAACAGCATCATAGTGGCAGTGGAGGACAGCCTGAAGCTGGGTGTAGTGACCAACGGCACCTACCAGCGACAGACCGACACCTTCGTAGGTACTCCGCGCCTGGTGTTCCTGGGCAACTATGATGAAGCAAGCGATGCACTGGATGCGCAGTTGGCCCAGATGGTGGAGACAGCCACACACATCACCAATGACTATGCACCCGACTGGGTAAACTACGGAAACGCCCCCAGCTATTCGATGGCACTGAAGGAAGAGCTCATCCAAGCCATTGCCGCTGCACAGGCTGCCACCTCGGGTGAAGCAAAGTATCAGGCTATATGCAAGCTGAGCCAGCTCTTCGGAGCACTGTATGAGAGCAAGGATGCCTATCTGCAGATGAGCGTCATCAACGACCAGGTGTATCAGGCAGTGAGTGATGTGAACGCCGACGAGGCCGATGCCTATGAGCAGAACTTCTATCAGCCCATAGCCGAAGCCTACCAGAACGGCAGTTACACCACACAGGAAGCTCTCCTGTGCCTGGAGAACTTGAAGAAGAACAATGCCTACCGCATCACCTATGGCGTGGAGCCCGAGCAGGATGAGGATGACTACTACCTGTGTGAAGACCCCTACCACCTCATATGGATAGCCAAGCAGGTGAACACCGACGTACAGCGCAACCTGAAGTTTGCCCTGACCAAAGACATAGACATGAGCATGCTGAGCAACTTCACACCCATCGGTCTGTACAGTGACTACGGTGAGAAGCATGTGTTCGAAGGCACCTTTGACGGACGCGGACACATCATCAGCAACCTGACCATACTGCGCGAGGACAAGACAGAGACCGGATTCTTCAGCCGCGCACAGGGAGCAACGATAAAGAATGTGGGCATAGTGAATGCCGACATCACCAACGGAGCCGACATCAGAGCCGGTGTGCTGGGCGGTGAAATGGTACAGTGCACCATCAACAACGTGTTCACAGCGGGCAACCTGCAGGTGAGCACCACACACGATCAGGCTGGCGGACTCTGCGGTGAGACTTATGCTTCCACAGTGACCAACTGCTACACCACCCACCGAGTGCTGACAAACAACGGTTCACTCAGCAACTGCTACAGCGCCGAGACAGCTGAAGGAAAGTTCGAGACCGGCGAACTGTGCTTCCTGCTCAACGGTGACCAGAGCAAGATAGTTTTCTACCAGAAGCTGAAAGAAGACAAATATCCCACACTGAACAGCGAGCGCGGGCAGGTATATTGCACCGGCAACCTCAACTGTGACGGTACATCCAGCGGCGACGTGAGCTATACCAACACCGAGGGACAGCCTGTGGTGGCACCCCATGAGTATGACGAGGACGGATACTGCATCAACTGCGGACAGGACAAGGGCAAGAGCGAGATGGATGAAAAGGGATTCTACCACCTGAAGGATGCCTATGCTCTGCGCTGGTTTGCCAGCATAGTCAACGAGGGCAACCAGTCGGCAAAAGCCGTGCTGGACAATGACATCGACATGAAGGGCATCAAGACGGAGCCCATCGGCCGCTATTCGGACGACCACGAATTGGACGGCACCAACCATGCATTCTCGGGTATTCTGGACGGTCAGGGGCATGAGATAAGCAACCTGAGCATCACGCTCGACTCACGCAATGAGGGCGGTCTCTTCGGCAGAGTGGCTGCAGGTGCACAGATCAAGAACTTCGGTCTGGTGAATCCCACGGTGCAGAACATACATCCCAACGGTTGCCGACTGGGAGCTGTATGCGGCGAGCTGAACGGCGGTACCATCAGTTATGTATATGTGGTGGGCAACATCGACCTGAAGACCACTCATGCCCAGGTGGCAAGCATCGCCGGCGAGGCTGCCAACGGCTTTGTCAGGAACTGCTACAGCACATCGGACCTCGAAATCTGCTATCTGGGAACCAAGACCGACTGCTACAAGGGCAATGAAGTGGCGCAGATGGCCTCCACAGGCGAACTGTGCTACAAGCTCAACGGCAATACATCGGTGAATGCCGTATGGCGACAGACACTGAACCAGGACAAGTATCCCGTGCTGCGCGAAGAGAGCCTGGTGGTGTATCAGGCAGAGGACGGCACCTACAGCAACGAGATGGGAGAGATGGACAAATATGCGGGTACTGCCAAGGACCCCATACGCATCAAGAGCCTGCACAACATGATGGTGCTGCATGACTACCTGAAGCCCGGGCAAGTGACATACGTTACCCTGGAGACCGATCTGGACATGAGCGAGGTGACCGACTGGGTTCCCCTGAACCTGGGAGCCGACACCTACGACGACAAACAATATATGAACTGGATTAACTTTGACGGCAAGGGACACATCATCAAGGGCTTCCATTGCACGAAGAAGGGCGATTACTACAACAGTCTGTTCGGTGTGCTCTGCGGTGCAGTGTACAACCTGGGACTGGTAGATTGCGAAGTGGATTGCGATGCAAGCGGCACAGGTGTGCTGGCAGGCTACGTTGGTCACGGCAACTACAAGGATACCACCTATGTGTGCAACACCTATGTGACGGGCAAACTCAATGTTGCGTCGAATTATTGTGGCGGCTTGTTTGGCAATGTGGGCGGTGCTACTGTCATGCGCAACTGCTATGCCAACCTGAACATCACCAGCGGTGCAGCCTACGTGGGCGGCCTTCTCGGACGCATCAGTGCCGGCCTCATCATGGAGAACTGCTATGCTGCCGGCACCTGTCAAGGACATGGCATCACGGGCGGAAGAAAGGATTCGGCTCCTGCCAGCGTGTTCAACAACATCGTGGTGTGGAACAACAACTATCAGGACTTTGGTCCCACTCTCTATGATGACAAGTTGACAGGCATCAGCTACTTCACCGACGACAACTTTGCAACTCTGCAGCAGACCGTTGTTGCGTGGGATCCCACCGTGTGGTCAGTTGAGGGTGATGAGTATCCTGTGCTGACAGGAACCGTCAGTGACCCCACTGGCATTGAGGAGACAATGGCTTCTACCACCAACAGTGCCATCTCCAACGATGCTGTATATAGCCTCTCAGGCGTGCGCATGGGCAATAGCCTGCACAACCTGCCCAAGGGTATATATATAAGGAGGGGAAAGAAGTTCCTGGTCAAATAAGATGAGGGGAATTATGAATTAAGAATTTGGTATTATGTATTGGGGCTGCGCGGAAAGGGCAAGATTGATTGCTCGCTTCGCGCAGCCCCTTTTCTTGAAATTTGAATTAACCCCAAAGGGTAAATAAGAATTTTGAATTATGAATTTTGAATGGGTTGCGCGAAGGGGCGAGACTACTTGCCGGATTTGCGCAGCTTCATCTGATGGGATGGTGAATTGGGAAAAATGGAAATTTGAATGGGGCGGGCGGTTTCTGGAAACGTGATAATGCGCTATCTTTGCAGGCGGAGAAAGAATGACGAACCATATAAATAAAAGCAAGAGAATATGATTTTACTACAGGCAGACCCGACTGCGGTGGCCACAGAAGCCGTCAAAGCGCTGGAGAAAGGCGAGTTCAGCCAAGTAATCCAACAGCTCATAAGCCTCGGAGTGGAGGCAGGGAAGAGCATTCTGCTGGCGCTTCTCATCTTTGTGGTGGGACGCTACGTCATCAAACTTATCAACCGCGTGATAGGAAGAATGATGGAGCGACGAAAGGTGGAACCTACCATACAGTCGTTCCTCAAGAGTTTCATCAATGTGCTGCTCACCATTCTGCTCATCATCTCCACGGTGAGTGCACTGGGGGTAAACACCACATCCTTTGCCGCCCTGCTGGCTTCGGCTGGTGTGGCTGTAGGTATGGCTCTGAGCGGCAACCTGCAGAATCTGGCCGGCGGCATCATCCTGCTGCTCTTCAAACCCTACAAGGTGGGCGACTTCATCGAGGCACAAGGCATCTCGGGAACAGTGAAGGAGATACAGATATTCCACACCATCATCCTCACAGGCGACAACAAGCAGGTGTATGTGCCCAATGGTTCGCTCTCGAGTGGCAGTGTGACCAACTACAGCAGCCAGCCACTGCGACGTGTGGATATGGTCATAGGGGTGGAATATGGTACTGAGGTGGAGACGGTGAGGCAGGCACTGCTGGACATCTTCAAGGGTGACCCACGCATTCAAGCAGACCCGGCACCCTTTATCGCACTGAGCCAACTGGCCGACAGCTCGGTGAACTTCACCGTGAGAGTGTGGGTCAAGGGAGCAGACTACTGGCCTGTATATTTCGACCTCAACCGCAACATCTACGAGGAATTCAACCGCCAAGGCATCGGCTTCCCCTTCCCACAGGTGCAGATACACCAATAAGGGAACGGAGAAAGGCATTGCGGGAAACCGGACAGGAAGAAGAAATGCCGTCCGGAAACCTTCGGCACAAGCGGCATAAGCAGTCCCGCAGCCAAAGGGAGCAAACAGAAATCGCCCATCTGCACATCAGCGGCAGATGGGCGAACTGCTTAAGATAACTTATCAAAAAACTAACAGTATTCGTTTCATCACTTTCCGGTCACCTTCAGATGGTGGGTATGCAGGCTGGCAGCACCACTCTTGCTCTTGCGGAAGGTGCGGCACTTGCCCTTGAGCGTGAGGTCGCCGGCACCCGACACATTGCTTACGAGATTGTCGCAATTGACAGTGAGCGACACGTCACCTGCTCCGCTCAGGCCCACATTGACAACGTTTGCTTCCACACTGCCTGCCACCTCACCGGCGCCACTGACCCCTATATCCACATGATCCTTGGCCTTCACCTGCTTGAGCTTCACATCACCGGCACCGCTGATGTCGAGCGTGAGTGCATGCACTTCCATGTTGGCAATGTTGACCTTCACTGCCCCACTCCCGTCTATCTCGAGCGCACTGTTCTGCTCCACCTTCTGCGGCATCTCCAGCAGGCATGCGCCGCTCACGTCTATCTCGTTCACCATGGGAGCGGTCACATAGGCAGTCAGCCGAGGGGAGCTGCTGTTGATCTTCACAAGACTACTCTTCGTGTGGATATACAGCTCACCGTCCCTTGACCTTACCTCATACCGTTCCAGATCTTTCTCATTGCCGCGAATGGTCACCTTGGTCTCCTCGCCTTGAGTATAGACCACTCTGACACGTCCGTCGATAGTGAGTTCGGTGAAGGGGGCTACCTGTACATTACGCTCCACCACGGCGCCATGCTCCTTGCTGTCCTTATAGTCATAGGCGTTGACTTCATTGTTCGCGTCAGCCACCGTTTTGCTTACTACCGTCTGTACGTACGAACCCATCTGATTGCACGAAGCCATCAGGCTGGCAGAGAACAGCAATGCCAGCGAGAATACATTTTTTCTCATCACTATATACATTAGATTCATTCTTTCCATTAGTTATCCTGAATACGCCAGGCGGGCTTACTGCTCAGCGCCTGTGTATTCGGCCTTCACCTCCTCGTAGAAATTGGTCTCCGTCTGCTGCATGTAAGGTGCCAGCCAGAAGTATCCGATGCCAAGGGTGAGGATGCACAGAAGCGCCCATCCGATGAAGGAAAGCCAAAGGCAGAAGAGTTTCCACTTGTGTCCAGCCATCATATCCACACTCATCCGCATGGCGGCATTGGCTCCCAACTCGGGATAATCGCGCAGGATATAAGGCACCATGGCCAGCCGCAACATCATCCAGATGCCCGGGATGATGAGCAACAAGAGGAACACACACTCGAGAAGGCCCACGAGGAACATGCTGCTGAACACGCGCCAGAAGTCCTTGTAGCCAGTGAAGAGGTTGCCTACACCAAAGGGATCATCGGTCTCCCGACGATGATTGGCCAGAAAAGTCACGCTGAAACTCCAGCTCATGGGTATGAGCAGGATGATAAATACAAGACCGAAGATGCCTAAACCGGATTGTCTGATCAAAACGGCAACATCATAATTGACATTGATGTTAATCGCCGAGGGGCCGGAAATACCCGTGTCAAGCGCGCTTCCCACTGCTGATATAAAGCAGGAGATAAGCATGGCTACGAATGTGAGCATGGCTGCTTCGGCCCAACGGCCCTCGAGATCGGCGCGCCCTTTGGCACGCAACTGTGAACAAGAACTGATCATTGTTTGTTGAATTTAAGAGTTTTACTTTATAATGTATCCAGTCTGCAGCGGCAGGCGGGTGCGCGGAGCATACTTGCCGTTGGCCCACGACAGCCTGCCGATGCCCGCGCCTGCTGCATGCAAGTCAGCTGCAAGGCTGCATCTGCGCCTGCCAGTGCTCCACCACTTCGCCGATGCCTACGCCCAAAGCGCGCATCACACGGAAGAGGTCGGGCAGCTGCTCGCTGAAGAACTCCTCGCGGCGGAGTGTCTCCACAGCCTCTATGCCGCCCTCGGTGACAAAGTTTCCCAGCCCTCGCCGGGTGATGGCCACACCCTTCTGCTGCAACCATTCCAGCGAGCGTGCTACTGTATTGACGTTTACCTCTGCTTCCATGGCCAGTTCGCGCACCGAAGGCAGTTTGTCGCCCTGGTGGTACTTGCCCGACAGAATTTCGTCGCAGAGGTGCTCTGCTATCTGCAGATAGATGGCTTTCTGTTCCTTGAATTCCATAGCGATAGAGTTTGGTTAACGGTTGCGGCGGCTGGTCACCTGCGCGTCGCAGTACAACTTATAGGTCAGCGCCCATATACCCACCAGCAATGCCAGCATGAAGAGGTCAAGCAGACAGAACACCACAGTGGCGTTGGGGTTGAAATTGCAGTTCATATCTGCAATGCAGTCATAACCTGCAAACTGCAGGAATGCACCGGCAAAGAACATCAGACAAAGACCCAGAACAAACCACATAAGCACGTGCATCAGGCAGGTGAAGATGAGATTGTAGCGGTACTTCCAGGCATTGCCCAGGGCAAAAGTGCTCATGAAGCAGAGCATGGAGAGCACTCCAAAGGTATGACTAAGCAGGGGATGAACCAGCCCAGAACCCAAGTCAGCCGGCATGAAACTGGATTGCGCAAAGAAAGCAACTGTGAGGGAACGCACCTGCGAGAAGATGCCAAAGACAGCGGCAAAGAGCATGTTGAGCCCGTCAGCCAGCAGCATTGAGCCGAAGAACACCACCATGGGAGCCAGCAGACAGAATGCCAGATGCCAGAGGAAACGCTCCACATTGCTGGCCGGCAGGGTGAGTTCCTGAATGCGCCCCTGCTTGCGCACCATGTTGTGAAGCATATAACTGAGCGACACCACAGGAAGAGCCCAGAACACAAAGCGATAAAAGCCCATTATAAACCATATCCAATAGTCCATATCCATCGCTGGATAGAGCGCGGCAGCATCTCTGCCGAAGAGTGCAACATCGCCTGCAGCCCAAGCCGACAGGAACCGCACCACCACGGGAGCTACTGCCAGCACAAGCAAAGCTGTGGCCTGATTGGTATAGAAACGCCTGTTGACGGTCACATCCCAGCGTCCCACGCTGAGGAAACGCTTCATATCAAACTGTATCATAACT
>UQST01000053.1 GCA_900543815.1 uncultured Prevotellaceae bacterium
ATTGCGTGGCCAAAGAAAATAATGACTTATTACTATATTTTTTGCGCCTGTGGGGAAAACGTGGGGAAAAATTGGATAAACAAAAAGGCTAAGCGATTGATAATTGATCACTTAGCCTTTTATTTTGTACCCAGACCCGGGGTCGAACCGGGACGGGTTTCCCCACTGGTGTTTGAGACCAGCGCGTCTACCGATTCCGCCATCTGGGCTTTATGCGGATGCAAAGGTAGGGGTTTCTTGCCAACTGACCAAATTCTGACACCGTTTTTTTTGTCATCCCGCCCATGTTTCTCCTGCCAGTGGGTTGTGCCAGTGAGGGTTGCGGGGCAGTGTGCATGGGCGTGCGCTCTTTTCTCCTGACTGATGAGGCCCATGTGGGCGGAAAGCCGTAAATTTGCTTGTGCAGAGCGGATGGGAGGCTTCTCCCGCACGCGCGTATATATATAATAGAATAGGCCGCTGGTGCAGTGGCGGCAGGAGGTGATTATGGAAAAGGACATCAGTTGGCAGACTCTCTCCTCGGAGTATCTGATAAAGCGCCCGTGGCTCACGGCACGCAGGGATGTGGTGAGGCTGCCTAATGGGGTGGTGCAGGACGAGTATTATGTGCTGGAATACCCCGATTGGATCAATGTGATAGCGCTCACCCGCGACGGACGGATGATACTGGAGCGGCAGTACAGGCATGCTCTGGGCGAAACGTCTTATGAGATAGTGGCGGGAGTGATGGAGCAGGGGGAAAGTCCTGAGGAGGCTGCTCGTCGTGAGTTGCTTGAGGAGACAGGCTACAGCGGCGGCGAGTGGACGCATCTGATGGACCTCTCGGCCAATCCCAGTACGATGACCAACCTCTGTCACTGCTTCCTGGCTGTGGGGGTGGAGCCTACCGGCCATCAGCATCTCGACCGCACGGAGTACCTGGAGGTGCATTTCTTCCAGCCCGAGGAGGTGTGGCAGATGCTCCTCGACGGCCAGTTCCGCCAGGCGCTCATGGCAGCTCCCCTGTGGCGCTTCTTCCATGACAGGAACTGCGGGAAGTAGTTTGCCTGGGGGCAATCGCCGTCCTCTCTCAGCGCCTTTGCCTGTTGGTAGGGCAAAGGCTCCTCAATGCCTCTGCTGACGCTGTGTGCTGCCGACGGGCAGTTTATCTGTTTGCCACTACCAGTGCAGACCCGACGTAGGAGACGCGGTAGCGGAATAGGGGACGGCCGCTTTCGCCTTTTGATACTATGCCCATGCCGTCGAGATCGTAGGTGCGGTTGCATCCCCGGCAGCGGGCAGTGGTTCCCTGCAGGTCCATACGCTTGGTGATGCCGCCGTATTGCTCGTAACAGTTGGGGCAGTTGAGGTCGAAGCACACCACTTGCGGTTCGCTCTTCCCTATCTCGGGCAATGATGGCTTGCCGATGATGAGCCCGCCCAGTCCCAGGAGGATGGTGTTGTAGTTGTTCAGCGCAACCAGGTTGATGGGCGATGTCTCCTTGCTTCCCTTGAAATAGATCTTCTGTCCGTCCATCGTGACAGAGCAGAACTCCCCCAGACTGTTGCAGGCTGTGTAGAGTGCAGGAGCCTGATAGACGTTATCTACCAGCAGTCTGGCGGGTATGCGGCAGTAGAGGCTGTCGGTCTCGGCACAGGATACCATGCCGAGCAGAAGCATGAAGGTGGCAAGCAGTCGCTCTTTCATCGGATGAGAATCATAGGGGTGGTAGAAACGGGGGAAGGCGCTTGTGGGTATCGCCCATCGGCCTTCCCCCTTGTATAATCAGGATTGGGTTTCCCCGGTGGCCAGTTTGCGCTCGGCCTCCTCCATGCGTTCGAAGTGGAAGCCGCTCCACACCTCGTCCATCAGCGCCTTTATCTCGGCGGTGCACAGGTTGCCTATGCTGCCCTCGTGGGTGTGGTGTACCTCCTTGCGAGGCTTGAACTGTCCTGCCTGGATGTCCATTCCCACCTTCTTGTAGGCATCGCGGAAGGGCATCCCCTCGGTGGCGAGGCGGTTGACCTCCTCCACTGAGAACATCAGGTCATAGCGCGGGTCGTCCAGAATGTGCTCGTTCACCTTGATGCGCTGGATGATGTAGGTGGCCATGGCCAGACAGTCGCGCAGCTCCTGGAAACAGGGCAGGAACACCTCCTTGATAATCTGAAGGTCGCGGAAGTAGCCGCTGGGCAGATTGTTCATGATGAGCATGATCTGCTGGGGCAGTGCCTGTATCTTGTTGCACTTGGCACGTGTGAGCTCAAACACATCGGGGTTCTTCTTGTGCGGCATGATGCTGGAACCGGTGGTGCACTCATCGGGGAGCTTGACGAAGGCAAAGTTCTGGCTGTTGAACAGGCAGGCATCAAAGGCCAGCTTGCTCAGTGTGCCGGCCACACTGGCCAGTGCAAATGCCACATTGCGCTCCATTTTGCCTCGTCCCATCTGTGCATACACCACGTTGTAGTCCATCGAATCGAATCCCAGAAGGCTGGTGGTCATGCTGCGGTTGAGGGGAAAACTGCTGCCGTAGCCAGCCGCCGAGCCCAGAGGATTGCGGTTGGTCATGCGGAACGCAGCCTGCAGGAACATCATGTCATCTACCAGACTCTCGGCATAAGCGCCAAACCACAGGCCGAAGCTGCTGGGCATGGCCACCTGCAGATGCGTGTAGCCGGGCATGAGCACCTGCTTGTAGCGCTCGCTCTGTGCCTGCAGTTCGGTGAAGAGTGTGTGCACATCCTGGGCCACCAACTGTAGCTGGCGGCGAGTGAAGAGCTTGAGATCGACCAGCACCTGGTCGTTGCGGCTGCGTCCGGAGTGAATCTTCTTGCCCATGTCGCCCAGGCGGCGTGTGAGCATCAGCTCTATCTGCGAGTGCACATCCTCCACTCCCTCCTCGATGACAAAGTGCCCCTCGAGGATTTCCTTGCGGATGGCACGAAGTTCGGCCAGCAGTGCAGTAAGCTCGCTGGCAGTGAGCAGTCCGATGCTCTCCAGCATGGTGATATGTGCCATGCTGCCCAGCACATCGCTCTCGGCCAGGTAGAGGTCCATCTCACGGTCTCTGCCCACGGTGAAGCGTTCTATCTCCTGGGCTGTGCTGAAGCCCTTGTCCCACAATTTTGGCATAATGCTTTGTGTTTTGGTCTGGGATGACTGAGGGCCGCAGCCCCAGTGTCCCTGTATTTTAATAAGGTATGTTGGCCAGCATCTGCGCCAGTCCCTCTACACCCTTCTCCAGTTTCTTGCCCACCATCTGCTTGATGAGGAAGTTGAGCTCTGCCCTGAGTGTCACGCGCAATGCGCACTGGTCGGCCTGGGGCAGCAGCTGAATCCACAGGTTGGCCTGCACGGGAGCCCCTTCGAGGGCAAACTTGACGCACTTGGGTTCCTCGCGCTCCACGATGCGCAGCGTAATCTTGCCCACGGGTGAGTCAGATGTCACGCTGTCGCGATCGACCTGCATCTGGCGTATCTTCTCGTTGGCGGTATCCAGCTGCTCGGCTGTCACCTTGCCGTCTGCCTGGTCGAGGATGCGCTGGCGCATCTCGGGATTGTCCAGGTTGTTCTGTATGAGTGTCAGGAAAGTGAGGTCCGACAGTCGGTCATATACTCTCTGCTGGGGAAACGGTGACACATGCACCGTGCTCTTGTATTCTGCCATTCTTCTCTTCTTGGTTCTTCTTCATTGTGTAAAAAGCGACTCAGTGGCGGTGGAGCCTTGCCTGACAGGCAAGCAAAGATTCACAGCCACATGGCCGCATGTGTGATGGTCTGCCGCTCAGAGGGCGCTATCAAGCGTTCCAGTGTGCGGGATCCTTGCGCCACTCGTGCAGCATGGGCACCTGGTCATCGGCGATGTAGCCGGTGCGCAGAGCTTCTGCCACCACAGCCTCATAGTTGGTGAGGGTGATGAGCTTCACGTCGGCATCGGCAAAAGCCTGCTCTGCTACGGGGAAACCATAGGTGTAGGATGCTACCATGCCCACCACCTCGTAGCCTGCTGCACGCAGAGCCTCCACAGCCTTCAGACTGCTGCCGCCGGTGCTGATGAGGTCTTCTACCACCACCACCTTGGTGCCGGGCTGCAGTTCGCCCTCTATCAGATTGGCCATACCATGGTCCTTGGCCTTGCTACGCACATAGGCGAAGGGCAGCCCCAGAGCATCGGCCACCAGTGCACCCTGTGCGATGGCACCTGTAGCTACACCTGCTACGGCTTCGGCCTCGGGGAAGTTCTCGAGGATGGTGCGTGTGAGCTCCACCTTGACAAAGGTGCGAAGGTCGGGGAAGGAAAGCGTCTTGCGGTTGTCGCAATAGAAGGGGCTCTTCCAGCCGCTGGCCCATGTGAAGGGGTTGGTGGGCTGAAGCTTGATGGCCTTTACGTTCAGCAACTTGGCTGCAAAGATAGATTCCAGTGTATTCATTGTGTCTTGTGTGTTTGGTTCGTTCTTCGCGCAAAGTTACGAAAATCCTCCCACACAAGCCCGCACAATAGTCTGCTAATCATGCAGGGACCTCATTTGCGGGCACAAAAGAGGGGCAGAGAGCCTGCATGCTCCCTGCCCCTGGTTAATGTTATGTGCAGCCCTGACTGACTGGACAGCCTGCTGCGATGACCAACGCACCGCGGTGTGATGACTCATGCACTGCGGTGCGATGGCTCTTGCACCTTACTTCACCAATACGGTCTTGCCGTTGATGATGTAGAGGCCCTTCTGTGTCTTCTGTACACGGATGCCGTTGATGGTGTAGATGGCATCCTGCTGGTTGGTGCCGGCATTCACGCTGTTGATGCCTACGCCGCCCTTCATGTCATTCCACAGAGTCTTCACCTCGGCGGGTGTGAGTGCGTCGTTATATACACGTGCGATGGCTATATCACCACACCAGGCGTTGGTGGCCCTATCACTTGCGTCGGGATCGCCGCCGATGCCAAACCATCTGCAACCCGTGTTGGGGAAGCGGAATGAGCCGGGCAGCTCTACCTCGGCATCCTTCTCACCGTTCACGTAGATGCAAGCCTTCTGCTGCTGCTTGTCCCATACGCCCACGATGTGGTAATACACACCTGCCTTGGGAGAGAGAGAACTGTTGACAGAACCCCAATGACTGTTGCCGTCGGTGGTAACGTTGGGGTTGAAGCGCATCACGTACTGGCCGTCCACATTGGCAGTCTCGAAGCCTGTACCGCCTGCCTGCATGGCAGAGAAGGGCTTGCCCACAGCCTGCAGGCTTTCGCCCTGATAGTCGGCCTTGATGACCATCTCCAGTGAGTGACCGTTGGCCAGAGCCTTCTTGAAGGTATTGTTCTTCTCGAAATCTACCTTGTAGAGGCCGTCGGGAACGGTGCCCATCTCGGTGTCGAACTTAGCCACATAGCGGTTGAACTCGGTGTTCCAGTAGGTGGTGGGAGTGGCGCCCAGAACCTCCACGTTGTTCTTCATGGGAGAAGCATCGGTGGCGGTTCCGTCCTCATTGAACACTACATCCAGCAGCAGCTTCATGCCGTTGGCAATGAGAGTGGGATAGGAGTTCTCCTCCATATCGCAGTACCACTCACGTCCCCAGCCCACAACGGTCTCCTGCAGAGCAGCGAAGTTGGTGCCGTCATAGTTGGTGATGCCTTCCTTCACATCAGCAGCAGCGGTGTTGCCGAAGTCGCTGTTGGTATTGTTCCACACTACGATGTTCTTGTAGGTGCTGGCGGGAGTGGCTGCCTGCTGGCCGCCGCCCACGATACCCTTGCCTGTGCAAGTGCCTGCAGCATAGAAGTTCTCCACGGTGAATGCATCACGCACGCGGCCTACCAGGCCACCTACGATGTCGGCTTCACTTGTGATGTCGAGGTTGGTGTAGCAGTTCTTTACGGTAGTGGGACCACCCACGTTGCCGAACAGACCACCGCAGTAGGCGCTGGCCACATGCAGCTTACCGGTTACCCACACGTTCTCCACTGTGGTGGGCAGCTTGTTGCCGGCTGCATCGCAGTAGTTGCCATGACCAACGTAGCCACCCAGCACGCCCGAACCGGTCTCGGTGCAATCGACATCCACATTCTCGAAGCCCACATTGCGCACGCTTCCGCACAGGATACCGAACACACCTGCATAACGGTGGTTCTTGCTGGTGAGGTTGGAGATGACATGGCCGCGGCCGTCAAAGTCGATGAAGTTGCGGCAGTTCTTGCCGTCAAACTCATCGCTCTCTCTGTTGAGGGTATTCCAATCCTCGCCGTAGAGGTCGATATCATCGTCCAGAATCACATAGTTCATCTGACCCACCTTCATCAGGTCGTGCAGAGCCATCAGCTCATTGACGTTGGATACGGGGAAGGGATCATCCTGTGTGCCGGCATGCCGGTCGATGTCATAGTCATTGAAGTTGGCAGGGTTGCCCGAGATTGCGATCAGCTTGTCATACTCGCCGTTGGCATCCACCAGGCGCTGGCCGTACTTCATGTAGGCAGTGCCTGCACCGATATAGGTGGTCACATTATCCACTGCCTTAGCTTCGGTGGCAGTGATGAGAATCTGACCCTCGGTGAGCTGGGTGCGTGAGAAGACACCTGTAAGACCGTTTCTGGCTCCTGCCTTGGTGGCAAATGTGGTTCCAGGTACGATGCGCACATCGTCGGTGCACTCGCCGTCATACTCCATATCGGAAATCATGAAGAAGGGCTGGCCTGCCGGGATAGGCATAGTGGCCAGGTTGAGTGCAATATACTTGACGCCGTCCTTTTCCATGGTGCCGGCAGCAGTATAGACGTTGGTGCCCTCGATAGACTTAATTTCGGTGGCGTAGCATACGGGAGTCATGTCTCCGGAAAGCCTGTTGACAAGGAACGAGGGATTGTAAGCCGTCTCGTCCACTGCCTCTACAGGCTCGATGACAAACACGCTGTTGTCGGGCTGTGAGGTGCTCACTGCACTCCATGTACCCACCTGGTTGGCAATCTCATTGCCGCGACCGTTGAGGAAGTGGTAGGTGCCGAGTGATGAACCGTTGATGTTGCTGAGGTCGATAGAGCACTGGCCGTAACCCAGATACGTTACCTGGACGGCAGAGGGATCCAGCTCCATGGTGGTGGAGTTCTGGTCGGTGCCAGAATTGATGAAGAGTCCGCTCCTGCGGTTCTGCAGAGCGTACTTGCCCTTGCTGATTTCCACAAAGCGCCACTGGGCTGCTGTGGGGTCGCTATCCACATCGTCCTTGCTGAAGTAATAGATACGGTCACCTGCCTTCACGTCTTCCTCCTGCAGGATTTCAGCAGCATCTTCACTGCGAAGTCCGGGTGCGATGTACTGGTCAAAGAACGGATTGCTGATAGACCACCATGAGGGGATATCCCAACCGCGATACACGAAGTAGTCCTCACTGGGATACTTGATGGTGTACCATGTGTGGGTGTCCAGCTTGTTCTGCTTGGCCTGGAAAGCCTCCTGGGCATCGGTCAGCAGTTTGGTAGCTGCCTCAAACTTGGTGCGATCCACCTTTTCGTAATCCACCATGCCGTTGGCCTCGGTGAGAGCAGCCTTGAGAGCCTCTACTGCCTCGGCAGGATACTGTCCCACTGCGTTGCCCACAGCATAGCTGTCAGCCACGACAGCTGCGATGTCGCCCGACAGAGTGGCGTAATCGTTGGTGTCATATACCAGAGCCTTTACAGCACGTACAGCTTCGCCTATGGCAGTGGTGTCGCTCAGGTCAACAGCCAGACCCTTGTCCACCTTTTCCTGCACGTGGTCGATAACTTCCTTCAGTTTGTCGGCAGCGTCCTTCAGGCCAGCCACATAGTAATACTGTGATTTGGTCTCGCTTGGGATGGTGCTGTGGAACTGGAGCTCAGCCATGTTCACGTTGATTTCATCCACTGCACAGCCCATGGGGTAGAGGCGGAGATACTGGTAGGCTGCCCCCAGTTTGATATCTGGACTTACATAGTGGGCATTGGGCTTGTTCACATCAAATCCCTGTGTGAGAGATGTAATGCGCTTCCAACTGGTATTGTCGTCGGGAGTGTTGGTTGCGTAGAGGTCAAAGGCATCGGGGTTCTTGTAGCCTGTGGCCAAACCATAGTACTCGAAGTTGATTTCGGTCAGGTCAGTACGCTTGAGATCCAAGTCAAAGTACAGAGTACTCTGGTTCATTGCTTGTCCAGGTGAATTGGTCTGTACGTAAGTGCCCAGATTATTGTCAATCAAGTAGCCATACTCAAGGCCAGGAACGATGCTGTTGCCGGTAATCTGGCTTGCCTCGGTGAGCAGATTGTCATAGCTGAATGCGGTCTTGTATGTGGCAGCGGCCTTGGTGAGGTATGTGCCCAGTGTGTTGCTGATACCTCTACGATCGACATACAGCTCGTTGACCTTGCGTGCCAGTTCATTGATAATAGCTGTATCGCTCTGCACTGCGGTGAGGTTATCAATCTTCTCTTGAGCCTTGAGGATTTCGGCATCCAGCTGGTCGCATGCTTCCTTCATGCCCTTCACAGTGAAGTACTCTGAAGACTCAGTAGGTGTGGTGCCGTACATCTGGAACTCACTCATGTTGAAGTAACCAGGTCCGCTCTGGGTGTTGAGAACAACGAAGCGCACATACTGGTAGGCTGCACCCATCTCCACAATGGGAGAGGTGTAGTACTCACGGCTGCTCACGGCTGGGAAGCCCTTGTTGAGGCGGGTTATCTTCTTCCATGCGGAAGCGGCTGCTTCGTCGTCGTTGGTGGGAGTAGGCTCCTCTACGGCGCTTGCATCATTGGTAACCCATATCTCGATGTCGATTGGCATCTGGTTCCAACTGTCGCGCCAACCGCCATCGCCTCGGCGCAGCATCTTGAAGAGGAACTCCTGGATGTCGGTGCGCTTCAGATCTACCTGCAGATAGTGGTAGCCTGCTACGGCATTGGCAGGATGGCGAGAGTGGAAGTAGGTGTCGCTGCTGCCGTCGATCAGGTTGGCATAAGCACCCTGGCCACCTGTGGCTGCATCCTTGTATGTCCAGCGGGCATTGCTTGAGAACTGGTTGTGTGCATCGTCCTCATCATCGGCCTCATAGATGAGAGCCTCATAGTCGTTGGCCTTTGCGCGAACCTGCTTGGCATTCTCGATAGCCAGCTCCAGCAGGGTTGCATAGGCCTTCTTCAGCCCCATCTCTGTCATGGCATCGCCCACAGCATCATCCACGCGGCGAACGTACCAGTAGTTGAAGGAGTCGTAGCCCACATTGGCTGCACAGAGATAGCCTGACTCGCCACTGCCATTGTTGTGCGACAGCATGTGATACGAGTACTTGTTCTTGACGTTGCACAGCATGAACCATGGGGTGTTGTGTGCAATGTCGGGAGTGATAATCTGCTCGGTGGTCTGCTTCTCCACGAGAGGCAGGTTGTAGGCTGCCGTTGTCAGGCATGCGTCACCGTTCACCCAGTCGATGAACCTCTGGTTGCCCACGCACTGGATGCTGTAGTTGCCGCTTGCCAACTTGGTCACCTTGAACACCTGATAGGGGTCTTCCTCGTCGAGATTTCCCCATGCCATACGGCTCTCAGTTGTGTTGCCGATGAGGGCTTTATCCACACCCTGCAGAGTCTGGTAGGCTTCGCTGGCGCTGATGAAGCGGTAGTAGCCGTCGGTAATCTGAATCTGGTTGCCGATGACATCGTTCAGAGCCTGGCGCAGAGCCTTTTCGGCTTCGGCCAGTTCTGCATCGGTGGCCGAAGACTTGTCGGCCAGAGCCTGTGCTTCATCCCACTGCTTCTCGAAGGCAGTCACCTTTTCCTCGGGATAGTAGCCTGGATCGGTACCTGTCTGATAGGTGCCCGGGCCAACACTGTCCAGCAAGTGGATGAGTGTCGTTCTGGGATCGTTGACCTCAGTAGCAGGATACATCTGGAACTCACTGAAGCACCAGTAGGGCTGGCCGGAATCGCGGGCATAGAATCGCAGATACCTGTACGGCACTCTCATGCTCACCATTGGGGGCATGTAAGGCCAGCAATCCTCTATCTTCTCATTGGGAAGATCGGAATGCACAGCCACTTGCACCCATGAGCTGTTGTCTTCGGGGGTGTTGGTAGCCTTGATTTCAATCTTGGTCCACATGACGCCACGACGCACCTGGCCGTTATACACATCGGCACGACGGTCGTAGCGGTAGAAGAACTTCTGGATGTCGGTGCGCTTCAAATCCACCTGGATGTACAGGTCTTGATTGTGCAGGTTGGGACCAGTGGGGTCGGAGTGCCAATAGGTGGTCTGGTCTCCGTCGATCAAAGCTCCCAGCTCGTTGCCGGCATCGATGAACACCTGGTTGTAGGAGTAGTTGTCATTGCCAGGGGTAATCTTCCATGTGCAGTTACTGGTCAACTGAGTTTCGGCTGGATCGGCCACCACATTGGTGATGAGCGGCGAACCCTCGTCGGGCTGAAACAGTTGCGCAGAGGCAGGTTGCACATTCCACACCATGCCGAGCAATAGCAGCAGCATGGCAGAGAAAGCCTTTCTTCTCATTTGCATTCGTTTTAGGTTAGTGGTAAATTTAGTGTATTTAACTCTCATTCTCTGTTGTCGTTGGGCGTTTGTTACTTTGGTTGTCTTATCTCTGTTGGGTTGTACTTGATGTCGTTGTCTTATGTCTTTGGGTCTGTTACTGTTTCTGGTGCCTGTTGTGGCCGTTCAGCGTACTCCTGCAGTTGCTCATTTCTTGATGAACTTGCAGCTGTGGACGGTGCCTCCAAACTTCCAGCTCACGATATACACTCCGTGTGGCAGGCTGGCGGTGCTGAATGTGCCGGTGGAGGAAAGTTGTGCCATCAGCATGCCCGACGTGTTGTGCAGGCTCGCCGTGAACTGCAGTACGGGCCTGTCAGACTGCTCGCACAGGAAGCGCAGAGTCTGGGCCTGGGCGCTGTAGGCCAGTACGTAGTCGGTCTGAGCCTCAATGGCTTCCACGGGTGTGAGGTCGCTCTTGCCCACTGTCATCAGTTGCCATTGGCGGTTGCCGCTGGTGGCATCGCGCTCATCGCTGTTGGCATTGCAGATGGGGTTGCCCTCCATCGCCATTCCATCCTTGTTGTAGGCTACCCGTCCGCTTCTCACATTCTTGATGTTATAGTAGCCTCCGGCACCCTGAGGTATGAAATCCCACAGCTGGTGGCGGTCTGTGCTGTCGGGTGCTTCCAGTGTGAGCAGTTCGCCCTCGCCGGTTCCACGGTCGCTCAGAGCCATTCCTGTCTGTGCGTTGGTGATGAGGAAGTGGCCTCCGGTGGCATGTATGTTCCACTTCTGACCCTCGTCGCCTTCGTCGGTCACACGGCTGATGCCCACCTGATGGTCGGTCAGAGCGGCTGCCATGGCAGGAAAAGCCTTGCTGTATATCTTGTAGGAATACTCCTCCTGAGCCTGGAAAGCCTTGGTGGCAACCAGTCCGCAGCGGCGGTGGAACTCCTTGGAGAGGTATTCGTTGTGCACCTGGATGAAGGATTTGATGTTCTCTACATATTCGTCATAGGTGTTGAAGAGGAACACTTCGTCGTATGTCTTCGTATTGATGCTCCACCGCTTGAAGTTCTCGATGCGCGAGGGGCGTATCACCAGTGCCATAGAATCCACAAAGGCAATCATCTGCTCGTCGAGCCCCAGCTCGCGCAGTTGCTCATAGCGCTGGCATACAGCCTGCTTGAACCAAGGGTCTTCCCACATGCGGGTGTACCATCCCTTGATGGTGTAGTTGCTTCCGTAACCGAACTGGATGGCGAGCCGCTTGCTCACATCTCCCATGCGCGAACAGTTGTTCCAGCATATGTCGAAGTCCCAGATGGGGCCGAAGTAGAGACGCTCGTCGGCTCTCTCCTTATATATATAGGAGCACCAGAAGCCGTCAGGGTTGGCACTTATCTCCTGCACCAGGTACCAGTCGATGAGCGAAGTGGTGTCGGTGTATTGGCGATAACCGCGCTTGGCATGGGCAAACTCGTCGCCATAGAGAGCGGACTCAAACTTGTTGATATACGCTTTGATATAGTTGAGCTGGCGCGGGTTGATGACCTTGGGCTTGGGGTCGTGAATGCGTATGTGGCATCCTTGCTTGCTCATGAAGTAGAGTCCGTCACTGGCGGTATTGCCCTCGGGTTCCAGGAAGTAGCCACCGCTGATGTCGGTGGCAGGATTGGTCACCATGGTATCCTGCCGTGCTATCTCCAGCCGCCCCTTGTGTACCTCCATCTGGTCGGAAACCTGATAGTTGCCGTCATAGCGGCCGTTCAAGTAAAGGTCGATAAACTGGTAGCAGGGGGTGAAAGGCATCTGCATAAGTTCGCCCACACGTGATGCCAAGGCATTGCGAAGCAGCAACTTGTCGCCTGCATTGGCCAGCAGCACCCAGTCTTTGGCCTTTGCCTCCTGCGGTCCCAGCAGTCGTGTCTTCTTGGGGAACTTGATGCGGTAGGGTTTCTTGGGCAACCCCCATGTGGTGTTGCCTCGCCCGCGTATCTTCACAGAGTCATATCGCGCGGTATCTGTCCCGTTGACCATCACCATGCGGCAGTACTTGTAGTTGTCGTGGTCGGTAACGTCCTGGCGGTCAAAGGTCTCTATGTAGAGCGTGGGCAGCGTGGTCAGCTGCTCGTGATGGTCTTGAGCCGCTGCATGGTGAGCCGACAGGCACAGGCACAGGAGTGCCAGACACACGGATGTGCCTGGCTTCCTCGTTGCTGTGCGGCATGCTTGCCTGTTCTTGTCTCTGGTCATGAGTGGGTTAATAATTGTGTGGTGATGGGCTTACCAGATGTCTTCGGGAGTCTCGGGGTTGTCATATACCTCCTTGGGACAATATTCCAGATAGTCCATATAGAACTCACGCGTCTGGTCGTCGAGCACGCTCTTGAAGCGCAGATAGTAGGTTTCATCGGCCTTCATGGGTTCGCGCACGATGATTCTTCGCACGATAACGGGATCGGCACGTGCCATTGTTGACAGTCCCTGACCGCCATCGCAATATATCTCGGCTCCTTTCATGAAGCCGTTGTTGCGCAACTTCTTATCCACCTCGGCGTTATAGTCGTCGTCCTGAGTGTCTCTCTCCCATCCCACATTGCTGGGGAAGGTGCCGCTGGTGGTGCGTCGTTCAAGTCCGCTTGTGCGTATGTCCAGAGGAATACCCATAGGCGGCAGGTTGTCCTTGTTCTCTCCCCAGTAGAACTGCACCATTCCTCGGTTGTGGCCCTCACTCTGCACGTTGAAGCGAATCTCGTAGATGCCATCGGCAGGTACGGGCGGCAGGCGGAAGGTGATATCCAGGAATCCGCGCACGTTCAGCTCGTCGCCCTGGTAGTTCTTCATCGTCTCGTTGTATCCGTTATAATAGAAGAACCAGCTCTCGTCGCCGATGAACACGTCATCGAAGTAGGGATACTGGCTGGTGAAGGGGAATCCCCAGCGCTGTCCCAGGCTGTAATACTGCAGGCGGATGTCGTTGTTCATCATCTCGGGCATGGCCGATGCGATGTCGAAGCGGATGCGCTCCTTGTGCAGGTTGTGCTGGACATCTTCGGTGTAGGCCATTATCTGGTCGATGGGATAGACTATACCGTTGCGCACGTTGAACTCGCCTTCGGTCTCGGGTATGGGCACCTTGATGCCGGCCTTGTCTGCATCGCAGCTGATTTCGTGGTAGCTGCCTCGGCGGCCGTTGTCTATCTTGGGGAAGCGGTTGATACGTACGCCGTCGCTCTCGGCGCTCTCCAGGAACTTCACCAGCCTGCGCTTACCCATGCAGGTGTAGTATTCGTACTGAACCACAGTGGGTTGTTTCCTCTGCGAAGAGTAGCCTTTCTCGTTCCAGTGAAGCACCAGACGGTCGGAGGCAAGGCGCATGGGCAGGAAGTGGTAGGTGACAAACTGGTTGAGGATGTTGTCCTCGCTGTGGTAGTTCTCGTCGGTCTTGGCGGTGGGGTAGTATCCGTTCTCCTTGAGCCAGCTTACCACATCATCCACCGTGATGTCGAAGCGGTTCTTGCCTATCTCTCTCTCCCACACATCATCGGTCTCGGCAAAGAAGGTGAAGCCATAATACCTGTGCTCGGGCAGCTTGCCGGTGGTGTAGCCTACGCCCGACTCATGGGCAATCATCTCTGGCACCTGCCCTGTCTGGTAGGCCTGCTCGTACTCGTCATCCCTGTATCTCTGCAGGGTGTCGAGCATGCCCACAGCATGTACGAGCATAGAGGAAACGTAGTAGCCCGACTCCTTTTCGGTGTATATCTTGTTGAGGAGGTAGCCCAGGGTGTTGTTTGTGGGAGCCACCACAGAGTGCACGCAGTGGACGTAGCCGTTGAGCACACGTATGTTATTGTTGCGCGCGTCCATCAGCGCACCGTTGATGGTGATGCTGTCAGGGTCGTCGAAGTAGTTGACTATCAGCTTGCGGTCATACATGTTGCTCTTCGAGAACTCGCCGCCGTCGTTGATGGGAAACTGGGCCACATCATAGGCCGGGAGATTGTCGCCGCTGTTGATGACGCTATTATATACGATGACTTTGCGGATGGAGTCGAGGGTGGTGCTGTCGCGGAAGCCATCCCAACTGGCACTTGCTATGATGTTCTTCATGGCCAGAGTGTCGAGGTAAGCCTGCACGGCGTCGTTGTCGGGGGCAAATACTGTGAAGTGGCCGCGGGCGGAGAGCAGCGAACCTACTGTGGAACTGGACATTCGGCTCACAGGCACCTTGTTCAGCAAATCCACAAAACTGCTGTACTGCTCGTGCTTGCACAGATAACTGTAGGCTGTCTCTTCCTTCAAGACATAACGTGCACTCATGTCGATGTGTTCTTTGCAGGAACCCAGACCGATTGCTATTAGCAAGGCTCCTGTTACACCCTTGACTCCTCTCATCTTCGTTTAGTTTTTAATTGGTTAACGGTTGTCCGTATATAAATCGTTTTGACTGGAAAAAGAGCGTTTTGCGCTCTTTATCTCCGTAAAGTTAGTTCTTTTTAACTATTAAATGGTACGAAATGGGCAAAAAAATGAACTAAGATGTAGATTTCTTGACGTTCGAGCGATTTTTCTCCCTCATTGGGCTTCCTGTTTACCTCGTTTGTGTTGCATTCCGCTCTCTTTTTAGTCTCTCTCTCCATGCTTTTTATGAAAAGAAGTCTTGCAGAAGGGAAGTGCCCGCTTTTATGATGGGGAGTCAAGAGCAGCATGATATGAGGTTTCGCGAAGCTTGTTTTGGGTTTCGGGCAAACTTGTTTCGCGTTTCGGTGAAGGGTGATGAGGCTCTTGGGCTGAACTTGTTTTGTGTTTGGGTTAAATGTGCTGCGAGTTTAAGTTGAATGTGTCTCGTGTTTTTGCCAAACATGATGTAGGTTTCTATGGAATGCGTTGAGAGCCCCATCGGAGCATGCTGCGAAGTCAAATGAAGCATGCTGTGATGGCCGATGCACCGCGATGTGTCGAGCGGAAAGAATCACCAGACCTCGTTTCTCATAACCTCGCTCCGCTCCGCAAGGATTGTTTTTCCAATTCTTGCGGAGCCAAATACTGGAAAGGTAGTCAGAAAGGCAGGAGTAGTACTGCATGCTCTGTAGGAGTAGTACTTCATTGATGACAGGAGTAGTACTCCGTTGGTGACAGGAGTTATACTTCATCGTCAAGTTAAGTAGTACTGCCTCCAAACGCCGGAAAATCCGTCCTCCTCCCTCTTCGCCCTTTCCCGCCCCCAAACCCTCGGAACCGCCCCTGATATCCCGAAAACGTATCGCGCGCGCAATATATATATAATGAGAGGGAAGAAAAGTTTCACTTTATATTGAAAAAAGTGGTGGCGATGCTTGTGAAA
>UQST01000054.1 GCA_900543815.1 uncultured Prevotellaceae bacterium
AGTGACAGATATAAGGTTCTTCCTTTTCAGACTTACAAGGCTGTATGCTTAATCCCCTAGGTTTATCGGGTGAGCCCATTTCAGCAGCCTTTCTGCGATATTCTCACGCGCATATATAATATAAGAGGAACGCACACACGCGCGTTCCTCTTATTATTACAACGGATGAAGTTTCCTTTTCCGAGCCGTTCGAAGCGGCATCTTACTGAATCAGACTTTCATCCTGACTCTGCCATCAAGCTGCCCGAAAGCAGTTCCCCGGCAGTTTCTTACAGGTTAGGGTTGATCTTGCTCCACTCGCTGATAGGAGGCACAATGTTCAGAGTCACCAGCTCATCACGCATCTTGCACAGGTGCTTATAAGAAGCGTCCAGCTTGGCATTCTCCTCTGCTGTACCCTGGGGAACAACGTAGGTGCAACCGTTCTGGTCCAGAGTTGTGTCCATAGCCATCATGATATGGTCGTACTTCTCTGTCTTCACGTATGTACCGGCGGGATAGGCGAACTTCTTGCCGCCCATCACACTTGCAATCATCTCTACAGACAGCAGTGAGGGGCTCTGGAAAGAAGAGCGGCCGCGCAGCTTGATGATAGCAGCACCACCCTTTGTCACGTCGTTCTTCATCTGCTCCCACTCCTCAACGGGGAACTCAGGTGTGCCGATGATCTCTGAGAGGGGCTTGCCGGCAACCTTAACGGCGCTGCCGAACACTGCCATCTGCTCACCGTGGCCACCGAATGTGTGTGCACCCACAATCTGGTTCTGCATCACACCGAACTTCTTGGCCAGAGCGCTCTGCAGACGTGTGCTGTCGAGAGCTGCCAGTGTAGTCACCTGGCTGGGCTTCAATCCACTGTACAGCAGAGTCACCAGACCTGTCAGGTCAGCGGGGTTGAAGATAATCACCACGTGCTTCACGTCGGGGCAGTAAGTCTTGATATTCTTACCCAGATCCTCGGCAATCTTGCAGTTGCCAGCCAGCAGATCCTCACGTGTCATACCCTCCTTACGGGGAGCACCACCACTTGAGATGATATACTTAGCGTCCTTGAAAGCCTCAGCCACATCAGTGGTAGCGGTTATCTTTGCGTCGCAGAATCCGCTCTGACGCATCTCCTCAGCCACACCCTCGGGTGAGAACACGTCATACAGGCAAATGTTGGATGTCAGGTTCATCATCAGCGCGCTCTGCACCATGTTGGAACCAATCATGCCGGCGGCACCGACAATCACGAGTTTTTCGTCAGTTAAAAATGCCATAATACTTTTTCCTTTTAATTATGTACTTTATCCGAGAAGCAAAGATAGGGGTTTTCAAACTTCCCACAAAGATTTTTCGCCGAAATGCATTGCTTTCTGCAAACAATCTTCCCTTTTTGTCATCCCGACTTTTCAATTTTGTCTCCAAGGGCGCCGCAACCCACCGTTTCACCCACCCGATTCCGGCCACTCCGTCACTCCACCAAACCAACAGCCAAACTGCAATTAGTTGCCATGCAAAAGAGGTTTTCAAGAACAACAAGAAGCAAATTTCCTTTCCAAGAGGACAAATGGCACAGCAGGCCACTCCAATCCTGTCAAAATGGCGTTTTTGTAACCATCTGACACTATTATATAATGTGTAGTAACGCATAAAACTGCCCGCTTTGAAGTTTTTCCGAAAAAAGAGCGCACAAAATCCTTGGTTATGTAAAAAAGTGCTAACTTTGGGGAAACAAACCGAAATTCAGACTAAAATGAAGCGCATAAAATCATCGCTGATGCTATGCCTGGCAACCCTTGCCATGGCGCTGGCTGTCACATCGTGCAAGGAGAACATCGACACCTCGGCACGATACGTGTTCAAGTTCAACACCATCCTCTCTTATCTGGAGAAGCATGAGGCTTACTCCGAGTACGTTGACTTGCTCAACAAGGTTGCCGTGAGCGAGATAAGCGACACCAAGGTAGCCAGCCTGATGTCGGCACGCGGACATTACACATGCTTTGCCCCCAGCAACGAGGCTATCCACAAGTACCTGGAAGAGCTCTACCAGAAGGATTCCACCCTGATGACCCACCCCTCGTGGGACGGATTCACCGACAGTGCAAAGCTGGACTCCATACGCAAGATCATCGTCTTCAACTCCATCATCGACAGCGGACTGGAGAGCGCCTATACCACAGCCGAATTCCCTGTAGATGACAAGGCGGAATTCGTGATGGGATGCCTGAACGACAAGAAGCTGGCTGTTCATTACATAAAGAACCAGCCCGACAGCATCTACATCAACATGGACTGTCCCATCAGTGAGACACAACGAGACATCATCTGCCTCAACGGTGTGATTCACATGATGGAGAAGGCCATCGCCCCCTCAGGCATCACCTGCTCGGAGTACATCATCGACTATCTGGAGAAGAACAAGGAGGGCTACCGCGTGTGCTTCAGCGCGCTCAAGGCCTGCGGACTGCTCGATACGCTCAACGCCGTGCGCGATGAGAGGTACGAGCGACTCTACCTCACGAACCAGATTCCCAACCTGGAAGGTATGACCGACCACGGTTTTGCCGAGGGAAGCATCGGCTATGTGCCCAAGCACAGGCTCTATGGCTTCACCATCTTTGCCGAGACTGATGACTTCTGGCGCAACGAGGGGCTGGATCCCTTCTCCGACAACCTGCTTCAGGACCTCACCCAGTGGATTCTGGACAACAAGCAGTACTCTGAGGAGGACAAGTTTGTGATCGATGGCAACTACAAGTCAGAGAAGAACCTGCTCTATCAGTGGATCACCTACCACATGCTGCCCATGCGCATACAGCCCGACCGGCTGGTGTTCCACATCAACGAGTACGGCTTCAACATCAACAATCCCACCAAGCTCACCATCCCTGTGATGGAGTACTACACCAGCATGGGTCCACGCCGCATGTTCAAGCTCTATGAGTCCAAGCAGAGCAACGGCGTGTTCATCAACCGCTTTGCCAACCGCGACGTCAGCCGCAGGGGCAACGGTGAGGAGACAACCTGCGACCCCGACAAGGTGGGATGCCGCATCATGAAGGAGTCCGACATGGCCATCCTCAACGATATCGAGAATGCATGCATCTACCCCATCGACGCTCCTTTGGCCTATACCGATGCCACCCGTGACAATCTGATGAGAACCCGCATACGCTTCGACGGCATGAGCATGATGCCCGAGGCGATGAACAACGACATCCGACTGAAGAGGGCTTCAGAGGAAAGATACAAGCACGTGCACATCCCCAACACCGTCAACTCGTACAACTACTTCGAGAATATGATTCAGAACGACCAGACCAAGTTCGTGTATTACAACGCATGGAACGATGACTGGTGCAACCTGAACCGCGACGAGATGAAGGCAGTAGGCCGCTGGGAGATTACCTTCAAGCTGCCTCCCGTGCCCAAGCGCGGAACCTACGAGCTCCGTTACGAGGTATTGGCCACCGGCAAGCGTGGTGTGGCACAGATGTACTTCGGAACCGACCTCAAGAACCTGCCTGTGACGGGTATCCCCATCGACATCACGATGAGTGCCGACAACCGTTTCTCGGGCTGGGAGCGCGATACAGACGACGACGACTACAATGCCGAAATCGACAAGCGCATGAGAAACAACGGCTACATGAAGGGTTCGCAGGCCATCGACTCAAACGACGGCACCGAACGCGGATACAATGACCGCGCAAACATCCGCCACATCATCGTGCGCAAGACACTCGACCCGAACGAGACTTACTACCTGAAGATCAAGTCGGTGCTCGACAGCGAGAAGACAGAGTTCTACATGGACTACCTGGAGTACTGCGCCAAGGAGGTGTATGACAACCCCGAAGTGCCCGAGGACATCTGGTAATCTCCGGCACGCATCCTCTGCCAGCCGCATGCGCAAGCCGGCACAGGGGATTCAGAACAAGACATATGTTTTTCGCTAAAGGTGCAGTGATGCACGTAATATGGATATGGTTAATATATTTTCATTAGGTTATTTTTGAATGGTTGATACCGTTTTTCTAAGTTGGTAAGAAGATCCTTTTGATCAGATAACGCAGCGTGGGGTGCCTGGAGACAGGCATCCCACTTTTGTTTCCCGATACATCAAGAGCAGAGTAAGGGGCCGAAACCGTTGGAGCCAGTCCATTCACAGAAAGGTGCAGCGGCCGGCATCTCCCTGTCACAGCACGATACATCGGCCATCGCAAGGCATTACATCGGCCTTCACAGCATGGTGTGATGGGATACCCAGCGCAGTGCCCTTGGCAGGCATTCCTCCTGCTGCCTTTACAGCGATTGACTGCCTGCAGGAGCAGACTCCATCAGCTTCTCTTCATAAAATTGCTGCTGAAGCAGTTAGAGCAATACCCGACACAAAAGACGAAGGAGGAAAGACAGCCCTATCTGCTGCTTTCCTCCTTTGTTCTGGTGCCCGGAACGGGAATCGAACCCGTACGGCCGCAATGGCCAAGGGATTTTAAGTCCCTCGTGTCTACCAATTCCACCATCTGGGCGACCTTTAGCGGCTACAAAGGTACGCCTTTTGCACGAATGCCAAAAGGAAATGGGGCAAGAAAACACAACACTTGCCTCAAATTTCCAGCCCGCACCAAGGGCTCAGACATTTTTCACGTTTCAAAACACAAGAACGCTTCATCGTGAATTTCGGCCCGAAACGAGGGCAAAAACTACTATAAAACATAAGAAAATTGAAATAATGCAAAATCGGGCACAGAAATGCTTTTTTGTTCGACATAATTAGCTACTTTTGCAGCGTGAACGGGATGAGAACCCTGACGAGGGATTCTACATTCGAAAAAGCACTTTGCCCAAGTGGTTCTGCGCGACATATTTTACACATGACGCACCTGATTGTGAAATCGGAACCAGGATGCACCGGGCAACCAATCAAGCACTTCCGCCGCCCCGTCAAAAGGGCTGGCAAACAATATAAAATTAGAATGTTTTTTTGCAAAGGTGCAGTGATGCACGTAATATGGATATGGTTAATATATTTTCATTAGGTTAATTTGAATGGTTGATACCGTTTCGATTTGGTAAGAAGATATTTGGTTCAGATAACATTGTGTGGGGCGCCAGGAAGTGGGTGCCCCACTTTCGTTTGCCACAGTCTGCACCGCCTGCCCCCGCAGCCTTCCGGCCTCTCCCCCACAACCAACAAGCATCCCCCAATAAGCCCACCGAAACCACTCCCAGAAGCACACAAGACTCTGACGATAGCACGCGTAAGCCTTCCATGAAAACCGGAAGACTCTGGCAAAAGTGCACCTAACATCCTCTAAGAGCACCGAAGAAACCTCAAAGGAGCCTACATAAATTCTTCGAGAAGCAGAAGTGAAATCTCCGTTTGCAGGCTTTGGATGCACATACGCAGTCTTTGGACGGCCATCCAAAGGCTTTGGATGGCCATCAGCAACCTGCAAACGGAGATTTCTATTGTCTAGAACGAGAATTGGAGACAGGAGAGAAGCAAAAGTCATGCTACTCCCATCGCCTTATCAGTCTGCTGCCTCGCAGTTGCCAACGGCTTGTCTTTTGCCCCACAATTGTTTGAGAACGAAGAGGAAGGGGATAAAGGTGGGAGAAGGAGGGTTGTGAGGGGACGGGAGGCTGGTTGCTTCGGGCTTGGGGAAAGTTTGTTCTTGGGAGGAAGAAAAAGGGGGTGGGAGGGATTGCGGAGACTGCTTTTTGGGTAATTTTGCATCGTCTTAACGGAAGATTGAAACAAAAGAAATGGGAATATGAGGAAAGTTGTCAGGATTATCAGTTGGAGCGTATTGGGACTGTTGCTCCTTGTGGTGCTCACGTTACTGTTGGCACGATTTGTTTTCAACAAGCAGCTTACGGCTTATCTGTCAGATGCCATGCGGAAGGAGAAGGTGCAGCTCCTGAGGGATGCAGGCAAGTACGAGGCCGACACCCCTGCTTACCACTTCATCTATCTGCAAGATACCGCCCAGGCAGGACGGATTCGCGGGTATTTCCAGTTGGACACCATCGTGAAACCAACGGAGCCTACATGGGACAGAGCCAGGAAGTTGGCACGCTTCGTAGCCGGACACATCCCCCATGCCAACCAAAAGATTTCTCCCGAGAAGCGTGATGCGATAGGACTCTGGGAATATACCCGCACGGTGGAACCGGCCTTCAACTGCCGCATGCATTCTATTCTCCTGCACGAACTGCTGTTGTCGGAGGGAATCCAGAACCGCTTCGTCACCTGTTTTCCCGAGGACTCTCTGGACACCGACTGCCATGTGGTGAATATGGTATGGCTGCCCGAAATGCAGAAATGGGCAATGCTGGACTCCGACATGATGGCTTGGGCCGAAGACGAAAACGGCACACCCCTCTCCCTCAGCGAGATGCGCGAGCGCTATATCGACGGCAAAGAGATTGTCTTCCGCCCTCTGCTGGACTCAGAAGGGGATTTCAAGTACTACCGAGCCTATTGGGCCAAGAACCTATACTGGTTTGACTGTTGGGAAACTACCGGTTACGGACGCGAAGACAACAACCCCATCTTCGGCAACCAGATGCGTCACGTGGCACTTATACCCAAGGGATTCTCGCCCTTCAAACTGCATGAGCAGACGATGCTGACCACCGACAGCGCCCGCTTCTGGGCTTCGCCCGACAGTATGACCGCCCTTCACTGACGACAGACGGTTCTTCTATAATTCCCCAAAGCAAATTGCCTTGTGCAGATGAAGCAAACATCATCTGCCACAAATGCTATTACCCGAATCCCAACAAAGCGTCAGAGGCAGATGGTTCTACAATTTCCCTATTCCATCAAATCTCCCGACGGAATGGGTGGAAACGGTTGCCTGGCGGTAGTTTTCCTTGCAAATGGGGAGAAAAACCGGCCTCACCGCCGGCATAGAACCAGGAGACGCGACACCGCGCAGGGCATTGGAAGGCGGGAAATAAAGCTACATTTTAGGGATTTTCTTGCTCTTGCAACGATTATTCATTAACTTTGCCGCAAGATTTGCGGCATTATTAGGCATATAACGTTGCATTGGCATTATAAATAGAATATGTATATACACGAAAGAGACAATTGGACGGCATTCAGATGGGATGCTTCCGGGCTAACGGCAATACTGGAGAAGGTAAGCCGCAAGCAAGGTTTACTGTACGGCCGACTTGCCTCGCTCGGATTCGACGGCAAGTTGAAGGCTATGGCCGAGAACCTGACGTATGATGTGGTGTATTCCTCAGAGATAGAGGGCATCCGCCTGAATGTTGACGAGGTGCGCTCGTCTATCGCACGGAAACTGGGCATCGAGAACATCAAATACACTGCGCCATCCCATTATGTAGATTCTGTGGTGGCGGTCATGCTGGATGCCATAAGCCACTACGACCAGCCACTGACAAAGGAAAAGCTGTGTGCATGGCAAGCCGCATTCTTCCCCACTGGCTTCAGCGAAGGTTCACAGATAGAAGTCGGCCAATACCGCACCAACGAGGAGCACATTGTCTCGGGAATGTTCGGCAGAGAAAAGATCCACTACATAGCCCCTGCACCGGAACGTGTGGAGGAAGAGATGGACCGATTCCTTGACTGGTTTAACAAGGACGAGAACGTCAGTTCCGTCATCCGCTCTGCCATAGCCCACCTGTGGATGGTGAGTATCCACCCCTTTGAGGACGGCAACGGGCGCATCGCCAGAATACTCTCCGACATGCAGTTGGCACGTGCCGAGAAGAGCGGATTACGCTTCTACAACATCTCCACACAGATAAACAAGGACAAGAAGCACTATTACGACATCCTGGAAAAGACCCAACATGGCGATGGAGACTTAACGGAATGGATAGCGTGGTATGCCCAGACGCTGTCTGTAGCGCTTGACGAAGCAGAGGCCGCAGTGAGCACCATACTCAACAAGAGCTTCTTCTGGCAGAAAGCAGCGGCTGTGTCATTGACCCCACGCCAGACAGATGTGCTCAACCTGTTCCTTGACGGATACGAGGCAAAGATAACCTCGAAGACATGGGCATCACTTGCCAAGTGCTCCAGAGACACTGCCATTCGCGACATACAGAATCTGGTGGACAAAGGAATCCTTCGTGAGGACATCCCTGGAGCCAAGCGTCCAAGCTATTCCATCATATACAACCCTGACGACATCACGGAGTTCTTCTCCGACATCAAGTTTGTGGAGGACGACGGCAACTGGTATGTGACGGCATTGTACAAAGGCAGAACGCCCATACGCGAGAGGCTACTGCCCCTGGACGCTGAGCGCTACCAGAAGGGAGAGCTGCCCTTGGACAATCTGCTCTCCAAGTATTGCTCATATATAAGAACAAGTGACTTGGGATGAGCCAAGCGGAAACTGCAGAACCTCTGTAGGGAATCAAAGGAAAGAGGAAACAGCACGGATTCGGTGGGCAGTCAGGATCAAAGGAAACTCCAACTACATGCCCGAAGTCCCCCTTCCATAAAGAAAACTGGCATTCATTTATCCTGGAGGGCAGCGTATGCCGCGAGGATAATGAATGCCAGCAGTGTTTTTCTAAAGGGCCAATGCCCATGGTATAAATGAGGGACGGGAGAGGCCGGGTGCGTGGGGGAAGTCACCAGCGGCCTCCGTCCCTGAGTAGGTTTGGGTTATTTCTTCGTTACCTTCTTGCCGTTGACAATATAGATGCCCGACGGCAGTTTCTCAAACGGGGTGTCGAGGCGGTTGCCTGTGAGGGTGTAGATGCCCTTAAGCTTCTGGCCGGGAGCGGCAAGAATCTCTTCGATGCCGTCAGGATTGCCATGAGGACGAACTTCCACTTCGGCTCCCAGTGCACGCAACTTCTCGGCCGCTTCATCGGCTACGAGCAGCGTCAGGTTCTCTGCGATGACGGATGGAGCATTATCATAAAGCTGCGAACACTCAAGCAGTCCAAGTCCAGTGAGTTCCCTGATAATCTTGACTATTGGCGCCTTACTGTTGCCGTCATTCGATTGTTTCAGCAGCACCAGGTCAGACTGTTGCACAACGGGGCTGATGACCACAGTTCCCAACCAAGGCGCGCCGTTCAACATCACATAGTGGTCAGTAGTATTGTACTCGCCACCTTCGGGAGTTACTATCCGGCAGCCCAGGAGGCTGAGTGACTTCAGGTCAGCGATAGGCGCATAGTCTCCTCCAGTTGCCTTGACCGTAGCAGCCCTGACTATGAGTCTCTCCACCGAGCCATCCTCTCCTGCTATACCCCAAGAGCCAGAGGCAATCACGGTGCACCCGTCGATGACGAGATCCTTGAACATATATATGCCACAACGCTCACCTTTAGACGCCACATTCAATGTGCCTTCGCCATTGATGGTCGCATTGCCCTTGAGCATCAGTACAGCTGCATCATCATTGGTCAGGGTGACATCGTTGGAGACATTGATTGTGAGTTCCTTGTCTCCTGACATGAAGATAGCATTGGTAGAACCGCCATCTATTGTGGCACCATCCAGATAGAGGGTATAGGTTTCGGGATCAAAGCTGACCTTGCCTTCTACCCCACTGATAGAACTGAGGTCGCCACAGTTGCCCCTTGTCACCTCCGTGCCGGCTATCATGAGACCGAAATCCTCCTTCTTGGTGGTCACCTCCCGCGCCTCGCTGCGCGTATAGTTTCCGCAAGCATCCATGACCAGAAGACGTATCAAGTAAGTGGTGTTGGGCTCGACATCCTCCTTTATCACATACGATGTGGAGTTGCCCACTTTGTGCATGTGCCAACCTGTATCGCCCTTCTTTTGGTATTCCACCGTATATCGCAACTCTTCCTGAGGCGTGTCATTGTCTTTGCCATGAGTCCAGGAGAGTGCTATGCTATTGTCTGTCACCTCTCCCAGCGTAACATTACCCACCTTGGGCTTCGTCCCTTCGGTACGGAAAGTGACGTCAAACTCATACGTGTTGCCATCACCATTTTTATCATCGGTAATCGTTCCCCAGAATTGCAAGCCATACCTTCCGCTCCTGGGATCACCACCATAGGCAACCAAGATACCAGTCTTGAAGAGGGCCGAGCCAAAAGATTCCTCGCCCGAAGAGTGAACGACAAGGTGGCCATCCTTCACATATCTTATTATCCAGCTGGTTTGCCCCTCATGAACTGGCTCATAACGGTTGAGATAAGTCATCTCACCTGAGGCGTGCAGGGCATTGTTGCCCAAGATATCCAATCTCTCCTTCTTGTCTTTGGAAAGATAGTAGGAAATAGAGAAAGCGTTGTCATCCCCATAGACAGATACTACCTGTGGGTTATACAAAGGCTTGGACTCTCCGTTGATCTTAACGGAAGCCACAGGCCAAGGCTTTTCCTTGGTGGTCACTTTCACTTCACCATATCGTGTAGAGTTTCCGCACACATCCTTAACAAGAATGTCAACCAGATAGGTTGTAGCACGATCAAGGTCCTCGAGCACGAATGAGCCGATGTTCTCGGTAACTGTTGGCATATACCAACCAGGAACGCCTTCCTTCATACACACCACCGTATAAGTCAGATCCTCTTGCGGAGTATCGTTGTCCGTAGCAAGCGTCCAAGAGAGAGCGATGGAACAATCGGTTACTTTTCCAATGGTGAGCGTGCCCGCTGTAGGAGGAGTCCATTCGGTTCGGAAATCGACATCAAAGGTATAGGCATTCCCATCACCCTTCACATTGTCAGTAATCCTACCGTAAAGGGTCAGGCCGAAACGCCCTCCCAAGGGGTTACCTTTGACAAAGAAGGCTCCAGACTCAAAGAGAGCCGTCTCATAAGAAGCATAACCCACTGTCTGCACCGCAAATCTATCATCCCTGACGTATCTCACGACCCAGGGGCATTGGCCCTCGACAATAGACTGATGACTTTTAATAGAGACATACTCGCCAGTGGCATGACGGTCATTGTCGCCCATTACCAGCAACCTCTCTTTCCTGTCCTGAGACAGGTAGATGACGATGCTGAATGCGTTGTCGTATCCAGAGACTTCATTTACGTCGTGTCCGTACACCTGTTTGCTCACTCCATTGATCTCGACTTTGTTACCCGCCATCATGGGCAACGTGAACATTGTCACCAAGAATGCGGCCATCACCGCCATCATTCTTCTGAGTAAATTAGTTTTCATTCCAGTAAGGTTTTATAGTTGAACATTCAATAATTGCTTTACCTTATTATATAAGAGACGTACATGCCTGATGCCGGCTGACAGAAGGCTGCCTATGCGATGCCTGCAGCTGCAAGCGGTCGGCTCTCTGGACTTCTGTTCGGGAGGAGGGTTCTCGGGATGATCACCGAAGGTATCACCGCGTGGCACTCCGTCCTGCCCGTCTTCCTGCCCACGGCACTCACCCTCGCTGCGGTCGGGAGGCGTATCTCCCAACTCGCTTATGGCATCGAGCAGATCAAAGTATTTCTCAGAGAACCTGAGGTTGCGCCGCTGCCTTTCGGTGAGTTTGTTGCCAGATTTCATGACCGTGGGCTTTTACCTGTTTCAGAATCTGCTGCAAAACTAAAGACGGATGAAGCCAAATGACCTATCTCTATCGGCAAAAAACTATCTCCAGCGGACATTCTGCAACCCGCCAGCCTATCTCCATCGGACATCACTTAGGCATACCGCCCTAAAGGACAGAAGATTGCAAATGATATTTTTAGCCTTTTTAACAAACAGGGAATTCTGCCTGACAGAATGTTCCTGAGCAGATATTTTGCCGCACTTTATCTGCCAGAAGCCACCGGAAGCCTCAGCACACAAAGGCGGGAGCGGGTGAAAAAATATGGATTCAGGCTTGTTCATCTCTCAGAGAAGTTGTAACTTTGACCTTGACAAACACGTAAAATCCTTTCTGAAAACATACATATGCAGCAACATATTCATGAAAATCCGGCACAGGCAGAGCCTCATCAGAGTCCATCAAGGGCCAACAGAGGCAGGCGCCATCGCATGATGCAAACAGCCATAGGCATGCTGCTCATAGCCGTCATCTCGCTGGCATCATGCAGGAAGGCAGCCAACACGGCACCTGCCTACACCGACCGTGAGCGGCTGCTGCTGGACACTACCAACAACCATACGAGAAACATCGACTCGCTGATGGTGCTCGTGAACACATACAGCAAGCAGGGTGACCGCTGCAGGGAGATGGCAGCGCTGGCTGCACTGGGCCATGGATACCAGACATCCAACAGATACTCGGATGCCGTGAAGGCTCACCAGAAGCAACTGGCCATAGCCGAAGAACTGGACGACACACTGATGAAAGCCAGCGCTCTGAATGACCTGGGTGTGAACTACCGCCGGCTGGGACTGCACTACGACGGTCTGGACTATCACCTGCGGGCTGTGGAGACCAGTCTGCTCTACCCCGACAACAAAGTGAGCCGCAAGATGCTCAAGTGCCGCGCCATTGGCTACAACGGAGCAGGCAACGTGTATCTGGCCATCGGCAGTTATCAGAAGGCTGACGAGATGCTGCGCAAGGCACTGGCCGTAGAGACCCGGCTGGGCAGTCACCTGGGTATGAACGTTGACCTCTCCAACCTGGGAATCGTGTATGAGCGGCGAGGATTGCTGGATTCTGCCTGGACATATTATAAGGAGTCGATGCGTCACAGCGAACTGGCAGGCAGCTATACGGGCAAAGCCTACGGGCATCTCAATTACGGACGGCTGTATGCCTTGAAGGACAACTACCGCAAGGCCATCAGCGAGTTCAGGAAATCAATAAGCCTGCTGCACGAAGACCGCGACCTCTGGCTGTGGCTACAACCCACTCTGGCCCTGGCAGACGCATACATAGAAGCAGGAATGGCCGACAGCGCACGACTGCAGCTCAATCTGGCACAGGAAACAGCCAACCGCATACAGGCCAGAGAATATCTGCCCAAGATAGACCGCATAAAGGCCAAACTGCAGGAGCGGGAGGGTAACTACCAGGAAGCACTGGCACACTACCGCAAGGCGGAAGCCCAGGAAGACAGCATGCTCAACGCGCGCAACCTCTTTGAGATAGAGATCCTGCAAAGCAGCATCAGCAGCCGACGACAGGCCAAAGCCGACGAAGAGCGCAATGCCGAGCTGCTGCGCGAGCGATGGACCAAGCGTGTAGCCTTCATCGTACTGCTGGCGCTGTCGGTACTGTTTGCCATCGTGCTGCACATACAGCGTCTGCGGCGCCAGAACCACCTGAAGCTAAAGAAGATGTCCACCATGCGCGAGCACTTCTTCACCAACATCACCCACGAGTTCCGCACGCCGCTCACCGTCATACTGGGCTTGAGCCATGACCTCACACAGGACAAAGACTGCCCGCAGAGCGTGAGGGAGAAAGCCGAGACCATAGAGCGGCAGGGCGGCAGTCTGCTGGCACTCATCAACCAGCTGCTCGACATCTCGAAGGTGAAGTCAGCTGTGGGCAACGCCAACTGGCGCAACGGAGATATCACCGCCTATATGACCATGATAGCCGAGAGCTACAGAGACTATGCCCAAAGCCGACACATAGACCTGCAGTTCACCACACGCGAGGCGATAGTGATGGACTTCGTACCCGACTATGTGAGGAAGGTGACCGACAACCTGCTGTCCAACGCATTCAAGTTCACACCCGAATACGGCAGAATCAGTGTGAACATGTGGCAGAAAGGCGAGCGCCTGTTCATTGACGTAGCCGACACAGGCGCAGGCATGGACGATGATACGCTCACACACATCTTCGAACCGTTCTATCAGGCAGAAAGCGACGCGAAGCATATAGGCACAGGCGTGGGACTGGCCTTGGTGAAGCAGATCATCGACTCAGTCGGCGGTTCCATCATAGTGGAAAGCGCGTTGGGAAAGGGCACCACCTTCCATCTGTCCATACCTATCCACAACGAGATAAAGCAGAAACTGACCGACTTTGCCGTGGGCAGCGCACCTGTGCAAAGAGGAGAAGAGCCCGAACTGACCGACTGCGAAGGCGACGACAGCCAGTGCCGGCTGCTCATCATAGAGGACAACCACGACATTGCAGCCTACATCGGTTCGCAGTTTGACAGCCGTTATGCCATCTCCTATGCCGACAACGGGCGCTACGGACTGGAGAAAGCACAGGAACTGGTGCCCGACATCATCATCACCGACCTGATGATGCCGGAGATGGATGGACTGGAACTGTGCCGGCAAGTGCGCAGCAACGACATCACCGACCATATTCCCATCATCATCGTAACTGCCAAGATAACGGAGGAAGAGCGCATCAAGGGACTGGAAGCCGGTGCCGACGCCTATCTGTCAAAGCCCTTCAACGCCGACGAATTGCACATGAGGGTGGAGAAACTGCTGGAAGGCAGGCGTCTCCTGCAGGCGAAGTTTGCCGGAATGATACAGGAGCGCAAGAGCGAGGAAGAGCCTGATGACAACAAGACAGACGAGATGGACCTGCGCTTCCTGGCCAAAGTGTCGAGTCTGGTGAACAGGCAACTGGACCGCAACGGGAAGGTGGATGTCAGCTTCCTGGCCTCTGCTGTGTGCATGAGTCCCAGACAGTTCAACCGCAAGATAAACGCTCTGGTGGGATACACACCCTTGGCCTATATCCAGCGCCTCAAGATAAAGCGCTCGTGCAACCTGCTTGAGAGGAATCCCAATATCAGTATGGCCGAAGTGGCCTACCGATGTGGTTTCGATGCCTACCCCAACTTCGTGCGCGCTTTCAAGAACGTGTGTGGCGTCACACCCACCGAATACAAGAAGAAGAACGAACTGTGAGTGGCAACAGCCACGGGAGATTGAGCCTAAAGGGACTGCACGCCAACAAAGGGCTATACATTATTATATATACATTCGTACGAAGTATATGCAAACGCGAAAGGAGTTCGCCACCACATGCATACTGAAAGCCCGGCAAGTAACAGCCCAGCGCAATACCCTTGGAATGAATGCACGAAGCAACACGGATGATCAGAAGAGTAAAAAAAAACATCTGGTTTCCATCCGTCTGCAAATCAATGCTGAATAACGGTGGAAACCAGATGGTCTGATGTTTCTTGATGTAAGTTGCGCTGACGACTACATCTCAACGCTGTCGTGAGAGTTCTACTCTGTCACGATAGTAGGCGCTTAATATTCGCCTTCCTCGCCATCCCAAGGGTCGATGTCTTTTCCGATATCACTATCACTTTTGCCGTTGTAGGAATCCACATTGACGCTCATAGCCATCATTTTCTCGGTCTGCAGCTCTATCAGCTTTATTTCCGGTGATACATATTTCTTTTTCATTATATCTGTCCTCTCTCTGTTTTTACTTTATGATAGTTTTCTTTCCGTTCACAATGTATATGCCCTTTGGCAGACGGCGAGTGTCGGTGGCGTTCATCTTCTGTCCGCTCAGACTGTAAATGCCTTTTGCAGCAATCTCTGCATCATCATCGTCGTCGCCGATGACACTCCAGATGGCAGTAGCCTCACCATTGCCCTCTATGCCGTTGATGTGCATTGTGAGCTGCTTTGCACTTGAAGGGTCGCCAGAATCTGTAACTTTGCACCAAAATACTGATGTTAGAGGCTACAAACAAAGTCCTTTACCTTTGCTTGGTACTCCTCCTTGGTCATACCTCCAGTCTCTATCATTGAGTCAAGTACATCGCCAAGTTCATCAAAAGCAATATCATGATGATATTCTTTAGTCGTTCCATTCTTTTCTCCATAGATACGGTAGTAATCAGAGCCTTCATCCAAAGCAATATATACCTCGCCTTGAAATTGGAAGCCAT
>UQST01000055.1 GCA_900543815.1 uncultured Prevotellaceae bacterium
ATCGGGATTATAAGCAGCATTATAATAAAAGGAGAGGGTTCCGTCTGTAGAAGAAAAACTCGCCCACAACTCATCTGTACCAGACGGCTTTAAGGAAAAGACCGCACCCGGCCAACCGTTAAAATCAAAGTCCTCAGGATTGAGTGCATCTATAAAATAAATACCATCACAAGATCCACCCCATCCCCAATTGACAGAGAACGCGTCATCTTCATATCCGTCAATAACAAAGGCATGCCCAACAGGATTATCTATACTAGCAGAATGATAAAGCACAGGACGATTGGCATTAATCTCCCTACGAAGTTTGCTCTTCCATTCCTCATCTTTAAAAAGAGGCCCTTCTACATGTGTTGCACTTTTAGAGTATTTGAAATTATTCTTCAGGACTTCCAACATACTTCTTACACCTGCACCACTACCTTGTTCAGAATACTTGGTTTCCACCGCGACACCTAAATCAGACATCAAGCGTGCAATCTTGTCCATCTGTTCCTCTGTACCTTTTCCATCCTCAGGCATGTCGTCCCAATCATAAGTATGATCAAAATTTGCAGACAGAAGAGTATCATTCCAGTAGTATGAGTGATTACCGATTCCCCTTTGAGGATAACCATGATATTTCATGATAATGGCAGCTGCAGTTGGAACACACCCCGTAGGCATACCTTTTGGCACATATTTGTTATAAGGATACCGCTGATTCCATTTTGCTGTGCGAAGCAATCTCTTACCCTTGAAACCGCTGCGAACATCATCATAAGCAGGAGCGTCTGCACGGATTTGAGATATCTGTTCCTTATAGCAATCAAGCAAAACCTTCAGTCCGTCGGGGATGCTATCGGCATCGAAACGACCTGAATGGGTATAACCAAGTACCGGACGCACAGCATCATCACCAGAGATTATAACAAAGCCTCCGTCTTCATTATTGAAAATATAATAAGCACAGTCATCCTGCATGGCAACCCTACAGCAATTGGTCCTTGCCTTCTTCGGCATGCTCTTCTTCCAGAATGCATAAGCATTCTGTCGTGCTTGAACTGCATCAATTTTCCTAGCCTGAAGAGTGGGATTCCCCACAAACTGGATTAGAAGGGATAAGAGAAGCCAATGCTTTTGTTTCAAGATACTTTCTAAAATCATTGTAAATTCAATCTATTATGCCTACAGGCTCCTCTGACTCAGCGGTTACAGATTATCAGGCCGTCTCTGGGAGTGCTCATACCAGAAAAACGCAGGGAGCCTGTTTCCATGCTTCTCTCAGGGATTCTGTTCTTTCAACTTTTCGGAGCTATGAAGTTCGAGCCTCTTGAGGATTGGCATTAGAAATACGTCTTTCTGTAAAGTTCGTTCACCACGTATCCTCAGACGGACCTTGGTGGCTCACTGGCACAAAGTTACAAAAAAAAAAAACACATATGGTATCAGCTGACAAGTTTTTTCCCCCGAGCAACAAAGAACCGTCCAGAATCCTATCACACACCATGGAAAATGCATTACCCGATATGGGGAACCCCAATGCACAATCCCATTGACAGGCATAGCAAAAGTACAACCAAAAAGCCAGAAATGCTCACAAGAAATGCCCGAGGGTTTACCAAGATGCTTCTCAATATAGCACAAGAGTCCGACTCCATGAGGAGCCGGACTCTTATTATATAATATGTGGCAAGTGCCTTAGAGGCCGCTTGCTACGAGCTTACCAGATATCCTCGGGGGTATTGGGGTTGTCGTAAACCTCCTTGGAAACCAACTCGATGTAGTCCATATAGAGCTGCTTCTCATCCTGGTCAAGCACGTTCTTAAGACGTATATAGTAAGATACATCGGGATCCATGACGGCTGTCAGCATCACACGACGTGTCAGATAATAATGTTGACGGGCAGACTCGGCCACTCCAGGACCACCGGCGCAATAAATCTGAGCACCCTTCATGAAGCCCTTGTTGCGCATCGTCTTGTCAATCTCGGCATTATAATCATCGTCGTCAGAATCCTGCACCCATCCCACAGGACTGGTGAAAGTGCCTGCGTTGGTATAGTGATACAGTCCGTTCAAACGGAAATCAAGCGGTGTACCCATAGCTGTAAGGTGGTTCTTATCGGTGCCCCAATACACCTGACACATGCTTCGCCACGGTCCACCTACAGAGTTGGCAATACGGAACTCATAGGTTCCCTTCTTGGGTACAGGCGGCAGACGCATCACCAGTTCGTAACGGCCGATCACATTGAACTCGTCACCCAGATAGTTGTGCCATCCTTTACCACGTCCCAACAGGTAATAGAACTGTGAGCCATGCACGATTTCCATATCATCGAAGTACTTATATACGTCATCCGATGGGATACCTACCGTCATGTTCTCCTTGGTAGTCACCGTCTGGCCGCGGATATCATTGTTCATAAACTCGGGGAAGAGGCTTGCCACATCCCAGCGCAAGCGTTGACGCATCAGGTTGTTACGTGTTTCATCATCATACAGGAGCAATCCCTTGATGGGATAGATGATACCGTTGGTGGCTTCCACATTGGCATTGTCTTTATCCACAAAGTGTCCCACCTTGCTGGCATCGCAACTGCTCTCGTGATAGTTCTCACGTCGGCCGTTCTGGATATTGGGGAAACGGTTGAGGAAGACGCCTTCACTCTCGCGGCTCTCGAATATCTTCAGCAGGCGGCGCTTGCCCATGGTGGTGTAAAGCTCGTACATACAAACGGTAGGAATACACAACTTGGGGTCATAACCTCGTTCATTGTAGTGCAGTACCAGTTTATCTACAGGCAGACGCTCAGGCAGCATATGATAGGTGACAAACTGGTTGAGCAGATTATTCTCACTTCTGTACTTGTCGTCGCGAGCGGCCTCGGGATATATTCCCTTGGCATCCAGATAAGCCATCACATCCTCGGGAGTGATGTCCTTAGGCTCCTTGCCCAGTTCCTCTCTCCAGAACTCATCGGGTTCTGCAAAGATGGTGAAACCATACTTACGGTGCCTGGGCACATAACCCGAAGAGCCTTCAGTGGGATGCTTGAAGAGGTTCTCGAAGTAACCCGTCTGGTAGAGAAGTTCATAGGTCTCATCACGCAACTTCGACAAGGTATCGCCCAGTCCGCAAGCATACACGAGACGTGCCATCACCTGGAAACCATCTCTTCCCGCGTCGATATAGCTCTGAAGCACAGCCGTCAGCGCATCGTTGCCGGGAGCAATGACATCTTCCATCTGGTGAATCACGCCATTGATGGCAGGAATGTCCTTGTTCTTGGGCGACATGCGCAGAGTCTTGTTGATGAGGATGCTGTCGGGATTGTTGCCTCGAAGAACAGACAACTTACGGTCGGACATAGTGGGTGAAGCAATCTCCTCATTGGGATTATAAGGCATGGCACCTGTCTCATACATGATACGTGCACCGTCGTAATCGAAATCTCCGCCATCGATGATGCTGTTGAATACAATCACCTTATACACAGAGTCGCGCACCTGGTCTGACGGGAAAGCATCCCAAGAGGGTTCGGAAATGAGTCCCTTGGCCACCAGAGAGTCCAGATAATTGGCAATGGCCTCGTTGGTGGGAGCGAAGCAGGTGTAACTGCCACGTGCTGTGAGCAGCTGCTTGACCGTGGAATTGCTCTTGGGGCTGACCTTCACCTTGTCCAGCAGACTCAGATACTCGCTATACACCTCGTGTTTCTGCAAGTAAGAGACAATGGTCTGCTTCGTAAAGACGTAGCGGTTGCTGGTGTCAACGTTCTCCTGACAGCCCGTCAGCCATAGGGCCGAAGCCGCTGCCATCAGACAAGCAGCCCGTCTCAGGACTTTAACTAATCTATTCATCATTAGCTGTTTTTTGGGGTTACTACGTTAGTACACACGCCACCCCAGCAGCAATCACCAGGGGCAACATGAATACACAAAGTTACTGCTTATTTTTCACACCATGCCGACAAATAGCGCAAAATGTTTTGAGAAATTGTAGTTAAATGCATTCCGGGCCTTATCAAGTGCGAAAAAACGGCCAAAGCACAGCCTTTCACCTTATATATATAATACGCGCGCGAGGGATTTTACTACTCCGTGGAGACTTCGGATGCCTGCCTACGCACCTGTTCTCACTGGCCCACCGCTTGCAGGAGAGCCTCTGCCGACGGCATGTCGGTGTCTCCGTACATGTAGGTTACCCTACCCTGGGGGTTGACGATATAGATGCGGGGGACAATGCCAGTGGCAAAGAGATGGTAGATGCACCTGTCTTCCTGTGGCGAACAGGGAATTGTGAGGCCATGTTCATGCCAATAGTCACGTACCTTCTCATACCCCTCCTCACGGCTCACAGCCAGCGTAAACACACCGGCACGCCCGCTCACCTGCCGGTAGAAGCGCTCCACCTCGGGCAGTTCATGCTGGCAATCGGGACACTTCGTACTGAAGAACACCAGCACCAGAGCCTTTCCCTCCCATGTGGTATTGTTCACTTCGGTTCCGTCCAGCAGTTTCACAGAGAAGCGCGGAAGCCTGTCGCCCACCTTCACATACTCCTTCACCCCCTTAGGCTCATCGTCCCTGACGCACGAACCAAGCATTACCATGCACATCACAAGTGCACAAGAGCACCACCGCATAACCTTCATACTCATATCCATTTCCCGTTTACTCACACACAAAGGTACATATAATCAGCCGCAAAGGGTATGCTGACAGGGATAATTATACACCATTCTCACCACATGCATCCTCTTCTATAAGCCTCCCACGGCACATTCCTCTCCTCTTCCCAAGCAAAAGTTTTAGGAATCCGATACCATAAACTTCTATTTTCCCAAAGTTTTAGGAATGTAATACCATAAACTTTCCGCATGCGGGACAAAAGAATGAGGGGAAGGGAGGAACAGGTGGAAGAGAAAGGGGATATCGGATGCATGAAAAGAAGGACATTACAGAGTAATTGAAGCAAGCACACTGCGAGGGGAATTCAAATGCACTGCGATGGCAAACGCTGCGTGCTGCGATGGCTGATGCTGCGTGCTGCGATGGTCGGCACACCGCACTGGCCAGAATGACAGGAAACACTTCCGGGTGGCAAGGAGCACTGAAACAGCTCTAATTCAACCGTCATGGGTCCCTGGCTCACCGTTTTACATCTACATGATCCGCATATAGAGGCCAGCACATCAGATTCGTCAACCACAGCCTCAAGCACTTCTTCACCCATGATGTTGAAGACTCTTGTGATGGCAGCAACCAGCCCAAGGATGGCTCACCAACATCCTTTCGGCTGATGGTAACTTGGATGCTGTGTACAAGGGAAGCCAATTGGCGAGCAAGGAGAGGAAGGCTTTTCCGGCACTTCCTGTGTATCTTCAAACCAGGAAAGGTGTTGTCCGCGACCGTCCAACCCAAGGCTGGACGGTGGAAGAAGCAAGCATACTTTGCAAAGTCAGTATATATTCTCTGACCGTCCAGCCTTGGGTTGGACGGTGGAGGTATGTAATACGCCCGTCCTGGAGGCTGAATGAATCCTGTACATGAGACATCTTCTTTCCGCTGCGAATAGAGTCGGACTTGCATTGCCAATACCGAGCGATCCCTTTACCTCCCTAAAGATGAATTCCAGAGAGCATCTTCTGGAGTAAATCCTGCGAGCCTCAAAGAGTCCGAGCCTCATGTCCGAACAGAGTCTTTATTGCGAAACGTGCTGCTTCCTGATAGAGCGTACTAACCTTGCGTACTGGCATAAGGGAGACTTCCAAAAGTAGAACCGCTCTATATATGTGCGTTTCTATCTGCGAAGGAAGCTCTTCGGAAATGCCCCGAAGGCGGTTGGTGACGCTTGCGGGGCATTATGATGGGGCCGGTCAAACAGCCTTAGAGGCTGGGTGAATGGAATTTCCGAAGGAGGGGCAACCTTCAGAAGAGCGTGAAGGGGGTGGTGTAACCGCTGCGGATGCGCCACTCCATAGGATAGAGGTTGTTGATGCGATTGCCCACGCACTTGCCCTGGCCAAGAGGGAAACCCCGATGACAGAGTGTGACCATCCCGCGTGGAGCTTCCACGCGAACGGCCTCACGGCGAAGGTATTGCAATGCCTCGTCGTAGGAAAGGGGCACCTGGGGAAGAGGCTCCGCACTGGCATAGGTTTTCTCTGCATCATAAAGGATGCGCAAGAAGCGGCGAACAAGCGACTTCACACGGGTGAACTGCTCCTGGGCTTCCTGCTCCGAGGTGGCAATATGCGACGGGCGGGCTTCGGCAAAGACATCTGCCAGAGCCTCATTAAAACTGTCGGGCTGAACGGGCTTGCGGATGGCTGCCACATAGAAGCCTTCTCCACGGTCTCTGCCAGGCAGGAAATGACGCTCCTCGAGCAGTTCTCCACCCATCAGTTGACAGGCAAAGCGGGCATTCTCCTCGTCTTCGAAACGGTTGAAAGTGCAGGTGCTATAGAGGAGAAGTCCGCCCGGACGAAGCACGTGCAGTATATCCTCCAGTATCTCACGCTGACGCAACCGGCACTGCTCCACATTGTCCAGACTCCAGTCACAGACTGCCTGCTCATCCTTGCGGAACATCCCTTCGCCCGAACAGGGAACATCGGTAACGAGTATATCAAACTGCTCGTCGAAAGCAGCGAAGTCCGACGGACGGTTCTGCGTGACCATCGAGCTGACGGGATAGGCTCCTTCGGGCATGCCAGCAGTCCACTTGGTCATATTCTCGGCCAATATGAGGGCTCGTTTGGGCATCACCTCATTGCTCACAAGCACCGACCCCTGGGGCAGAAGACCTGCCAAAAGGGTGGATTTGCCACCAGGAGCGGCACAGAGGTCAAGAGCGGCAAGAGGCAGCTGCCCTTCTGTTCCTGCCGACGGAAGATAGCGGCGAAGCAAGTCGGCAACGTACATCGACGAGGCTTCCTGCACATAATAGGCTCCTGCATGCAGCAGAGGATCACAGGTGAAAGCGGGCCGCTGGGGAAGATACCAGGCATCCGGGCACCAGGGGACAGCCGAGTAGAGCCGGTCAAGGTGCTGGCGGGCTGCTTCCACTTCACTGGCAGGCATGCAAGACTGCATCTTGCGCACATTGAGGCGGACTGACACCGAGGGGTCAGTCTCCTGCAGAGCCTGGCAGAGCCTTTCGGCCTCTTCCTGCCCATAATGCTCCTGCATCAGGGAGACGAAATCCTGAGGGATGGTAGGCATAGGCATTCAGACAGACACAGCACCCTTGATGGCCGGCCAAGGGTCGTAACCCTCGAGCTGGAAATCCTCATATCGGAAGGAGAAGATATCCTTCACGTCGGGATTGATAATCATGCGCGGCAGGGGATGAGGCTCACGGGTGAGCTGCAAGTGCACCTGGTCGAGGTGGTTGAGATAGATGTGGGTATCTCCCGTGGTGTGTATGAAATCGCCCGGACGAAGCCCACACACCTGTGCCATCATCATGCACAGGAGTGCATAAGAGGCGATGTTGAAGGGAACACCCAGGAACACATCGGCCGAACGCTGATAGAGCTGGAGCGAAAGGCGGCCGTCGGCCACGTAGAACTGCATAAAGGCATGGCAAGGAGGAAGGTTCATCTGCGGAAGATCGGCCACATTCCATGCCGACACGATGATGCGTCGGCTGTCGGGATTGTTCTTGATATCATCCACAGCCTGCTTTATCTGGTCAATATGTCCACCGTTATAGTCGGGCCAAGAGCGCCACTGATAACCGTAGATATGTCCCAAATCGCCTGTCTCCGGGTCGGCCCATTCGTTCCAGATACGCACTCCGTTCTCCTGAAGGTACTTCACATTGGTGTCTCCCTGCAAGAACCAGAGCAGTTCGTGTATGATAGACTTCAGATGCACCTTCTTGGTGGTGAGCAAGGGGAACCCTTTCTCCAGGTCATAACGGCACTGATGGCCAAAGATACTGATGGTGCCCGTGCCCGTACGGTCATGCTTCTGCACGCCCTCATCGAGTATCTTCTGCACCAGATCAAGATATTGTTTCATATTATTCGGCTTTGCCTGAAGGGGTGATGGGCAGTCGGCAGGCAACGGGAAACATGTTCCAGTCGCTCATCAAGCCTCTTACCCCAGCACCTTCATCAGGCTCCTTTCATTATCTGTTCGTTTTATACCTTATATATATACACATTCCGACACCCGCTGCCGATGCCGTGCTGGATGACGGTCTGCAAAGAGGAAGGGACTGTGATGCTTGACGGTCGTCTCTCGTTCTCATCCTGGACATTGGTGGGCGGCAAAATGGGAATTGCAAGTCAAGTTCTTGGTTTCTCCCACCTCACGTTCCGCTCATTGTCGGACTGCCAAGTAAAATGCGCTGAACAACTTCACACTTACACCCATCTGATATTCTTGCCGCTGGCTATCAGCGAGACGGGAAAGAAGAAAAAGCTGCATGCGCCCCTCTTTGTCATGTGCCAAAAGTGAACATCCAACAAGACAGAACACATGGGTTTGCCTCACTCTTTTTTCCTCTTACCTTACATCCAGCTGCCGTCCAGCGAACTGAAAACGCGAGCTGGCACCTCACTTCCGTCAGCCTGACGTTTTACCCGATGGTGGACAGCGCAGCAGAGGTTTCAGCATATCCTCCCGCCTATCCCTCACTATCGTTCCACCCGCCGGAAGTCAACGAAGCGGAAGAGGACAAAACAAGCTCTCGTCTATCCCCCACCATCGTTCCACCCGCTAGTAGTCAACGAAGCGGAAGAGGACAAAACAAGCTCTCATCTATTCCCCACTATCGTTCTACCCGCTGGTAGTCAACGAAGCGGAAGGGAACAAAACAAGCTCTCGCCAACCTGCCACTATCGTTCTACCCGCCGGTAGTCAACGAAGCGGAAGAGAGCAAAACAAGCTCTCGTCTATCCCCCACTATCGTTCTACCCGCTGGTAGTCAACGAAGCGGAAGGGGACGAAACAAGCTTTCGCCTACCCCCACTATCGTTCCACCCGCTGATAGTCAACAAAGCGGAAGGGGTGAGCATGCTTCTCATCCACCTCATGAGGTTCATCGCTTATCACCTCCCAGTCCTGTTTGTCCAACTCGGGGAAGTAGGCATCGGCCTGCTTGGGCTCATCATCCACAAGCGTGAGATAGAGTCTGCCGGCCTTGCCGAGCGTCTGGCGATAGAGGGTTTCACCACCTATGACAAACACCTCCTCGTCCTGAGCACAGGAAGCAAGTGCTTCATCAAGCGAAGGGAAAACCTCTGCGCCAGGGAAAGAGACCGACTGGCGGGAGAGCACCACGTTTCTACGATTGGGGAGAGCGCCCTTGGGGAAAGACTCAAAAGTCTTGCGTCCCATCACAATGGTGTGACCAGTGGTGAGGGCCTTAAAGCGCTTCAAGTCATTGGGAAGCCAATAGAGCAACTTGTTGTCATTGCCTATGGCTCCATTCCGGGCTACAGCTGCAATCAGACTTATCATGCTCAAGCGTTCTCGTTGAGTTCGTCAACCGAGGGAACCGGCAACTTTCTGCAGATGGCCTCATTGAATGAGATGATAGTCTCTGTTCTCTGCAGGCCCAAAGGCTGCAACTTGTCATGTATGACGCTGAGCATGTGGTGGTTGTTACGGGCATATATCTTGATGAAGATATCATAGACGCCTGTGGTGTAATGGCACTCTACCACCTCGGGGATATCACGAAGGGCAGCCACCACACGGTCGAAGTCAGAAGGGTCCTTAAGGTAAAGACCAACAAACGCGCAAGTGTCGTAACCCAGCGACACTGGGTCAAAGATGAACTGCGAGCCCTTGATAACGCCCTGCTGCATAAGTTTCTGGATTCGCTGATGTATGGCAGCTCCAGACACATGACAAGCACGGGCCACCTCCAAGAAAGGTATGCGGGCATTATCAGATATCATGGACAGTATCTGCCTGTCGAGTGCATCAAGTTTACTCATATCAAACTATTCGTTCGTGAAACATTATAATTCTGGTATGCAACCTGCACATGCAGCCAGGCAAGCCCACCAGGCCGCCCAAACATCTCAACTGCAAGTTGACACACAAAATTACAAAAAAAAGGTGACTTGTAAGTAACAAGCCACCTCTTTTTTACTAATATGTACCTTTGAGTTAATTTCTGCGAGTTGCAGAGTAGTTCAATCTCAGTGCCCAAGACTTTCTCAGCACCTCCTTGATATCAGTGATGATACCCATCTGAGTATGCTGGTCGGCCTTGATAGAGATGATCTGCTCAGCCTGATTGGACATGCCCTGTCGCTCTTGTGCAACGAAGTCCATCACCTCACGAGGCTCAATGATGCGGTCATTCACCTGAATACGAGTTCCGCTACCCATCTTGGGGCGAAGCTGGTCGGTGGGAGGACCAACATAGATGTATGAAACAGCAGACTTCTTGGTCAGCTTCTCCAACTCAGTACCCTGAGGAGTGGTGAACTTCACCTGAAGTGTAACCTCACGCATTGACACCACGCACATGAAGAAGAACAAGATAGTAAAAATCAAGTCGGGCAGAGATGAGGTGTTCATCTCTGGCATCTCGCGATCACTCTTCTTAAATCCTGCCATTACTTCTGTCCTCCATACTTTTTGGGTTCAGCCTCAGAGATGTTCTGGGGATAGTAGGCACGTACCGCAACCTTCTCCTCGTCGCCGAGAGCATCGTAGGGGCGTCCGAACTTCTGTTTTGACAACTCGTTGCGCAACTCGTTGTAGGCAGCCACCAGTTCATTCTGAACCTCGAAATACACAGCATAAGGAGTACCACGGTCTGTCTGCACAGATATCACGTGCTTGTCTGTAACGAAGCACTGACCAAGAATGTCGATGTTCTTCACATGCTTCTCGGGGTACTTGCTCAGGTTCTTCTCGTTCTTGACGAACTCCTTAACCCTGTTCCTCAAATTCTTCAAATCCTCGTAACCACTTTCCATCTCGTCCTTCACCCAAAGCTGACCTGCGGAGTTCATTCGCACGTACAGGATGTTGCGGGACTTAATGTCCATCGTAGCATCTTCCTGATTCTCCTCTGGTGGACGTGGCAGTCGGCGTGCCAGACCCATATCGGTGTCCATAGAAGTGGTAATCAAGAAGAAGATGAGCAAGATGAAAGATATGTCCGCAGTCGAACTTTGGTTCAACCCAGGAACTTTCTTCTTCTTCTTTCCCATGATTTGACTTTATTTAATAGACTTTGTTTGCTTATTGCCCATTGTAGTCATGATGCCGGTCATGCTGACAACCACAGCCACAGCTGCAGCCAGGAACAGGATGGCGCTGGATATGCAGAACATATCCACAACAGTCACCCAAGGACCAGAAGTCACAGTACCGTCCTGAGCAGTGAAGGCCTCTTCGCCCCAACCACACAAAACACCTACAACAAGTGAGATAACCAGCAGAGCGATAGTGCCTGCCATAATCTTGCCACCAGGAACGCCGGAGGTAGATGTTGTACTGCCACCCTTGTTACCCAGTCCTTTGAAGATGCTCCACACTGTGAGTCCCATCATCACAACAAACATTGCGTACATGAGAATCATCAGCAGGTCGAGCAGCTTCGGCTCATTGTAATCACCCACGGGGTTGCTGTAGCCGATGCCGAAGAAGGCAACGAAGCATACAACAATGATGCCCACGCAGATGTACAAAGCCATCTTGGATATTTTCTCAATCTTCATAAAAGAATCTCCTTTGCTCTAATAAAGGGTTTATTACTTCACGCACTTGTCTGACTTAACGCACATAGTCAGAATTTCCTGAGAAGACTCCTCCATGTTCACAGTCAGAGACTCGATCTTAGAAAGGATGTAGTTATAGAACAACTGCAGAATCAGGGCCACGATGATACCGAAGATAGTGGTAATCAGGGCCACCTTCATACCGCCAGCCACAACGGTGGGGCTGATATCACCAGCGCGCTGGATGTCATCGAAGGCCATCACCATACCGATCACAGTACCAAGGAATCCCAGAGAGGGAGCCATAGCGATGAACAGGGTAATCCAAGAGCAGTTCTCCTCGAGGTAAGAACCCTGCACCTCAGCCTCTGTGTTGATAGAGCGCTCGATGGTGCCGATATCGTTGCGGTCAGAGCTGTTCAGACACTCCATAGCTGTCATAGCCAGCTGAGCCACAGGTCCGCGTGTGTTCTTGCACATAGCAATAGCCTCGTTGATCTTACCTGCAGCAACCAGAGCAGCCAGGTCAGCCACGAACTTGCGAGTGTTGATCTGAGCCAGGCTCAGGTATATAACGCGCTCGATGCAGAATGCCAGACCCAGCACCAGAGCGATGGCTACCAATGACATGAAGCCTGCGTCACCCTCGATGAACTTAACCTTGAGCACCTTGAAGATACCCTCATTCTCCTCCTCAACAACAGGAGCAGCAGCTACGTCAGCCTCAGCGGCAGTGTCAACAGCTGCAGTGTCAACGGCAGCGGTATCAACTGCTGCGGTGTCGGTCTGCTCTGTTGCAGCAGATTCCTCCTGTGCCATCACAGATGTTGTTGCTCCGAAAGAGCAAACAGCAACCATTGCAATAATTGCAAATAACTTTTTCATTGTGTGTAGTTTTTGATGATTAAATTATCTTATTTTGTTTCTTTCTACTACTTTATACATCAACTATTGCGGAGAGACGGGGATTCGAACCCCGGAAACGCTTTTGACGTTTACACGCTTTCCAGGCGTGCCTCTTCAGCCACTCGAGCATCTCTCCTTTTTTAACTCAAAAAAACGCGCTGCGAACCATGCACAACGCTTTTCGGTTACAAAAATATCTTTTTTTTATTAGAGTAGCACACTATTTGGGCAAAAACTTTTCGTTGCAGTGCCCTTTTTGGCTTTTTCGTCTCCTTATTGCCACTTTATTCGGTTAAATACGCACTTCACGTTCTCGTCTGTGCATCTTTCCACCTCCTCGGGCGACACATTATATATATATGCCAACTTCTGCTGCACTTCGGTCACAAAAGCGCTCTCGTTCCGTTTGCCGCGATGTGGTACGGGTGCCAGATATGGTGAATCGGTCTCCATCACAATGCGCGAGAGAGGTACATGAGCCAGCACCTCGGGCAGAGTGCTCTTCTTGAAGGTGAGAATGCCGCCTATACCCAGGCAGAAACCGTCGAACGCGAGCAACTGGCGGGCTTCTTCGAGCGTACCGCCAAAGCAGTGGAAGATACCCCGCAAGCCACTTGAAGCGTAGTCGCTCATCACCTCAACCAGCTCCTTATGAGCATTACGGGTGTGAATCACGAGGGGCAACCGCCTCTGCACAGCCCATTCCACCTGGGTACGAAAGGCTTCTGTCTGTTCCCGTCTGTAGGTTTCGTCCCAATAGAAGTCCAGTCCCACCTCGCCCACAGCCACATAGGGATGATGCTCGTCGGCAAGCAGGGAGTCCATGTAAGACAGCGTCTCACGATAGCCGGCATTCACATCCTCGGGATGGAGACCCATCATGGGGAAAAGTCTGCCTGGATATTCCTGGCAAAGGGAGAGCATCGGCGCAATGGACTCCTTATTTATATTAGGCAGAAGGATATGGCTGACGCCTGCCGCAAAGGCACGTTCCACCACTTGGGAGCGGTCTTCGTCGAACTCCTCTCCGTAGATATGACTGTGTGTATCTATCACTTCTCCTTACTTGTTACGCCCCAAAAGTTGCTCTGCCCACTGGTGCAGCACAGCCTTCCGCTCCTCTGGCAGACTCATGCCATCAAGCACCCTTTCGGCTTCCTCTATATAGGCAGAGATGCGTTCCTGTGCCATCTTATCCACACCCACCTGTGTGTAGATGTCTCTCACCGCCTCTATCTTCTCCTGGGCATCAAACTCCTTGGCAGCAATCCAGTTTTCCAGTTTGTCCTTCAGTTCCTTGGGAGCATGCGCCAGAGCATTGATGAGCATGAATGTTTTCTTGTTGCACAGGATATCACCGCCTATTGCCTTGCCAAAGGTCTTGAAGTCGCCATAGACATCCAGATAGTCATCCTGCAGCTGGAAAGCCAGTCCCACCTTCTCGCCATACGTATAGAGCGCCTGAGCATCCTCCTCAGAGGCACCACCCAGCACGGCACCTATCTTCAGCGCACAGGCCAGGAGCACAGAAGTCTTGAGGCGTATCATCTCGATATACTCCGCCTCTGTGACATCCATACGGCTCTCGAAATCAATGTCATACTGCTGCCCTTCATCTATCTGCAGAGCTGTCTCGGTGAAGATATTCATCACCGACGGCATGTAGGCAGCAGGACAGCGCGAAACCAGTTGGTAAGCCATGACCAGCATATTGTCTCCGCTGAGGATGGCAGTATTGTCGTCCCACACCTTATGTACACACGGTTTGCCCCTACGCACATCTGCCCTGTCCATCAGGTCATCGTGCAGGAGGGTGAAGTTGTGATAGAACTCCACACCCAAGGCCACCGACATAATGCTCTCTACGTCTTCCTTGTAGATGTTGTATGCCATGAGCATCAGCACGGGACGGATGCGCTTGCCGCCCAAAGAGAGCACATATCGGATAGGCTCATAAAGTCCGGCAGGCTTGCGGTCAAATGGCACATTGGCCAATGCCGTAGTCACAAGTCCGGTCAGTTCCTTCACACTGTACATTTCCATATCTGTAATCTCCTTCAAATACACGTTCATAATTAGGGCAAGTGAACTCAAGCACGCACGCCGGTCCGCACCTCGTCACATTTCCCCGTGTCTGTCACACATAGGCAGGCTCTTTCCCGCCCACTGTACAAAGTTAGGAATAAAAAGTGAGAGCCGCCTGCTTATTACGAAGAAATGTGCATTAGGCATCCCCTAAGAGGCTTTTTGCACAAGCACTTCATGTTTAAGGCTCCGTTTGCAGGGGAACAAAGCGCAAAGCCCAACGAAGCCCCCGTCACGCCTCCATCCCTTCCCTCTTACCCAAAAACAATATGTACGCGCGTGTAGCATCATGGCAATAGGGCAAAGCCAAACCGACGCACAAGCCACGAATATGCACCAAATACGCCCAACGAAAGAACACAAGAGGAGGGAACAAGCCAAACTGATACGCCCAAGTAAGCGAAACCGCCGGACGCCCCAGCAGGAACATACGTCAAATGCACCACGCTGCAACGGACAAGGCAATGCGATGCGATGAACAACGCAACGCGCTGTAACAGCCGATGCACCGCGCCAGGACAGACGGACAAAAATACAGCCACATGATGAGCAATGCCAAGAGCAGACCCGCACGCCCGACACCGCACCCATGAAGAACGACTGACTGCCGACCTTCCTATGCTACTGAAATTTTCACGTTTACCCCTCACACCATTCACAGAACCGCAAATGAGCAAAGAATCCAGCAAAGGACACGATGCAGACAAAAGCGAAGCCGGAAGACAGTCATATCCTCTGCAGAAGAAGGCGGGAACGTCAATAAAAGCAGAGCAATTGCCTTGCATGTGTCAACCAATTCAGTATGGCTTTTGCAACACTGTCAACTGATTCAGCTTATAATGAGAGAAAGCATCCGGGGAAAGCAGGAAAAGAGAAGCAAGAAACTGCCCCGAAAAAGTATCCAATGATACTTTGCAATGTATCCAAGGATAAATCGCCAAGTATCCAGTATTACTTTGCCA
>UQST01000056.1 GCA_900543815.1 uncultured Prevotellaceae bacterium
AATTTGAAATGTCTTATAAGACAATTTGAATTGTCCTATAAGACAATTTAAATTCCCTTATAAGGGATTTTCCCGTGTCTGTAGTCTGCCTTTTGTCCTTTCCTGATGTCACTAGACACTTTTCCCTATACATAAACTGAATCTGTTGACAGTGTTGTAGAAGCCATACTGAATCAGTTGTCACTTGCCTTGGAATTGCACTGCTCCTGTTGACACTCCCGCTCGGTCTTTTCCTGATACCGCTGCGGTATCTGATAGGGATAGACCTCTGGCAGATTCCTCTACAGGCATCTTTCTCGTTACAAGAACCTCATGACAGCCTCAGAAGTCGGTTGCCTCTTGCTTACAAGAAACCTTTGATGGAACTGAAGACGCGGCCCGAAACCCTTTTCTTCAGCGGGAAACGGTATTTCCAGTTGTCTGGGGTGAGCAGCACACAGTGCTTGTGGATGTCGCTGTAGAAGATATCCTGCAGCTGGGCAGTCACATTGCGGTCGAAGATGAAGGCATTCACCTCATAGTCAAATCGCAAGGAACGTGCATCGAGGTTGGCTGTTCCCACGGTGCAGAACAGTCCGTCCACCATCATCACCTTGCTGTGATGGAAGCCTCCATCGTAATAATACACCTCCGCACCTTTCTTCATCAGCTTGTGCATCTGCTGTCCCACCACATCGGGGGTCACTGGACCGTCGCCCGTAGTGGATGCCATTATCTGCACACGCACTCCTCGCTTGAGCGCGTGCTCCAGTGATTTGCGTATGCTCTTCACCAGGGTGGCGTACGGATTGATTATCTGTATGATGTGCTGTGCATTGTCGATGGCTATGCAGTAGGTTTCGCGTATGGCCTTGCCGCTCTTCTTGGGCACACGCTCCACCATGGCCATCTTTGTGTGGCCGTCACAGTGGCCGGTGGAAAGGTAGCGTGTGGAGTCGAGACGCTCCTTGGTGGTACGCCACCACATGTCCTCGAACACCCGCTCATATTCGTTCACCATAGGCCCGTGCACCTTCATGTGCATATCTCGCCATTCTCCCACACGCGGTTTGCCGCGCAGATAATAGTCGGCCACATTCATTCCGCCCGTGTAGGCAACCTCTCCGTCGATGACTGCTATCTTGTGGTGGTTGCGGTGACGCAGATGATTTATCCATGGGAAGCGTACGCGGTCAAACTCCTCAATGCGTATGCCGGATGCCCGCAATGAGTCGAGATACGGTTTGCGAAGCGGCTGGTTGCTGAAGCGATTGCCGAAACTGTCATACACGATGCGCACTTCCACCCCCTCGCGTGCCTTGCCGGTGAGGATGTCGAAGAGCGCATGGCAGATGCTGTCTTGCTGAAACTTGAAGTAGTCCATGTGTATGAAATCCCTTGCGGAACGTACACATGCAAACAGGTCATCATACTTCTCACGCCCGGTGGGAAGCAGTTTGACCTCATTGTCTTCGTAGAAGGGATACCCTTTCTGCCTGAAGACTTCCATTACGATACTGTCTGACTCCTGTGCTGCCAGTGTGCTTGTTCCCAGCATACAGAGCAGCAACCCCAGAAAGAAATGCTTCATCCGGAATCAGATCATACAGCGGAAGTTATCTACGATGCCCAGCAGGTGCTTGTTTTCATCCACTACCATCACGGCATGTATCTTCTTTTCGCCCAGCAGGTCGGTAATCTTGTTTATCTTCATATTGGGGCTGACGCACACGGGTGACTTGGTCATCACCTCTGACACAGGCACGTTGAAGAACTTTTCCTTCAGTCTTTCCATGGCTCTGCGCACATCTCCGTCGGTGAGGATTCCGTGCACCTGGTCGTTTTCCACTATCACAGCCAGTCCCAGCATACCATGGCTCATGCGCAGAAGAGCTTCGCCCAATTTCATGTCCATTGGGATGACAGGCAGGTCGTTGGTGCGCATCACATCGTGGGCCGAGAGCAAGAGGCTGTGCCCGAGACGGCCTCCGGGATGGAAGCGTGCAAAGTCCCTTTTCTTGAAATGACGGGCTTCCATCAGTGCGCAGGCCAGTGCATCACCCATGGCCAGTGTGGCAGTGGTACTGCTGGTAGGAGCCAGGTTGAGCGGGCATGCTTCGCCGCTCACCTTCACGCAGATATGATGTGTGGAATACTTGGCCAGCAACGACTCGGGATTACCCGATATGCCCACCAGCGGGATGTTGCTTTCGAGCAGATAGGGAATGAATCGCAGCAGCTCATCAGTCTGCCCGCTGTTGCTGATGGCAATGACTACATCGTCGGTTGTCATCACTCCCAGATCGCCATGGAACACGTCAAGTGGGCTGATGAAGAACGATGGAGTGCCTGTGCTGCTCAGTGTGGCGGCTATCTTTGCGCCTATGTGTCCGCTTTTGCCTACTCCTGTGATGATGACTTTACCGTGGCAATTCAGGATGAGGTTTACCACTTTGTCGAAACTCTCATCCAGGTGATCTACCTGCATGAGTACTGCCTGTGCCTCATCCTGGAGGCAACGCTTGGCAATGTCTGTATATTGACTCATTGTTTCTTTTTATGCTTGGTTGTTTGTGCGCCGCATTCCTCGTTCCCGCATGAAGGAAAGATGCCGGGTGTGGAATGTGCAGGCGATGTCAGATGAGCGATTTTACTACAGCCTCAAAGTCGTCCAGCTTCAGCATGTTGGGACCGTCGCTCAGCGCATTGTCCGGGTCGGGATGAATCTCGAAGAAATATCCTGTGGCGCCGAAAGCCTTGGCTGCCAATGCCATGGAAGGCACAAAGCAGCGGTCGCCACCTGTCTTGCCTCCTGCAGCACCCGGCCTTTGCACACTGTGGGTGCAGTCCATGATGACGCGGGGAGTGTATTGCAGCATGTCGGGGATGTTACGGAAATCCACCACCAGATTGTTGTACCCGAAGCTGTTGCCGCGCTCAGTGAGCCACACATTCTGGCATCCGCTCTCCCGGCACTTCTGTACGGGGAACTGCATATCGGTTCCGCTCAGGAACTGTGCCTTCTTGATGTTCACCGTCTTGCCCGTCTTGGCAGCCTCTACCAGCAGGTCGGTCTGTCGGCAAAGGAAAGCGGGAATCTGCAGCACGTCAGCCACTTCGGCGGCTGGTTTGGCCTGCCAACTCTCATGTATGTCGGTCAGAATGGGCAGGGAAAACTCCTCCTTCACCCTCTGCAGCATCTCCAGTCCGCGCTCCAAGCCCGGTCCACGATAGGAGTGGATGCTGGTGCGGTTGGCCTTGTCAAATGATGCCTTGAAGTAAATATCCAGGTCGAAAGCCTCTCTCAGTCGGCACAACTCGCGTGCTACAGTGGAAAGCAGTTCCTGGCTCTCTATTACGCACGGGCCGGCTATGAACAGCGGCTTCATGCTATTGTTTTGTTTCGTTTCCATTTGAAGTATTTTTGCAAAGTTACCTTTTTTCCCTCATATAGGCCGTGCTTCTGCGTCGAAAATAGTACCTTTGCAGAAAGAATGAACAAATTTAAGCACTAAAATACATTATTTATAAGTTTATGGGAAAATTGGTAATCAACTCCTACGAGGACTTTGAGCAGTATGTAGGACAGGAACTGGGAGCCAGTGACTATGTGGAGATGAGCCAGGAGCGCATCAATCTGTTTGCTGACGCTACACTCGACCATCAGTGGATTCATGTGGATACAGAGCGTGCAAAGGTGGAGAGCCCCTTTGGCACCACCATCGCACACGGCTACTTGACAATGAGCATGTTACCTTATCTGTGGGACCAGATTGTGGAGGTGCACAACCTGGAGCGCATGATGAACTATGGCATGGATAAGATGAAGTTTGCGCAGCCCGTTCTGAGCGGACAGCATATCCGCATGGTGACCAAGTTGCACGAACTGGCCAACCTGCGTGGTGCCGTGAAGACCACCATCAAGTTTACCATCGAGGTTCAGGAGACAGGCAAAAAGGCCCTCGAAGGTCTCGCCACCTTCATCTACTACTTCCGTCCCGCAGAGAAGTAATCAGATTCCGAATCAATCCAAAAGCCATAGGGGAGGGGGGCGCACTGCGTTTCTCCTCCCCTATGTTTTATGGTTTGTGCTTTGTGGATAAGCTTTGTGTAACTTGCGTATATCGCAGAAAATGTGTAGTCTTTAAGGACGGAAAGGGGGTGCTCGGCATTGACAATGTGAGGCCAACTTATTTGTGAGCGAAAAGAAGATGTCTTATAGGCAGGATTCATTTTGCTTCCAGGGCAGGTGCATTGCATACCTCCACCGTCCAACCCAAGGCTGGACGGTCGGAGAATATATACTGACTTGGCAAAGTAAGCTTGCTTCTTCTACCGTCCAGCCTTGGGTTGGACGGTTATGGACAACTTCTTTTCTGATTTGAAGATATACAGGAAGTGTCGAAAGAGCCTACATCTTCTTGCTCATCAATTGTTTTCCTTGTACAGCCTCGAATTTACCATCAGCGAAAGGATATGGGGAGTCATACTTGAACTGGTAGCTTCCATCGCAAGGGAGGGCGACATCATGGATGAAGAAGTGCTTGAAGCTGCGGTTGACGAATCTGATGGACTAGCTCATATCTGCGAATTATATAGATGTAAAAATGGCGAGTCAAGGATTCCCGAAATATGAATGAAATTATGTAAAAAGAGGGCTTCCTCAGGTGAGACGAATGGATGCCTGGGGAAGCCCGATACTCATGTCAACTGGACAGAGTGAAGCGGATGGTGAGTCCACCATGGGGAGTGAGTTCGGCAGTGACGGTTCCTCCGTGTGCAGTGACGGAGTTCTTCACGATGGCCAGTCCCAGTCCTGTGCCGCCCAACTTGCGTGAGCGTCCTTTCTCTACGCGGTAGAAGCGCTCGAAGAGGTGCGGGAGGTGCTCGGGTGAAACGCCCTGACCGTTGTCACTTACCGTAAATTCATAGGAGTGTCGGTCACCTTCCTCCACCTCGATGCCTATGATGCAAATCCTGGTTGCTCCTGTGGCATAGGCGATGGAGTTGTCCACCAGGTTGCGGAAGATGCCGTAGATGAGCGTTGGGTTGCCGTTGACTATCATCTCGTGCGGCGTATTCCTCACCACCTCGATGCCTTTCTCCTTCAGTTGCAGCGAGGTGTCCTCCAGCACATTGTCTATTACCTTCGACACATCCACCTGCTGCTTCATCTCAGGCAGATCGGCTCCTTGTTCGATGCGCTCTTGTGTCTCGTCGAGCTTGGTGAGTGCCGACATATCCTGAAGCAGTTTGCACATGCGCTGGCTCTGGGCATAACACCTTTCCAGAAAATGCTGGCGGGTATCCTGCGGCATGTTGGGATTCTCGATGATGCTCTCCAGAAACCCTCTGATACTGGCTGCCGGTGTCTTGAGTTCGTGTGCTGCATTCTGCGTGAGCTGCTTCTTGATGCGCAACTTCTCCTCCTCTGCATGGTGAAGCTTCCAGTAGAGCATGATGATGGTGTGGGATATGTCGCCCAACTCATCATCCGGCAGACTGCGTTCCAGTTCGTGATCCAGTTCTTCTCCCTGTTCTGCCTTGCGTGCGAATTCACGCAGACAACTGATGTGACGGCTGATGCGCGAGGTGTGGAAGTAGAGAATGAAGCCCAACAGAATGGTGAGCATGAAGGCAAAGAGCAGATAGGTGTTGTCGGCCTGAAGCGCTTGGGTGAGTTCTACAGAATAGGGTACTGCCGAACGGATGACCAGACCGCCGAAGTTGGTGGCCGAATAGAAGTAAGTGGCATGCGTGGAGGCCGACAGACGTTTGATGGCAAAACCGTTGCCACGATGCAGAGCCTCATCCACCTCATGTCGCTTCAGATGGTTCTCCAGCCCTTTTGTGTTGTTCTCGTAGCTGTCCATCACCACCCGGCCAGTGCTGTCGATGACCGACACGCGCATACCTTCGTAGTTGTGCTTGGCTATGTAGGCCATGAAGGTCTTGCGGTTGAGCAACCCCTCGCGGCGCAGAGAGTGCATCATCTCATAGTTGTACATCTGCAACCGTGCGTGCAGTATGTCTATCTTGTACTCCTTCTCCCTCCTGTACTGGTATATGCTGAAGCATAGGGCGAAGAGTACAAAGACAGTACCCACGCTGAAGAACATGTTCTTCTGAAAACTCTTGAACTTGATCATAAGTTTGTCTCCGTGTTAAGGTTTGCAGCTACAGCCGGTTAGCCCCGCGTATCTGTATTATCCCTCGAAGGTGTATCCGAAGCCCACTCTGGTCTTGATGTATTTGCCATAAGGGCCTATCTTCTTGCGCAGTCGGTTGATATTGACATCCACTGTGCGGTCCAGCACGATGGCATCCTTGGGCCAGCAATGGTCAAGCATTTCTTCCCGGCTGAATGCCTTGCCCATGTTCTTGAGCAGGAGCGACAGCATCTCAAACTCCAGTTTGGTCAGTGCCACAGGCTCCCCGTCTATAGAAGCCGACTTGGCATCCCTGTTGAGTGTGAGTCCCTGGAAGGTATAGTTGTCCTGCTTGGCAACCTGTTCGCTCTCGGGCTTGGCGCTGCGCCTGAGTACGGCCTTTATTCTGGCCTTCACCTCACGCACGCTCAGCGGTTTCACCATATAGTCATCCGCTCCGATGTTTAGTCCTCGCACCAGGCTGTCTTCACCCTCAAGCGCAGTAATGAATATGATGGGCACATGGGCGGTGACAGGATTCTCTTTCATCTTGAGAGCCATCTGGAAGCCCGACATCTCGCCCATCATCACGTCGAGCAGTATCAGATTGAATGTCTCAAGGGGCAGGCTGAGCGCTTCTTCGGCAGAATTGGCCGTGTGCACCTCGTATCCTTCGGTCTCCAGGTTGTATTGGAGGATCTCACAAAGGTCTTGCTCGTCATCAACTACCAGTATTCTCATATTCTCGTGTGTTTATCTTTTCGTCGGCAAAGTTAGGTCGTTTTGTTCACCCAGCGTGTTTTTCACCATTACGATGTTGTGACATTTGTCATACACATTTTGTCATCTGTCCTGCCGGGCGGTGGAGAGCACGTAGCCTCGTGCGGGATTGCAGATGGTGCTGAATTGTATTCCGCGCTCATGAGCCTCGCAGAGGATGTGCGGGAGGTTGTCGGTGATGCCCGTACCCAGGAGTTTGAACACAGCCTCCTTGCGTGTCCACAGGCTGATGAATTCCATTTCGGGGCAAACAGAGGCCATTATCTGCTCCTGTTCCTGCCTGTTCATCGTGCGCTGTACAAGGGTTGGTTTGAGCGGACGAATCCGTTCGATGTCCAGTCCGCAGGGCTTTTCGCCCACCAGACAGCCTACAGCCTGGCGGCAATGGCTCATGCTGAAGTGCAGGCCAGGACATTCAGGCAGAGTGGGTTTGCCGTGAGCGTTACACTCAAAACGCGGTTTCTGCACCCGCTCACCACGTAAGGCCAGCGCCCGGCAGAGTTCTATATAAGCCAGGGCAGAAAGCAGTTGCCCTTCGGGATGCCTGTATGCCAGCGCCCGTTCCCGTCGCCACAGGGGCAGGAAGGCGAGTGCCCTTTGGAGAGCATCGCCGTCCATCGCCTCTATATGGTCGTTCAAGCAGAGCGTCATACTTACATGTAACCCTTGAGCATCGCGTTGAAGTACATGGGCTTGAGGAAGTAACGCTTGAGCCACATGGCTGTTCGGCGCTCCTTCGACATGTCTTGAATGGAGAAGGGGAATGTGATGACCGGGCGCTTCTGGTAGTCGAACTCGCACAGCAGCACGTGGTCATAGTCGGTCACAATGGGACAGCACGCATAGCCGTTGTAGCTGTGTGTGGGCTCTTTGCCCTGCATGATGTCCAGCAGATTGCCCTCTGCAATGGGCAGCTGCATGCGTATGGCCGAAGAGGTTTTGCTGGTGGGTATGCCTGCGCAGTCGCCCAGCGAGATGATGTTGGGGAAGCGTGTGTGCACCAGCGTCTCCTTATCCACCTCCACCCAGCCTCCTGAGGCCAGTTTGCCTTCCTGCCATGAGAGCCCGCTCTCCTTGATGAAGTCGGGTGCAGACTGTGGTGGAACGAAGGACAGAATATCGTAATCCTCGGCAAAGGGAGTCACTACGGGAGTCTCCTGTTCTACCTCCTTGCCTGCCTCCTTGTCCCATACCTTTTCCTTCAGAGTCTCATGACGCTCCAGATATACACGTTTGGCCTGGGTGTCGATGCCTTTCACGCGGCAGTTCACTTCCAGGTTGATGCCTCGCTGGTCGTACAACTGGAGCAGGCGTGGGGTATAGTAAGGTACATCGTAGAGTGCTTTCTCCGAGCAGAAATAGTCGAGCTGCACACTGTCGCGCGTGCCTTTCTTGCGTGCCATATGCTCGGTGAGCATGCATATCTTCTTGGGTGCACCGCCACACTTGTGCTTGGTGTAGGTGTCGGTAAAGATGCCTCGTCCACCTTTGGAGGTAAACTCCTGCATCGCCTTCCAGTACCTCTGGGCGCCCTGGAAGTCGTAGATGCTGTGGGCGTTACCCTGTCCCAAAGTCTCACGTGAGATGCCTTCCACCTGGCACCAGTCGAGTTGCAGTCCTGGGCAAAGCACCAGGAAATCATAAGTGAGCTGTTTGCCGTGGGCTGTAATCGCCACCTGCTTTACGGGGTCAAGTGTCACCACAGAGTCTTTTACCCACTTTACCCCCTTGGGCAGACACTCCTGCTGGGGTCGCCACACCTCGTCTGGCTGGAAGATGCCGGACGCTATGAAGGTGAAGCCTGGCTGGTAGAACTGGCGGTCGCTGGGGTCAACGATGGTGATGTCGGGATGCTCTATGCGTCGCATCAGCCTGGCAGCCATGCTGCATCCTGCTGCTCCTCCGCCAATGATGAGCACGCGGCCCTTCACATCCACCGTCTTCATGAAGTCGTAGGCTGCTTTTCCACCTGCCGACAGGACGCCTATTCCTGCCACACCAGCCGCTCCTGCACAAAGGAAGGTGCGGCGGGAAATATGATGCCCAAAGGGGCTTTTGTTGTCTGTTTTACTCATTATATATATATGTCGATACACAAAATTACGCTTTTTATCTCACTCCTCCATCATCTGCTGTCCAAAAAGATGTCGCCCGGACTATGCTTCTTGGGGCAGAAAGCGTAATTCCGCTCTTTCCAGAAGAGCCATCTCGCAGAAAAGCGGTACATTTGTGTGGCCTCACGTGAGGTTTCTGTATAGATAAGACAAACGAGATGGAAATGAATATGTTGCTGGTCGCACTCGTTGCGGCAGTTGTGTTGATGACCCTGCTGGGCTTTCTGGCAGGACGCAAACTGGCGGCTCCCGGCGGTCAGGAAGAGCTGAGGAAGAAGCAGGAGGACGAGTTGCAGAAGACAAAGCAACTGCTCTCGGTACGCGAGCAAAGAATCCAGGAAATGACCGAAGAGGTGAAGACTCTCACGGCAGAGCGTGAAGTGCAGCGCAACAGAGCCGATAATGCCGAGCGCCTCATCATGCAGGAGCAGAAGCGTAACGAGCAACTGAAGCGTGAGAGCCAGGAGTCTCTGCAGCGTCAGATGGAGGAATGGAAGCGTGCCTATGAAAACCAGTTGGCCGAGGTGAGGCTCAATGCCGAGCGGCAGATAGCAGCCCTCAAGGAGATGAACCAGCAGCAGGTGAAGAGCCAGGCCGACGTGATAAGGGAACAGATGAAGGCTACGTCGGAGCAGATACTGAAGGAGAGGGAACAGGAGCTGGCGCTGAAGAACCGCGAGCAGGTGTCTCTCATCATCGACCCGCTAAACCGCAGTCTGAAGGAGATGCGCGAGGCATTGGACAAGAACAAGGAACAGCAGAACCAGGCTCTCAACCGACTGGATGCCACCATACAGGCCAACATGCAACAGAGTTCGGCTTTGGGCGAAACGGCAGACAGGCTTACCAGAGCACTTACAGGTGAAGTGAAGGTGCAGGGAAACTTTGGCGAACTGAAGCTCAGGCAACTGCTCGAGGATATGGAGTTGCACGAGGGAGAGCAGTTTGATACGCAGGAGACGCTTCGTGACCGTTTTGGAAAGGCTCTGAAGGACGATGAAGGCAAGGGACTGATACCCGACTTCATCCTGCACTTCCCCAATAACAGGCACGTGGTGGTGGATTCCAAGATGTCACTTACCGACTACGAGCGCTATATGAATGCCGAATTGCCCGAGGAGCGAACGGCTTTCCTTAAAGCGCATATCGAGAGCGTAAGGGCTCAGGTGGCACGTCTGGCACGTAAAGACTACTCCAGATATCTGCCCGCAGGCTACAACAAGCTTAACTTCGTCATCATGTATGTTCCCATTGAGAGTGCGCTCAGCCTGGCTTTGCTCAACGATGCCACACTCTGGAATGAAGCCTACAATCAGGGGGTGATGATTCTGGGGCCGCAGAGCATGTACATGAACCTGAGGGTACTGGAGATGATGTGGACACAGGTGAGGCAGTTGCAGAACCAGCAGCAGATGATGGATGCGGCCAATATAGTGATAGAGCGCATTCAGGACTTCGGCATGAGGTTCCTCGAAGTGGAGTCTGCTTTGGATGACACACGCAATAAGATGCAAAAGCTCAGAACCACCACAGCAAGCGATGGGCGTAGCATCATCACAGCAGCCAGAAAGCTAATCAGTGTAGGAGCCAAAGAGAACAAGAAGAAGAAGGGAGTGGCAGAGATGGAGGGAACTGTTTTCCTCGACTCAGACACCCCGTCGCCAATATCCATTGACCAGCCTATAGACAAACTATAAGTAAAATCATACAAGCGCAAGAAGCACAATGAAATATGATATCATAACCATTCTTGGTCCTACAGCATCGGGCAAAACCTCATTGGCCACACGTCTGGCTCTTATGATGGGCAATGCCGAAATCATAAGCGCAGACAGCCGCCAGGTGTATAGAGGGATGGACATCGGTACGGGAAAGGACCTTGCTGACTATGAGATAGAGGGTGTGAGCATCCCTTATCATCTGATAGACATAGCCGATGCGGGTGAGAAATACAACCTCTTCCAGTTCCAGCAGGACTTCTGGAATGCCTATAACGACATACGCAGCCGTGGTAAGTTTCCCATCCTGTGTGGTGGAACGGGCCTCTACATCGAGTCCGTCCTCAAGAGTTACAAGATGGTGCCTGTACCCGAGAACCCTCAGTTGCGTCAGGAACTTGAGGGACATTCGCTGGAGGAACTCACCGAACTGCTCAGCACATACAAGTCTCTGCACAATACCACTGATGTGGATACACCCAAGCGTGCCATCAGAGCCATCGAGATACAGCAGTACTATCGTGAACACAAGATAGACGAAAGGGAATTCCCCTCGTTGCGTAGCCTTACGATCGGCGTCAATATCGACCGTGATCTGCGCAGGCAGAAGATTACCCAAAGGCTTCACGACCGCATGCAGCAGGGGATGTTGCAGGAGGTGGAAGGTTTGCTCCGGCATGTGCCTGCCGAAGACCTCATGTATTATGGATTGGAATATAAATACCTGACCCTTTGTTGCCTGGGTCAACTCACGCGTGAGGAGATGCTGCGCCAGCTGGAGATAGCCATCCATCAGTTTGCCAAGAGGCAGATGACGTGGTTCCGAGGCATGGAGCGACGCGGTACTCCCATCATTTGGCAGGATGCCAGTGAGAGTCTGGAGAGTAGGGCAGAACGTATAATGAAGCTTCTCAAGGAATGATATTCATGCAAATCGGTCAATGGAAAGGCATGTGGTTGCCATTTCCATTGACCGGTTTCCTGCTCAATAGCATTTTGTAAGGTGCTATGAGTTGAGAGGTGGTGGAAAAGAGGTCATTCTCAACTGTCCTTTTTACGGCATGACCATCTTTCTATTTTTTCACGTGCATGGACAGTCTTTTCATCGCCTTCGAAGAATTTATAGGTGATGACAATGGGTGCTCGCTTATGTTTGAGCCTCACTTTTGCCTTAACTCTCACGAAGAGAGTATTGCCAGGTTTCTTGCAAAGTTCTTCTCCAAGGTTTAGGAACATGCATACTGCTTCGTATTTCCCTTTCCCGTTTCTGATAGGGATAACCCCAGTCGCTTCAGTGCTTTGTCTTTTTTGTATGCTGCTGTCGGCTATCTCAATGTGTGAGAAAAAATCCACTTCTTGTTCTACCGCACAATAGCCTATAATTCTTGGGGGGATTTTATATTTGATACCATTGTATTCTATATACGCACGCTCTGATTTAAAGCATCTTGGGCTAATATGATGGTTCCATCCGCTGCGAAACTCAGAAGCACTCACGCGTTTTCTTTGCGCTTGACATGCCAGCGAGATGAACACCAACGCAATAAGCGGAATGAGGTTGCGAATGTAGTTTTTCATATTGATGCAGTTTTAAGATGGTGAGATGTTTATATGCTTTTTTATGGTATTCAGTTTGTTTGCTCGATTGCAAATGTAGTTTGATGTTTTGAAAAGGAAAAGAAAATCAGAGGAAATGTTTGTGAGATTAACTCAAATTAACGATTGTGTGGCTTTGCTTCTTGTCTTCTCTGTGAGTTTCATGGCTTTGTGCTCTGCAGAAATGCGTTACGTGTTCCACATTAGTGTGTTTTGGCATACAACAAGTCCGCTGATGCCAAGAGCAGACGGCAGGAGCGGACTTAGGGTGTGGTAGCCTGAGGGCTTGTTAGTCTATAATGACCAGGCGGTTGCCTGCCAACTGTACATGGTGGGCAAACGAAATGGAATCCCCATGACTGACAGATGACACGTCGATGCCGCGGCGCTTGAATTCTCTGATGAGAGCTGTGTCGTGGCAGGCACGAGCAGATGTCCAGCCGCGATTGCCAACTTGGGAGTTGAACGAATCAACCAATGAGGTGAGGGATGCAGCAGCAAAACGGGCTGCATACTGTGATAATAAATCTTCCATAATGACTTTCTTTTGAAGTTGAAATACTGTTTTGACGCTCGTGGGAACCATCTCCCCCGGCACGTCTGATTCTTCCACATCGTACCTTTACCACCGTGGCAAGCCATTGCTCGGTTGGTGAGTTCGCTATCATAGCGACTGCTCTTGATGTCTGCTACAAAGGTAATGAGAAAAATCGGAATGCCGAGGGAATTCTCAAAAGAAAGCGTACATCTTCGCCCAGATACCTTCTTCTGCTTCTGGATATCGGTAGGGGGAAAGGCAATCGTCTAAGAGGCCGGAGTAGAAGCCGGGCTGACGGCTATGGTGATTGTCCTTGTCCTGGCGAAGAAGCCAATGAAGGGGTTTATAGCCCCTCCAAAGCTTTTCGGTTGAGCCGTTCCAGTGTCTCCAGAGTAGAACCCTCAGTGCTTACGCCAGCCTGCTTGGCCTGCTTGACTACATCGGCATGGTTTATTCTCTCCAGTATCTCCAGGGTAGAACCCTCTGCGCTCACGCCAGCCCGCTTGGCTTGCTTGACTACATCGGCATGATTGATTCTCTCCAGTATCTCCAGGGTGGAACCCTCTGTGCTCACACCAGCCCGCTTGGCCTGCTTGACTACATCGGCATGATTGATTCTCTCCAGTATCTCCAGAGTGGAACCCTCTGTGCTTACGCCTGCCCGCTTGGCTTGCTTGACTACATCGGCATGATTTTTCTCTTCTAACAGTTCCAAGGTCGATTTCTCCCTCTTCTGTGGTTTCGTGGGAGTGGATTTATGGGGAGATGGTTCCGGCTTCTGCTTGTCAGCCTTGGCCGATGGGGCAGATGCCTGAGGAGCAGGAGTCCTCTCCTTCTTATCAACTGCTGTCTCCTCCTTCTTCTTCTCTATCTTCTCCTTCTTGTCAACTGCTTTCGCCTTCTCTTCATCTCCTTTCTCCTCTTCAACATCTGTTTCCTCCTTCTCGTCATCTATAAGGTCGTACAGCATGGTATCCTCGTCCTCATAGTCTTCGAGAGAATCATCCTCATCCACAGCACAACTGTCGGCTGCCACTTCCTCTTCCTTTGGAATCATTGCGTGGGAAAGCGTAATGTTCCTGCCCAGATAGATGGCAATGGCCAGCAATATAGCCAAGCCCACAAACAGCCACAGGTAATTGATATGAATGGAAGCAGACGGCTTTGGTCCGTCCCCCATATTCCTGTTTCCATTGGGCTTCTTGCCTCCACCGTCTGATGGAGGAACATCCCCGGTGGAACGTTTGGAATAAGACTTCCTATAGTTTCCCTCCGACCGGTTATAGGATTTGGCATATCGGTCCGACTGAGCCTTCTCGTTTTTGTATGTCCTTGTTTGTTGGCATAGTTGATTGTTTCGCTTGAGTTAATACCTTGATTTAGCAAAGTTACTAATTCTATTTGAAAGAAAGGGCTGGAAAAGCGAAATGTTTCCGCAGCCAGAGTATTTTGCCCGGATAATGGTTCTCCCGCATCGTCTCCAGCCGTAAAATCTGACCGAAGTGCTTTCTCAAAGTGGGAAGTGACGACAGAATCCGTATGGCTTTCGCGATACTGACTACTGGTTCAGTACATGGAGAGAAAACGTGTTCAATGAAATCGGGTGAAAAACGAAGCAAGGATACTTGGCAAAGTAATACTGGATACTTGGCGATTTATCCTTGGATACATTGCAAAGTATCGT
>UQST01000057.1 GCA_900543815.1 uncultured Prevotellaceae bacterium
CACTTTAACTAAAACCCTTGTAACTCAATTCTATCACTATATCTTTCCGCATTTCACTTTTTTGTAGTAACTTTGCATTGCCAAACTGATGTTCCAAATCATGCAAACCAAGACTGATTACCAGGGTGCGGGACGCGCCCGAAGGAGAATGGCTATTGTAGCGGCCCTTTCGCTCCTGTTCCCCATTCTGTCTCCGCTTGCTGCCCGAGGCATGTGTAGCCCGATGATGCCAGAGAGGCAGCCCGAAGCCGGGGCGGTTGCATGGGACAGCCCGCAGCATGTGACCCCGCTCTTCCCCTGCTCGCCCAGGCTCGAGCAGCCCTATGGGGTGTGTACCCACATCACGCGTACCTACATGGATTATCCCCTGCGCGACCGCGAGTTGCAGGTTACCAGTGCGGTGGGAATGAACTGGGTGCGCTCCGACCTTGATTTCGGAACCGTCTTTGGCAGTCCCACCGAATTCGAGCCCAAGATTTTCGATGACGTCATGGCCTCCTGCAGCAAGTATGACCAGAAGCTGCTCGGCATCCTCACCTGGCTGGGCAAGATGCCTTGGCAGGATCCCGACTACGCGAAATACGTGGAGACGCTGGCCCGCAGATACGACGGCAAGATGACCCACTGGGAGGTGATGAATGAGGTTAACTTGATGCATGAATCGGATTCTATGCCAGCTTGTTATGCCCGCGCACTTCGTGTAGCAAGTAAAGCCCTGCACAGGGTGAATCCGCAGAACAAGGTACTGCTCACCGGTCTGGCCGACGTGAAGGACGACTTCCTGGAGGACCTGTGCAAGCTGGGTGCCATGAAGGATGTGGATGTGATGAATTTCCATTCCTATTTCCGTCCCGAAGAAATCATGCTGGCCTACTCCAAGATACGCAGTCTGATGGACCGCTATGGCTGGCGCACGCCCGTGTGGCTCACCGAGTGCGGCATGCACACAAGCCCCGAGCAGCAGCCTTCTGACGGCTTCTATCTCGACTTCCTGCCCGCTGCCATACGCAGGGTGGGCTTGCAGGCCGACAAGATATGTGTGGGCTATCTGGCCGACCGACGCACGGGATATGTGACCGTGAGCGACGAGCAGGTGCAGCACTATCTGGCTCCCGTGGCGGGGCGCACCACACCCGTGGCGCTCGACCAGCTGGCTACGCTCAGGGTGAAGGACGTGCCCGTGCTGCTGGCCACCACAGGCGAGTATTTCCCCACCGACTATTTCCCCCAGCTGGTGGGCTACGTGAAGCGCGGCGGCACCATCGTGCTCTCGGGCGGCATGCCTTTCTATTATGATGCCTATCTGCCCTCCGATTCGTGGTACAACAGGCGCGAGACGGGCACCTCGCTGCTCAGCCAGCTGCACATGTCGTCGGTTCAGTGGTGGCGCGACGAGAAGTCGGGCGAGAGCCTCACCGAGTTGCCGCCCCTGATGGTCAAGGCACCCGATGCCGACTTCGCCTACCAGTGGGAAATATCGAGCCGCTGCCCCGGGCGCTATCTCACCGACGGCCATCTGGCCCCGGGCGACACGCTCATTGCCCTCATCAAGGCGGGCACCGAGCATATCCAGGCTCCCGTTGCGGGCGTGTATCGCCTCAATTCAGACCTGAAGGGCAACATCATATTCCAGACACGCATGTATGCCGACCCCGTGCCCAGCAAGGAGGTGGAGCAGGCGCGCCGCGTGGCCAGGATGTACCTGATAGCGTTTGCCCACGGAGTGGAGCGCGTGTTCTGGTACAACCTGAGAGCCAAGGAGGCCGACCCCTATGAGCCGGAGGACTGCTTCGGACTCATCCATGCCGACTTCTCGGAGAAGCCCGCCATGCAGGCCTACCGCACCATGGTGCAGATGATGCCCTCGGGCAGCACGCGCCCGCAGCTGGTGGTTCAGGGTAACGTGTTCGTGGCCAGTTGGACCCGTCCCGACGGCAAGCAGGTGACGGGCATGTGGTCGCCCTATGTGCCGGTCATGTGGAAGACGGGCAGCCTGCGCGGAGCACAGATGACAGATTATATGGGCAACGAAACGGGCAGGGCAGGACGTAAGGTGCGCCTGACCGACTCGGTGGTGTTCTTTGTGAAATGACCCTTTTGGGGGTGCAGAAAGAGCATTTCCCGGGGTGCCGATGATGCCTAAGTAGAGTGTCGATGACGCCCAAATAGAGTGTCGATGACGCTGGAATGGAATGCCGATGATTCCATGATGGAATACCGTTGACGCCCTAATGAGGCGGAAAAGGAAATTTAATAAAGATTAAAATAAGCCGAACGGGGGCGGGTGTGTGTCTTTTCGCGCACCCGCCTGTCATCTTTATATACTAAAAGGCGGTTCGGAAAGTAAAAAATTACTATTTTTGCACTCCAAGAGGGGCGGTGCCACATGCATGCGCCCAGCCAAGGAAGTGATAACAATAACGACACACACTATTATATGAAGAAATTTCTGACGTGCAGACAAGTGATTGCCTGCCTGATGGTTCTGCTCGGCCAGACGGCTTGGGCAGTCTCGTATTCCGACTCCAACGACAACCTTGCCATGCCCTTCAAGGCCACCACGCTGAGCGGTGACGACCTGGCATCGGGTACCCAATGGTACAAAATCAGGGTTGAGGGAGGCAAATACTGGGCCGTGGGTGACGGGCAGGTGACCTGTGCCGCATCCTCTGGCAGCTTTTCCGATGCCAACTACTTCTGTTTCGTGGGCAACAACAAGGAGGGCTTCCACATCTACAACCGCCAGCTGGGCGCCTCCTACGTCATCTGCTGTGCCAGCGCCATCAGCCATGAGCCTCTGGTGCCCGTGCTCAAGAGCAAGGCTCCTGTGCCATCGACCCTGAAGGTGAGCACGAACGGAGGTGGTTACAACTTCTATTATCCGGGCAATACGAGCGCCTGCGTCAACGACCTTCGCGGCTACGGCGTGCTCACGCTATGGACCAACGCGGCCGCTTCGGCCAGCAGCGGCTGCCGCATGTATATGGAGGCTGTGGATGCCGACCTGCTCCAGCCCATGCAGGAGAGCGGAGTGCCCTTCCGCTGCACACGCATCATCGACGGCAAGTTTGCCTCTTACACCAAGTGGTACACCATGGACATCCGCTCGGGCAAGATGCTCCAGGCCACCGCCGATGCCATCCTCTGCTCTCCCTCCGACTCGCTCACACGTGACCGTCTGTGGTGCTTCACAGGCAGCAAGGCCGAGGGCTTCACCATCTACAACTACGCCTACGGCACACGTTATGCAGCCTGTGCCAAGTCGGCAGATAATGCCACCCGCGTGCTCATGAGCCGGCTCGGCAGTACCGAGGGCGGTGCCATAGCCTTCGGATTGAGCCAGAACAGCCATGGCGGCATCAATTTCCATTATCCCCAGACGGCCAACAGCTGCTGGAACGACTTTGGCAACAACGGTTTCATAGCCTTGTGGAATGACAATAATGCTCCTTCTGACGGCGGTTCGAACATCATCTTCAGCGAAGCCGACCTCTCAAAATTGCCTGCCGAGCCAGTTGCCGACAGTAGCGCGTGGGACCCTGTGAGCGGCGATATCGTGTATCTGTGCATGAGTGACGGCAGCGTGAACGTATTCCCCAAGGAGTACATCCTCACCCAGACGAGCAACAGCAGCCAGGTGAGCATCCTCACCAAGTCGGGACACAAGTACACCTTTGCCCGTGCCGATGTAGATAGTCTCACCGAGAAGGCACCTGCCCAACTGCCCCAGATAGTGAGCTTCAAGTTCAACAACAAGTTCAACGACATGCTCATGGTAGATGCCCAGGGCGAGTTTACCGACTCGGCCCACATCGCCGTCAACGTGGGAAGCATAGGCAAGCGCCTTGTGGCCAGCATCAAGACCTCCGTCGAAGGAGCCGAAGTGTATGTGGGCGACTCGCTGCAGGACAGTAAGGTCACCAGCCGGCGCTTTGAGCATCCCGTGACCTATACGGTGGCTCTGCCCGGATGGCGCATGCTCAGGCGCAACAGCGCCACGGGAGAGTACGGCATGCATCCCTTCGGCAACGACTATCAGGTGACGGTCAATTACCTGTGCGACAATCCTACCACCTCTGTCGGAGTGCCTGTGGTCAACATCACCACCGACGATGGCACCATGATCAGCAGCAAGACCAGATACTGGGATGCCAAGATAAGCATCGACGGTGCAGGCTATCTGCCCGACCTGCCCGAGATGCCCATGAAGATCAAGGGACGCGGCAACAGTTCGTGGGCAGGAGAGTGGGGCAAGAGCCCCTACCGCATCAAGTTCCCCACCAAGCAGAAGCCCCTGGGCATGAAGGCGGGCAAGAACTGGAACCTGATAGCCAATGCCATACAGGGGTCGATGACCACAAACGTCATCGGTTCGCGCGTGGCCGAGATGGTGGGAGCCGCTGCAGCCAACCATTTCCTGCCTGTGGAACTCTACGTCAACGGCATTTACCGCGGCTCATATACGCTTACCGAGAAGGTGGGCATCAGCAACAACAGCATCGACCTGGCAAATGACTCCAACGCCGTACTGCTGGAGCTGGACAGCTACTACGACGAGACCTACAAGTTCAAGACCACCTACTACAACTTGCCCGTCAACGTGAAGTACCCCGACTTCGCTTCTGACCCCACCAACCTCACTCTCTCGGTGGTGTCACGTCACTTCAATTCCCTGGTCAATGGCGTACGCCACATGAAGCCCATAGAGCAGTCAGCCGACCCCGTATATCTGGCACGCTTCCTCATGGTGAACGACCTCATGAACAACCAGGAACTCTATCATCCCAAGAGCACATTCCTCTACAACGAGAATATCCTGAGCGACAGCTCGCGCTACATCTTCGGTCCTGTGTGGGACTGTGACTGGGCATTCGGCTACCAGAGCAGCAGCTCTTACTTTATCCGCGACGCTGAGACGGACTACTTCAGCGGCACCTCGGGGTCTTCCGGTGGCAGGGGATTCCTGAGAGACCTGCGATATAATGGAGGCGAGGAACTCAACAAGCAGTATTACCGCGTGTGGACCGACTTCATGCAGAACCATCTGGAGGAACTCATGGAGTATCTCGACGACTATTATGCCGTGGCTGCCAAGTCCTTCGAGCACGACAACTCGCTCTGGGCAAAGGGCGGAAGCAAGGAATATGCCGAGATTACCGAGCGCAGCAAGGCATGGATTCGCAAGCGTTGCAATTATATCTACAACTACCTGAGCTATCAGTTGGGCTATGCCGAAAAGGATTATCTCAAGCCTGATGTGCCTGATGCCATCGATATCGTGCGCTCTGACACTCCCGTGGCCAAACCTTCCACTGGCGTATATGACCTGTGGGGCAGAAGGGTGAGCGACACTCTCGACGGTCTGCCATCGGGCATCTACATCCAGAATGGCCGCAAGGTGGTGAAGAGGTAACTTCATCTGACAGTCTTCCTACGGCCAATCTTCTTTCCCTTCCTGGGGAATGAGGAGTCCCTGTAAGAGGGATTGGCAATCTGCCCCCAAGGGAAACGTTCTTGCCCTCTGATGGAGTCATTCTTGCTTCAAGGGAAAGACAAGAAGGAATGGAAATAAGATGACAGGAGGCTTTCGTGCTGTTATGCACACGGAAGCCTCCTGTTGCGTTTGTGCCTTTGAGGATGTTCGGTTGCCCGTAAAGGCAATTCTAATGGCTCAAGATATCTGTTAGGCCGCTTGTCGCTTATGGTGGGGGCTGATGGGGCAGTAGTCTGGCATCCCTCCTTATTGGCAGTTCCTCTTCCTCATCTGCGCCAGTTGCCATGAGTTATATACGTTGTGCCAGATGCTGTAGAAGCCGCCTGCCAGGGCTGTGACAGGCGTGAGGAAGGTGTAGCCCATCCAGATGGCAAATACCGTATTCTTCTGTCCGCATGATTGTGCACCGCTTATCGGGTCGCCGTATTTGCGGCCAGCCAGTCGGCCCACGGCAAACTGTATGATGCAGGCCAGCAGCGAGGCCAGGGCTATCCCACCTGCCAGAGCCAGCGATACGTGGCTCGTGACCAGACTGTGTGTGGTGACTGCCAGAGCCAGAGCCAATGCCACCGCCCACAGGTGGAAGGGCAGATCGCGGAATGAGGCCAGACGGCCGGTGAGGCCAGGCGAGAGTCTGCGCAGCAGTTCGGCAGCCACAATGGGGCAGAGCAGAAGCGGGAACACCTTGCTCAGAATCATGCTGAAGGCGTGTGCGAAGCCCATCCCGGCCTGCGGGTGAGCCAGTGGCACCAACAGCGGCACCAGTATAGCCACACCGAGGTTGATGAGCAGAGTGTAGGCTGTGGTGGTTCCCGCGCGACCGCCCAGCTTGCTCGTCACCACCACGGCGGCTGTTGCGGTGGGGCAGATGAAGCACAGCAGGGCACCCTCGATGACGGGACGGAGCGGAGTGAGGGGGAAGAGAACCAGCACGAGGCACAGCAGCGCAAACATGCCGGCCTGCAGCAGCAGGTTCCACATCTGCCAGCGGCACAGGCGCATCTGCGAAGGATTGACCCTGCAGAAGGTGAGGAAGAGCATCAGAAAGATGAGCACAGGCTGCACCACACCTACTCCCTGCAGCAGCCATCGGCGCATGCCGCCTCCCAGAGGCAGCCACGACAGGATGAAATAAGAGCTGGCACCCGCCATCATGCTTATGGCCAGGGTCCAGCGACGGATAAACTCACGCATGGGCGACTCTCTTGATTGAAAATCCCAGCGCACAGGAGCGTTGGTGGTGCAAAATTACATAAATACGCCCATGCGGCCCATCTTTTTTTGCCAGAATGTTCGTTTCGGTGGAGCTATTATCGTAACTTTGCAGATGAATTCGTTTTATTGACACACTAAGCATGAATATTTATCTTAGATACTTTAATAAGGAGACCCTTGTATCCACAGTAGATGAGGCCATCGATTTCCTTCAGGGCATTACTGATATTGATATGGACGAGTTCCTGATGCAGGACATCAAGGCCTTTGTGGAGAGTAACAACATGTACCCGAAGCGCTACAAGGTGCGCGGCCACTCTTATTTCATCGTCATCAAGACCACAGCAGCCACTTTGGAAGAGTTCAAGGACAAGGGTGCAGCCGCACGTGAGGCCACCGAGAATGCCCGTGCCCAGCGCGAGGAGCGCCAGCTCTTCTTTACAGCCAAGAAGGTGGGATGGTATGAGGGAAAGCTCATGTTCAAACGCGTCATCTCAATCCCCCAGACACAGAAGTTCCAGTACATGGACACCACATTCGTGGCACGTGTGCATGCCGACTCTGTGCAGGACTGCTACAACGCCATTGTCAATCACCTGCGCACCCGTTCTGATGTAGATCCGAGGAGCCAGTTCCCCAGCATCAAGGGCCGCAACTTCGAGTGCCGCTACTTGGGCGAATGAGCAAGTCAGTTTTTTTTCTGAAAACTTTGAGTATAACGGGAGCATTGCTTGTCTTTGCTTCCGTTTCTCTGTATGCGGCATCCCAGGTCGATTCCGTAGATAACCGCTGGCTGCCTGTACCCGACAAGCTGCCCACGCCTCTGCTGTGCGAGCGGCACGTAAGCCCAATCCCCCAATACAGCATCCCTGTTGCTGCCCATCATCCCACGGGCCTGACAGGAATAGATGTGTCGCATTACCAGGGCAATATAGAGTGGAGCGATGTGGCAGGCGATGCCAATGTGCGCTTTGCCTATGTGAAGGCCACCGAGGCTTCCACGCTACGTGACAGCCACTTGGAGCGCAATCTGCGTGGTGCCCGGGCTGCGGGAATACCCGTGGGAGTGTATCATTTCTTCAGTCCCACAGCACCCGTCAGTGAGCAGTTGCGCAATTTCCTGGGCAGCGTGAGGCCGCAGGATACCGACCTCATCCCCATCATCGATGTGGAGAAGCGCGGAAGGGCTCCTCTTGTCACCTTCAACAGCCGCCTGCGCACCTTTCTGCAGCAGGTGGAGGAGGCTTATGGAGTGAAGCCTGTCATCTATACAGGCATGAACTTCTACAACCGTTACCTGGTGGGGCAGTTCACGCAGTACAAGTTCATGATAGCCTCTTATTCCGAGGACATACCGCAGTTGCTCGATGAGCCTCGTATGGTCCTCTGGCAGTTTACGGCCGAGGGAAGTGTGGCAGGAGTGCGCACCCACGTAGATCGCAGCCGCTTCATGGACCGCTACACGCTCTCCGACATCCTGCTGCGTCCCTGACTATCAGTTCGATACACGTGCGAGGGGGTATGCCTACATGCAGGCATCACCCCCTCGCATGCCTTTTGTCCTCATCCCCACATCAGCACATCCAGCCTCTCCGACGGCAGCCCTGATGGCGCAGAAGCCAGCTCTCTCCCAGATGCAAGATTTTTCCATCCTAAAACGCACAGCGGTGCATGTGCCGTTGCAGCGTGCTCCATCGGCTGTTGCAGCGTGCTTCATCTCCCATCGCACCATGCAGCACCTTTTCCTCCAATATTGTGCTGTTTGTATAGAAGGCAGAAAAGCCTCCTTCTGACCACCGCCGGATGAGCCGTTTGGTGCCGCAATACCATATTCACGAATAGCAAATCGGACAAGTACCCATTGGGATGTACCAAAGCGGTTAATGTACCCACACTTGATTTGAAATGAGCTTGGATAGTCATGCGATTTGTCGTAATTTTGCATCTAAAGACAAAAAGCGTATGGTTGAAACACATGGGCTGTTTCGGCAAAACACACTTCGAGTTTTGCCCAAATAGGAGGTTCGCTCGGCGCTTCTCTTCTGTTATATATCATCGTGCGTCCTTCCGAAGGCTTTCTTCTTCCCTATGCCAATCCTTTTCCCTGCGTTTGCTTGCCTGTTTGCTGTAAATCTTTTATCTTTGCATTATTCAAGGGATTGCGAGGCCGCTTAGTCAGCATGAGGCGGGTGGCCGAAGCGAGTTTCTGTACCGACTGATGATAAGGGAAGTTCGATTTAGCAGCGTTCTTTACGGCAGACTCAATGCCGTGTTGAGCGAAGGAGGTTGCGCCATGTTGCCCGACTTCCTGCGCACGCTCAGTGTGTCGCAGTTTCGTACTGCGGGATACATTCTGGGCGAGCGTGTTGCCGCTGAAGTTGCGCCCGAAGTGTTCTGGGAACTGTTCATCACCCTCCACTCCTTTGATAATCGTGCTTTTCTGGTCACCATGCTTCATGCACTTGCAGCTCGTCTCGATAGGGGGGAAGTGAGTCTGGATGATGCGGGATTCCATCAGTTGCTCACTCGTTTCACCGAAGTCGATGCCGACAAGGCGCTGCGCATCTTGCTTCCTCTCCAGCAGGAGCCGCAGCAGGTATCGCGTCTTCTTGGTGATATGCAGGTGGATGATGCCATGAAGCGCATTCGCCTCTTGCTGCCCACAGGCACCATCCCTTGCCATTACATCCTTTTCCTAACCCTTCGTCAGTTGGAGCACAACCACTCCCTTCTCGTGCGTGTGGCAGCATCACTCATTCGTCAAGGCGACTCAGTCTCTTTCAATATGGCCAGTCTGATGAAGGCATATTTCGGTCTCAAGGAACTGAAAGGCACCTTCTCGCTCCATCTTCAGCCCTGGCAACTGAGCCGCATAGAGACCTCCTACGAAGCGTTCCGTCAGACCATCTCTTTCTGACAAGCCCCCTCTCTCTATCGTTCTGCAATATTACAGGAGGGTGCTAACTGATTTTGTCAGGAATCCACATTCTGCTTATGAAGAGAAAAGTTTTTAGTGAGCCAATGGCCATCAGATATATGTGTATGCCAAGTGGATATGGTCTAATTGGAAATCGCATTCAAAGCAAGAACTATTTTCTCTCGTTCACCGCTGCCTTTTGTTGAGAGTCGAAGTAAAGGCAGACCGTAAACTGACAGGATGTGATTTTTCATCAAGTCACGCTGATGCTGTATCGTCTTCTCATTGTGAAATGAATACCCGTCTGTTTCTATGGCAAGCACAGGTTGTTTCCCTACACGGTTGATTATAAGGAAATCGAGATGTGTGTTATAGTTTGCAGCATATTTCAGTTCTTCGGCCGACATCAGTGATGTGTCTTTAATAACCTGACGTAGAGGAATGTGGCATAGCACCTTCAAACAATCATAATCGGGATTGGATGCCAATACTTCGTTAATCAATGCATAGGTCAGATTTTCCGATGCATATTCAGATATTTGCGGGTTGTTCTTGAGGAAGTTCAACCTCTGCTCAGTATATTGATTATATAGATAGTCGAAAATGGATGCCAGTTTGCTCTCTGTCACAGAACAGTTATTGTAGGCAATGTAGTCAAGCAAATCCATTACGTTGTGGTGTTTCGCCTGCTCGTTTCCCGTCATAATGAGGCAGAAACGTTTTTGTGCTCTGGATACTGCGACGTTCAGCATCCTGGCGTCGTCAGCAAACTCCGAAATCTGGTTATCTACAACACTCATTATTATTGTATCTTCTTCACGTCCCTGGTACTTGTGTATTGTGCCGGTCTTTACTTCATTCAATTGTTGACAGAAGGCGTTCACCTGGTTGTTGTACGGAGTAACAATACCGATACTGCCGCATTCCTTCAGGGTTGGCAACAATTCTTCCTTCACCACATCGATTTCCCGCTGATTGAAATGATCGGTGGCATGATTTCCTTTAACGGTTCTTATGGCCTTCAATACATTCTCTTCCCCCTGGTCTTCGGTCATGATAAGCAGATTGCCACCGTAAAATTTCTGATTACAGAAGTTGATTATGCGCGGGTGGCAACGATAGTGTTCCCGAAGCATTGTCTCTGTTACGTCAGGTATAACTCTTAGTACAGATTCCAGGAAACTATATTTTGAGCAGTCGTATCCTTCTGCCATGTTATAAGGCTTGGCGATGGCCTGCAACTTTTTCCTGTCCTCTTCAGTTTCCACGTTCGGCAACTGTTTCGTGTCTCCCACAATAATGGCATTCCTTGCGCAGGTAAGAGCTAAAGTGCCAGTTTCTGACGATACTTGTGACGCTTCATCCATAATAAGATAATCGTATGGTTCATCAGCAAACATACATGAACGTGCAGACATGGTGGTACTGAGTATTACAGGGTATTCCTTTTTCATCATCGCGCCTTGTCTGTTCATGTCTTGGGTATCTGCAAAATACATCCTATTTTGTCCTTTATAATGGTCGTGCAATGACGATTTTAAGAGGAGCATGGAATCTTCCGATAAGTTTTTGGCCAATGCTTTTGCATCGTGTGAAGCCATTTCTTGATCGATGACTTCTAAGCGTTGGCTGATTTCCCGAATCCTGTTTAAGTAATATAACGTTTGAAGTTCCAGGATAAGTGCTGTCAAATCGTTTTTGTCTATCTTATTCTGCACATGCATCCTATTGGTACATGTCCATTGTAGCCACCACCATTTGATTCGTTCTATCCATTTCCCAATCCAGTGGGTCGGTTCTGTGTATTCGCCATCAGCCCGTGTTTGGCAATTCAGCCAAATGGATATGATACGCTTGGAGTTGATATGGTGTTTTGATACCGTATTTTCATCAACATCATTGTCCTGACAGAAGTGTTTCCACTCCAACCCGATAGCTTGTTGTTCCTGCGATAGTAGTGCACGCTCATTCTGTAATGCATAAACTTTGTCCAGGTGTTGCGAGGTGTTACGCATCCGTTGTTCTATTTGAAAGGATGCCCTGATTTCCAATCCCCACATTCTGCACTCGTCTGGTATGGCAGGTTGATTGGCAATGAATGCAGTCTTGTTGTCTTTATTGCCAAGTGGGGCTGCAATAAAACCTATACCATATTTTTCCAGTTTTTCCAATACATTTGCGGTAGCAGAGTTGTTGTTTGACACGACAATCACCGTTTTGCCTTGTCTGATGATGTTCGCAATAATGTTCAATATGGTTTGTGTCTTACCTGTACCAGGAGGCCCTTGGATGACACTTATTTGGTGTTCGAAGGCTTTGGCTACAGCAGTCTTTTGGCTGCTATTGCACCCAAAAGGATAGATTAATTCTTTATGACTTCGTTTCTTGGGCTTGTTCTCAACAGGGTTAAGATAGCAGGCTGCTGCCGTCTCTTTGTCAACAAAGTCCACTCTGTCATATATTTGCGACAAGATGCCTTCCGGATTCTTTTCGTCTTGGCCCAGCCGGTTGATGCTTGCCACACTTTTCATGTAAGCCAGAACATCCTTTGTGGCAATTTCCTGGAGGCAGGATTGCTTTACTACAACTTTTCCTACAGCGTCATCCAGAACGAAGTTGCCATCGAAGATGATTCTCCAGCAACTGTGACCGTTGTTGTCAAATCGCCATATGTCTTGGATGCCTTTTTTCAATCTTCCATTTACATATACCTTACAATGTGTGGGGTCTTTCCATTCTGGTTTACTGAGCCAAGTCACTTTACTATAGGTATAATTATAGGTGCGTACGTTGTTTTTGAAACGTACACTATATCCCGTAGTCCCATTCTTTCGTATGGTATCTATCTGCAGGGTCTTAGCCTCTCCATTGAGCAGAATAAAGTGTTTTGATAAGTCCATACTATTATAATGTTAACTAAAAATCTATTTGTATGATATCTATTCCTTCCGTTCGTCCGAAATCGTACCCTATTGCACTTGCGTGATGTCATTTTTTGAATTTGGAATATGGAAGTTTGTGTCTTGAGATAGACAAAGATAGGGCAAATATCCGAAAGTATAACACAAAAAGGAGAGCGTTTTACATAGGCATTTGGTTGGACTTGGTTGTATGGCTCGGTTTCCAGTTCGGTCGTTGGGGCCGTCTTTCGCCCCGCCCCTTGCCTCATTGCCCTCAGACTGTCCAAACAGCCCCGAAAAAGTATCCAATGATACTTTGCAAAGTAATACTGGATACTTGCCCGTTTATCCTTGGATACATTGCGAAGTATCCTTGGACGTGTTTTTTCTTGATTTTGCCAGACACTTTTCCTCTTCATAAACTGAATCAACGGACAGTGTTGTGGAAGTCATACCGAATCAGTTGTCACTTGCCTTGGAATTGTACTGCTTCAGTTGACACTCCTGCCCCCTCTGGGGTGGCGGTGTCTTCCGCATTGCGCTGCCAAGATATCCTTTTTCACGGGATTCCCCCAGGCGTCCTTCATCCATAGGCAGAAAAGGCGGTCAGAAAAGCAGCAGCCGTACCGGAATACCCGACACCTGCAGAATCCCCGTGCTGCTTCCGTCGGCCCGGCCGTCCCGTTCCTCCCGTTCGGGAAACGGGAACCCTCCGGTAGGGCAGTCCCCCTGGAACGCCGGAAAATCCGCCCTCCTCCCTCTTCTCCCTTTTCCGCCCCCAAACCCTCGGAACCGCCCCTGATATTCCGAAAACGTATCGCGCGCGCAATATATATAATGAGAGGGAAGAAAAGTTTCACTTTATATTGAAAAAAGTGGTGGCGATGCTTGTGAAACGTCCGAAACCGATGTACCTTTGCAACCGCA
>UQST01000058.1 GCA_900543815.1 uncultured Prevotellaceae bacterium
CACGATTTAGTAACTGAACTACTTCAATATTCCTCACTCGCTTGCTTTATGCCGATTTGGCAACTTTGTGCAAATCTACTCATTCCCAACTGTTTACGTTCCAACCTCTCTTATTCTCCTTTGGCTGCTTTAGAGCTTTATGTTAAGAGTGCTCTCCCTACGCTTTTGCTGACTTTCTGGAATAAATTTACCGCTTCGGTGCGAATTCGTCCTTTCTCTCCGCCGGCAGCAAGCCGCTTCCTTGGCAGTCTTCTCTCCGTGCTGACTCTGAATGCTCTTTTCTTTCCGCCACCCGCTTTCGGTCTTTTGTCTAAAGTTCTGAGTGGTTTGGGCTAATCAGCTTTCGTCTTTAGCCTGAAGTCCAGAGTGGTTTGCCGCAGTGTGCTGCATCGGTCATCGCAGTGTGCTGCATCGGCCATCGCAGTGCGCTGCGTCGGCCATCGCAACGCCGTGCATTCGGCACAAGAGTTTGCAACTGCCCTTATGATATTCGCCTTCATGAGTACATTAGCCTTGCCTATCTGTCCCCATAAATGAGCCAGCCATCATCCAGGTGGGAGGCTGGAACGGCTGGCTAATGTGCAAGTCCGCTTTCTGCAGGCTCCTTCAACTCATTTTTCGGCAGGCTTCAATACGCCAGCTTGTCTCCTGCAGGAACCAATTCAAAATCCTTAATTCTTAATTCAAAATTGCCTCATTGCTTGTTCTTCTGCTAAAAAATCCCTAACTTTGCGCCTTGAATTGTATTATCCCTTAATATGTAAGGTATGAGCGCAACCATTAGGGAAGTAATCGGAGCCCTTGAAGATTTCGCGCCTCTGCCCTTGCAGGAGAGCTATGACAATGCTGGCTTGCAAGTTGGACTGACAGAGGCGGAAGTGTCAGGGGCCTTATTGTGTCTGGACGTAACGGAAGCTGTGGTCAGCGAGGCCATTGACCTGGGCTGCAACCTCATAGTGGCACATCATCCACTCCTCTTCAGAGGGCTGAAATGCGTGAGTGATGCCGACTACGTACAGCGGTGCGTGCGGCTGGCCATACAGAATGACATAGCCATTTATGCCGCCCACACCAACCTGGACAATGCCGAAGATGGGGTCAACTATCGCATGGCTGAGCACCTGGGACTGCAGGATGTGTCGCTCATGCAGGAGCATGAGGTGACCGTGCCGGGACAAAAAGGGCAGTCGCGCAAGGTGACAGCAGGCAGCGGAGTGATAGGCTTCCTGCCCGAGCCAGAGGATTCGCTACAGTTCCTGCAGCGCGTGAAGCAGGCGTTCGACGTGGATTGCCTGATGCACAACGAACTGCTGAGCCGCCCCATACAGAGTGTGGCTCTGTGCGGAGGAGCAGGCGACTTCATGCTGCCAGAGGCTGTGAGAATGCAGGCCGACGCCTTCCTCACCGGCGAGATGCACTATCACCAGTACTTCGGACACGAGCAGGAGATACAGATAGGCGTGCTGGGACACTACCAGAGCGAGCGCTTCACCGTGGAGATATTCGATAATATCATAGGAGAAAGGTGCCCCGACGTGGCCGTCTTCAGGTCGTCGTTCAGCACCAACCCCATCAACTACCTGTGAGGGAAAAGCCCAAAACGAAAGATAAACATAAGTCAAGACAAATTATAATTATGGCAAAGGAAAAGACAAAGAATCCTGCAGAAGTCAATGTGGAGGAGAAACTCAAGAACCTCTATGCGCTGCAGACCACTCTGACCCAGATTGACAAGGTGAAGACTCTGCGCGGCGAGCTGCCTCGCGAGGTGCAGGACCTCGAAGATGAGATTGAGGGACTCACCACCAGAATAGAGAAGATTGGCAAGGAGATGGAGGTCATCAAGCGTGATATCGCTGTGATGAACGAGAACATCGAGGTCAACAATGCCAATATCGCCCGCTACAAGGCTCAGATGGACGGCGTGAGAAACAACCGCGAGTATGACAACCTGACCAAGCAGATTGAGTATGCCGAACTGGACAACCAGCTCAACGAGAAGCGTATAGGCGAAGCCAAGGCACTCATGGATAGCAAGACTCATGAGATGGCCAACAGCAACGCACTCATCAACGAGCGTCGCACCGACCTGGATATCAAGAAGAGCGAGCTGGACGAGATTATTGCCGACACCAGGGCGGAGGAAGAGCGCCTGCGCGAGACTGCCAAGAACCTGGAGTGCACCATAGAGCCTCGTCTGCTGAGCGCCTTCAAGCGCATCCGTCACAACAGCCGCAACGGTCTGGGCATCGTGTCGGTGGACCGTGATGCATGCGGTGGCTGCTACAACAAGATACCGCCTCAGCGCCAGTTGGACATCCGCATGTGCAAGAAGGTGATCGTGTGCGAGTACTGCGGACGCATCATCATCGACCCCGATCTGGCAGGCATCAATCGCACCGAAACGGAGGAGAAGCCCAAGAAGGCCAAGAAGACCTCACGCAAGAAGGCTGAGGAATAAGGTTCCCACATACACCACGGGGCAGAACTCAGCATGGTTCTGCCCCGATGTGTTTCCGCGGGCAGGCAATTCATGGCAGGCTCATGCCTGTCAGACGGCAGCCTCACCACCTAAAGCTGATTTACTCAAAAAAGAAACCAATATGGCTAAAACTAATCTGAGAGGATGGCTCTGTGCCGTCCTGCTGCTGGCTGCCACATGTGTGCAGGCCAGTGTGAACATCATCCCCAAGCCCACTCTGGTCAAGGAGGGAAAAGGCTCCTTCTTGGTGACCGACGGCATGAACATAGGCGTGAATGACCCTGCGCTGGCCGATGCTGCCGACTATCTGAAGCAGATGATAGCGCGTGCTACGGGTTTCCGGGACTTGGCGGTACGCCGGGGAGAGGGCCACATAAGCCTACTCTTGCAGCCTGCTGCCGACCCCGAAGACGAGAGCTACACGCTCACAGTAAGCTCCAGCCGCATCACCATCAAGGCCGGCACCTACAGGGGAGTGGTCAACGGCATCAGCACCTTGCGCCAGCTTCTGCCCGACGAGATAGAGAGCCGGGAGCCTGTAAAGGGCATCCGCTGGACAGTACCTGTGGTGCAGGTGCAGGACAAGCCCGCCTACCACTGGCGCGGACTGATGCTCGACCCCTCACGACACTTCTATTCGGTGGAGGAGACCGAGCAGTTTCTCGACCACATGGCGCTCTACAAGTACAACAAATTCCACTGGCATCTGACCGACGGCGTGGCATGGCGCCTGCAGATAAACAGATACCCGCTGCTCACACAGCGTGGAGCCTGGCGTGAATTCCGTCAGGATATCGACATCAACTGTGAAAACCGGGCCAAGGCAGAAAACAATCCCACCCTGCTCATCCCGCAGAAATACTGCCGCGAGGAGAATGGGCGCAGGCTCTATGGCGGTTTCTACACCCAGGATGATGTGCGCCGTGTGGTGAGATATGCGGCCATCCGGGGCATCGATGTCATTCCCGAGATAGACATGCCCGGACATTTCTGGTGCGGCACACAGGCTTATCCGCTGCTTTCATGCGGTCAGGACGGCAATGATCCGCTCTGCCTGGGCAAGGACCTCACGCTGGAATTCTGCCGCAACGTGTGGGAGGAGGTATTCCAGCTCTTCCCCTATGAATATGCACACATAGGCGGCGACGAGGTGGACCGCTCCCGCTGGGCCAAGTGTCCCGACTGCCAGAGGCGCATCAAGGCGCTTGGACTCCAGGGTGTGGAGGAACTGCAGGCATGGTTTACCAAGGATATGGAGAAGTTCTTCAACGCTCATGGGCGCAAGTTGATGGGCTGGGACGAAATCCTCGAGGGAGGAGTATCGAAGACAGCCACAGTATATTGGTGGCGCGGCGACCATGCCGACGTGGCCCAAAAGTCAACCGAGATGGGTAATGAGGTGGTTATCTGTCCCACCACATACTGTTACTTCGACTACGGACAGGACAACAACACCCTGAAGCGCATCTATACTTCCGATGTCATCCCCGCTGACCTCACGCCCAAGCAGCTCAAGCTCGTGAAGGGCATCCAGTCAAATGCCTGGGGTGAGTTTATCCCCACCGTAGGACGCATGCAGTTTATGGTCTTCCCACGTGCGCTGGCCATGGTGGAGAAGGCATGGACACCCAATGAGCAACAGAACTGGGACAACTTCTCCCAGCGCCTGCAAGCCCACCTCCATCGCCTTCAGGCAGCCGGCATCAACTACCGTCCTCTGCAGACCACCCAGCCCTAACCCGTCATACACCTCTCCCATCGGGAGGTGACAGGCAACAGAAAGCCTGCCGGCAAAGCCCTTACGAAGGCCCGCCGGCAGGCTTCTCTTTTGGGCAGAAAGAGAACATCCGTTCCTGAGAACCTGCTCAGCAGGAAAGCACAATAGTATGTTTCTGCTCCCAATGACGACAATGCGGAAAACCGATACCCTTTGCCTTCACACGGACGATGGCCCAACGTGAGGTTAGAAGATGCTCAGAATGCGGTCAGCCCAAGCGTGAACTTCGACCTCTACTGTTATGGATTGTCCCACAAACACCAATTAGTGCATAAGGAGAAGCAGGCTCCTTGCACACTTTCAGTTAGTCATCATGACGGGGAAGACACTCTTCGTCACCGTCCAACCCAAGGCTGGACGGTGGAGGCATGCTGCATACCCATCCCAGGAGGCTGAATGAAGCTTGCACATGAGATATCTGCTTTCCACTTGTAAATATAGTTGGCCTGGCAAAATCAGTAATCCTCATACCCGCTCCTTCCTTACCAACAAACGCGGAGGACGATGATGTCATGCCATCGTCAAGGATACTTTTCTGAGGCAGTTCAATGCCCCGTCATTCCCTGCTATCCCAAGAGCCATTCTCCCCAAGCAAACAGAACCGGTAAGACTGTATCGTAAAACCCCATACCGAACCAGTTATCACTTGCTTCGGAATTGCATTGCTCCAGTTGAAGCTCCAGCCCATTCCGCTGTAGATGTGCTCTAATGGTTCGTGGAAGAACATGATTTCCCCGAAACTAACCGCCTTTCATCTCCCAAGCATCTCTTTTGCTAAAACTCCTTCATCATTTTCTTTGCCATCTCGCAGCCAAATGCTAACTTTGCAGAAGTTGAATCCCATGCTTCTGGGAAAAGAAACATTCAAACGAGACAATAGCCATCTAAGGACGGCAAACAAGAAACAGACAGAAAGAGTAAAAAGACATATTACATAACACACAGCATTCGCTATTATTTCGCGTTTAGCCAAGAGCGTAGGAAACTCAAATTGGAATAACAAGCACGGAAATAATAAGTGACAGGTGGCTCGTATTCGAATGCGAAGCCCACGTGGTCAGTTGATAAGAGCAATGCATGCACGCTTGGCGTGATGCATTCTTATAACTGACCGGGGCTCCATTCCTACGCCGCCCCGTGCTAAACGCGATAAGAGGCATCACGTCTTTCTTGTTGCGCCTTAGCGGATTGATAGCCGTTTGCTTATTCTCTATCAATCCAATTATGGCAAACAAAAATCTCAATGCTGCCAAGGCGGCAAAGAAGGATGAGTTCTACACGCAACTCTCCGATATTGAGCGTGAGTTGCATCATTATTGGCCGCACTTCAAGGACAAAGTGGTGCTCTGCAACTGCGATGACCCTTATGAGAGCAACTTCTTCAAGTATTTCGCTCTGCGTTTCAATCAATTGGGGCTCAAGAAACTGATATGTACCTGCTACAACGGGTCGCCTGTGATGGGCAATGAACTGCTGTTGCACTTTGACGGTTATGACGAAGAACCAACCAAGATAGCCTATAAGGTGGAGATTACAGAGGTGAGGGATGAGAATGGAGATGGGGCTGTTGACCTTGCCGATGTGCGCTACCTGCTGCAGAACGACCGTAACGTGATGGCCACCTTGCAGACTGGCGATTTCCGCTCACAAGAGTGCATCGATCTGCTCAAGGAGGCTGATATCGTAGTGACCAATCCTCCCTTCTCACTCTTCCGCGAATACATCGCGCAACTGATGGAATATGGGAAGAAGTTTCTGATAGTAGGACCACAGAATGCTGTGACCTACAAGGAACTCTTTCCCTTAATAAGGGACTTCAAGGTATGGTGGGGATATGGATTCAAGGGTGCTGCTGCACACTTTTATTCCCCTTATGATGATATAGCAACTGCCGGCGATCACAGGGATGGACTGATAAGGGTGTCGGGAATAACGTGGTACACCAATCTGAAGATTCAGAAGCGGAGCGAAAGCATTGATTTTGTTTGCACCTATTCAAAGGAGGAATATCCAAGGTACGAAGATGTAGATGCTATAGATGTGTCTGATTCTGGTGCTGTGCCTATGGATTATGCTGGACAGATGGGTGTGCCTATAACGTTTCTCAATTATTTCAATCCTGAGCAGTTTGAGATTGTCTCGTGCTGTGAACCTTGTATCCGTCTCTCGGTATTACGCAAGATGCCTAAGTTCAAGGAGTATAAATCGCGACAGAAAATGTACAATGGCGTGCTTTGCCAAAAGAAGTATCATCGAATAATCATCCGTAACAGACATCCTCAAAACTTATGATGACCATCAAGCAGATAGAAGTGACCGTGGGGGAGATAGTCCAGGGTTACATCAACAATGACGAACTGGGAGTGCGCGGCTATAATGGCAGGCTCGATATCCGTCCTCCCTATCAGCGCGAGTTTATCTACAACGACCGAGAGCAGCTGGCCGTAATAGATACGGTACTCAATGGCTATCCGCTCAATGTGATGTACTGGGTGCGGAGAAGTGATGATGCAGAGTGCCCCTACGAGGTGATGGACGGCCAGCAGCGCACCATTTCGCTCTGTCAGTATGTGGCGGGAGTCTTTGCCCATGACCTCCAGTACTTCTACAACAAGACTGAAGATGTGAGGAAGAGAATTCTTGATTACAAGCTGACGGTATATGTGTGCGAGGGAGAAGAGTCGGAGAAGCTGGAGTGGTTCAAGACAATCAATATCGCAGGCAAGCCGCTCAACGAGCAGGAGATACGTAATGCTGTATATGCAGGCCCCTTTGTGAGTGATGCCAAGCTGCATTTCTCCAAGAGCAATTGTGGAGCCTACCGCCTGGGAAAGGATTTGGTGGCGGGGTCGCCTATACGTCAGGACTTCCTGAAGAAGGCCTTGGAATGGATGGCAGAGCATGAGACCAGACTGGGCAGCCCGCAGAGTGCCGTGGGCTATATGTCTGTTCATCAGCATGATCCCAATGCCCTGCCCCTGTGGACATATTTCCAGAATGTGCTTCATTGGGCCATCAGCACCTTTGACATGAAGCGTTTCAAGCCAATAATGAAGGGATTGGACTGGGCAAGGTGGTATGATGAGTTCCACGAAAAATCCCTTGATACCGATAAGATGGCACAACGGATGTCGAAACTGATGCGTGACAGCGAGGTGGAGAAGAAGCAGGGCATCATTCCATACGTCCTTACAGGCAAGGAGAGTTACCTACAGTTGCGCAGTTTCCCCGATGACATCAAGATGGAGGTGTGGGAGGAGCAGCATCATATCTGCCCCCATTGCCATAAGGAGTTTGATTTCGAATTCATGGAAGGCGACCACATCACCCCATGGTCAAAGGGCGGAAAGACCGTAAAGGAGAACTGCCAGATGCTGTGCATGGAATGCAACAGGCGTAAGGGAAACCATTGACCCAGGGCTATGAAATAATTGCCTTATAGGACAAATGGAAATGTCCTATAAGGCAATCATCGGTGTGTAGTGTCACTATATCGTCCTCAATGGTCTGCACGCACGGAAGGCTCAATGCGAACCATATACTTCGATGTCGCCTATGCGGACGATGCCGTCTGTGCCTGCATGGGTGACATTCACCCGCAGGAAGCGTGCTTCGGTGGGCGATATGCTGGCTTCGGTGACGGGAGAAGTGTTGGCCGTGTGGGTGCCTACTGTGGTCCACGTCTCGCCATCGAGGCTTGTCTCGACGGTGAAATTGCGGTTGTTGAGCTGTGGAGCAAGGCCGGCCGACTCGGCATGACGCACCACATAACGGCTTATGAGGAAAGGCTCCTGGAAGTCAAGTTGCACCCAGCCTGTTCCGTCGGCAGCTTTTGATACCCACATATATTGCTCGGAGGGTGAACCGTTGGCGGCATAGCTGGCATCCGTACTGGCAGGGGATGAAGTGACCACCATATCCTGGAGCAGGGTGAGGTTGAACGGCAGATGGTTGGCTTCGTTGTAATAGCTGAACCAATGGTCGGCCCGCACGATATTGACGTTATCAGGGGCGAGCGCGTCAAGCTTGTTCTTCAGAGCAACGAGCTTGTCGGGCCCGACATCCCATACGGTAACCTGGCCGGAGACAAACATCGGCTTGGTGCCTGTGAACTTCTTGATGTCGCGGTTGAAGAAGTCGGTGATGACATCCACACTATTGGCATAGCAGGGGTACAGGGGTACGATGGGCAGCCAGCCGGACTGTACCTTGGCGGTCAGACGACTGCTCTGCCGCTCCCAATCGTTGATGGTGAGCCCGTAGAGGTAGGGGCAGTTGTCGGCATAGACCTTGCGCTGGATGGTGCTCATGTTGTCCCATACGGTGATGACGCGCAGTCCGGCCTTCTCGAGATAGCGTTGGGTGAGCTGGCAATACGGCTTCAGCAGGTCGGCTTGGGCTGGTTGGGCGTAGTAGCAGGTGTTGTGGGCATCATAGGGCATAGCGTATCCCAGTCCCGAGGGGCCGCTCACGAAGCAGTCCTGGGCTGTGGCCTTGCCGTAATAGTGGTTGAGCATCATGGGGGAGAAGTCGGCCAGGGCAGGACTGATGGTCCAGTTCATGGGCATCTTTCCCCGTCCTCCCTGCTCAAAGATTTTGGCCATAGCGTGCTGACAGTATTGTATGTTGTCGCCGTCGCTGATGTAGATGGCGGCATACACCTTGTTCTCCAGCTTCGGGCGCTTGGGCACGGGCGGGATGCATACGGGCTTGTTGACGGCCGTATATATAGAGGTGTTCTCGAAGAAGTCGGCGGGTACGGTGGAGAGACCGTATTTGGTGGCTTCGCCCACTCCCGAACGTTCTTCGGGATACCATCCCAGCACGATATCGCGTCCAGGTTTCATGTCGCGGAGCATCTTGTCGAGCAGCAGACGCTCTTTGCCTGTGCGCGGATCGAGCCACACACATGCCGAGCCGCATGCCGCTCCGATATCATGCACATAGGGTATGGTGGGGCGGATGCTGACGAGCAGGCGGTGGTTGCAACGGCTCCAGTAGTTGTCATAGAGATAGGTGTAGATGTCGAGGGCAGAGGACAACTTGAGCTGGGTAAGGTCTTCCACCACGGGAAAGTCCATGCCGTTGGCTATGAGCTTCGACCTGATTTCAGCTGTCACAGGGAGCAATCGCTCCAGTCCGGCTATGGTGACGGCCAGATTGGAGTAATGCTCGCTCAGCTCGTTGCTGTAGAGCACCAGCCCCTTGATTTCGTCCTTGTACAGCTTGGCCAGCGTGTAGGGTTTGGTAATGGGTATGACGGCAGCCCGAAGTCCGTGTGCCGACGGCCAGGTGTTCTGCGGTTCCTCGTTGTGGTTATAGAGGATGATGCGCGGGCAGGTGCGGTTGACGAGTCCCTGCAGGGTGCAGAACATCACGCGCTCTTCATCCTTGAGAGCAGCAGCTTTCATGTCGAGTGACCTGAGTGAGGCTGACGGGCTGGGGAAGAGCGGCAGCAGGCGGTCGTCGGGCCAGCACAACTCGTCGGCTTCCAGTATGCGGTAGCCGTTCTTGTTGAGGTTGTAGGTGGTGTCGGCAAAGGTAATCTTCTCCACCTCGTTCACGTTGGTGCGAACTACAGCCCCATTGGCTGTCTTCACGATCATGGTGGTGGGCTGTTGTGCCCAGAGTGATGTGGCTCCCAGGAGGATGGTTGCCAGAGGAGATATCTTTTTCATCTTGAGTAATCTGAATGTTGAGGGTGTGTGGGTGCTGGAATTACAGCATGATCTTGGTGGAGAGGGTGCCTACCTTCACGATAAAGATGCCTGTGCCGAGTGTGGAGCGGTCAAGCCTGAGCTGCCCGTTGCTGACAGGCGGGACGGGCAGGCGGCGTCCGTCGGTGGAATATACGCGGGGGGTGATGCCCTTGGAGATGCCGCTTATCAGAGCACCATCATCCTGCATGATGCAGGAGAGCGTCTTTGCCTGGCTGGAGGTGATGGAGTTGGCCATGTCGCCAAACCGTATTTCTGCAATATCCGAAATCTCTATCTTGAGGGCTTCGGTAGAGTCCGGCTTGATGACGAGTGTGCCGCTGGCAACCGTCACAATAGGTTCTGTCTCAAAGAGAACGGCTACTGTCTCTCCTCCCAGCGTCTTCACCTGCATACCCTGGTTGGCTCCATCCACGCGGAGGAAGCTTATCTGCTTCAGGTCTGCCACACGGGTTTGGGTGCTGGTGCCGTCGGTCTTCCAGATGTTCATGACTTGTTCCTGGGCCTGGGAGTGCAGTATGCCGAGGAACAGAGATGCCAAAAGAAGGGTCTTTCTCATAATCTAACGCTTGAGATTTTACAATATGGATATGGTAAGGCTGCCTGTCAGCGGGCTGCGGCAACAGGTTCCGCCTCCCGCCAAGGACTGCCTTTTCAGGCTCTGCCTACCCCCTTGATTTAGTCGAAGGGTATGCAAAGTTAACGATTATCATGTTTATTCCAAGGCTTTTCTAAGCCTTTTTTTGAGAATAATTATCCTTTGCCTGCCTGTTCTGGATGCTCCAGCCTGTTTGTCAGTACAGGCATCCGAATGCCCAGAGAGGAATCTTGTTTCCAAAGGCATATTCTGTGTCATCGGCGGCGATGAAGGAGTGGGGGACATTGGCAATCTGCTTGCCGTCCTTGCTCTTTCCTCCAATCTCTATGGTGTAGGTCTTGTCGATAATCAAGTCACCGGCTTTGGTGTATTCTACCAGGTGCTGGTAGGCCAACTGGTTGACAACGAATGACTCGCGGATAGTGCCAGTGTTTCCTCCCGTGAGCGACAGCACATCGATGAGGTTGGGGTTCTCCAGATAAATCTTGTCGGGCTTCTGCATCTTCTTCACGGAATCCTCCCCCGAGAAGAGCAGATTGAGCAGGCGTGAGCGATGGAGAATCTGCAGATAGGAGAGCAGGGTGGTGCGTGCCAAACCTGCTGCCGCCGAGATTTTGGTCATATCAACTTGCAGGGGCACCTTGGATGCGAGGATTATCAGAAGGCTCTTGAGCTTGCGGATGTTGCCAATATCCACGCCACATAATTGGGGCAGTTCAACCTCCAGTATGAAGTTGACCACGTTCTCGATGCGTAGCGGATACTCCTGTTCACCCTCAAGGATAAACGGGTAGTAGCCTTGCTGAAGGTAGCTGTTGAAGTGCGCCAGCGGACGACACCTTTCGTTGACGATATTGCAGAACTCCTCGGGGGCAGAAAGCAGTTTGTCCAGCGTGATGGATGGCAATTGGATGCCGTGCACCATGGCCAGGTACTCGCGATAAGAGAGTCCCTGCATCTCATACGGAACGCATCGGCGGGAAAGGTCGGCGTCTGCATTCAGGATATCAAGGAGTGAACTGCCGCTGATGACCAGTTTCAGTTCGGGGTAGCTGTCATAGATTTCCTTGATTTCTTTGCTCCAGCCAGGGTACTTGTGCACTTCATCGATGAAGAGATGCTTTCCTCCTTGCATGTAAAACTGCTCAGCAAAGTCGAGCAGGCTGTTGCGCGTGAAGTAGTTGCTGTCGAGGCTGACGTACAGCATAGTCTTGTAGTCAATATTGTGCTGCTTGAGATATTGCAACATGAGTGTGGTTTTGCCCACTCCGCGTGCTCCTCGAATGGAGATGAGTCGGCAGTTCCAGTTGATGTTATGCACAATCTCACGAACATAATCTGTCTTGGTGATGGCAATAAGACGGCGGCATTTATTGATAAGTGACTCCATATTATATAGATTTTTA
>UQST01000059.1 GCA_900543815.1 uncultured Prevotellaceae bacterium
TACGGTGGTGTGAGAGGTCGGTAAACATGAAAATAGGAGATAAACACCTATGATTAGTGTTTACCTCCTACTCGATTCATACATTCGGGATTGTCCCTTTGCCTGCAACCTCACCGTCCCTGCAATGCTCTATGATACCGGGTGAAAATCCCATGCTGCCGATTGCGATATGCCGGATATAGTCTGTATATTCCTGACCTTGAAAATTCCTGCCCGTAAGGTTCTTGAAAACCATCTTTATGCTTATGCCGTCGTTGCTGTACAAGATGGTTTTTCCGTTCTGTCTGATTGTTTCCATGATTAAAACTTGTTTTTGTGAATACTATCGTAGATTGGTACAAAGGTTTCTTTGCCTACTTTCTTATCCGCCATCATGCTCATGAAAGAAAGTAGGCGGCTTTTGCCGCCCACCCCTCAAAAGCGGGTGTAAAGTCCCGTTACCATCGTGAACATTTCCTCCAGCATATCGCAATATATCCCCTCGTGCGTTTCAATGTCCTTCGTCCTGCTCTCGAATGTCTTTTTGCTGAACGTCTTGCGGTAGAAACGCATATTGTATAGGTCTGCCCCTCCGTCATAGATGATGTCAAGGCGGTTGGCACTGGTCTTGTTCCTCGCAAGGCTCATGCGCAAGCCGTTGCCCATGTCTGTGAAGTCTTTGCTTCCCGTCATGGCGGCAAAGCGTCTGCCGCCAATCTGCTCTAAAATTGTCTTTGCTATCATATCCGTTGTCTTTTAGGTTTATGGTTCGGGCGGTGCGGACACCGCCCCAATGTTCAAAATTCTGTTTTCTCGGTTATGGGTGTGCATTTTTCCAGCCACTCTTTCAGACATTCCATGCTATACTCGCTCGTGATGACTGCCGTATGGCTGTCAATGGCAGTGAAACGGCTGCTTTCATAGCTGTCTATCCACCCCTTTAGGGTATCAACTCCCCACGCTTCGGCATCGTCAAAGATGCCGTCCAATGCCGTAATGGGTTCGCTGAATTTGACTATCAGCGTTTGGTAGCCTGCTTCGTTCATCGCTTCTCCTCCTTCCTTTCCTTTGCCGTTAGCCACTTGTCCCGTGCGGCTCGACATTCGTCTAATGTGGGTTTGACACAAGAGAAAAGTTCCCCGTCCGTGTGGCGGTAGTCGTATTGCACAAGGGTGCGTTTGCGTCTGTCGATACCCGTTTGGAATTTCTCGTAGTTCTCCGTTCCTGCCGATTGGCAGGTGCTTACTCCGTTAATTGTCATTTTGTTGCCATAGTCGTTGTTATTTAGATGATTAGAAATGTACAGACAGCACTCTGTGTTGCATCACCATTTCGGGGTCGCTCGTGTAGCGTTGGTGCAGGTAGAAATGATGAGAGCCGAAGCCGTAAAGGAAGAACTTGTCAAGTTCGTGTTTCTCGGCAAAGTCCTTGACGCTAGCCCTTAATTGCTCCTCACTCTGACAAAGAGTGAGGAGGTTCATAAATTCAAGGAACATCGTGGGGATTTTATCATCCCATAGGAAAACCATGCTTTCAAATCTTACTTCCATAATGTTAGTTGTTAGATGTCGATATTATGCCGCTTTCATCCGCTGGCGGATAAGGTTGGCGTTCTTGTTCACAAGGGCGATGATGCGGTCGTGGTATTCGGAGTTCTCGTTGCATACGCCACGACACTGCACCACCTCAAAAGTTTTTAGTGACACCTCTATCGTTTCAATTCGTTTTCCGTCAATGGTGGCGGATAGGATAAGGGAGTCTTTTCGTTTGTGGTAACCGCCCACACAATGGTGCATCGTCCTTCCTTCCTCTGCCATTTCTTCCACGCTCTCTATGACTTTGACGCAAATAAGGCTGTCGGTAAAGGCAAGTCCGAAGAATATGCCCTTAGCTTTCAGATATTGTTTCTCGTCCTCAATCGCTTTCCTGCGTTGCTGTTCAGTCCGCTCATGTTTCCTTTGCAGGTTGCGCTTTGCCACCAACTTGTCGTGTTCAACTTTGAGGTCGGCAGGGCAAACGTATTTCGGGCTGTTTGTGTCCTTGCCGAAATGACGCAGGAGGTCTATGGTGTCACGCCACATTGAGCCGTCCTCAATAGTATAGCCGTTGCGGATACATATCTTGATTGAAGCCCAATACTCTCCAATATTGAAAGAGTGGTACAGATAGTAGCGCAACATGGGATATTGCCCTGCCTTCAACAGCGTTTCCGCACGGCTGTCCGACAATAATGCCGGTATTAGTTTGGTGGGTACAATGTCGTGGAAATTGCCGTTAAAGCCGTTTCTGCGGAGCGTCGGCAACACCTTATATCTTGGATATATCGGGGAATATGAGATATGGCGGTACGCTTCATTGTCATTGCGGATAGCAAAAGGAGAAGCGAATGAGAACGTGTCGATGTAGCATCCCAATGTGCGTGGAATGGCAACAACAGCCTTACGCCCTTGTTCATTCCACCAATACTGCCCGATTTCAAGGGCATAGGACTTGGCATTAACCCCTTTCTCCATACCCACGACAAGCAAGAACATTCGTAGCACTTGGTATTCTCCGCTTGTGGTAAGGGTTGTGAAATACTGCTTTTGTCTTACCTTGCGCTGATAGGTGAGGCAGACTTTCAAACTTGCTCCACATTCGGGACACGTACAATGCTCGGTCTGCTCCGTCATTACCCAACTATGACCGCAATCCATACAAGTGGTACGACCTTTCGGCAAGCGGTGTGCATAATGCTCCACGCAATTACGGAATGCCCAATTTATCTGTATCGGGGTTATCGGGCGTAGTTTCTTGCTTTGGGCAAGAACTGCTTTTTCAAATTTGTTTCTCGGTTTCATAAGCCAAAATCAAATAATGAGGGTTGAACTTGGGTTTCTGTTTTCGCCTTTGTCGGCTTGGTGCGGTTCTGCAACTTGCGGAGTTCCTCGTCTTGGTATCTGCGGACTGCCTGCTGACGTGCTTCTGCTTTTTCCTCTGCCGTGAGTTCCACAATGTGGTTCACCGCCACTTGGCATTGGATAGGCTTGCCCACCTCAATCTCGTTCTCGTCATAGTAGTGTACTGCTTGTCCGTATATCTCTCCGTCCGTGAAGCCGTTACAACCGCTTTTCTGCACATAGTTCAGAATGTAGGTTACGCAATCGTCAATGTTCTTGGCTGGATTGCGGTAGTTCTTCGCAAAGAGCGTGTCTTCCTCCGCACGTTGTTCCAAATACATCTGTATCGTTCTCTTGAAATGGTCTGTTCCTTTCATATCGCTGTCGTTTTTATGAGTTGTCAAATAGTATGTTTCAAAATCTCCCTCCAATAAATCGGCTCAACCTCGCTCAATAGGAAGTCTATAAAGTCCTTCCGTGCGTTCTTGTTCAGTTCGTGGTAGAGTCCACGGAACACGGACATATTGCCGTTGAGGTATGTTTCCACCATGTACTCGAAGATGTTGCCCACCTCGTAGTATCTGCATTGTTGCTCCACTGTCTTGCTTCTTCTCTTTGCCATGTCGGTAGGGATTAAAGGGTGAATAACCAAAGAATGAAGCCGAAGAACAGGATAACGGAAAGAATAGCCACGATTAACCCTATTGCCACTCGGAACACTCCGTTTATTATCTCTCTGACGATGTACCAAAGGATGCCGGACACCCAAAAGGCGGTGCGCATGATTAGGGTGCATATCGCAAGCCCTATGTATTGCGCCATTTGTCTGAAATTTACCGTTGCTGTCATAGCCGTATCATTTGTTAAGTTCCACGATGCTGTCTATCCTGCCGTATAGGAAACTGCGGAGTGCGGTCTTGTCGGTAGCCTTGTATTCCGCCCAATGTCCATACTGCTTTACAATGTAGGTTCGGAGAATGTCGGAAAAGTCAAACATCCAACCTTGCAAGGGTACTGCGCTCTTGAAATAGGTGTTGCTGTTCACATTGCGTGTAAGCCAATCCTTTTCCTCTCGGCTCAATTTCTCACCATTGTTCAGTTTGGTGCGAAGTCCGTACACCTTGCTGCCTTGCAGGTTCTCCAAACTTGGTACTTCCCATGCCACGAATTTTGTTGCTATTGCCGTTCTCATATCCGTTTTGTTTTTGATTTTTTGTTTTTTAATGCGGATTCAAGAGCTGAGGGAGTTGAGTTTCAAACTATCTTATCTGCCTCTCGTTTATCCGACATTTTTTTTAATGCGTCTTTCTGTCGCATCGGTCGTTTTCGTTTCGGGTGCTTAAAAAGGTAGGGATTAGGGAATGCAAGGTTTTTCGGGAAAATACTACCCGAAGGGCTGGAGATTTTTCCAGAAAACAGGAGGCTTGACCTTGCTTTCCCGTACAATCCCGGAGTTACCTTTGCACCCAGCACGAAAATGACTGCCTGATGCGGCTCACTGAAAGGCGCGAAAATGGAGGTAAACGGAAGTAGAGGCAGATTAGACAGGAAAACTTCAAAAGAGAAATCCGTGAAAAAGACATCCCCAACAGAAAAGAACATAGCCGGTAGCGTGAAACCGGGCAAACCATCGGCAAGGAAGTATGTTTTTATCTGTTTGGCCAAACGTGTTTGGTCGGATGGATAAAATCATTCTTCCCGGTTTGTCTGCCGTGAGTGACGGCTTGTTCCATTTATGGAATGTGCGGTCATACACGGCTTTCCGCTTCCGGCTCAAAAGGACAACGAAAAAAGAAAAATCGTCAAAACCCCGTAAAAGCACCTCTTTGGCATAAGCACAAAAGAAAGGGGCCTTGTCTCATCAGTCTAAACTATTGTTTAGGCGTGAGGCAAAGCCCTTTTCTCCGCTTATGCGGCAGTCGGCACACGTTCGTTCAAAATCTTTTTGGGCGATGGTGTGCTGACGGATAAAATCGCTTTTACGGAAAAACTTGTGTGAGAAGAAAAAATCAGGAGATTCATTTCTAAATCTCCCGTTTTATTGTTACTTTTGCATACGAAGAGTTCTTTGAAGGTTACGCAACGCACAGAAGAATAATGCAGTAGATAACTAACTAATTCGTAACCTATTACTATTATGAGCGATTACCCAATGCTCATTTCCAATAAATTACACTCTTTTCGTAACTTCCACATACAAATTTACACCTTTTACGCCGAAGGAAAAAGGTTTCAGGCAACTTTACGCCCCATGACTCCGTTTTTCTGCGCACCAGGGAACATGGAGCGGCCTTTCACTCAGCCTCCCTGTCGCGGTCTATCATCCGCACCAGGGCATCGCTCTTGCCTGTCACCACCTTGCGGCAGAACATCTTGCCGCTCTGGCGCAGGCGGTCGTAGTCGTCGGTGTCCATCACATGGATGGTGGTGGCATAGTCGATGAAGTGCAAGGGCGTGAGAGCTTCCAAGCCGGGATAGCGGCCTTCGGTGAGGATGCAACGGCTGCGCCAGACGGGATGATTGAAGGCAATGGTCTGGATGAGGGTCTCTGCGGGACAGAAGCTGTTGCGAAAGTAGTGGAGGAGCTCGGCATTGTGGTCGAACTCGTCAAGCAGGTGCACGGCCAGCTCCTGCGAGATGCACCACCACGCACTGCCCTTATACAGTTTCCACTCAGTGCCACGCACGGTGAAATGCATAGACTTGCGGTAGCCCGTGAGACGCAGCAGGATGCGTGCCAGAATGCCCAGACGCACATTGCGGAAAGCAGGGCGCGCCACGGTGTAGGTCTCCTTCTGGCCTGCCTCTATCAGGTCGGTGTCCATGCAGAAGCCCTGCAGGATTTCCCTATCTCCCTGCTCCTCGAGCCAGCGGGTGATGCGTGCATTGCTCCACAGGGGATAGTCCATGCCGCTGAGGAAGAAGATGCGGTCGAAATGGCGGGGGAATGTGACAGCCGCCCTGATGAGGTTCATCTGATACTGCACCTCGCGCAGTGTGCCCCAGCGCACATCTACGCGGTCTCCGATATAGTGCACGTTGGGGAGGCTGAGGGCAGAAGCAAACTGGCTGAGGTCGCTCTTGGCATCTATATGAACGAAATACTCGGCATCGGCATGCAGGGCGAGCACCAGGCGACGCAGTTGTGCGGGGTCGGTGTGAGCGGATATCAAATAGGCAATGTTCATGGTGAAGCGGGTTGTGTTGTATTGTTTGTCAGATTATATAATGTATTCTTTGGGTTCAAAGGGCGGATTGCCGGAGGTAGTCTGGGACGGCAGGAGGGTCAGACCGAATTCTTGCGGTGCAGCAGATAGCCTGCTGCCTCTCGCATGATGCGGGCTCCGGTGAGCCACATGAGGGTGACGTAGAGCACGGCGGCCACCACTATCTTGGCCAGCATGAGCAGCCACAGATGCTCGATGGGACGCGTTACCCACCAGGTGAAAGCCATGCAGGCGGCACTGAGCAACAGGAAGGGGAGCACATCGCAGAGCGCCTCCCACAGCCTCAGACCTATCAAGCGCCAGGCAAAGAACTGCCATACGAAGAGCCACACGATGTTTATCGAGATGAAATAATACACCATGGCATAGAGGCCGAAGGAGTGCATGGCCACCAGGCCAACCAGTATGAGGATGCTGAGCGACATGGTGCTCCACATGTTGAGGTTGCTTTTGCCCTGGCTGATGACCATCTGGCCATAGAGGGTGAGCAGGGGGAACACGGCACCATAGATGCATAGCAGGGACAGCAGAAAGGCGCTCTCCTCCCATTTCGGTCCCACGAATATCAGCAAGAACTCCCTGGCGATGAGTCCCACACCGAACATGCAGGGGAAGGACACGAAGGAGACAAAGCGAAGCATCTTGCGGAAGACCTGCCGGCTACGCTCCTTGCTGTCACGCACCTGCGCCATGACAGGCTGTGCCACACCAGTAAGCATGCCATTGATAGTGCAGGAACACATGTCGTCCCACTTGCGTGCATTGCCATAGACACCCGCTGAATGGGCACCGTAGAACTTGCCAAGGAGGAAACTGAAGGCGTTACTGCTGAGTGTGTTGACGATATTGGTGAGCAGGAGCTTGCTGCTGAAGCCGAACATCTGCCAGGCCGGACGGAGGTCGATGCGCAGTGAAGGACGCCAGGGAGAATAATGCCAGTTCATCACCGTCATGCAGGAGATGAAGAGCAGGCTCTGTGTGGCGAGTCCCCAATAGGCATAGCCCTGCCACGCCATGAGGATGCCCACCACATTGGAGAGCACCAGACTGGTCACAGCTATGATGCACGTCTGCTTGTTCATCATGTTGCGGAACAGCCAGGCACGCTGTACGGTGCCGAAGCTGGCGGCCAGAAAGCCCAGGAACATATAGCGGCTGAGCCAAAGCAAGTCGGCATCGCCATAGAAGTCAGCGATGAGCGGTGCACACAGGTAGAGCACCGCATAGAGCGTGCCACCCATGAGGATGTTGAACCAGAAGACGGCATTGTAGTCCCTGTCGGTGGGTTGCTTCAGATTGCAGAGAGCGGCCATGAAGCCGCTCTCCTGCAATGTGCTGGCCAGGTTGGCAAAGACCGTGAGCATGGCTATCTTGCCATAGTCACTGGGCGAGAGCAGTCGCAGGAGGAAGATGCCGAACAGCGCGCCAAGCAACTGCACAGCGCCATTGTTCAGTCCTCCCCATAGAAATCCTCTCGCAGCCTTCTCCTTCAGTTCACCTGCCATATTGCGTATTTGTCCGTAACGTACAGAATGTACCGTGCCAACGGTGCCCTGCAGTCAGAGCAGCCGCCTGCCGGCTATTCCACAGTGCTTCCGCCCTTTACCTCATCCAGCGTGGTGGTGACACTGAGGTTGCCATCATAGTTCACCGCACTGAGTATCATGCCATGACTCTCCTCGCCCATGATCTTACGGGGAGCGAGGTTGGCAATGAAGAGCACGCGCTTGCCCACCATCTGCTCAGGCTCATACCACTGCGCGATACCGCTCAGGATGGTGCGGTCGGTGCCGCTGCCGTCATCAAGGGAGAAGCACAGGAGCTTCTTGCTTTTCTTTACCTTTTCGCAAGCCTTCACTATGCCCACACGTATGTCAAGCTTCTGGAAGTCCTCAAAGGCCACGGTCTCCTTGACGGGCTGGGCCTTATAGGCAGCCTCCTCATTGGCCTTGATGGTATCCTGCAGCTTCTTCATCTGCAGTTCGATGGCCTCATCCTCCACCTTGGTAAAGAGGAGCTCGGGCTTGGGCAGGCGCTTGCCGGGTGCCAGGAGGTCGGTCTTGCCGAGGTCTTCCCAGCTGAACTCAGGCATGTCTATCATGGTGCGCAGCCTCTCGCTGCTGAATGGCAGGAAAGGTTCAAAGGCAATGGCCAGGTTGGCCGTCAGCTGAAGACTGATGTAGATGACGGTCTTCACGCGCTCCGGATCAGTCTTCACCACCTTCCAAGGCTCGCTGTCGGCTATGTACTTGTTGCCTATGCGGGCCAGGTTCATGGCCTCCTTCTGCGCCTCACGGAACTTGAATGCCTCGAGCAAGCCCTCCAACTTCTCCTTCACACCGCGGAACTCATCGAGTGTCTGCTGGTCGTAATCGGTCAGCCGGCCCGGTGCGGGCACCTCGCCGTCGTAGTACTTCTGTGTGAGCTGCAGGGCGCGGTTGACGAAGTTGCCATATACGGCCACCAACTCATTGTTGCAGCGGGCCTGATAGTCTGCCCAGGTGAAGTCATTGTCCTTCGTCTCAGGGGCGTTGGCAGTGAGCACATAGCGGAGCTCGTCCTGCCTGCCGGGCATCTCGTCGAGGTATTCGTTGAGCCACACAGCATAGTTCTTGCTGGTGCTTATCTTATTACCTTCCAGATTGAGGAACTCATTGCTGGGCACGTTATCGGGCAGGATGTAGCCGCCATGTGCCTTGAGCATTGAGGGGAACACGATACAGTGGAACACGATATTGTCCTTGCCGATGAAGTGCACCAGCCTGGTCTCGGGATCCTTCCACCATGTCTCCCAGCTACCAAACTTCTCTGGCTGGGCATCGCACAGCTCTTTAGTATTGCTTATATAGCCGATGGGGGCATCAAACCACACGTAGAGCACCTTGCCCTCAGCGCCCTCCACGGGTACGGGGATGCCCCAGTCGAGGTCGCGGGTGACGGCTCTGGGATGCAGGCCACCGTCGAGCCAGCTCTTGCACTGCCCATAGACATTGCTTCTCCACTCCTTATGACCCTGCAGAATCCACTGCTCCAGCCAGGGCTGATACTGGTCAAGTGGCAGGTACCAGTGCTTTGTGGCACGCTTCACCAGCGGATTGCCAGTCTCGGCGTTATAGGGATTGATGAGTTCCTCAGGGCTGAGCGTGGCACCACACTTCTCGCACTGGTCGCCATAAGCCTCCGCTGCGTGGCATCGCGGACACTCGCCGCGTATGTTTCGGTCCGTAAGGAAATGGCCGGTCTGCTCGTCATAGAACTGCTCGCTAACCTTCTCCACGAACTTGCCCTCGTCATAGAGTTTGCGGAAGAAGTCGCTTGCGAGCTTGTGGTGAGTGGGGCTCGTGGTGCGGCTATACACGTCGAACGAGATGCCGAAGCGCTTGAAACTTTCCTTGATAAGCTCATGATAGCGGTCCACCACCTGCTGCACGGTGATTCCCTCCTTGCGTGCACGGATGGTGACAGGCACTCCGTGCTCGTCGCTACCACCGATGAAGGCTACCTGGCGTCCCTTAAGTCGCAAGTAGCGCACGTATATGTCGGCGGGTACATACACCCCCGCCAGGTGACCTATATGCACTGGGCCGTTGGCATATGGCAAAGCGGCCGTGACAGTTGTTCTCTTGAAGTTCTTTTCCATCGCAATTTTTTGATTTGTGCAAAGGTACTATTTTTCCCTTGTAAATCACTGCCCCTGGGCTGGAATTTTGCCTCTCGGACCCTGGCGCACCGCTTGAAGCGGCACGGAGGGCAGCTGCGGGCTACTCCACAGTGAAATTCACCAAGATCGGCAGATGGTCAGAGGGGTGATAGAAGTTGCTCAACTTCTGTGCATCACGCACCTGGCTGGTGTAGGCATCACGTATCACGCGGGCCTCGGTGATGCGCTCATACACGGGTCGCGTGCAATAGACAAAGTCGATGCGGCCACCTGTGGAAGTGCTGACAAACTGGTGGGGATGCCTGTAGGCAATGATGTCGATATAGGGGGTGTGCTCCAGGATGAATCCCTGAGTCCAGAAGCGCGGGTCCTCGGGCGCATAGTGGTAGTGGAAATTGTCCAATGGCGAGCGCGAGTTGAAGTCGCCCATCATGAGCCACATTTGCCTGTCCCCATCGGGCACGCTGCCCAGGGTGTGCCTGTAGATGTACTCCACCTCCATCCGCCGCTGCCTGTCACCGCCATGCCCGGCGATGCTCTGTTCGCGGTCCTTGGCGCCCTGGGCATATGCCTGGGGCCATGTGTGCAGTGCCACAAGGTTGATGCTCTGCTTGCCCACCTGCATCTGCGCCCAGCCGGCGCCGTGTGCCACCAGCGTGTCGGCATTGCCGCCCAGACGCTTCACATTGGTCAGAGGGAAGCGCGAGGTGATTACCTGGGGATAGTTGTCGCGGTGCTCTCCTATATATATATAGGTATGACCGTAGCGTGCCGCCAGTTCGGGCCAGCGTCCGGGCAACTGGCGTTCCTCCCGCGGCAGAGCCTTGTCGGAATTGGTGCGCCATATGCTCTGCGCCTCACACCACACGCACACGTCGGGCTTCAGGCTGTCCACCCACGAGGTGAAGCGCCGGTAGTCATCGGTCTGCCCGTCCCACATGCCGTTCTGTATGTTCCAATACAGCAGACGCACGCTTTGTGCACGCCTCGCAGTCTTTCCCTTGCGTGCCAGCATGCTGCCGGCACACGTGATGCAAGCCAGTACCAGCATGGCCAGCACCCTCATGATACGGCCGCTCATACCTGCTCCTCCTTGCCAGCCTGCGCGTCCTCCCATTGCTGCCACTCCTCCATGGCCTTCTTCCAATCGGTTCCCTCGGCAGGCGGATTGGCTTCAAGCCGGGCGGCCTCATCGCGTGCACGGTCACGCGCTCGCTTCTCCTTCATATCGGCAATGGTGGCATCGTCGAGTATCAGGATGGCCCCACGCTCCAGAGCAGCATCGAGCTCGGCCTCTCCGAAAGCCTTGCCTGGCTCGTTGAAGTCGGATATGTTGAACTCATAATCCACGCGCAACACGTGGCGAATCATCTTCTGGCCGAACCTCTTTGTGCTGTTCTTCCTCCTCAGAAGGCCCTTGATTTCCTTTATCTCCTGCGCGGAGAACTTGTTTCTACCCATAGTCCGTTCAGCAGGAGAAGTTTTCGTCCACCGTCCATTCCTTCATCTCCAGCCCGTGCGCGGCAGTGCAGTGGTCATGTATCCAGTGCTGCTTCTCCTCCTCAAGGCTGTTCCACACTACGGTACACTCGGGGTAAACCACCTCGCGCCCAGCCACTTTCGAGGCTATGCGCTGTTTCTCGGCCACGGTGAGCGAAGCCCACCACTCATTCAACGTATAGTTCATTGCATTCTCATTTAGTTGCGGGAAAAGGCCCGGCGCACCCCTTGGCATGCCTCAGGAGCCACTCCCTCACCACAAAGTTACATGTTTTTGGGGCAAAATAGCCGTCTTTCCTTGATTTATATCAAGAAAGTTGGACTTCACAGCGTTTTTCTTTGGATTTTTTTGGGCGTTGCGAGGATTTCGCCTTAACTTTGCACCAGCAAAAGGGACGGATACATAACGGAACTGTGAAGTTCTAACTTCCGTCTTAGGTGTTTTTAGGTTATAAAGATTGTTAGTTTTTGTTTTTTAGGTTAATAAAGATTGTTAGTAAGGAGAAGCTTTTCCGTGAGGAAGTGCTTCTTTTTGTTTTCTAACAAGCGGCCTACTCTTAAACCTGCGTCTGCGCAACTGTAGAAGTCCAGGAGGCTCACCCGATAAACCTAGGGGATTAAGCATACAGCCTTGTAAGTCTGAAAAGGAAGAACCTTATATCTGTCACTC
>UQST01000060.1 GCA_900543815.1 uncultured Prevotellaceae bacterium
ATATAATAAGAAAGGGGGGCATTCCTTGAAACTTGATTGGAAGATTGGAAGAAATGGAAGGTTCTCCTAGCCACAGTCTCTCTCAAAGGCTGATAACCAATAGTTTACATCACATCAACGAACAAGACAGACAAGACAGAAATGAAGTACAACATCAGTAAACCAACCCCTCCAGCCATGCCAAATCTTGGCAAAAGCACGAAAAATTTGCCGTTTTTGCTCTCGCAATCGTCAAAAGGCATGCACCAGTCGCTCGTCACAAAACTTTTTCCTATCCTGTGAATGCACACAAGTGGCGCAGAATTTATGCATTCCGACCGCAGCTGGAAGGAAATGTGCGGCATGGTGGGCAATCTGGTGGCAGAAGGTGGCACAGGAAAGGTTCATCGTGGCCCACCCGGGCATGCCGTGAGGAAGGCAAGGCGCAGGGACTGCACGGGGAATCATACGGAATCGTATCGAATCGTACTGAAACGTATCGAATCGTATGATTGCCACGTGCGCTTGTCGTACCTTTGTGGTGTGATAGGATAGCGCGCAGAAAATCACATTTCCAGTAGAGAAAAAATATTTTCCCAACTAGAGAGAAAATTCTTATTCTGAATCAACAACCAGGGAATTGGGAATCAGGGGGCGGATTTCCCAAGACCGGAAAAGAGACAGAAAGGAGGAACAGGAAATGATGACAGGAGTGAGAAGAGTCCGTTGCCTTATCGATTGGCATGATTCAGCGTAATGCTTGATATTACACTAAAGGCGCTTCACGCTTTTTGCCAGACACAAGCTGCCAGGCGGTTGGGGCAGAAGCAAGTCTGTGGGGAAGGAGCGTGCGGAAAGCAGCGAGGGGCGCTCCTGTGGCAGAAGCAACCCCTCGGGAATGTGTGTATGTGTGTGTCTCTATCGCGCAGGGCGGAAGGCTTACTTGGTGGCCTGAACCACATTCACCACGTAGTCGCCCAGCTTCTCGCACTCGCTGATGAAGTCCATGTAATAGACGCCTATCTGATAACTATAGAGGCCATCGTTGATGTCCTGCAGGTTCTGGTTCTTCAGCTGGTTGCGGTAATTGTTGATTTCGTGCTCGATATTGTACGACACGTTATAGTCGGCATACTGGTGCTCGGGGGCTTTCTCCACCACGTTTACCATCGCGTCGAGCGCGTGCGATACGAGTGAGATCATGGTGTGGATGTGCTTGGTCTGCTCATCGGAGAAGCGCTCCTTGGAATGCATGTGCAGGCGGTTGATGGTGCGCCCCAGATTGTAGCACGAGTCGCCTATCGACTCCAGTTCGGATATCATGCGCAGCATGCACTGGATTTGGGTCTTCGACTCGCTTGAGAGCCTTCCCTCGCTCACCTTGTGCAGGTAGTTGGCTATCTCCACCTCCATGCTGTCGGTGATGTTCTCGTACTTCTCGATGCGTGAGAAGAGCTTGTTGAAGTCGTCCCCGTTGTCGGTCTCTATCAGTTCCTTCACCAGCGAGAACATGCGCTGGCAGCGGATGGCAAAGAGGTTGATTTCCTTGCTGGCCTCAAAGATGCTGAGCTCTGCTGTGCTGAGCAGTCCGCCTCCGATATACTTCAGCCGGCCTTCTTCCACCTCGTCCTGTCCTTCCTTCTGCGGTACGAGCATGCACACAATTTTCTCCATCGGCTTGATGAACCATATAAGGATGAGCACGTTGCACACGTTGAAGGCCGTGTGGAATGCTGCCAGCACCACGTTCAGGATGACAGGATTCTCCACATGCTCGGGGTCGCAGCCCACCAGAGAGCACACAAAATTGACGAAATGCGTGTAGATGCACAGCACCCAAATGACTCCGAAGAGGTTGAAGATGAGGTGCGCACGGGCTGCCCGCTGGGCTTGCGTGTTGGCGCTCATGGCCACTATATTGGACGTGATGGTGGTGCCCACGTTCTCTCCCATGACGAGCGCGATGCCCAGATAGATGTCGAGCACGCCCGTACTGCAGAGCGTCATGGTGATGGCCATGATGGCCGCCGAACTTTGCACGGCACAGGTGAGCAGTCCGCCTATGACCAGGAAGAGCAGATAGCTGCCGAAGCCCCATCCGCTCACGCTCTGCAGGAAGGTCTGAATGTGCACGTTCTGGTCGAGATGCATGTCGGCGGCATTCACCTTGAGGGTGGTGAGACCAAGAAGCATAAGGGAGAGTCCCATCAGAAACTCTCCCACGTTCACATTCTTCTTGGTATAAATCAGGGCAATGGCTGCGATGATGCCTGCATATACCATCATACGCATGTCGAAACTGCCACCCAGAACCATAATCCACGCCGTGGCGGTGGTGCCTATATTGGCGCCCATGATGACAGAAATGGCCTGCGAGAGCGAGAGGAGTCCCGCGCTGACGAAACTCACGGTCATGACCGTGGTGGCTGTGGATGACTGGATGGAGGTGGTGATGAACGCGCCTGTGAGCAGGCCGGTAAAGCGGTTGGTGGTCATGGTGCTCAGGACTGTACGCAAGCGGCTGCCTGCCATCTTCTGCAGACCCTCACTCATGACTTTCATGCCGTACATCAGTAGGGCAACTGAGCCAACCAGTATCAGAAATTCCATAAACTTGATGTTTGTGTGTGTAATACTCGCTTATTGGATGCTACAAAGGTATTACATTTTCGTTAAAACCACACAACAGGAATGTTACAATCGTATAACAATTTTTTCACTTTGTGCTCTCCAGAGGCCGTGTAACACACTCGTAACGGGCGTGTAACACGCTTGTAACATGCAACTTTTACCTTTGTGGCGAACTTAAAAAAGCAGATGTTATGGATGCAAAGAAAGTCGAGTTCATCTACAATCTGGTACGTGCCATCATCCTGGTGGTGTTCCTCACAGCACTCTACCTGGCCCTGTAGCCGGCAGAAGTCTCCTGCCACGGGGCGGGAAGCAGCAAAAGTGAAACAAACATATACATTTACATATGAATACATTATTCCTGTGCATCGTCATCTTCCTCATCATCCTGGCCGTATTTGACCTGGTGGTGGGTGTGAGCAACGATGCTGTGAACTTCCTCAATTCGGCCATCGGAGCCAAGGTTGCACGCTTCCGCACGATTGTCATCATCGCCTCGATAGGCGTGTTTGCAGGTGCCTCGCTGAGCAACGGCATGCTCGATGTGGCCCGCCACGGCATCATGACGCCCGAGTTCTTCTCCTTCTATGACGTGATGTGCATCTTCATGGCCGTCATGCTTACCGATGTGCTGCTGCTGGATGTGTTCAACAGTCTGGGTATGCCCACATCCACTACCGTCAGTATGGTGTTTGAGCTGCTGGGAGGAGCGTTCGCTCTCGCCTTGGTCAAGATCATGCAAGGAGCCACCGACTCGGCCGGCCATCTGCTCACCTTGGGCGACCTCATCAATACCGAGAAGGCCATGAGCGTCATCATGGGTATCTTCCTGAGTGTGGCCATCGCCTTTGTGCTGGGCTTCATCACGCAATGGCTGGCACGTGTGATATTCACGTTCAACGGCCGTTCGCACGTGAAGAACGGCATCTTCGGCGGTATAGCCATCACCAGTATCGCGTGGTTCATGCTGGTGGGCGGACTGAAGGGTTCCACGCTGATGACTCCCCAGCTGCACGCATTCGTCAACGACAACACGTGGCTCATCCTGGGTGGCGGCACCCTGCTCATGAGCCTGGTGATGACGGTATTGAGCCTCATAGGGCTGAACGTGATGAAGACTGTGGTGCTGGCCGGCACATTCGCCCTGGCAATGGCTTTCGCTGGGAATGACTTGGTCAACTTCGTGGGTGTGCCCCTTACCGGACTGGATGCCTATCAGGACTATATGGCCCATGGCAACAGCGACCCCGCAGGATTCCTCATGGGCAGCCTGATGAACAGTGCCCACACACCCATCCTCTTCTTGGTGGCGGCAGGTATCGTGATGGTGCTTGCGCTGGTGTTCTCACCCAAGGCGCAGAACGTGGTGAAGACGAGCGTAGATCTGAGCAGGCAGGACGAAGGCGAGGAGATGTTCGGTTCGTCGGCCGTAGCACGTACGCTCGTGCGTTCCACTATGGTATGTGCCAAGGCTGTGGGAAGCGTTGTGCCGGCTCCTGTAAGCCGCTGGATTGACTCACGCTTCTGTACCGACGAGGCAGTCTTGCCTGCCGGAGCTGCCTTCGACCAGGTGCGTGCGGCTGTCAATCTGGTGCTGGCTGGCCTGTTGGTGGCCATGGGCACAAGCCTCAAGCTGCCTCTCTCCACCACCTACGTCACCTTCATGGTGGCCATGGGTACCAGTCTGGCCGACCGCGCATGGAGCCGCCAGAGTGCCGTATTCCGCATCACAGGTGTGCTCTCGGTGATAGGCGGATGGTTCATCACGGCTGGTGTGGCCTTCATCGTGTGCTATCTGGTCACCTGCATCATGTTCTTCGGCCACTTCCCCGCCATGGCCATCGGTATCGTGGTGGCCATCGTGTTCCTGGTGAGAAGCAATATCAAGCAGGCCAAGAAGAGTGCGCAGGACAATCAGGACAACCTCTTCGTGCAGATCATGCGTTCGCGTGACGAGAACAACAACTGGACTCTGCTCACCAAGCACGTGCGCCTCTACAGCCGCATGCAGCTTGCCTTCGTGGCCGACTGCTACAGGCAGGTGACCGATGCGTTCTTCCGCGAGGAATACCGCCCGCTCAAGAAGGCTTCGTCACGCATCGAGGAGCAGCGCAACCAGCTCAAGCGCCAGCGCCGCAAGGAGGTACTTGCCCTCCGCAGGGTCAATCACATGCTGAGCATAGAGCGCAACACCTGGTACTTCCTCTCCATAGGAGCGCTCAACCAGATGCTCTATTGCCTCAAGCGTATCACAGAGCCCTGCCGCGAGCATATAGGCAACAACTTCCTGCCGGTCAACAGCGAGTACATCACTCCCTTCATGGCTTTCCGCAAGGAGATACTCCGCCTCTTCGACAGAGCCTACATCCTGCTCGATGACAGCAGAGTGGATGATGCCGGAATGAACGATTCTCCCGAAGAGTTGCGTGCCGACGCCACGGCTCTCCAGCGCCAGCTGTCGGGCTACCGCAAGACTATCATCGACGATATACAGAACCGCCCCGTCAATCTGGAGTCGATGATTCTGTTCCTGAGCCTGGTTCAGGAGTCGCAGGAACTGCTCAGCAACCTTCGTCACATGATAAGAGGCTACGCCAAGTTCAGCGAATAAGCACCGCTTCCACCCTAACGCAATAAGCCCCGAAAGCCAGACTCCTGTGAGTCACATGCTTTCGGGGCATATCTTTTGTCTTGCTGTCAGTCAGCCAGCGCGAAGATGGTCTTGATGCCCTTTATCTTTTGTCCGCGTATCTTGGCCAGAAGCGGGCGCACCTGACGGCTGTCAACAGCCACATAGGACCATTGCGGCAGCACGTCTATACGGCCTATCTGGTCGCGTTCCAGTCCGCCCACCTTGCTCAGGAATCCTGCCACGTCGCCTCGGCTTATCTTGTCCTTCTTGCCTTTACCTATATATATAGTGGCCCAAAGGGGCTTTGCGGGAGCCGGCACACGCTGGGGCAGATGGTAAGGCTGGCTGTCGGCCACTGCAAACTCAGGCATCCGCTCCTGCGGCCCCACCAGCAAGTAGGCGTTGCCCGTGCCGTCCCATCTGGCCGTGCGTCCGTTGCGGTGCACATAGGTCACCTGGTCGGCAGGCAGATGGTAGTGAATCACGTTCTGCACGCCATCTATATCCAGTCCGCGTGCAGCCAGGTCGGTACATACCAGCACGTTGCATGAACCGCATGAGAAACGGTGGATGGCACGCTCGCGCACCTGCTGTTCCAGTCCTCCGTGAAACAGGTCGGCACTCACTCCATGGGCGCGCAGATAGGTGCCCACGCGCTCTACGCTCTCCCTGAAGCCCAGGAACACGAGGCTCTTCTGGGTGCCCAACATGCACACGAGGCGCAGCAGGGTGTCCAGTTTGTCCTTCTCGGGCGAATCCACCTGATATACCGTGATGCCGTCGGGAAGCGACTCCTCCTTGTCCAGGAATGAGATGCGCTGGAAGCCGTCGCCGCCTGCAAACTTCGGGATGGAGGGGTTGTCGGTGGCCGAGAGCAGGATGCGCCTCTTCACCTGGCCCAGTCGGCCGATGATACCTTCCATCTGAGCCTGGAATCCCAGTTCGAGACACTTGTCAAACTCGTCTATCACGAGAGTCGATAGAGCGTTGGTCGAGATGTTCTCCTTGTCCATGTGGTCGAGGAAACGGCCTGGTGTGGCCACTATCAGTTGCGGGTGCAGCCCCTTCATGGTGCGGTGCTCGTCCATTGCCGCATGCCCGCCGTAGCAAGCCATCACGCGGCATTGGGGACAAAGGCGGCGCACCACATCGGTGGTCTGGATGGCCAGCTCGCGTGAGGGAACCAGTACCAGCGTCTGCAGATGCTCCTTTGTCTCGTCCATCTGGCTCAGTACCGGCAGCAGATAAGCCAATGTCTTGCCCGAGCCTGTGGGGCTCAGCAGCACTATCCTTTCCCACTTGCGGGCGGCCAGCAGCATGTCTTGCTGCATCACGTTGAGCTCTGTAATGCCCAGTTTAAGCAGTTCGTATGTCATAATGAATGCAAAGAAAAGGATTTATTTCCACTTATCCAAGCATAAACTTGCCCAAGTCTGCACAAAGAGTTAATTTTGCATGAGATGAAAAGGAATATACTCTTATGGCTCTGCCTATACGCTTCCCTGTGCCAGGCACAGGAAGTGTCGCTCCGCGTGGCTGACTCCTGGGTGCCCCTCAAGATGGAGGAGATGCAGACGGAAATCAAACCGGGATGGAGCATAGCGGGCAAAAAGCTCAAGGATACGCGCGTGCTCTACCTGTGGGGAAAGTCTTCGCGCCAAGTGACAGACGACCGCAAGCCTGTGCTCAAGGTGGAGCCGGGCGAGCGGGAGACGCTGGTGGATTATGCGCTGGTACAGCTCAAAAGGCGGCACGACCACAGGCGATTGGCCAAGAGCGAGCTTCGCGACAACAAGTATGTGCGCCTGGAGCCGCCTCAGTTCACCATCAAGGCCGACGGCAAGCAGGCTTTCGTGTGCCAGCCGGCCGAGAATCTGGCACCTGGCGAGTATGTGCTGGTGTGGCTCAGCCAGACTCTGAAGGACGAGCAGGCCGGCTATCGCGTATTCCCCTTCAGCATCCCCTGAAGAGGCAAAACCACTCCACCCGCATACCCCTGCTTATATAGAAGGAAGTCGAAACAGAATTACTTAAATATAATAATGTATAGGGCAGACACGCGCATGAGGCTGTTTTGCCCGCAAGAGGAAACAACATGAACCTACTATCTCCCCCACCTTTCCGTCCCGAGACCACAGGTCCCGCGGCCGATGCACGCTATCGTCGCCTGCGGGCGCAAGTGTTTACAGGCGCATTCATCGGTTATGCCGCCTTTTATCTGGTGCGCAAGAACTTTGCCATGGCCATACCCATGCTGGAACAGTTGGGAATGGACAAAGGCGAACTGGGTCTGGCGCTCGGAATGAATGCCGTAGCCTATGCCCTGAGCAAGTTTCTGATGGGCTCGGTATCCGACCGTAGCGATGCCCGCAAGTTCCTGCCTCTGGGACTGGTACTGAGTGCCATAGCCATGGCTTGCATGGCAGTTCCCGTCACATGGCTCGATCTGGTCAACCATCCTGAGCGCCGCACGCTGGCTGTGGCTCTGATGGGTGCTCTCAACTTCCTGGTTGGATGGTTTGGCGGCATGGGCTGGCCTCCCTGCGGCAGAGTGATGACCCATTGGTTCTCACAGAATGAACGAGGTACCATGATGGCTATCTGGAACTGTGCACACAACGTGGGCGGCGGACTCATAGGCCCAATGGCAAGCTATGGAGCCGTATGGTTCGGCTCCTGGCTCTATGGTACCCACTCCGAGTTCTACTTCCTGGCAGGCACATTCATCTTCCCGGCAGCCACCGTCATCCCCATTGCCCTGCTGGCCTATATCCTGCTGCGCGACACCCCACAGAGCCAAGGATTGCCCGCCGTGGAGAAGTGGCGCAACGATTTTCCCCAGCATTATAATGCCCAGAGTGAGGCTGTACTGAGCATACGCGACATCATGCTTCGCCACGTATTGCCCAACAAGTGCCTGTGGGCCATAGCCTTGAGCAACGCCTTCATCTATATGGTACGCTACGGCTGCCTCGATTGGGCACCCGCCCTGTTGAGTGACCAGGGAGTGGATATCAAGTCGGCAGGATGGGCTTATTTCGCTTACGAGTATGCCGCAATACCCGGCACGCTCATATGCGGCATCATCAGCGACCGCCTGTTCAAGGGCAACCGCGCCTGGCCAACCATGCTCTTCATGGCACTTGTGGCGCTCTTCATCGGCATCTACTGGTATGCCTCTTCGCTCGAGACACCCAACATCAGTCTGGTTACGCTCAGTCTCACGGGCATAGGATTCTTCATCTACGGCCCCGTGATGCTGGTGGGCGTGCAGGCGCTCGACCTTGTGCCCAAGAATGCTGCGGGTACGGCAGCCGGACTGACCGGTTTCTTCGGCTATTTCTTCGGTACTGCCATCCTGGCCAATACCGTCATCGGCTTCATCTCGAGTCATGCCGGATGGACCTGGACATTCGTATCGCTTCTGGTTGCCTGCGCACTCTCCATCCTGCTCATGCTGCCCACGCTGGAACACAAGAAGCAGTAATGGCCGAGGGTCAACAAGTTAACGTCAAACACCAAGGCGGGTGGGCCATTCGTTCCTGCCCGCCTTCTTTATTCCATCATGTGGCTGCTGGTGCACTCAGATGCGCTTGCAGCCATATTTCTTTTAGAATAAAGGGCGCAGAAGATGCCTTTGGCAGTATCTCCCCAATTCTCTTTCCCTATCTGCCCACAATTATCATTTCCAAGACCTATTGTGCCGAATCTGCTCTCGTTTTGGCATGATACAGCTATCGCATTTGTATGAAACTGCTATCGTGTTTGACTGAAACAGCAAACGCAGTACGGTGCATCGGCCAACGCAACGTGCTGCATCTGCCCTTGCAACGCGCTGCAATGGCCATCGCAGCACGCTGCCTTTTTCATCCCACAATAGGCCAGGTAGGCGGGGGAAGTCATGCGCCTGTCCAAACAGCTCATTTCATCGCCCTTTTCGTACTTCTTGAAGGAAATGAGGAAGGGTGTTTTGGAAAAAAGGAAGAAGACTGTCTCCTCCGCGATAAAATGATGAGATATGGATTGGAAAACAGTTGCTTATCGCGAAGAAACAAGCGATGGAATCAGGCAAAACAGTTGCTCACATCAGAAAAAGCGCCTCAACCATTCCACCGACACTCCTCGGCGGGCAGCATAATCGCGCAACTGGTCTTCTCCCACCTGCCCCACGGAGAAATGTCGTGTGGCTGGATGGGCGAGCATGAGTCCGCTGGTGCTGGCATGAGGTCGCATGGCTCCCGATTCGGTAAGCGTTATGCCCAGCGACTTGAGGTCTATCAGTTCATCTATCAGGAAGTTGATGCTCTGGTCGGGAATGGATGGATAACCCACGGCAGGCCGCTTTCCCTGGTATTTCTCCATGAAGAGTTCATCCACCGAGAGGTTCTCATCGGGCGCATAACCCCACCATTCGCGGCGGGTAAGCAGATGTCCCAGTTCGGCAGTTGCCTCTGCCAGGCGGTCTGCAAGGGTCTGTGCCAACAGGTGCATATAGTCATCTGTGGCGAAGGACTGCTCCAGACGGGCATCCACAGTAGAGGCAAAAATGCCTATCTGGTCGCTGATACCCTGCGAGCGCGGGCGAACGAAATCGGACAGACACAGGCAGGGTGCACCAGTCTGAGCCGTCTGCTGGCGCAGGAGGGGTATTGAGCGCTGGAGTTCGGGCAGATAGATGTCATCACCATCGCCATTGGCCTGCAGGAGCCGCACGCGGAAATGTGTGTGTGCACTTTCCTGACTCCAACGGTCCAGAAGCCTGCGCGCATCCTGCAGAAGCCTTTCGGCCTCACGCGCTTTGGGTTGTTCGGGCTGAGGAAGCGAGGTTATCCAGGCCGAGCGGCATCCCATGCAGTCATGTACACGCGAGAGCTGCTCGTATCTGAACGGAAATCCCCAGGCATGAAAGAAGTAGCCCCATTGGATGTATGGAGCTATGCGGGGGATGGTGAAATGTTCTGTGTGGGTCACTGGTCGAGGTTTTCTACATACCCCTGGTACTCCAGGGGGAGTGCCTGCATGATGGTGTCGTAGCTCTCGCTCATGGCATGCTTGATATTGTCAGCCCCCTGTCCGATGGGCGGGATAGGCTTGTGGATGACCAGGCGCAGGCGATGCCAGGTGAGGAAATTGACGCCCTTCTGTCGGGGAAGCACATCGAATGTGCCGTCGATGGTCACAGGCACCACAGGCAGTTGCAGCTCGTCGGCCAACTGGAAAGCGCCTCGGCGGAAGATGCCCATATGTCCGGTGAAGGTGCGTGCACCCTCAGGGAACACCATCAGGCTGGTGCCGTCCTTCAAGACACGTCGTGCGTTGTCATAGGTACGCTGTATGCTCTTGGGGCCGCTCTTATCTACGAAGATCTGGCCACTGCTCTCGCAGGCTTTGCCCACCAGCGGCAGATTGCGCAGCTGCTTCTTCATCATCCACTTGAAATGGCGCCCCAGGAAGCCATACACGAGGAAGATATCGTAAGGACCCTGGTGATTGGCCACGAACACATAGGACTGGTTCTCCTGCAGATTCTCCCTTCCCTCTACATGCACAGGCAGCAGCATGACGTGGCACATCACCCTACCCCATATATGTGCAGGCCAATAACCCCAGAAGTGTGCGTTGCCTATGGTGCAGCCGATGATGGTGGCAAGGCAGGTGAGGCCTGTTGACAGGAGCACCAGAGGCAATGCTATGAACAGCTGGTATATTCTGTAAAGTATGTTCATGAGTGATTAGGATTTTGGGGCACACGGGTGCGCCGGTTTTCTAATAGTCGTGCATTTTCTCCATATTGCTCTCGGCAGCCTTGATGTACTCGCGCACATAGGGGTGGTTGAGGAAGTAAGGGGGTGCCTGTGAGATGATTGCCTCTATCTTGGGATTGAGTATGGGATACTGCAGCGCGCTGGTCATGATCATGAAGATGCCCGGTCCGAGCACGTTGTCATAATTGCTGGAGATGAAGCGCGATACGAGCCGGTCATTCTCGTCGTTGAGTGCGCGTGCTTTGGCACCCAGCTCCACGCTTATCTGGTCGAGGCTGATGCCGTCCATGATCATCTGTGATTCCAGGTGAGGAAGCTCTGCCATCTGCGCATCGATTTGCGTCTTGCGCTGGATGAACTGGCTCAGGCTGTCGTTCATGGGCGTTCCTGTGGCGCTCTGCGTGCTTTCTCCTATGTTGAGCGATACCTCTCCGCTCTCGAGCACAACAGGCATCACGCTGGTGTCATCCACAAAGACATTGGCCATGGTGACCGAATCGAGGACTCCACGAAAGCGGAACTTGCCGTGAACCACGCGCGAAGAGTCGATGGCGCGCATGTCTTCTCCCGCAAACACTTTCAGGTAAAGTGTCTTGCCTTCCAGTCCCTCTACATTCGACGAGCCGTTTACCACATACTGCTCAGCGCATGAGGCAAGCATCGCTGCCGACATCAATATTGGAAACAAGGGATTCCTCATAATCAACTTAGAGTTTTATAATCTAAAAGCAAAGATAATGCGAATCCCGTTGTTACGGAAATAAATTAGGACTTATTAAGATTTTATGTAACTACTCAGGTAGGTTTGTCGTACTCCCCCATGCACGACTTCCCTCGTTGCAACCAACGAGAGTAAATCGTTCT
>UQST01000061.1 GCA_900543815.1 uncultured Prevotellaceae bacterium
TTGTGTGTTCATGGTGCAAATGTATAACTTTTCTTTTGGTTTGTGGAATCTCTCCCCTAGGTTTGTCGGGTGAGCCCCTTTTAGCCAATCTTCAAAATGAGGGGCTGGTTATCATGGATGAGAGAAAGGCTTTTGATTTCCTTGAGAATGTCAGTTATTTTAGATTTGCCGCATATTTGCACCCCTTCAAAGCGCCAGGCGGGCATGGCTATAAGGAAAATGCAGCTTTTGAGAAGGCTGTGAGGCTTTATGAGTTTGATGCGAAACTTAGAACTTTGCTGTTTTCTGCTATTCAAAAGATAGAGATTTCTTTGCGTGCGAAGGTTATCAATCTGTTTTCTCTGAATTCTGGGGCATTTTGGTTTGTCAATCCTGATTTGGCTGTTGACAAGCATATGTTTGCAGAGAATCTTTCTTCTTTGGATAGGGAGTTGCAGCGCTCCAAGGATGATTTTATCAAAGAACATTATGTGAAGTATGGCAAGGAGGACTTTCCGCCAGCATGGAAACTAATAGATCTGACATCATTCGGATGCCTGACAAAGTTATATTTCAATTTCGCCAATGGCGCAGTCAAGAAGAAAATAGCTCGTTCCTATGGTGTACCTCAACAAGAGATACTCGAAAGTTGGATGAAATCCATCAATACCCTTCGCAACTGTTGTGCTCATCATGGACGTGTTTGGAATCGAGTGATGCCGGTAATGCCTCAACTCCCGATGAGATTAAAACAAGCATGGATAACGGATAAGCCGGAAGTCGCCAATCGACTTTATTCGGTTCTTTGCTGTTTGTTGTATTGGCTAAATGCCATTGATTCTCAAAATGGCTTATGTGTTGCCTTCAAGGATTTGTTGTCACAATATCATGAGGTAGATACGAATGCCATGGGATTTCCGCAAGGATGGGAAGATGCGCCTTTGTGGAAATAACCGTGAGTCATTAGGATTTATCGGCATTCTCCGTGCTCGGTATGCTCTGTTATAATGCGTGCTGCGTAGTTTTATTTGAACACGGATTACACGGATTTTACGGATAGTTATTGAGAGAAAACTTCTTTCTTACATCCGTGTAATCCGTGCTATCCGTGTTCGTTAAAAAAACATCTCCGTGGTAATCCGTGTTCGTTAATAGAAACAATCTGTGGTCTTTTAGAATTCTATGTATGGCTGGAGGCGCTCTATGTCTCTTGGGGTGAACTCCTTGAGGGACTCCAGGTCGGATGGCGAGCGGAGGGGACCTTTGTCGGTGCGGCGCTCGTAGATGGCACGAGCCTGATAGAATGAGATGTAAGGGTGACGGCGCATCGACTGCACAGAAGCCTTGTTGAGGTTTACCTTGCGGGTTCGGGTGTGCGAGAGACAAAACCAGTCGAGCACATCATCGGGCATGGAACAAGACTCCATCACCTGCTCTACACTCACGAAACCGCCCAGACTCTCGCGGTAACGGACTATCTGCGAAGCACGGTAAGAGGCTATACCGGGAATCTTCTTCAGCTGGTTGGTGTCGGCTGTTGCCAGATCCACTTGTACCAGACTCTCATATTTCACCGGCCTCTGTATTGTATCGCGGGGAACTGAAGGCGATGAGGCAAGTGAAGATGAACGGGCGGGCAGGGCAGAAGCAGTGTCGGCAGCAGAAGCTTTGGACTGGGGACGAACGGTACTCGGTCTGCTCTCCCTGGCTTTGGCTGCAATGGCTTCTGCATCTACATACCGGTAACGCTCAGCTATACGTATCTGAGGCGAAAGCCGTTGCCACATCTCATTGGTCATGCCAGGTGTGCGTGCGAAATCCTCTGGCGTGTGATAACGCCCATGCTTGGCTCGGTAGTGATAGATAGCACGCACCTGCCACGGAGCCAGTCCCAAGCGCAGAAGCTGTGTGCTGTCGGCGGTGTTCGGGTCAAAAGGGAAAGTCTCCACAGGAGCCTCCTCGGTGGCATAAATATATGTTTTGCCCTTGCTCTGACTCTTGCTTGTGTGCTGTTTGGTGGTGCGCTCGGTGCGCTGGCCGGCAGGCTCTTTCCCGCTATCCTCCTGAGTCCATGAATATACGAAGAAGCCCAGCACCACCAGCACCAGCACCCACTCCAGCAGGAGCAGTGCACGACGGTCGGCACGCGAAAGGAACGGTCGGCGCCTCATTTGCCCAGCAGTTCGTGAAGGAAGATAGACACGATGGCCACAGGCACCACGTAGCGCACCAGGAAGATGTAGGCACGCAGCAGGCGGAAGCGCAATTTGCCCCCGTTGGTCAGTTCACTCTCCACCAGCCGTCTGTCCAACTTCCATCCCACAAACAGGCAGATGATGATGCCGCCGAAGGGCAGGATGAACTTGGAGGAAACGAAGTCGAAGAGGTTGAAAACCGTCATGCCAAACAGGCGGCAGTCGCTCAGCAGGCCGAAGGAAAGAGCGCACAGGCACGAGAGAGCCACACAAGTGCATGACACCCAGGTGGCTGCTGCACGTCGTGAGATGCCGGTAACCTCGAGCAGATAAGCCGTAACCGGTTCGTGCAGCGACATTGCGCTGGTGAGAGCTGCCAGCAGGAGCAGCATGTAGAAGAGGCCGCTGAACACATAGCCTACTACAGGCACAGAGTGGAAAGCGATGTTGAACACATTGGGGAGAGTCTGGAACACCAGTCCCGGACCGGCATCCACAGTAGCACCTTCCACACTGAACACGGCAGGGAAGATGATGAATCCGCTCAGAACAGCCACAAAGGTGTCGATGGAGCAGACACTGAAAGCCGTCTTCACCAGATTGGTGTCGGGTCCGAAGTAGGATGCATAGGTGCACAGGCAGCCCATAGCCAGACTGAGCGAGAAGAATGCCTGGCCCATGGCACTAAGCACCACATCGCCCGTAATCTTGCTGAAATCAGGCCGAAGCAGGAAAGTGAGCCCCTGGGAGGAACCAGGCATGCCGAAGGAGCACACCACCAGAATGCCTATGATGAGCAACAGCATGGGCATCATCACCTTGGAAAACCGCTCGATGCCCGAGCGCACTCCGCGTACGATGACCATGTGGGTGACTGCCATGAAGACAGCAGCGCAGAGGATGGGCTTCCAGGGATGGGAAACAAAGGTGGTGAAGTACTCCCCGTAGTTTCTCTCGGCCTGCAGATGACCCATGAGTGACTCTACCATATAATAGAGCGTCCAGCCGCTTATAATAATATAATAGGAGAAGATGAGGAAGGCAACGAACACACCCTCCACACCGCCTATGCGCCACCAGGTGCCTGGCGCCAGTTTGGAAAAAGCGCTCACTGTGTTGGCATGCGTATGACGTCCGATGATGAACTCGCTTATCATCACCGGCATGCCCACCAGCACCACGCACAGCAGATATACAAGGATGAAGGCGGCACCGCCATTGTTGCCCACCTCAGTGGGAAAGCGCCACACATTACCCAGTCCTACAGCACTGCCCGCAGCGGCAAACACTACGCCCAGTTTGCTTCCGAAGTTGTTTCTCTTTTCTGTCACTTCCTGTTTCTGTTTGTCTGCCCCGTGGGAGGCTGTCTGCTTCCTTGGGACAGTTTTGATTTAGATGAATGAGGGGAAGGATGGTTCCCCTGTTGGTGCCAGCAGGCTGATACCGAGTGCGTCAGGCCATCAACTGGTTGAGGAACACGGCTCCCACGCCCACTGGAGCCACCCAGCGGATGAGGAACAGCATCACACGGGCTGCCCGGCACCAGCAAGTACCCTCGTTGGTCAGTTCGCTCAGTGCCAACTTGCGGTCAAGATACCACCCCACGAATACCGTGATGAGGATGCCGCCCAAGGGCATCATGAACTTGGCGGTAATGAAGTCGAAGAGGTCAAAGAACCCCATGCCGAACAACTTCACATCGGCCCAAGCACCGAAGGAGAGCGAGCAGGCAGTGCCCAGCACGATGGCTACAGAGGTGACTATGATGGTGGAGCAGTGGCGGCTCACATGATAATTCTCGTGGATAAAGGCAGTGGCTATCTCGTTCATAGAGATGCTGCTGGTGAGTGCAGCCAGCAGGAGCAGCAGATAGAAGAGGCCGCTGAACACATAGTTGAGTACAGGCGTGTGTGCAAAAGCTGTGTTGAACACATTGGGCAGAGTGATGAACACCAGTCCCGGACCGGCATCGGGCACCATGCCAGGCACGCTGAACACGGTGGGGAAGATGATGAAACCGCTCAGAACAGCCACCAGGGTGTCTATCGCACACACATTGAAAGCCGAAGAGACCAGCCGGGTATCGTGCCCGAAATAGGATGCGTAGGTTACCAGACAGCCAATGCCCACACTGAGCGAGAAGAATGCCTGGCCCATGGCACTGAGCACCACACTGCCCGTAATCTTGCTGAAGTCAGGACGAAGCAGGAAGGTGAGTCCGGTAGATGACCCTGGCATCGTGATGGATACTGCCACCAGAAGCAGCAGGATGATGAAGAGCAGCGGCATCATGAGTTTGGAATATCGCTCGATGCCGTTTCTCACACCGCGAGACACCACAAAGTGGGTGAGCAGCAAGAAGAGATACACATAGAGCAAAGGCCGCAGAGGATGGGCTGAGAACTGGCTGAAGTGGGCGGCAAAGTCCTGTGGATGCATCAGTTGTCCTGTGAGCGACTCCACAGTGTAGTTGAGCGTCCAGCCAGCCACCACGGAGTAGAACGAGAGGACGAGCACTCCCGCCAGCACACCCATGAAGCCTGTGAGTACCCACGGTTTGCCTGGAGCCAGCACCCGATAAGAGTGTACGGTGTTGGTCTTCGAAGCCCGTCCGATGACGAACTCGCTCACCATGACCGGCATGGCCAGCAGAACCACACACAGAAGATAAATGAAGATGAAGGCGGCACCGCCATTGCGGCCCACCTCAGTGGGAAACCTCCAGATGTTTCCCAAACCGACTGCGCTGCCTGCCGATGCAAGCACCACACCCAACTTACTGCCAAAACTGCCTCGGCTGTCCATTTGCTGTGCTGATGAAGTTAAGTTCTATTGTGCAGCCAATACATTCTGCTCGCACGAATTGCAAATATACAAAGAATTTCCCTACCTTTGCATCAATATTCATACAAAACAGCTACGCATGCTTACACATTATATAAAAACTTACCCATTAGGCTTACTTGTCACTCTGGCTATACTGGTTCTCTCCTTGGCTTCTATTCCTGAGGTGCCGGCAGTGGAGGATGTTCCCCTGGCCGACAAGTGGACCCACATGGTGATGTATGCTACCCTCACGCTCGCCATCTGGTGGCAGTATCTGCGCAGTCATAAGTGCATCTGCTGGCAGCGGCTCATCGTCTTCGGCGTGCTGGCTCCCGCTGCATGGGGAGGCTTGATGGAACTGGCACAGGCTTACCTCACCACCTACCGCTCAGGCGACTGGTGGGACTTTGTGGCCAACAGTATAGGTGTTTTGATAGCCGTCGTCATAGGTCTGGCAGTCCACCGCAGGTTTCTCAAGAAATAACTCCCAGGCTGACAGAAGGCGGGTTTGACGCAGAATCCATTGTGGATGGTTCGGGCGAACACGGATTTTGATTTTGCCTGAAAGGAGGATGGGTGCGAAATCCGTCGTGGATGATTTTTAGCGAACACGAATTTCCCGAATTTTACGAATGTCATTGGAATTGGGCACTTGTAGGTTGGGGTGGGGAGGTGTTCGGCTATTAGTTGCAGGTGTTTGCTGTTCCTGGCTTTGGGGCTGTCAACTCAAATCGTTAACTTCTAAGTCTTAACGCTTGTCGTCAACAGATTAGGGGGCAGAGGTAATGGCTTGTCGTCTCTTGCTGGCGATGCCTTTCCTCTAACCCCTAAACAGTAATCCGTAGGCTCTTTGCCCGAGCGCCTTCTGCGCCCAATGACTCTTAATTCGAAATTCTCTATCCGGAACGCTCAATTCAAACTCCTTAATTCAAAATTCTCAATTCGTAATTGTATAGAGTCAAATGTCATCCTTCCACATCTTGAACGGGTACTGCCGCATGTGGGAGTTGTAGAAGCGGCGGTCGCCGGTGACTTCCCTGCCGATGAAAGACGGCTTCTCGAAGGGCTCATCTTCGGATGCCAGTTCCACTTCAGCCATTATCAACCCCTCGTTGTCACCATAGAACTCATCCACTTCGAAGGTGTGGCGGCCGTCGGGAGACTTTACCAGGTAGCGGGTTTTGTCGATGATGCCCGGTTCGCAGATGGCCATCAGATCATGTGCATCAGCCAGCGAAATCTCCTGCTCGAACTCATAACGCGAGAGTCCGGCCTTTGTGCTGGGGCCTTTGATGGTGAGATAACCCTTGTCATCACGTATTCTCACGCGCACAGTACGCCCATTGCCCGAAGCAATATACCCCTGGCAAATGTGCGTAGAATTGTATGCCTGGTCCTTGAATTCCCCAACGACCAGGAATTTACGCTCTATCTCAAAGTGCATAGTCGGTCCTTCTCTAAACTTGAAAGGCTCAACCCCACCAGATGACGGTGGCTACAAAGACAAGGACAAAGAGTATGATGAGAGTGGCCACCAGGTAGGTAACCACCTTCTTGCCCTGTTCCTTGACGTATGCATCATGTCTGCTCTTTTGTAGTTTTCTCTTCTCGCTCATATCTATGTAGTTATAGTTTCGACTTCTCTGTTTGCTCTCTCTGTCTGGCCTCTGCGCCCGTTCCTGCCGTTTGTATATATATATAATGTGTGCTCTGTGCCGGCAGCATCGGGCTACACATTATATATAATATATGAGGCCGACTGCTTAGGCTTCGCCACCGAACTCCATCAGGTAGGCCTTGATGAAGGCATCTATCTTGCCGTCCATCACGCCGCTCACATCACTCGTCTGGTAGTTGGTACGGTGGTCTTTCACGCGGCGGTCGTCAAACACATAACTGCGTATCTGACTGCCCCATTCTATCTTCTTCTTGCCTGCTTCCACCTTGGCCTGTTCGGCCATTCTGTGCTGCAGCTCCTTGTCATACAGCATAGAGCGGAGCAGTCGCATGGCGTTCTCCTTATTCTTCGGCTGGTCACGGGTTTCGGTGTTCTCGATGAGGATTTCCTCTTCCTCGCCCGTGTAGGGGTCTTTGTACTGGTAACGCAGACGCACTCCAGACTCCACCTTGTTCACATTCTGACCGCCTGCACCGCTGCTTCGGAACGTATCCCACGAGATGCGGGCCTGCTCGATGTTCACTTCGATGGTGTCGTCAACCAGTGGCGTTACGAACACACTGGCGAAGCTGGTCATTCGCTTGCCTTGTGCATTATAGGGACTTACGCGTACCAGGCGGTGCACACCGTTCTCACTCTTGAGGAAACCATAGGCATATTCGCCCTGAATCTCCAGCGTACAAGTCTTGATGCCTGCATCATCGCCGTCTATCAGGTTGCTCACCACGCACTTATAACCGTTTGTCTCGGCCCAGCGCATATACATTCTCATGAGCATCTGTGCCCAGTCCTGTGCTTCGGTGCCGCCTGCACCCGAGTTTATCTTCAGTACTGCGTCCATGGGATCCTCCTCCTGACGCAGCATATTCTTCAGTTCGAGAGCCTCGATGGCTTCGATGGCCTTGGCATACATGCTATCCACTTCCTCCTCGGTGACCAGTTCCTCCTTGTAGAAGTCGAAGGCAGTCTCCAGTTCGTCGGCCATTGTCTGCACCTGCTCATAGCTCTTGATCCACTTCTCCAGCCCCTTGACCAGCTTCATCTGCGCCTCTGCCCGCTTCTGGTCATCCCAGAAGCCAGGTGCCTGAGTGCGCAACTGCTCCTCCTCATACTGCACCTTCTTGGCATCGATATCCAGGTAGCGATGAAGTTGTTCTGTTCTCTCCTTTACGTCTTTCAGTTGTTCTGCTGTAATCACTTTCTATCTATCTATGTTATTCTTCGTACATCTTGTCTATCTGCGCCTTGTAGTTCTGGTAGATGACAGGGCGTTTCACCTTGAGTGTGTTGGTCAGTTCGCCCCGTTCCATGCTGAATGGTTCGGGCAGCAGGGTGATACGCTTCACCTGCTCATAGTGTGCAAATTCCTGTTGCAGCGTGTCGATGCGGTACATCACAAACTCTACCACCTTGGGGTCAGCGCACATCTCTTCGCGGCTCTGGAAGTTCATCCCGTGCTCCTTACATGTCTGCTCCAGTAGGTCATATTCGGGTATCACGAGTGCCGATACGAATTTCTTCTGTTCGGCTACTATCACTATCTGATCCACATACCTATCTACACACAACTTCGATTCCAGCATCTGTGGCGCTATGAACTTGCCGTTGCTGGTCTTGAAGAGGTCTTTGATGCGGTCGGTGAGGAAGAGTTCGCCGTTCTTCATATAGCCGGCATCGCCCGTGTGGAACCATCCTTCCTCGTCGATGGCCAGTGCTGTCACTTCCGCCTTGCGGTAGTAGCCCTTGGTGATGGTGTCTCCCTTGAGCAGGACTTCATTGTTGTCACCGAACTTCAGCTGCACTCCGTTGAGCAGTCTGCCTACCGAACCTATGCTGATAGGTTTGTCCCAGCGGTCGAGTGTGACTGTTGCGGTGGTCTCTGTCATTCCGTAACCGATTACCAGCAGCAGGCCTACCGAGCGCATGAACTCTTCCACCTGGGGTGAGATGGCTGCTCCTGCTGTGGGGAAGAAGTTGTGTCGCTCCAGTCCCAAAGTCTTGAGCAAAAGGGCAATGACCGTCTTTTCGTAGAAGGCGTATTGCAGTTTCAGCGACAGGGGCGGCACCAGTCCGCGCATCTTGTATTCCACATTATAGGTGTGCCCGACGCGCAAAGCCTCTTCCAGCATGCGTCTCTGTACGGGACTGCTTTTGTGCATGCGTTCCATGACACCTGCATACACCTTCTCCCAGAACCTGGGTACCACACACATCGTGGTGGGATGCACCTCGCTCAGACTTCTGAGCACATCCTGCGGCTTGAGGTTGAGGGCCAGTGTACAGCCTGTGGCCAGGCAGAGGTAAGTCCATCCGCGTTCAAATACATGTGTGATCGGCAGGAAGGTGAGCGTGAGGTCTTTGTCCGAGAGCCTTACAGCCCCATTGTGGGCATGAATGCCAGCCATATACATGCGGTGGGTAAGCATCACACCCTTACTCAGTCCGGTGGTTCCGCTGGTATAGAGTATGTTGGCCAGATCGTCCCTGTCCAGCTCGCGGGTGCGTACCTTCACCTCATCCTGATGCTGCAGATGTTCGCCCATGTGCAGGAATTCATCGAAGTAGATGCTCACCTGATCCTGAGGATTCTTCTTCACGCTGCGGTCGAAGATAATCAGTTTGCTCACCTCGGGATCTATCTTCAGCACCCTGTAGGCCGTATCATACTGGTACTGTTCACCTACAAAGATAAACCTCACCTTGGCGTCACTCACCATGTACTTCACCTGCATCTCACTGCTGGTAGCATAGAAGGGGATGGTGACAGTCCTGATGGCATACGCGCCGAAATCCACATACAGGCATTCGGGCTTGTTCTGCGAGAATACCACAATGTTCTCCTGTACCCTCACACCCAACTCCAGCAGCGCGTTGCTCACCTGCTTCACCCGCAGCGAGAACTCGTTCCAGGATACGTTGTTCCACTGGCCTGACGTGTAGTCACGCCACATCAGAGCCGTACGGTTGCCGTAGCGTTTGGCCTGACTGTGTATTAGTGTTGATAGCGGACTCGGATTCTGCATAACTTCACACCTTATTCTTGCTTTGCACAAAGTTAATACAACAAGTTGAGATAAACGGCAACATATTTGACTTTTTTGATTTTACTGCGTAACTTTGCTCATCGGAAAGGACAATAGAGCGAGATGACAGACCAACTGACACACGAGGCAACCCAACTGCTGGAGCGCCTCATAAGCATTCCGCGCACGAGCCGGAACGAGAAGGAGGCAGCCGACATGCTGCAGGATTGCATGACGGGCGAGTATGGATTGCAGGTGGAGCGCACGGGCAACAATCTGCTTGCCACGGCTCCTGGCTTCTCCTCCAGTCGTCCCACGCTGCTGCTCAATGCGCATATCGATACTGTGAAGCCCGTGAGTGCCTGGCAGAGAGACCCTTTCAGTCCGCAATGGGAGGGTGACAGACTCTATGGGCTGGGCAGCAATGACGACGGAGCCAGTCTGGTATCGCTCCTGCAGGTGTTCCGCAGGCTCAGTGGGGAAGCTCTTCCTTACAACCTCCTTTTCCTGACAAGTGCCGAGGAGGAGGTGAGCGGGCGTGATGGGATGGAGCGTATGGTGGGTCTGTTGCCGCATGTGGATGTAGCTCTGGTGGGCGAACCTACTGGCATGCAGCCTGCTATAGCCGAGAAGGGGCTGATGGTTCTCGACATCACAGCCCACGGCAAAGCCGGTCATGCAGCCCGCGATGAGGGTGACAATGCCATCTATCATGCATTTGACGACATGCAGTGGTTCCGCACCAAGGAGTGGGAGAGGGTATCGCCCCTGCTGGGCAAAGTGAAGACAACGGTGACGATAGTCAACTCCGGCACCCAGCACAACGTCATCCCCGACCAGTGTACCTTCACTGTGGATGTGCGCTCCAACGAGTTGTATTCCAATCAAGAACTCTTCCAACTCATCTGCCAGGAGGTGAAGAGTGAGGTCAAAGCACGTTCCTTCCGCCTCAACTCCTCATCCATCAGCACCAGCCACCCGATAGTGAAGGCACTCACAGCCATGGGCAAGAAACCGTTTGGTTCACCTACCCTGAGTGACCAGGCGCTTATGTCCTTCCCGAGCCTGAAGATGGGACCGGGAGAAAGCAGCCGTAGTCACACTGCCGATGAATACATTCTGCGCTCAGAGATAGCCGATGCCATCAGCACCTACACCTCTCTGCTGCAAAATCTCGTTCTGTAGGTTGAACTCTTTTCTTCTTTGGGCGAAACGCCTTTTCTCTTTAGACCGAACTCCATTCCTCTTTGGGTGAAGCTCTTTCCTCTTTGAATGAAATCCTCTTCCAGGTTTGAGCGAAATCCCTTCCTTTTTGGGCGAAATGGGGCAGTCAAATGCCTCAAATCCATCAAAGTTTTACCTTTTGTAAAAGAAAAAGGCCCAACTGTTTGGTCAATCAAGGAAAAGTGCATACCTTTGCAGCGTCTTTGGAAAGGGGTGCTGGTAAAACAGCCTTCCGGACGCAAAACAAAGATGCTTCACAAGTCGTTGTGAAGGTTTGGAGAGATGGTAGAGTGGTCGATTACAACGGTCTTGAAAACCGTCGTACCGAGAGGTACCGGGGGTTCGAATCC
>UQST01000062.1 GCA_900543815.1 uncultured Prevotellaceae bacterium
CCCCATCTTTCGTCCTTTATGGATTTGAGGATGAGTGGGGTTAGGAACAAAAGCATAATCTTTGCGGTGTAAATGATAAACAAACTCTAAAAAGAAAAGACTATGGATAACGAAGAGACAAAGATTCTGAACCCCAAAATGGGTACAGAGTACACAGAGGAGCAGGACAACAGTCAGAAGGTGGCTCCTAAGGCTGATGACAAGAAGTCTGATGCAAAGCTTTTCGGTGCACGAATGGCTGCTACAGCAGCAGGAGCAGCTTTGGGAACAGGCATGGCAATGGCTGCAGACCATCTGACACACGGTGCAGGTGAACCTCAAGAGGCACCTGAGGTGGAAGCGAAGGCTGATGATGATGTGGTGGAGGTGGATGTGAATGCAGGCAAGGAGAATGCCGAGACTGCTGCCACAGAACCAGCTGCCGAGACACAAGAGGCTGCTGCAGCCGCAGAGCCTGTTGCAGAACCTCATGAACCTGCAGCCGAGGTACACGAGTCAGCTACAGCTACCGTTGCGGATGCTGCTGCTTCGCAGGCACAATATGCAAGCGTTCAAGCCGCACCAGAGCCAGTGGTGGTAACTATAAACGTGAATGGAGCACAGGATGCCAATGTGGTTTCGGCAGAAGCTCCTGCAGAGCATCAGGCTGTGGTGATGACCGACGAAGGAATTCATGTGGCTCAGGTGGATGATTCTGCCAGCTTCTCAGAAGCATTTGCCGATGCACGTGCTCAGGTGGGAGCAGGAGGGGTGTTTGAATGGCATGGAAAGGTCTATAACACCTTCACTCAGGAAGAGTGGAACAACATGTCGCAGGCAGAGCGTGCAGGATGGCAGTCGCAGGTAGATTATGATGATGTGACCGACACTGCCCAGGCCAGCGTGCATACAGCTACTCCTCATCATGCAACAGAAGCCCACGTGGAGGAAGCTCCTCAGGTGGAGGTTGCTCACACAGAAGGACAGGAAGTGCCCGAGAATGCTTCTTATATCGATGAGGCAGCTCCCGAGGTGACAGCCAGTGCTGCCGATGACAGCGAGGTGCATGTGATAGGTGTTGCCGTACAGGACAATGGTCAGGGCGGTATGGCTACTATTGCCGGTTTGCAGTCTGGTGACGATATGGCTATGCTGATAGATGTGGATACTGACGGCACTGTGGATTATGTGGTGCATGATGACAATGGGGACGGCCAGATAAGCCAGGACGAGTGGCACGATGTGAGCAGCGACGGAATGAATACGGCTCAAGTGGTGGGCTCATATGTGGATGCTGCCCATCAGAATGGCGAGGATGCCATCGTGACCGACCTTGATACAGGCGAGCATTATCAGATAACGGAGAGCGAAGACGGTTTTGGAGTGGCCTCTATGGATGATTCTTCGGCCGACATGGGTGCTCAGATGGCATGCAACGATGATATGCCAGACTATATGAATGATGCCGACCCAGGCATGATGGATGCCTGACGGGACAATCCCAGATTCCTCACGAGAGGAAGATAGGGAAAGGTAACATGTAACGTTATACAATAAACTATCATGAGAGAGTCGGGCTGTGGGAACTTGTGGGCTATTGACCCATGCAAAGCGGCCAGACTCCTCGTGACGCTAAAGATGTTGAAGCTATGGGAGTATTGTCAGTGGTGTGCCCGAACTGCCGCTCGCGCTTGTCGGTGCAGGATGTGCCTGGTATTCAGGATAAGATATTGGCCTGCCCGATATGCAAGTATAAAGCCAAGGTGAGTCTGTACCAGATGGGGCAGGCCGGCAAGGGCGGCCAGGGAGCTTCAGACGAAGCTACCCGCCTGCCTGGTTCGTTCGGCCAACAGGTGAAGACCGATACGGGGCAGATGAGAGTGCTGCAGACCGGCCAGATATGCGAACTGCGTATGGGCAGCCAGGTGCTTGGACGGCTTGCCCAGTCGGGTACTGCCGACCTGCAGATAGGCAGCGATACGTATAGAGACGAATATATGAGCCGCAGGCACGTGCAGATAGATGTGGTGCGTACAGCGCTTGGCATCGAACACCATTTGGTGGAGATTGGTTCGAAGAACATTATCCAATTAAATGGACGCGATATTATGCGTGGTGACGAGATAGTTCTTAACTTTGGGGATAAACTTACATTGGGCAAAACAGACATAGTGCTGGAGGAGACCAATGACGATGCAACAAAAGTGATATGAAGATAATAATAAGACAGCCGCAGTGCTTCACAGAGATAGGAAGGAAGGAGAATCAGGAGGATTACCTGTGGCCAAGTCCAAAGGAGACAACTGCTGCCTGCCGCGTATTCCTGATGTGTGACGGAGTGGGCGGGCAGGATCATGGTGAAGTGGCCAGTCGCACGGCTGCTACAGCACTGGGAACCTATCTGAGCAATCATGTGCCTGAGGACGGGAAACTGACAAAGGCGTTGTTCGAAGAGGCATTGGCACATGCTTATGACGCTCTGGACCAGGCCGACGCTACTGCCTCCAGCAAAATGGCCACCACTATGACTTGTCTGGCGCTTCACAGTGGAGGAGCATTGATAGCCCACATCGGTGACAGCCGGGTGTATCACATCCGTCCGTCGCTGGCTGATGCGAACGGACGCACGGGCATCATTTATCAATCTACAGACCATTCGCTGGTCAATGATCTGCTTCGTGCGGGCGAACTGACAGAGGAAGAGGCTGCCAACTTCCCTCATAAAAACGTCATCACACGTGCCATGCAGCCGCACATGGAGCGTAGATGCAAGGCTGATATATATAATGAGGAGGATGTGCAGGCCGGTGATTACTTTTTCCTCTGCTGTGATGGAGTGCTCGAGCAGTTGACCAACGACCTACTGGGCAGTATCCTTGCCGATGCATCCAAGGATGATGAAGCCAAGATAAAAGCCATAAAGGCTGTGTGCGATGGCAAAACCCGCGACAACTACACCTGCTGGCTTATTCCAGTGGAGTCTGTTGAGGGTGCACCGGTTTCGGCTGCAGTTGATGAGGATTTGGTGGCTGCAACGGTGGAGCCAGGAGAGAGCACTGAGACGGAAGGGGCGAAGAAAGGTGCCACGCAGACAGATTCTCCTCGCGTTCAAGTGAAGTATGGACATCAAGGCATACCTCATACAGGCCAGCCCATAAAGACTGCACCGTCTTCTCCAGTCAAGAGACTGCTGGATTGGATGAAGATGGGTCGGATGAAATGGAGGGCTGTCATTCTCTTGTTGTGGTTGTGCTCAATGGCAGCTGTCTGGTTCTATGCCAAAGGTGTGCCGTCTGGAGTGAAGGTGGAGATAGAACCTCTTTGGAAAAACGTGAACAGATTCATTCACAAAAGCAGTCCAGACTCGGTAAAGGACAGCGCTCACAACCGGGAAAAGAGGACTATCCACGTCAAACAGAATTCGGAAGCTCCTACTTCAGAGCCGGACACAACCAAAACGGGAGGCTGATGGAGGAGCGTAGGGAGATACATGTGCTCTACTTCAATACGCGTGACGAAATGGTGCGTGTTGACCTTCGCAAGGTGGGCTACTTCAGGGCAGACAGGAATTACACCGATGTGTATTTCCTCAATGGCTATCATGTGACGTTGCCCACCAATATGGCAGAGATAGAGCGAATGCTGGAGGAAGTGCGTGCAAAGGTGATTACCGTTCCCTTTGTGCGCATTGGCCGTAGCATGATAGTCAACCTCTCCCACATCATACACATCAATGTGCTGAAGCAGGAACTGACACTCAGCGATATGCATTCTGCGAGTGTGCTGCGGGTGGAGGTACAGAAGGAGGCACTGAAAAAACTAAAGGAACTTTATAGCAACAAAGAGAAAGCATGATGAAAATCATAGTGGGAAGAGGCCGGAGCAAGGCTACCCAGAGAATGGAAATCAATGACCCGACGGTCAGCCGCGAACACTGTTGGCTCTCTGACAATGGCGACGGCACTTATACGCTGGAGAACAAGAGTGCGCAAGGTACAATGGTCAACGGCCGTCAGATATTGAAAACCAAGGTGACAGCCAATACCTTTATCCAATTGAGTCCCAATACTACGGTAAGGGTTGCTGACCTTCTGCCCCTCCAATCGGCTCCCTCGCCACATGTGCAGGCTGGTGCGCCGCCTCAGACTGCTGTTCCCGAATATTCCATCAAGCATCTTCAGTACGTGTGGGATGAGTATCACGGACGGATTCTTGATATTCAGAGAAATCAGCACAGTATCAATGTCCTGCGCAGTGCATCTCCCTTGTTTACCTTGGGAAGTGGTGCTGTTGCTGCATTGGCAAGAGCTTTGGGATGGGGAGATTCCGTCTTCAGTTTGACCATCATCCTCACCGTCATCGGCTTGGGACTGATGGCGTACAGCTTTGTGAAGGGCTTCAATGACCATAGCATAGACGACAGGGAGAGAGCTACCGAGGATTTCCAGAGTAAATATGTGTGCCCGAATCCCAAGTGTCACCAATTCATGGGTAACACGCCTTATAGTCTGCTTCGTCAGAAAAAGTGCTGTCCCTCCTGCAGATGCAAATTCACGGTGAAATGATGAGCCGTCTGAGTGTTTTCTTTCTCCTTCTCTCTGTCCTTTCGCTTCTTCCCGCGAGGGCAGAGACATACGTAGTGGTGGTGGGTGTTGCCAATTATCAGAACGTAAGAGGGCTGGCTCTCACCGAGAATGATGCCAAGACAATGGCTTCACTCTACAAATCTCACACGCGTAATGTCATCACTATGACAGGCCGTTATGCCACTCGTGCCAATATCCTCAAGGCAATGAATGACCAGTTTACCAGAGCCAAGAAGGGCGATATGGTTGTTTCCTTCTTTAGCGGTCATGGCTACGAGGGCGGCTTCTGCCCCTATGATATGGGTAGGAAATATCGGAATGCGCTCAGTTATGAGGATGTCTATTCGGTGTTCCGGCGCAGTAAGGCCAGCAGGAAAGTGGTGATAGCCGATGCCTGCATGTCTGGTGGTCTGAGGAAGGAGAAACCTTCGGGCGCATCGGCAAGGAAATCTTCTGATGTGCTGATGTTTCTCTCTTCGCGCACCAATGAGTATTCTATCGAAAACAGAAAGATGCACAATGGATTCTTCACCGCCTATCTTGATAGGGGGATGCGTGGGGCGGCAGATGCCAATAAGGACAAGGTGGTGACTGCCAAGGAACTCTTTACCTATGTGAGCAAGGGCGTGAAGCAGTTGAGTGGCAATAGGCAGCATCCTGTCATGTGGGGGAATTTCAGCGATGATTTCGTTATGATGGACTGGCGATGAGGCTGGGGTGGCGGGAGAAAGCGGCCATCCCCCTCTGCGCTTGGTGCTGCAGAGGGGGGTGGATGGTGTTGGGATGCAGCTGTGATTAGAGCAGCTGGTTCATGCGGGCGATGTATTTGCCCAGGATGTCGAACTCGATGTTTACCTGGGTGCCTACTTCGAAGGTGTGGAAGTTGGTGTGCTCCCATGTGAAGGGGATGATGCATACCTGGAAGGTGTCGCTTGTGGGACGGCATACGGTGAGGCTCACGCCGTTGACCGTTACGCTTCCTTTATCCACGCAGAAGTAACCCTGGCGTACTGCTTCCTTGCTGCTCTCGTATTTGAAGGTGAACTGATGGCTTCCCTCCTGGTCGTCGATGGCGATGCAGGTGGCTGTCTGATCTACATGACCCTGCACAATGTGGCCGTCCAACCGGCCGTTGAGTATCATGCTGCGCTCAACGTTGACCAAGTCACCCACCTTGAGCTGTCCCAGATTGGTGCAGTTGAGTGTCTCGCGCATGGCTGTTACGGTATATTGACCGTCCTTTATCTCCACCACAGTGAGGCACACACCGTTGTGTGCCACGCTTTGGTCTATCTTCAGTTCCTCTACGAATGGGCACGAGAGGGTGAAGTGCACGTTGTCCTGCTCTGTTCTGATGGCCTCCACACGGGCCATTCCTTCGATGATACCTGAAAACATAGTCGTATCTATTTCCTTGTTATGGTTTCTTTATTATTCTCGGTGTACCCCCAATAGGGCGCTGAGGACAAAGGTACAGACTTTTGCGGGAATTGTGCCAATTCCTTTGCTAAAAATCACCAACTGGCTGTCTCTATAGTGTCAGCGGGCTGCCACTTGCATCGCAGCACGCTGCGCTCTCCCTTGCAGCGCGCTTGCTTCGTGTGGTCAGTGCTATACCAGCCAAGATGAAGGTCATTCGCATGCAGCTGGAAGGGAATATGGTGTCATTTGACTATTGACTACGTGGGAGAGTTGGTACTTTGTCCCGGCTCACCAAAGAAGTGAACCTGGAATTCCTGTCGGCCTGTGCATGGGTGCAGAGGCTGCCTGCTGTGAAGCGGGCAGATGGCTGTCTCGTATCGAACATCGTGGTGCATGGGAAGGGGCATAGGGGAAACGTGTGGAAGTTATGCCCTTTCCATCGAAAAAAAAGTCAAAGATTGCTTAAAAAGAACAACACTCTGTTGCCAGTATCAGCAAAAGGGGATAAATTTGCAGAGAGGTTAAACCCATGGCTGCAGATGTGGTCATACATTCGACAAGAAATCATCATTTGACGAGAACAATGGAAAGACGAACAATGGCAACCTGTGCTCTGGCTTTTTGCTGCGCGATGGCAGCGAAGGCACAGACGACATGGAACCTGCAGCAATGCATCGATTATGCGTTGACCAACAACATTCAGATTCAGAAGAACCGCATCAGCGAGCAGCAAGGTGAGGTGGCTCTCTGGCAGGACAAAGGCGCTTTGTTTCCCAGTTTGAGCTTCTCCACCAGCCACACCATGGGCTACCGACCCTTTGAGGAGGGAACCAACATCGTGCAGAACGGTCAGGTGACCAACACGAAGAACAAGGTGACTTACCAGGGAAGCTACGGACTGAATGCGCGATGGACAGTGTGGAACGGCGGAGTGAACCAGAAGAACATCGAGAAGCAGAAGGTTCAGAACGAAATCACACGCCTGAACACCGAGCAGAGTGAACTTACCATCCAGGAGCAGATAGCCCAGTTATATGTACAGATAATGTACACGAAAGAGGCTGTGCAGGTGAATGAGAAGTTGCAGAAGACGGCTCAGAGCCAGTATGAGCGTGGTGTGGAGATGATGAATCAAGGGCAGATGGCCAAGGCAGATGTGGTGCAGCTGGAGGCACAGCTGAGTAGTGCACGCTATGATGTGACCAGCAGCCAGACTCAGTTGCTCAACTACAAGCGCCAGCTCAAGGCTCTTCTGGAACTTGATCTCAACACCGAATTCGATGTGAGCGGGCAGATACCTACCGACGAACAGGTGCTCGCGTTGATTCCCAGTGCACAGGAGGCTTATGCCAAGGCTCTTGAGAGCCGTCCGGAAATAAAGAGCGCCCAGTTGGCCATCGATGCTGCCAATATGCAGATGGATATTGCCAAGCGCGGATATTATCCCTCGATTAGCGTATCGGCAAGTCTGGGTGACAGTCATTATAGCGCCAGCCGCAACGACGTAGGCAAGCAGATGAAGGATAATCTGAACCTGAGTGCGGGCGTGACAGTGAGTGTACCTATATTCGACAACCGCTCCAATCGCTCTAATGTGAAGTCTGCCCGGCTGGAGCAGGCCAATAGCAAACTCGACTTGCAGGACAAGAAGAACTCGTTGAGCAGCACTATCGAGCAATATTGGATAAATGCCAACAGCAACCAGCAGAACTTCCTGGCAGCCCGCGACCGCGTGAAGAGCCAGGAGGCCAGTTATGAACTGCTCAACGAACAGTTCCAGAACGGACTGAAGAATACCGTGGAGGTATTGCAGGGAAGAGACAATGTGATAAGTGCAGAGCAGGATTTGCTGCAGAGCAAATACACAACGTTGCTGAATGTGCAGTTGCTCAAATTCTATACAGGCGAACAGATAGCCCTTTGACAAACGATTAAAAAGAACGAAGCAAGATATGAAAAAGATAAATACATGCAAGGCTTTGGCAGCAATGATGCTGCTGGGTGCTGCAATGATGACTGGATGTTCCAAGAAAGCAAGCTTTACCTATACAGAAGCAGAGGCGGCCAAGCAGGATATCGTGAACAGTGTGACGGCCACAGGTACCATTGAACCCGTGACTAGTGTGGATGTTGGTACGCAGGTGAGCGGTGTCATCAGCAAGCTGTATGTGGATTACAACAGCGTGGTAAAGGCGGGTCAGGTGATAGCCGAGCTTGACAGGACCAATCTGATGAGCGAACTCAGCAGCGCACAGGCAAGCCTCAAGAGCGCACAGAGCGAACTTGACTATCAGAAGACAAACTACGAACGCTATAAGGCACTCTATGACAAGGGGCTCATCAGCGCCAATGACTTTGAGCAGGCACGTCTTTCGTACGTACAGGCACAGCAGAGAACCCGGCAGCAGAAGGAGAGTGTGAAGAAAGCGCAGACCAATCTGGGATATGCCACAATCACCAGCCCCATAGACGGAGTGGTGCTTAGCAAGGAGGTGGAGGAAGGTCAGACTGTGGCCTCAAGCTTCAGTACGCCCACACTCTTCAAGATAGCACGCGATTTGACTGACATGAGAGTGATAGCAGATGTGGATGAGGCTGACATAGGTGACGTGAAGGAAGGCCAGCGTGTGACCTTCACTGTGGATGCTTTTCCCGATGATACCTTTGAGGGACAGGTGACCCAGGTGCGCCAGGAGGCTACTACAGAGAGCAATGTGGTGACTTATGAGGTGGTTATCAGCGCGCCCAACGATGACTTGAAACTGAAGCCCGGACTCACGGCCAATGTGGTCATCTTAACCATGGAGGCCAAAGATGTGCTGGCTGTACCCAGCAAGGCTCTCCGTTTCACTCCACGTGAAGCAATGCTCAACAGCGATGAGACCATCACCGATACCGATGTCAAGGAAAAGGTGTGGGTGAAGGAAGGTTCCAACCTGAAGGCTGTGGCTGTGGAGACAGGCATGACCAACGGCACTCTGACACAGATAACCAAGGGATTGAAGCCTGGTACACACGTATTGACTGAGGTGACTGCCATGCAGCCAGAGGCAGAGGGTGAGCAGCAGAACAGTAATCCCTTCATGCCCAGACCACGTAGCAAGAAGAACTCTAACAACAGTAAGAAGTAATGGAGCAGGATAACCGTAAGGTGGTGATAGAGCTGCAGAACGTGCGACGGGAGTTTCACGTGGGCAGCGAGATAGTGAAGGCTCTGCGTGGAGTGAGTTTCAAGATCTACGAAGGAGAGTTTGTCACCATCATGGGAACGTCTGGCTCTGGCAAGAGCACCCTGCTCAACCAGTTGGGTTGCCTCGATACACCCACCAGTGGAGAGTATATCCTGGACGGAGTGTCGGTGCGTACCATGAAGAGGTCAGAGCGGGCTGTGCTTCGAAACAGAAAGATAGGCTTCATCTTCCAGAACTATAATCTTCTGGCCAAGACAACGGCTGTGGAGAATGTGGAGCTGCCCTTGATGTACAACAAACGCTACAATGCCAAGCAGCGCAGAGAGGCAGCCGTGTCGGCTCTGCAGGCTGTGGGACTGGGTGACAGGCTTGACCATAAGAGCAATCAGATGTCGGGCGGACAGATGCAGCGTGTGGCCATCGCACGTGCATTGGTCAACAATCCCGCTGTGATACTGGCCGATGAGGCTACGGGAAACCTTGATACGCGTACAAGCTTTGAGATTCTCGTGCTCTTCCAGCAGCTTTACCGCGAGGGACGAACCATCATCTTTGTGACTCACAACCCCGAGATTGCACAGTACAGCAGCCGCAACATCATGCTGCGGGACGGCAAGATACGTGAGGACAAGGTGAATACCAACATCCAGGATGCGGCTGTAGCATTGGCTGCACTGCCCAAGCCTGTGGATGACTAAGTGCTGCCGGGCAGGCGCAAATGAGTTTCCTGCCCGGCCAGTGGTACATTATATATAG
>UQST01000063.1 GCA_900543815.1 uncultured Prevotellaceae bacterium
TATTCTGATTCTATTTTTCGCTTCCTGAGAAAATCTTGATGCGCTGTTCCTCAGAAAGCTTGCAGATAAGGAGCGTACCATCTTCCTCGGCTACGATATAACCGTCAAGTCCCTGGATGACTACCCGCTTCTCGTTCATCGTATGGATGATGTTGTTCCTGGATTCTATCATCTCGATGTTGCTTCCTATCAAGGCATTGCCGTTGAGATCCGTATGGCTCTGTGACAGCAGACTGCCCCAGGTGCCCAGGTCGCTCCATCCGAAATCAGCAGGCATCACGAAAATCTCCTCTGCCTTCTCCATGATGGCATAGTCTACCGAGATACTCTCACATTCCGGATAACAGCGATCTACCTCTTCCTGCTCCTTGTCGGTACCATAGATGCTTCTCATGCTCTCGAAAATCTTAGCGATGGCAGGCTGGTAAACGCGGAAAGCATTTACGATGGTGGAAGCACTCATCACGAAGATGCCGGCATTCCAGAAGAAACTCTTATCCTTGATATATTCTGTAGCTGTAGCCAGATCAGGCTTCTCCTTAAACTGGTCTACGCGGAATATTTCCCTATTTCTTGCAGAAGGCGTACTCAGGTCTGCCTGTATATAGCCATAGCCGGTCTCAGGACGGTTAGGCTTCATACCCAGCGTTACGATACTGTCGGTCTCGCTTGTAAACTTCATGGCAGAAGTAATCACTCTTCTGAACTCATTACCATTAGTAACAATATGATCGGATCCAGAGGGAGCCGATGGTAAAACAGGAGACGGTGCCGGCATCATGCTGCAAATCCCTCATGAGTTTATTCTCTTGCAAGGAATTCCAGTGCCCGAGAAGGGTCACTATGGCACCGGACTTGTATTCCTGCCCAAGGACAAAGAGCGCCAGCAGGAAATCCTATCCATCATCATAGAGGAGATTGAGCGCGAAGGGCTCAATCTGATGAGGCTCAGAACCGTACCCACATGCCCGGAATGCCTTGGCGAAAGTGCAAGGGAGGTGGAACCCGACATCAAGCAACTCTTTGTGACAGGAGTTACGGATGAGGCTTTCCCACGCTTCGAGCGCACACTCTATCTGATAAGGAAGCGTATCGAGAGGCGCGTGGATGACCACGACTTCTACATCGTGAGCCTGTCCAGCAAGAACATCATCTACAAGGGTATGCTCTCGAGCACACAGGTACGAGCCTACTTCCCCGACCTGAGCAACAGCTACTTCACCAGCGGACTGGCTCTGGTGCACAGCCGATTCAGCACCAACACCTTCCCCACCTGGTCGCTGGCACAACCCTTCCGCCTGCTGGCACACAACGGAGAGATAAACACCATACGAGGCAACCGCTCATGGATGAAAGCCCGCGAGAGTGTGCTCGACAGCGAAGCACTGGGCAGCGTGAAAGACATCAGTCCCATCATACAGCCGGGCATGAGTGACTCGGCCAGTCTGGACAATGTGTTTGAGTTCTTCGTTATGAGTGGACTCTCGCTGCCACAGGCTATGGCCGTCATGGTACCCGAGAGCTTCAACGACAAGAACCCCATCTCGGACGAACTGAAAGCCTTCTACGAATACTACTCCATACTGATGGAACCATGGGACGGACCTGCTGCGCTGCTCTTCAGTGACGGTCGCTATGCCGGTGGTATGCTTGACAGAAACGGTCTCCGACCCAGCCGCTACACCATTACCAACAAGGGTATGATGGTGGTTGCAAGTGAGGTGGGCGTGATGGATTTCGAGCCTGGAGAGATAGCCGAGAAGGGACGTCTGCAACCAGGAAAACTGCTGCTCATCGATACGCAGGAAGGCAAGATCTATTATGACGGCGAGATAAAGGACCGTCTGGCCAAGGCCCATCCCTATAAGGAGTGGTTGCGTACCAACCGCATCCAGCTGGAGAACCTGAAGAGCGGCCGTAGGGTCACCAACGAGGTAGATAATCTGGAGCGCAGGTTGCTGACATTCGGCTATGGCGAAGAGGATATCGAGAAGACCATCATACCCATGTGTGTCAACGGTGCAGAGCCTGTAGCTGCCATGGGAAACGACACACCGCTGGCTGTAGCAAGCAAGCGCCCGCAAATCTTCTTCAATTACTTCCGCCAGCAATTTGCCCAGGTGACCAATCCGGCCATCGACCCCATCCGCGAGGAGCTGGTCATGTCGCTCACCGAATACATCGGCGCAGTAGGCTCAGGCATACTGACACCCGATGAGTCGAACTGCAAGATGGTGCGTCTGCCGCATCCCGTGCTCAACAACACGCAGCTCGACATCCTGTGCAACATACGCTACAAGGGCTTCAACACCACCAAACTGCCCATTCTGTTCCCCGTAGCCCAGGGTGAGAGCGGGCTGCGCAATGCACTGGAACAACTCTGTCACCAGGCCGAAGAGAGCGTAGATAACGGCATCAGCTATATCATCCTGAGCGACAGGGATATCGATGATGAACATGCAGCCATACCTTCATTGCTGGCTGTAAGCGCAGTGCACCACCATCTGATAAGCGTGGGCAAGCGTGTGCAGACTGCCCTCATCGTGGAAAGCGGTGAAATACGCGAGGTGATGCATGCTGCTCTGCTCCTGGGTTATGGAGCAAGCGCCATCTGCCCCTACATGACGTTTGCCGTACTGGACGACTTGGTCAAGCGGGGTGAAATACAGGAGAACTACGAAACAGCCGAGAAGAACTATATAAAGGCAGTGTGCAAGGGACTCTTCAAGATTATGTCGAAGATGGGCATCAGCACCATACGCTCTTATCGTGGAGCCAAGATCTTTGAGAGCATAGGACTGGGTGAACCACTCCTGCGCAAGTACTTCGGCACAGAAACAAGCACCATAGGCGGTATCGGACTGGCACACATAGCACAAGACCAGACCCGTCTGCACAAGCAGGGGTTGCTGGCAGAGAAGGAACCGGACTTCCTTCCCAACAACGGTCAGTTCAACTATCGTCGCGACGGCATCCGCCATGCATGGAATCCCGAGACCATCAGCACGCTGCAACTGGCCACCAGACTGGGTAGCTACAAGAAGTTCAAGGAGTTCACGCAGCTGGTTGACCAGAAGGATGAGCCCATCTTCATCCGCGATTACTTCCAGATACGCACTGCCGCCAAGCCTATTCCCATCGATGAAGTGGAGCCTGTGGAGAGCATCGTGAAGCACTTTGTCACAGGAGCCATGTCCTTTGGAGCCATCAGCATAGAGGCTCACGAAGCACTGGCACTGGCCATGAACAAACTGGGTACCCGCAGCAACACGGGCGAAGGAGGCGAAGACAGAGAGCGCTATCACAGTTCATTCGAAGGCATATCACTAAGCAGCAAGACCAAGCAGGTGGCAAGCGGACGCTTCGGTGTGACTACAGAATATCTGGTCAACGCCGAGGAGATCCAGATAAAGGTGGCTCAAGGTGCCAAGCCAGGAGAGGGCGGACAACTCCCAGGCTTCAAGGTGAACGAGATTATCGCACACACGAGAAACAGCATACCTGGCATCAGCCTGATTTCACCCCCACCCCACCACGACATCTACAGTATCGAGGATTTGGCACAGCTCATCTTTGACCTGAAGAATGTCAACCCCTCGGCTGCTGTAAGTGTAAAGCTGGTGGCAGAGAGCGGCGTGGGAACTATCGCTGCAGGTGTGGCCAAAGCCAATGCCGACCTCATAGTCATCAGCGGTGCCGAAGGCGGTACCGGCGCTTCACCTGCCAGTTCGATGCGCTTTGCAGGCATCAGCCCCGAGATAGGACTGAGTGAAGCACAACAGACACTTACCCTCAACGGTCTGCGTCATCAAGTGCGCCTGCAGACTGACGGCCAGTTGAAGACCGGCCGGGATGTGATAGCAATGGCTCTGCTGGGTGCTGACGAGTTTGCCTTTGGCACACTTCCCCTCATCGTGCTGGGATGTGTGATGATGCGCAAATGCAACACAAACACTTGCCCGGTGGGCGTAGCTACGCAGAATCCCGAACTGAGAAAGAAGTTCCGTGGGCACTATGAATATGTGGTCAACTACTTCACTTTCCTGGCACAGGAAGTGCGCGAGTATCTGGCAGCCATGGGATTCCATTCACTCAACGAAATCATCGGCCGAACCGACCTCATCGAGATGAAGCCGCAAGAGGCTGGAAGCAAGTCGGCCACACTGGACTTCAGCCGCCTGCTGCACACCGAGGGTGATCCGCAGCACTGGGACGGCAGAGCATTTACCCATGTGGATGACGTGAAGGACTTCGACATCCTGGCCGATACACGCGAGGCTGTACAGACGGCTCACGAGATTCACCTCGACTACGCAATCAAGAATACCGACCGAGCTACATGCACCATGCTCTCGGGTCTGATAGCACGCAAATACGGCGAAAAAGGCTTGCCCGACAGCACCATCAACATCAAGTTCAAGGGTTCAGCAGGCCAGAGCTTCGGCGCATTCCTCACGCGAGGAGTGAACATCAAGCTGGAAGGTGAGGCCAACGACTACTTTGCCAAGGGTCTGTCAGGTGGACGCATCAGCATACTGCCGCCTGTGCGTTCGAGCGAGAGCTTCGTAGCCGAAGACAACATCATCGCCGGCAACACCGGACTCTATGGTGCCACATCAGGCGAACTCTATGTCAACGGACAGGTAGGCGAGCGCTTTGCCGTGAGAAACTCGGGTGCTACTGCCGTGGTGGAAGGTGCAGGAGACCATTGTTGCGAATACATGACAGGCGGACGTGTGGTGGTTCTGGGCCAGACAGGACGCAACTTTGCCGCCGGCATGTCGGGAGGAGTGGCCTATGTATGGAACAAGGAGGGCAACTTTGACTACTTCTGCAACATGGATATGGTGGAACTCTCGCTGGTGGAGGAAAGCAGCTACCGCAAGGAACTTCACGAGCTCATCCGCCAGCACTGGCTCTATACGGGTTCGCGACTGGCACGACTGATGCTCGATGACTGGAACCACCATGTAGATCAGTTCATCCAAGTAGTGCCCATTGAGTACAAGCGGGTGCTGCAGGAGGAGCAGATGAAGAAACTACAGCAGAAGATAGCCGACATAGCAAGAGACTACTAAGCCTGGCGGAGAGCATTCACGAACGGATTCAACCAAGGATTGCGAATGAACCTCTCTGTCAAGGAAAGACAACGAAGATATATGATACGCAATAGGCTTCCATCCAAAGCAAGGCGAGGAGGAGAGGGATGCTCTTGACTATCCTTCCCACAGGAAGGCTGGTAGAGTTCTCTGCTCCACTCCTCAACGAGAGGTCGGGAGAGGGTCAGTTCCTCTCTCCCCCTTGGAGGAAGCCTGGATGGCAAGCTTCGGCACAAACAAACTTCATTAAACAAACCATTAAAACAAGCGCCTCGCATCACCTCCACTGCCTGTGCAGGGAGGAATCAGGCCACACATATTATATTATGGGAAATCCGAAAGCATTCTTAAGCATCCACCGCAAGGAGGCTGGCTACAGGCCAGTAGGTGAACGAATCCACGATTTCAGCGAAGTGGAGCAGACGCTCAACACGCATGACCGACGCGAACAGGCAAGCCGATGCATGGACTGCGGTGTACCTTTCTGCCATTGGGCATGCCCGCTGGGCAACAAATGTCCCGAATGGAATGATGCACTCTACCGCGGCAAGTGGGAACTGGCTTACAAGATTCTCACCAGCACCAACCCCTTCCCGGAGTTTACAGGACGTATCTGCCCTGCCTTGTGTGAAAAGAGTTGTGTGTTGCAGCTCACCATGCATGAGCCTACCACCAACCGTGAGGACGAGTGTGCCATCATGGAACGTGCCTGGCAGGAGAGCTACATCGTTCCTTGTCCACCCGAGAAACGCACGGGCAAGAGCGTAGCTGTCATCGGCGCTGGACCTGCCGGACTCAGCACAGCCTGGTATCTCAACCGCCAGGGACAGACCGTTGACGTGTATGATGCCAACGAGAAGGCCGGCGGACTGTTGCGCTACGGAATACCCAACTTCAAGCTACAGAAAGAGGTCATCGACCGACGTATTCACTTGATGGAAGCCGAAGGAATACAGTTCCACTACGGCGTGCGAGTACCCCTGCAGTCCGATTCCTTCAGCATGGAAGAGTTGGAGAAGGCCATTGGCAAGCACGATGCCTATGTGATAGCTACAGGCACTCCCACCGCACGCGACCTCAACATCCCTGGAAGGGAACTGAAAGGCGTGCATCTGGCACTTGACCTGCTGAGCCAGCAGAACCGCATCCTGGAGGGCGAATTGCCTGATGCGAAGGATCTGGTAACCGCACAAGGCAAGCACGTGCTGGTGATAGGCGGCGGCGATACTGGCAGCGACTGCATAGGTACAGCCCATCGTCAGGGCAGCCTGAGTGTCACTCAGATAGAAATCATGCCCAAACCACCTGTGGGTGACAATCCTGCTACTCCCTGGCCCGCCTGGCCTGTGGTGCTCAAGACAACCAGCAGCCACGAAGAAGGATGTGAGCGCCGATGGTTGCTCAACACCAATCGCTTCATCGGCAAAAACGGGAAACTCACGGGAGCCGAAGTGGAAGGTGTGGTGTGGGAGCCCAATCCACAGGGCGGACGACCAATCATGAAGCTCGATGGACACAAGGAGATCATTCGATGCGACCTTGTCCTTCTGGCCATGGGATTTCTCAAACCACAGCATCCCCAATATCCTCAAGGTGTCTTCGTCACAGGCGATTCCGCATCAGGAGCCAGCCTGGTGGTGCGAGCCATTGCTGCAGGCAAGAAGACGGCACAGGAGGTGGAGGACTTCCTGAAGAAAGAGTAAGCATGCATGAATAAGGGGCAACAACCCGCCGAAGCAGGCTGACGCCCCTCTGACGGAAACATACTCTGAACAAGCAAACAGGCACGCAAAAGCCTGTATAAGAGTTATATTGATATAGGTAGAAGCATTTAACCATCACAAGATGCTTCTACCTATATTCGTTTAAACTTCATCATAATGGCATACAATCTCACGCCATTGTTCCGGCACGCCTTGATCAACTCCGAAAAGAAGCATTTCCTCAAGACCTTACGTTATGAGTTGCTGTCCACGCCTGCCTATCTGGGCAGAACGAAAGGCAAGCACATTTCTTTATCTGGCGAGGTCACTGAAAACGCGACAATCTTTCCTTACTATATGGGATAAAGGATTTCTCCTTGCCGTACGACATCGGGAAAGCCTAATGACCGATTGGGAATGAACAAGGAGATGTAGGCCTTCTGCACTTCCTGTATGTCTTCAAATCGGCGAATAGGTTGTTCTTGACCGTCCAACCCAAGGCTGGACGGTGGAAGAAGCAAGCTTACTTTGCAAGGCCAGCATATATTCTCTGACCGTCCAGCCTTGGGTTGGACGGTGGAGATATGCAATGCGCCCGTCCTGGAGGCTAAATGAATCCTGCACATAAGACATCTTCTTTTCTCTCATAAATAGAGTCGGTCTCGCATGGCCAATACCGAGCGACACATTTCCTTCCTTAAAGACGACTTCAAGAACCCATCTTCTGGAGTAAATCCTGCGAGCCTCAAAGAATCAGAGCATCATGTCCGGGCTGAGTCTTTTTTGCCTGAAAGACGTGCCGTATTCTGATTGCAGCAAAAGACAACAGCAACTGCGGGCACATCATCGTGCGGCAGTTGCTGTTGGTATATACATGAACAGGTGATATGTTCTGTTTCTGTCGGGTGGGGTTGCCTGTCAGACTACGCATGGGAAGTCGGCTCCTTCTCCTGGGAATATAGGCTTTTCTTGGGTGCCGCGTATTGTGACGGGGCTGCCTGTGTATGCCTTACCAGGCGTCATCCCACAGCTTGCGGTCGCCTGTTGCTGGTTCGCATGGGATGCCTTCGTTCTTTACATAGTCTTCCTCATCGCCTTGGAAATTGAAAACGGATAAGGGAGAGTTGGCAATGGGCAGTTCCTGTGCGAATTCCACAGTATGCATTTCGGGAGTGAAATATGTCTTCTTGTTCATTCTGATATGTTTCAAGTGATTTGGGATGGAAGGTTGCTTGTTATTTTACGACTATCTTTCGGCCGTTCTGGATGTATATGCCTGGCACAAGTTTGCCCTGGCAGAGTCGGCCCGAGAGGTCGTATGTATGTCCGTCAGTCGGCTTGCTTTCTGTGGGCAGACTTACGGCTGTCTCCAGTATGGCATCATCCAGCACGAGTGACTTCACGCTGCTGCTCTGCTCACGTGGGAGCACCAGATAGGCACGTGAAGTATTGCTCATCTTGAATGGTCTGCCATTTTCTGCACCGAAATAGAAACCAAAGTTGGCCTTGTTTTGGGTAGTCAGCTTATAGTAGTAATAGTTTTTCTCGTTCCCCGAGCCGTATGTGATGTTGCCTTCAGCGTCAAACTCACCCCTCAGCAGGTTCTCTCCTTCAGTGGGAGCAACTGCTTTACGTGAAGTCTGATAGATGGTATAAGTACCAGGTTCGGCCTTTATCAGCAGGGGAGTCTTTGCGGGTACAGCATCTCCCGACTTATACTTCTCGGTCAGTTTGATTCCGTCGTTCTCTTTCGTGACAACAAATCCCTGGCATCCTTTAGGCATGCTGTAGCTGTATTCCTGTGAGGTGTAGGTGGTGTAGCCGTATTTGCTGACGGATAATTGAGCTATGTGTTTGACTTTTCTGTATAAGTTGGCATAAAAGCCGCTGGTATAGCATGAGAATCTTTTCCATACATTATAGAACCCCAGTATATTTGGAATCTTGTCATCTGCAAATTTAATAATACATTTATCTGTTTGGAAATCAACAGAAGCTTTAGCTGTCTTACCAATGCCAGTTTTTGTCTCAAGTTGATTTTTATTCTTACTATTATTACTAGACTTCTTTTCACCTGTAGCATGAAGGTATCCAGAGTATATATCATCATGAAAGGTCCATTTTCCATCGTTTACACCTAAGGTAATCTCATAGACCGTGTCTTTTTGTTCAATTCTAGAGGCAATGGGTATATCGATGATATAGTTTCCCTTCTTCTTCCCCTCAATATTTACGGCCTCTCGGTAGGTAGCTTCCTGATAGCCCATAGCAAACGTTCCTTCTTTATTTGTGATGATATACTTCTCACCAGCAACCAATTGGCTCGCATTCGTTACCCTCTCATACACTGCCTCCTGTGCTGTTGCATGTGCGGTGCTGGCGAGCAGGCACAGGCAGAGCACGAAGATTCTAAAAGCCACTCTTGCAAGTGGATTCTTCTTAATTCTCAGTTTCATCTTCCTTTTTACCTTATTATATGATTGCTCGGATGATGCATTCCGTGCCCTGTCAGGCATTACTGTATTTCCCCACGGTCAATAAAGACAAGCAAACTGACGGCCATCATCAAAGCGGCTGCAAAGATAAGACTTTTTTGCTATTGTTACGCCTTTTTAACAAAGACATTCCTTCTATCCCCCAAGAATATCTCTGCCAGAAGGCACCAAAAGGCTTTCCATGGACGATTTGCCTAACATTCCTCCCCACTTTCGCCCGACCAACTCGGAAAGGGCAAAAGCATTGAGACGGCTCTCCCAGGTTTGTCAAATGAGCCCCATAATATATATTCTGGCTCACCCGATAAACCTAGGGGATTAAGCATACAGCCTTGTAAGTCTGAAAAGGAAGAACCTTATATCTGTC
>UQST01000064.1 GCA_900543815.1 uncultured Prevotellaceae bacterium
ACGTTTTGGTTGTGGTATCCTGTATGTGGTTGCAAAGGTATGGAGATTTGTGCAAATAAATGATAAAAAGAAAGCATAAAGTTTCTTTTGCTTACGAAATTCTATTCTATACCTTATATATAGTGACGGATTGTAGGGTAGAGTTGAATGTCTTGTCTGGGCAAGTTCTTTTCTGAGGGTGCGATTGTCGCTTGTGTGAGGATGATTGATTGGATGAGTTTGCTTATGGTGTGTTGTCTTTAATCTGATTTACAGTGATGAAATGGGTGCTTTGATGCTGTTTTGCACGAATAGTGTCACTCTTTGCACGATAATTGTACATCATTGTGTGGGGGAAATCGTAATTTTACAAGCGGATGATGAGACCGGTCGGTGAGATGGGGCGGTTTGATGACTTTGTACCGCTGCTTCGCTCGGGACTGTCGATTAGAACAATAACTATATAATAGAAATAAGTATGCGTAGCACTCTAAGGACCACGTTCCTCTCTCCGCAGTCTGATCCCATGACGGGATGGAAGCGCACCAAACCCAGTTATATCTGTAAATAACATAAAGACAAAATGATGACAAGACGGATTCTACATATAGCCTTCCTCCTGTTGGCTCTCTCTGCCATTGGGCTCAAGGCTCAGCAAAACCCCATTCTGCCTGGTTTCCATGCCGATCCAGAGGTGCTCTACAGCCACCTGACGCATCGCTATTACATCTATTCCACTACCGACGGTACACCTCACTGGGGTGGCTACACATACCGATGCTACTCGTCGGCCGACCTCAAGGAGTGGCGTGATGAGGGTGATGTGCTTAACGCACGTGACGGACAGATTCACAAAAAAAACGCAGTGCGCTGCGATGCCCAACGCAGTGCACTGCATCAGCCGTTGCAGCACGCTACGATGGCCAATGCAGCGCACTGCGGCATTTGGCCGATAATTCTGCGGAATGAAGAGGAGCATGGGAAACTCAATTCCACACCAGTATCTTCGTCTGTGAAATCCGCTCTCTGATTCTCCGTCCAGTGCGGCAGGCATCTCTGTCTTCCTTTTTGAGAGGAAGCTTCTGGTGCCGCCGATGTTTCTGTCTTCCTTACTGAGAGGAAGTTTCCGGTGCCGTCCTGTGGCTTTATTTATTGATATAATCCAGAATCTGTTCGGCGTGGATTTTGGTTTTGATTTCCTTGGGAGTGAAAATCTTCTCTATTACGCCTTCCTCGTTAACGAGGTATGTGGTGCGCAGGATGCCTATTGTCCTGCGGCCACAGGCTACCTTCTCGCCCCAGCAACCCAACTCCTGAAGCAGAGTCGTTTCGGTGTCGGCGATGAGGGGGAACTGCAGTCCTTGTGCATCGGCAAACTTCTTCTGTAGTGCCTGCTTGTCTTTGCTCACTCCGATAATCGCATATCCGGCTGCGGCCAGCTCCTCCTTGTGTGCCTGCAGCGAACAAGCCTCTGCTGTGCAACCGCTTGTGTTGGCCTTGGGATAACTGTAAAGCACGATTTTCTGCCCGCGATAGTCGCTTGCCTTAATCTCTCTTCCGTCCTGGTCAATGCCCAGAATCTCGGGAATCTTATCACCTACTGTCATGATGGTATGTATTATAGTTTATGGTTTGTCTGTATGTCTTTTCCTTTCCTGTAGTCTGCCTGTGCCAATGTGCGGTGTTGTCACACTTCGTTGTTGCTTGTTGCTATGATGTTACAGTTCCTTTGGACAGAAGCAGGCAGAGATGTAAATCACGCCTGCCAGCGCCAGCGCAGAGCCCAAGCCCACGTAGAAAGAGGCGATGAAGGCTGCTGGCACGGCCGGGCATCTGCGCAGCAATACGCCAAACGTAATCATGAATATCATGATGAGATAGGATTTCACGGGCATGATATCCCACAGCTTACGCTTCTCAAGCTCTATCTCCCGAATGCGCTGCACGTTCTGAAAGAGCATCCTGACGAACATCCTTGAGAACACAACCATAGTGGCTATGCATCCCAGAATCATCACAACGGTGGTGGCATCTGTACTCATCCACGACGCCACACCTATCCTGCAGACATTGAAGCCTGCTGTAAGCCAGATGATACCAGCCAGGAAAGCAAGTGATTTGGTTCTCATATTACTCTTTATAGTCCTTAGTATTTGACATTGAATGTGTCTATGTGTATAGAACAGTATTCTGCCCTCATCCCAGGATGCGGATTTCTTCGTCCGTTTGTCGCTCTTCTATCCGTCACTTGACCTTCAGCGTTCGCAGATATGCTTTCTTGTCCGGGGTGATTCTGTAGCTTTCGATGGCCTTTTGGATGGTCTTGTTGTGGGTCCAGGGCGGCAAGGACTGTCGCTCGATGTAGGGTATCGTAGCTTCCCATTGCTTGGCGAGGGCTGTGGCGAAGAACCATGCAACCATCATCCTTATATAATACTCTTCGCTCCTTACCGATGCAGGAATCCGCAGGTAGGAAGCCTTGAAGTCTTGGTCAAGGTAGTGTGACATAAGCATCTCTATTCCAAAACGGCAGGTGTAGGTGTGCGGTGACTGGCTCCAAGCGATTATCTTCTGCATAAGCAGTTCCTTGTGCTTGGAGAAGACTTTGGGTGACAGGATATCGCAAACGGCCCAGTTGTCTATATGGGGCAGAAAGGCATCAGTGAGGCAGATGCATTCTTCGTAGTCCTTGACCTGTGATATCAGAAGAGCGTGAAGCATGTTTTCATCGTAGAAACGGTGAGGCAACTCCTGGAGGAAGTGCTTGTGTTCATCCTCATGGGCATAGGCTTTGGCAAACTGGCGCAGTATGGGTACACGTACACCGATGATGCTTCCTGCTGGCACGCTTGGTGTCAGTTTGGCCTGGAAGGCTGCATACTGCTTGTCCTGTAGGCTGAACAGTCTTTCTTGAAGTGGTGTCATCTTGTTCATTTGACCTAATGCTGCTTGTGTCAGTACTTTGGTTTTCTGATGGCGGGCGTTTCTCCTCCTCTTATTGCTCCCTTATGAAATGCGGGAAAGCCTCTTCGCCCAATTGTGGAGCATACTCAAATCCCTCATGGGAGAATGCTGTCAGTTCCTGAGGAGTGAGGAGCCGGTTGTTGAGGATGAACCTCACCATTGCCCCTCGGCAGGATTTGGCCCATACGGCCTGCATCTTGAGGTTGCAGTCGCTTTGCCTTACGTAGAAGAGCGGATGGATGACCTTAACCTCCTGACAGACTCTGTTCCAGTCGAACAGATGCTCATATTCTTCGGTGGAAAGGTGAATCAGGATGCCGTCATCTGCCTTCACGCTGCCGATGAGCACGTCTGTGAGCCTGTCGCGCCAGAACTGGTTGACGGGTTTGTCGCCAGTTGCCTCGAGCGTCACACAATGCTCCATGCGGTAAGGTACGATGCCGTCCATGGGACGCAACAGCCCATAGAGGAAGCAGGTAATCCACAGATGTTCCTGTGCAAAGGCCAATGCCTCATCGCTCAAGGTCTTTGCCCGCAGATGCTTGTAGGCTTGCCCATTGTAGGCCAATATGGCTGGCTGTTTCTCTGCAACAGCAAAATCCTGGTAACGCTTCCAGTTCTCGGCCGCTATCTTGGGGCTACAGTCCAGTTGGCGAGCCAGCTCCTCCACATCCATCATGGCCATCTCCGCAGCCAGTGAGTTGGCTGTGGATTGGAAGAGTGGGGTAGAGAGCGGCTTGCGCTCTGCCTTGTCGAACATGATTTTGGCATTTGCCAATAGTATCTGCATTCGTCTCTTGTCGTTTGATGGTTAAGTGAAGGCTTCGTCTATGTGCCCTGACAGACTCAGTCCAACTTGGTCATGTGGTAGCCGAGACGCTTGAGTTCCATCGACATACCCATGAGATACATCTGATGCAAGGCCGACACATAGGCCTGGAAAGCCTCTTTGGTGCCTGGTTCGAGCTGGCTGTGGTAGAGCAGACTGTGCGTGCGTGATGCACATTCGCCCACTGTCTTGGCCAATGCTGTCTGCTCCTCCTCGGTCAGCAGAAGCACTTCCTCGCAGATGTATTCGTCCATGTGGTCGAAGTCACGTTGGTCTCTCAGATACTTATAAAGGTCAGCTTCCTTGCTGTAGCGTTCCCACTCTGTGTCCCAGAGCTTTGCAATGGCCATGCCGATGAACATCATCCATCCTATGGATACTATAGGATAAGCACCGAACTCCCTCATGCCGTCGGGCAGATAGCTCTCACCCACCTTGGTCCATAGCTCTTCGATGTCGGGAGCCTGGGGCAATCGTTCATCTACCATTCCTCTGGATAGCAGATATTGGTGCAGGTCGTTGTGTATCTGTTGCTCTATACTGTTGCCGTCTTTCTTTGTCTCCATGTCATTTGACCGTTATGTTCGTTTACTCTTGATGGCAAAGGTAGTGCATATCGGCCAAGAATCCAAATAAAAGCAGGTGAATCCTCATCCCGGCGCATCTGTCTTGCTCCAGCTGGTAATAGCGTGTGGCCAGGCTCGCTTTGCCGCTTCAGATGATGGAAAAGGTGCGTGTTGCTGGTGTGTATGGAAGTTTCGGCTTCCCAGTAATGGCTTCTGGTATTGTGGATTCACAATTTTATTTGTATCTTTGCGGATGCATCGCATGTCGCCTTTTCTGCTACAGTAATAACCAACAGACAGCAAGCGTTAAACGTGCGAGCTTAATAATACAATAATTATTATGGCAACAGTTGACGACAAGAAGATTATCTTTTCGATGGTGGGAGTGTCTAAGATTATCCCACAGAACCGCAAGCAGATTCTGAAGGACATCTATCTGTCCTTCTTCTATGGCGCCAAGATTGGTATCATCGGCCTCAACGGCGCAGGTAAATCTACGCTGATGAAGATTATCGCTGGGCTGGAACAGCCCACCCAGGGTGAGGTGGTGTGGAGCCCAGGCTACACCGTGGGCTATCTGCCACAGGATCCCCCACTCAATGAAGCAAAGTCCGTGAGGGAGCACGTAATGGAGGGAGTGCAGGGTGTATATGATGCTCTGGCCGAATATGAGGATATCAACCAGAAGTTCGGGCTCGAGGAATACTACTCTGACGCCGACAAGATGGACAAGTTGATGGCTCGTCAGGCAGAGGTACAGGATATCATTGATGCTACCGACGCATGGAATATGGACTCGAAACTGGACCGCGCGATGGCTGCATTACGCTGTCCGCAGGGCGACTTGCCTGTCACAAACCTCTCGGGTGGTGAGCGGCGTCGTGTGGCACTCTGCCGCCTGCTCCTGCAGAAGCCTGATGTGCTGCTGCTCGACGAGCCTACCAACCACCTTGATGCAGAGAGCATTGACTGGCTTGAGCAGCATCTGCAACAGTATGAGGGTACCGTGATAGCTGTTACACACGACCGCTACTTCCTGGATGACGTGAGTGAATGGATTCTGGAACTTGACCGAGGCGAGGGTATTCCCTGGCACGGCAACTACTCTTCATGGCTTGACCAGAAGACCAAGCGCATGTTGCAGGAGGAGAAACAGGCTTCCAAGCGCCGTAAGGCTCTGGAGCGTGAGTTGGAGTGGGCTCATATGTCACCCAAAGCACGCCAGGCCAAGGGCAAAGCCCGCCTGAATGCCTACGAGAAGATGCTGGGTATGGAGCAGAAGGAACGCGAGGAGAAACTTGAGATATTCATTCCTAATGGTCCCCGACTGGGCAATAAGGTTATCGAAGCACAGCATGTGCAGAAGGCATTCGGCGACAAAGTACTCTTCAATGACCTCAATTTCATGTTGCCACCCAACGGCATTGTGGGTGTGATTGGGCCTAATGGTGCAGGTAAGACCACGCTTTTCCGACTCATCATGGGACTGGAACAGACTGACGGAGGAACCTTTGAGGTGGGAGAGACAGTCAAGGTTGCCTATGTGGATCAGCAGCATAAGGATATCGACCCAGAGAAGACAGTATATGACATCATCTCGCAGGGAAATGAGTCTATACGCATGGGAGGACGGTCTGTCAACGTGCGTGCCTACATCTCTCGATTCAACTTCTCGGGCACTGATCAGAGCAAGCTTTGCGGCACACTCTCTGGTGGTGAGCGTAACCGACTGCAGCTTGCCCTTGCCTTGAAGCAGGAGGGTAATGTGTTGCTGCTTGACGAGCCTACCAACGATATAGATGTGAATACGCTGCGAGCTTTGGAGGAAGGCTTGGAGAACTTCGCTGGATGTGCTGTGGTCATCAGCCATGACCGTTGGTTCCTCGACCGTATCTGCACTCATATCCTTGCCTTTGAGGGCAACGGAGAGGTGTTCTTCTTTGAAGGAAGTTACTCTGACTACGAGATCAACAAGGCCCGTCGTCTGGGTAACGAGGAGATTAAGAAGGGACGCTATCGCAAGTTGATGGAGGACTAATCAGTCAGCATCACCAAATAAAGCCACGCACGCAATCCGTTTCTCTTAGTTCACCTTTTATATGCGGACTGATGTCGCCCAAGGGAGAATGCAATCTCGCTTTTGGGGTAAGGGAAACGAACAGCGTGCGTGGCTTGGTCTTATATAGATGTCGGCCAGGTGGCCCAAGACCCCCGACGCTACTTTCTGGTAATGCTGGTTCTTTTCTTTAGTTATGCAGCCACACTGTCGGTGGGATTGAACCATCGGTCGTTCAGGATGAGCCTGATGGGCTTGGATGTTTCATGCAGTCTGATGCGCATGCCAACTTCTCCGTTTCGTGCGGCAGGGAAATTCCACACCGCTCCATCTGCATCATCTACCAATGAGTCGTTGGGTGTATATCCGATACGCATCACTCTGCGTTGCGGGTCATCGGGGTGACTCACCAGCAGAGGAACTTCTTGACGATTGTAGCAGCAGTGTCCCACAATGCCTTTATAGTAGCGGAATGCCGACCAGCAAGCCTGTCCTTCGCTGAAATCACAACTTCTCTCTTTCTCATAGAGCCAGTTGGCATCCAGAAGAATCAGTTTGCGGCACAGACTGTGTTGGCCTGCCGACACGACAATTTTGCCTGGGGTTGTTTCCACTGCCTGTACCTGATGCGCACTCTTGTCCTCTCCTGGACGTGTCGAACCGAAGTTGCAGGAGTTGCGCTCGTCATTGAGAAGCCTGCGAGCGGTAAGCGCATATTCATGTTTGCCGTCCTTGGTTGTGTTGGTTAGGAATTGTAAGGGACCTTATTCACTCGATATATCTGATCATGTCATCTCTCCGCGGTTTGGCTTCGGGCGCTTCGTCGGGGTAGCCCAAAGCGATACAGTAGAGGAGGTTGTAGCCCTCAGAGAATGCCATGCGGTCAAGGAAAGGCTTGGCCGAAGGAGAGTCCAATATCCATCGTGCGGAACTGCCCAGACAGCAGGAACCTATTCCCCTGGCCCATGCAGCCAGGATGATGTTCTCGCCCAGCAGCCCGCAATCTATCTGTGCCATATCATACTGTGTGTCGTAAGCGATACAGATGACACAGGGAGCATTCACGAAGATGTTCTTGAAGCCCTTTCGCTCGGCTATCGCAGGGTTGTCCTTCACCACAGCTTCTGTGATGGAGTCGATGAGGGCAGGCGAATCAATCACCCTCAGCTCATAGGACTGACGGTTCATGCCGTTGGGTGCGTTGATGCCGCAAGCCAGTATCTCGCCCAGAGTTTCACGGCTGATGACAGAGTCCTTATACGCCCGTATGCTCCTGCGGCTCATCATCAGGTCGGTTACCACACTTGCTGTATCAACAGCCTCAGTTGTCTCCTGCTGTTTGTTCTCACTGCAAGCTGCCAACACCAGCGCAGCCGCTATTCCCAAAAGAATCTTCTTCATGTTTGTATATTTGCTAATGGTTTGCTTTTTTATTCTTGTTCTGTGTCCAAGGGCAGCGAAGGGTTTTCTCCTGTCAGCTTGTCGAAATCTGATCGGAAAAGGCGGTCTTGAATCACTCTGTATTTCTCGAACTCGCTTTCTGCATACTCTTTCGCATATTCCGCAGTAACGTGGCCAGCATCCTGCAAAATCTCTCTGTCTGTGGCATCAAGGAATTTGTCGATACGCTTAGCCCAGTCTTCCATAGTCATAGGAATGTGTCGTTCTGCCATATCCTTCGCTATGTCAAGATAGGCATTGACCAGTCGGCCGAGGGCTTGCAGTTCATTTTCTTTCAGGTAGTTCTTTGCTATGCTCACGTCCGACCTTATGATTTTTCCGTCGGGAGCCTTTGCCCATGTCGTTAGTCCCACGCTTTTTTCTCAATTGGCTCTATCATTGACCTGCCGCTGATTTCTATCTTTACCGTATTCTTGATATAGGGTGAGACCTCGTACAAACTATGAAAAGTTATGGTTATCACCTCGGGATCTGTTGTTGTAACTGGAGTGATGACAACATCCACGGAAAAGGCATCTGCCCGTATACCCAAGTCCATTAAAGCTTTCCTTACATCATACTGCATCTTCTCCCTTACAAAAGAACAGGCGGCGCGACGCAGTCTGTCGCTGATTTGAGTCTTCGACAATTCACCGCTAAAGCCAAGGAATTCTCTGCTGAGTGCAATATCCACGTCTTCGGAGAATCTGGCTATCAAGTTCCAGCATTTGCTGAGACTTGTACCTCCTTTGAAAGCAATATGTTCTGCATACGGTAAGGCGTGCAAGGCTTTCAGCACTTGCGTTACCCACCAGTCCTTTTCAATGCTTGATGGTGGCAGTCCTGTCTTCAAAGCCACGGTGTTGATGGCTTGCCTCTGGCTGTCTTCTGGTATATCTATAAATTTCATCTCGTAATCAGTATTTTGCGCACCCATGCAGGGGCAAGTTTTATATCATGATTGAAATCGTTGTCGTTTACATTCTTTGCGTGCTCGACAAGCACGTTGCGTTCCTCGTCGGTTATTTTTTCTTCGCCTATGGTGCGCATGGCTGTTACAACAAGCATCATCAGCTCTGATTTATAGGCAAAGTTCTTGCCCGAAGAAGAATGCTTGAACA
>UQST01000065.1 GCA_900543815.1 uncultured Prevotellaceae bacterium
CATAGTTTTACCTTGATTATTTTGGAGTTTATGCGACTTCGTCGCAATCTTCTGCAAACTTAGAGTGAAATCCGTGTAATCCGTGTTCAATAAAAAAAACATCAGTGGCCACACCATGAAGGAAGGCTAATTTGATTCGTGGTGTTTTGGTTTGGGGTGGGATTTGATGGAAAATTGGGGGGTGGGAATATTTGGAGATAAGCTTGGATAGGTGTAAATTTACACAACAATAATCTAGGATAGGTGTAAAAAACGACGTTTCATAATCTAGGATAGGTGTAAATATGAAGAGGAAGATATACAACAGACTCCTTGAGTGGAAAGAAGAACAGCATGGTGAGAGTGCTGTTCTCATCAATGGCGCACGCCGCGTAGGAAAGAGCTACATCGTAAAGGAATTTGCCCAGAAAGAATACAAAAGCTACATCCTCATTGACTTCAACATCACAGGAAACAATATCAAAGAGCTATTCGAGAACTACCTCAATGACCTTGACACGTTCTTCATGTACCTGAGCAGTTATGCCAACACGACACTCTATCCAAGAGAATCGGTCATCATCTTTGATGAAGTTCAGCTATTCCCCCGCGCACGCACTGCCATCAAATACCTTGTAGAAGACGGCCGCTATGACTATATAGAGACGGGGGCGCTCGTCTCTATCAAAAAGAACGTGGAAAACATAATGATACCTTCAGAAGAAGAAGAAATCACAATGTTTCCGATGGACTTCGAAGAGTTTCTGTGGGCTATGGGCAACGAGACTCTGATGCCACTCATCAGGTGTAACTTTGAGAAAAAGCGTGAGATGGGACAAACCATGCACCGTATGGCTATGGATCACTTCAGACAGTATCTCATTACTGGCGGAATGCCTCAAGCCGTGGCTAAATATATAGAAACAAAAGATTTTGATAAGGTAGATCACGTAAAAAGGCAAATCCTGCACCTGTACCGCAACGACATCCAAAAATATGCCTCGACATATGCTGCCAAAGTCACAAGAATCTTCGACACGATTCCCTCACAACTGCAAAGACATGAAAAGAAATTCATGCTGAAGGCACTTACCGAAGGAGCAAGAATGAGGGACTACGAGACTTCATTCTTCTGGCTGTCGGATGCAATGATCGTGAACATGGCATACAACACCACAGAACCGAGCATCGGGCTGGGACTGAACGCAGACGATACTACACTAAAATGCTATATGGCAGACACCGGCCTGCTCATCAGCCATGCGTTCAACGAGAAAGAGATCGTATCAGAAGGACTCTATCGTAAACTTCTCTCGGACAAACTGGAATATAATGGCGGCATGATAGTGGAAAACATAGTGGCACAAATGTTGAGAGCTGCCGGACACTGTCTGTACTTCTTCTCGAAATACAACAAGGAGAAAGCCGATGAGAGGATGGAACTGGATTTTCTCATAGCCAAAAACTCTATCACAACACGACACAACATTTCTCCCATAGAGGTAAAATCTACCAGCAGATACACGCTATCCTCACTGAACAAATGCATAGCGAAATACCACAACTATCTCGCTACACCATACGTACTCCATGCTGCTGACATCAAAATAGAAGAAGGCATCACCTACCTGCCTCTCTACATGACAGGACTATTATAAAATATTCTATAACAAGCATCTCACGCCCTTCAGAGGTGAAGCTTCCCAAGAATGGGAGGGCTTTGGCTCTGAGGGGCGTGGGAGGTATGAGGGGCTGAGGGAAGGGTCAGAAACGGACCTTGGTGCCTATGGTGAGTTTGAGTTCGCTCTCGATGGGGTGGTTCTTGGGGGTGATGGCAATCTTCTTGGAGAGAAGAGTGGCGGATGGCTCCAGATAGAGTTCTACCGTGGGAGACACACGAACACCTGCCTGGATGGCACCCATCAAGCCCGGAGCAACCTTCGTATCGTGGTTTTCCCACGAAGCGATATTGAGCGAAGCTGCCGCTATGCCAGTGAGCTGGAAGGTGTGGGAGTCGGTATTCTCACCCGTCACAGCACTCTTGATGTTCATCATATAACCGGCATGGATGGAGGTGAGGTTTTCATTGCTCTTCCCCCTACGCTGGATGACGGAGTTGCTCAAACCGCCCTGCACACCATTGACCCCATCTATCCAACGGCCATAACTCATGTCAACCACATAGGACAGGCGAGGACCGAAACCGCGTCGGTCGCCGAAGTTCTCGGAGCTGACACCAGTGCCCATGCCCAACGACAGCACATTGGGATGCTGAGGAGCTTCGCGCAAACCGCCATTGGCACTGCTGCGCTGTATGTTGTAGTCGAGTCCGACGAGGAGTTGCGGCATGATGCGCTGACGGCGTCGGGTGGTGAAGCGCGACGAGAGGTTGCATGCCAACTGCGGTTCGGCTACCAGATGAACCCTGTCAGTCAGGCGCACAGCCAACTGTCCGCCCACATGCAAATCGGGTGCAAAGGTGGCATGATGCTTGCCGTAGTCGGCACCCAGATTGACACCTGCAAGAGCCCTTACAGACAACGGACGAGATGCATCGAACCCATAAGTATAAGAGGTGAGGTCAACAAGGATATCGCCTCCCACATGAGCCTGAGCATAACGTGTGAGCCCCTCCTTGCGTGTAACCATCCCCTGCAGACTGGCACGCCAGGCAGCATAGGGCGAGAACCACTGGGTGTAGCTCAAGCGACCGATGGGGGAATATTTCTCCCACACCTTCAGTTGGCCTACACGGTTGGTCAGACCGCCTGCCAGAGTGAAGGAACCTCTGCGCCAATCGCTATTGTCCTGCACATCACCTGCCGCACTGCGCCCGCTGCCGTCCATATTGAACTGCAGACCCACATTGACATTGGCCAGGAGGTCAACACCTGTAGTGCTGAGTGAAGTGGGCATATAGCTGCTGGAATAAGCCAGCAGACGGGGTTCGACAAAGAGACCGACAAGCCTGGACATATGCCAAATGCCACGCAAAGAGGCATCGATACCTACATAAGGTGTGTGCCGACGCTCGCGCCTGGAGAGATTGGCTCCCAGAGAGGCGGTGAAGTCGAAGGGACGGTCGGCGCGGTAGCCGTAGAAAGCATTGGTGAGATTGAGCAGATAGCCGGCACCCACAGTGAGATGGGTATAGCGGTCATCAGCATCGCTCCACTGGGTTTTGGCCACTTGTCCCCAAAGGCGGAGTCCGCTCACGGGAGTGAACCATTTGCCTACACCCACATAAATCTGCGGCATGAGATAGTTGCCCATATCGTTCAGCGGACGACGGGCCAACATGACATTGGCTCCTGCACCAGCCTCGACGAACGTATGGTCATGCCAAGCCAAAGAGCTGAACTCATCGGTGGGCTTGGCCGACTGGCTGCGCCCATGATAGGTGTAGGCGAGACCAGCCAACAGGGATGGAACAACATCCATCTTGCCACGGAACGAGCTGGCATGCTGGGCATAACTGTCATTGTAGAGGTCAACACGCGGTTCGACAGTAAGTGCCAGTTCGCGCGTCAGGCGCAGATTGGCCTGCAAGCCCAAACCGCCGCCGAACACATGCTTGTGCACGTGCATAGCATCGGTGGTGTAGTTGTAGCCCACGCCAGCCACTCCATTGAGCCAGAACCAGCGGTCGGGGTTGATGCCGCCGAAAGCATTGTGCAGATTGAGCATATAGTCGAGCTGACCGCCAACGGCCTTCACCCTATTGCCGCCAGGCTGATCGACCAGAGTGACATTGCCTGAGAGGCGAAGAGCATTATAATCATCAAACCACCGGCCCACGCTGCCCATGAAGCGGAAGCCCATATCGCCCACCAGTTTGCCATCGGCATTGGCCAGGAAAGCCGGACCGGCCGATGCGCCCACAAACAGTCCGTCGATGAAGCGGGGATAGGAATAGCCCGCCGACTGGAACCTGTTCTCGGGCAAGCGATAGCCCAATCCCACCATGGCAGTAGCCAGCGGGCGGTACTTGCGCCAGGTGTAGGCCTGAGAGAGCCGGTCGCTCTGGAGTCCCAACTTGGGCTCTATATATAAATAGGTAAAGGGCGAGAGTGCCATCTGCCCGCGCAGTCCGAAGTGGGCACCAAACCCGTACTCGTCATTTCCCTGATGGCGGGAAGTGGCCAAATCGATGCCTGCGATGCCATAAACCTCGAAGAAGCGGGGGCTGTAGGTTCTGCCGCGCTGAGCCAGTGCGGTGATATTGAGCATATAGTCGAGCGAGAGGTCGGCATACTTGGCCTTGATACCTGCCGTGCGGGAGTAACCCACATTGAAACCCAGGCGCATACCGTGCTCGGGAGTAATCCAGTCGCCAAGGTAGAACTGTCCCTGTGCTCCTGCCTTGGGATGGCTGGTGCCCATGAAGTTGAAACCTCCACCCACATCAACGAAGAGGTGGTCAAAGGCATGCTTGCCGTCATACTGCTTGGTCACCCGGGGCCGTTGCAACATATAGTCGAGCGCACTGCCCTGGAGTTGGGCACGTGATGCAGGAGCACTGAGCGCAAGGAGTGCAGCAACCGATATTTTCAGAAATGATGTTTTCATAGCCCAAGGAGTTAATTGTTATCGTTGCTGTCGAGCAGCAAATCATTTACATCACCATCAGTATGAGCCACCTGCTTGAGCGAGGGGTCCATCTGGATGGCCTTTGTCAACTCGTCGTATGCGTCGGACATCTGTTCGAGGCGGTTGAGGCAGACAGCCCGCAAGTAATGGGTAAGAGCCTCATCGTCGGGCAACTGGCGGCTGACCTTGAGTGCCTCCTCGTTGCGCTTCATGGCCAAGAGAACCACCAGCTGATTGCGCAGGCCGGTGCGGGCTATCGTCTCATAATGACCCTCGAAGCGGCCATTGAGCACGGCATTGACAGCAAGCAGCATGTGGGTGTGCTCATTGTCGGGAACGAAGGCAGAAAGGGAGTCGGCAGCCGTGAAGAGGCCGGCATTGAGCAATGCTATCATCTGATTGGTATTGACCACCGAGGGAGCTTCCTTGCCCACGAAAGGACGAAGGAGGTCGGGATCGGCCATGCGGCGGTTGATGAGCAAAGCAGCCAAGTCATTGGCAGCCACCATGAAGGAGGGATAAATCTCGAGTGCCTGACGCAGCACCTTCTCGCGCCGGGCAGGATCTTCCTCGGCACGATAGAGGCGGAAGAACTCATACTTGGTGAGCTGCTTGTAGTCATCGGCATAGAGCGAACGAATCTCGTCGAGCGTGAGCTGGCGGAACACCGAGTAGTTCATCACATATCCCACATGACGCAAGCGCGGCAGATAGCGCTCCATGAGCAAAGAGCGATAGAAAGGAAGCTTGCGCATGTTGCGTGACTGGTCGTCGAAATCGCGCCAGCGCTTGATGACCTGTTCCACCTGCTGAGCCTCTTCGGTGAGGCTATCAGCGCGCATCAGTTCGGCCACCCTGCTCCATGGGGCAACGGAGGCCGCTGAAGAGAACGTCATACCGCGCTGCGCACGTTCGGGCACCAACTGCCTGAGATACTGTACGGCATAATCCATACGCTTGCGTGCCAACTGGAGGTTGGAGTTGTAACGTCCGTCGGGCGATGAAGTGCCTTCGATGGTGAGCGACTGCAGAGTGGCATCCTTGTCGGCACTGATAAGTTCTATCTGCTCGCGCATCTTGCTTATCTCTGCCACATTGTTGGGGTCAGAGGCATCAAACTTGGCCTTGTTGATAGGGAAACGGAGGTTCACCTCTCCCCTGCTGTCGCGCATCTGCACTTCGGGCTTGGGCCAATAAGCCTCATCGGCGAGGAGGTCGGCGGCAAACGAGTAGTCGAGCCAGCGCAGAGGATTGACAGTTCCCTGAGCGATGATGGTGGTATCGCGATAGATGATGCGGTTGTAGTTCTCGATGGCCATATAGACATTGCAGGTGTAGTCGTCCTTGACGTGCTGCACATAGGCCGAATCGGCATAACCGATGATATCGTTGGTGCGTCCCTTCTCGCGCTTCTCAGGCGTTTTCACCACCACATACTGTGCCAGAGGGTCGCCATCTGCCTCATCCATACGATAATCATAGAGGCGATCCTGAGTGCGGTTGTAGGTGCGGGCATCATAGACCATCGGGCGCATGAGCTGTTCCTCACGGCGGGTTACATTATAAATAACGGGCTGCACCACCAGACGGTTGTTGTGAGAGAACATCTCACGCGGAACCCTCACACGGGTTTTCACGTGCAGGTAGTTGCCCTTCACCTCGATGTCGGTTGGTTCGGGCTGTATCTTATCGGTGATACGCTTGGCGCTCACCACGAGTTCCTGAAGTGCCACTTCGGTCTGCTCCAACTTCACCTCGATATACTTCTGAGAGGATTTGACCTTTACCACCTGGCTCTGGAGGCCGACCATACTGAAGCGGAGGATGCTGCCAGAGTGAACATCCACGGCAAAACGGCCGTCCATATCGGTGACGGCAATGGCCCTATGGGTGGTGGAATCGACGATAGAGACGCCCAGGAGCGGTTCCTTGGTATCCTTGTCGGTAACTATTCCCGTGAGGCGGAACACTTCCTGTGCCGATGCGCCTACGGCAACGAGCAGCAGGATGAGAGCGAGACGGAGGGTCAGGCTGGCTCTGGAGCTGAGAGACTGTATGATAGATTTCATCTTATACTACGGATAAAGAACGGAACGGGATTACTTGATGAGATAAACGAAGGTCACTCCTGCCTTGAGTGGTGCGAACAGCCATCGGGAGTTGTTGGCACGTCCAGGATCATCCTGAGTGGCTTCATTGAACTTCTTCTCATTGATATGCAAACCACCTACTCCCACGGTGGTCTCCAGACTCCAATGCCTGCTCAGCACGAAGCTATAGCCGTAGGTGAGTCCGCCGCCAAAGGCATCTCCCTTGTGACGGGTACCATTGAGAAGAAGATTATAAGTGGTGGCGGAAGCCATCAGACCCACGAAATGTCCGGCCTGTGGACGGGCGCTGAACCAATAACGCGCTTCGGGAGCAAAGGACAGCATCTTGGTATGGAAATCGCCCACACGAAGCAGACTGCCCGTAACCTCGGCATTAAGCGTGAGATGACGATTGACACGAAACTCCGCACCAAGATTAGGTGACATAGCGGCCCAGTAGAGGGCGTTGCTCTTCAGACCAACACGTTGTGCATTGGCTGATGTGGCGAGCACAAAGAACAGGCACATACCGATGGCCTTTCCCAGAGACTGCAACCTAAAACATTGCATTTTCATAAAGATATCCTACCTTAATATAGTGACTCGGCTGCAAATATACAGAGATTGACGGAGAAACTAAGCAACAAGCGACCAAAAAACACAGATTATGACTTTTTAAGGCGTGATGCGTAGGGGGCTGAACACGAATTATGACTTTTTAAGGTGTGATGCGTAGGGGTTTTGAACACGGATTTCACGGATTACACGGATGCTTTTTATTGGGGAACACTAAGAATGGATCTTTGGCCCCATTGTGAGGAAGCACAGAACTATCCGCTTTCTATGTTAATATCCAAATGTTTTGACCATTATTTTCAATTTATGCTGAGATTTTATATTCAGGGGTGAATG
>UQST01000066.1 GCA_900543815.1 uncultured Prevotellaceae bacterium
AGTGACAGATATAAGGTTCTTCCTTTTCTGACTTACAAGGCTGTATGCTTAATCCCCTAGGTTTATCGGGTGAGCCCCATTTTCCCCTCTTGGTTTGGCCTGCACATCTGCCAGATGCCGGTCAACTTCTTCTTGGTAGGGGTCTCCATCACGTCTGTCTCTGGTGTTTGCGGGTTTTCCATGTGGGATTTTGCCTTCATGCCAAGGCTTAGGGCCAAAAGGGCCATGATGATGATTGCTGCTTTCTTCATATCTCGTGTGTTTTTGGTTTGCTACTTGCAAAGATAACGAAAACTTCTGTCCCTCATACATCAGCGGGCAGTTTTTTTCTTGCAGAATAACTCATTCTCCCTCAGAGGGCTGCTGCGTGTGCCTGTGCAGTGAGACGGAAATGTGTCGGCGATGAAATATTGTTGTTGCACGGGCGGTGTATCTTTGCGGCGTGAACGTGAAACGCTCTCCCCGTGAAAATGATGCGCGGGAATGACCATACCTTATTTATATATATGACAAAGAGACATACACCCACCTCCGGCCTCCTGCGCCGATGCCCGCGATTGGCTCTGTTTGTGCTCCTGGCGTTGTGCGCGGGGCAGGCCGGTGCGCAGGAGAGTGGGGACGAAGGCACTTCGGCGCTGGAGCAAAGGATGAGCCGGCTGGAGACCAAGTGGGAGCATATGCCCAAGATACACGGCATACTGAGAGGCAAATACGAGTATGAGCCCGAGCTGAACGCCTCCCGGTTTGAGGTGCGCAATGCCCGCCTGTCGGCCGAAGGGTCGCTGCCCCTGCGCTCTGCCTATAAGCTGGAGGTGGATCTGTGCGATGAGTCGTCCATCAAGATGAAGGATGCATGGGTGCGCATCACTCCCTGGAGCACCCTGCGATTCACTGTGGGCCAGCAGCGAATGCCCTTCTCCATCGATGCCCACCGCAATCCCTCGGCACAGTACTTTGCCAACCGCAGTTTCATAGCCAAGCAGGTGGGCGACATGAGAGACGTGGGATTTCAGGCGGGATATGATTTCCTGTCGCAAGAAGGCCGCCAGGTGCTCGTGCTGGATGCCGGTCTGTTCAACGGGTCAAACCTCGACAACCAGAAGAGCGCCTGGTTCTCCTCGCCCGCCTATTCTGCCCGCCTCCAGTACTTTCCCTGCCGCGGGCTCGCTCTGGTGCCCAGTGTGCAGCACCAGCAGATAGCCGAGCGGCAGGCCGCATACACCTCGCTCGACATGGGCGCCTGGTTTGAGCGGGCAGGATGGCACGTTGAGGCCGAATACCTGCACAAGATGTATGCCCATGATGCCTTCACCGACTGCCGCGCGGTCAACTCTATGGCCCTCTACAAGCAGCGGCTCAGGAAGCAGAAGTCCTTCGTGGAGAGCATCTCCTACCTGGGCCGCTATGACTACATGCAGGCTCACTCCTCGGGCAAGAGCGGGCTGGCCGAGGACGGCAAGCACCTGGTGCAGACCGATGCAGAGCGTCATCGCATGACCCTGGGCGTGACCCTTGCGGTGCGCAACCGCTATTTCCCCACCGACATACGCTTCAACTATGAGAAATACTGGTACCCTCACGGCGGTGACAAGGAGAGTGAGCGCGACAAGTTGGTGTGTGAGGTGATGATAAAGTTCTGAGTATAGAGTAGTTTCTTTCCTGCCCCTGTCTTTGCTTTATATGGTTGGCAAGGACGGAGGACGATGTTGCCATCCCGAGGACTTCCTGCCGGATGGCAACTCTCATTCTGTTTCTTCTGTAAAAACAGCCCTTTCTGCTTACAAATGCTTGGTTATAACGACAAAATAGTATAATTTTGTAGCCCAAAAGCAGAATTGCTGTATAAAGTGAAACAAAATTATGTCTTTTATAAACAAATAGTATGAAGAAAATCTCTACTCTCGTTGCAGCCCTGTTGCTGCTGTTCTCCAACGCCCTGAGCGCCCAGGACTATGTCATCAAGATGAAGACTGCCCATGCCATAGGCGAGTATATGGGTTTCTCTATCCAGTCCAATGGCAATGAAGTGGATATCATAGGTGCCGAGTATCAGAAGGACGATGGAAGCTTCAAGGTGACGGCTCAGGAGGTGGAGCTGCGCGGCAAGATCACCCGTCTGGACTGCAGCAGCAACTGGCTGGAGTCCATTGATGTGAGCGGAAATAACCTGCTCGTGGAGCTGTACTGCGACAACAACCGCCTCACGGATATCACTCTGGGCCAGCAGCCAAACCTGAAGGAGCTCTATGTAGGCGACAATCAGTTGGCATCCATCGACCTTTCGGGCGTGCCCAATCTGAACATGCTCAGCATCTACAAGAACCCTCTCACCTCGCTGAACCTCAGTGCCAACACCAAGATTACCGAGCTCATCTGCCGCGAGTGCCAGCTCGAGGGAACGCTGGACCTCAGCGCCAATCCCATGTTGCAGAAGTTGGGTTGCTATAACAACAACCTTTCAGCCATCAAGATTGCGCCTAATAGCAGTCTGGGAAAGCTGGAGATTGAGCGTAACAATATCAATGGCGAGAATATGACAGCCCTTGTGAACGCCCTGCCAAAGTTCCAGGTTCTGCCCGACTACGATGACTGGTATGGCAATGACCCCCAGTGCATCGTGGTGCTGGAGTATGACAGCGACCTGGAGAACAATTCGCTCACCGCATCGGACCTGGCTGTGCTGAAATCGAAAGGCTGGCCTGTGAAGGCAGTGGACAATGTGGATAACTTCGGCGACATCAAGGATGTGGATGGCACAATGACCTCTATAGATAAGGTGAATGGTGCTCAGGCTGCCACAGAGCCCACTGCCGTGTATGACATCACTGGCCGTGCTGTGTCTGCCAGCAGCGCACGTGGCGGTATCTATATCCGCAAGTATGGCAACAAGGTGAGCAAGGTGCTCCTGCGCTAACTTCCTCCCCTGACCATCATCTCCCGTCTGATTGTCTGCCGAACAGGCAGGCTCAGTGCAGACGGATACATTCGTCAACCCCCGAAAGGCATTGGCCCTTCGGGGGTTGGCTTGTTCTTGAGGACTGACAAACTATTGTTTGCGCTTCGTCACCCTTCTTGTCCACACTTTGTGGCTGCCCCGGCCAGTGCTGTCGATGGGGCAGGAGGGGTCGGAACAGAGGCTGCGCAGCTCCTGCGAGGCTGTCGTGCGGTTCATCTCATTGATGACGGCGTAGTCGTTGAGCGTGATGAATCCGCTTCGGTCAATGACATTCAGGGCATTGGCAATGCGCTCCTCCTGGGTGAACTTCTGCTTCCTGAGCTTGCGCACACCGCCTGAGTGGCGCTCCAGTTCGGTATCCATGCGCAGCTGCTTCAGCAGTTCGGGCGCCACCTTATAGTTTACGTCCTTCACCGCAACCTTGCGGTAGAGCATGCGATCATCGTCATCGGCCATCTCGGTAGGCTTCTTGTCGTCGAAGTCAAGCGACAGCGAGAAGGTGCCTATGCCGTCGAGCTTCACCGAGTAGCCCATGGCGAGCATGCGCTTCAGGTGGTCGGGGAGGTCGGTGAGCACGGCTTCCACCACGCTCTCAGACAGCGCGCGGTTGTAGCTGTGCAGCCCTTCCACCACATCCTTGGTGCTCAGCGTGCGGTTCGCAATCAGCTTGGGATACACTCGTCTTTGCCCTGCCTTGTTCAGGTCGGGCATCTCCTGTAGTAGATACTTTGCCATAGTGCTTGTCTTTTGGTTGTATATGTTTTCTGTTTCAGTCAGCTTATTTTCTTTCTGCAGTATGCATGTTTTTTCCTTGCAGTACTGCCGAAATCTCCGTTTGCAGTCTTTGGATGCACATACGCAGGCTTCTGATGGCCATCCAAAGCCTTTGTACGGCCATCAGAAGCCTGCAAACGGAGATTTCTGCCCTGCAAAGATACAATTACAAGAAGGCCAAAAGCAAATTTCAGGGCACTTATTTTCTTTCCCTGTCCGGCTCCCAGGGCTTTCCTGCGCTGTCCCGTGGGGCGAAAAGGTGCGGCTGGCGGGCAATAAAAGCCCTGTGGCTCACGTTATTCTATGTGTTAAAGGAAGTGTAACAAACAACAGAACCATTATGCGCAAAATCATTCCCCAGCTCATCCTTGCGATGCTCATGCTCGGTTCATGCGACAACGACCCTGCCAACAAGGTGACGCTCTCGCGCCGGCAGTTGGCTCAGGCCATCGAGGGACACTATCAGGGGCACTACAGAGTGCTGTGGGGCGACCTCGGTACAGGCGCTGCGGAGGAGGATTCTGTGGGGTGTGTGAGTATGGATGTGCAGGATTGGAACCATCGCACAGTGGTCTTCAATGACTTTCCCTTGCACCTGATAACCCAGGTGGTGGACGATGATTCGGCGCTTGCAGAAGCCTTGCGCGAGCGCCCCACTACGGCGCTTTTGTCCTATTACTCTTTCCTCGTTCCCAACGACAATTCGGTGGACCTGTACATCAAGCCGCAAGGCTTCCACATCACAGCCCCTTATGAGGGCCGTGTTGCCAATCTCTTCTTTGCCTTCTCGAATGCCAGCCGCTTCTACGAAGTCTCGCGGCAGGAGCTTCAGGGCAAAATGGCGCTGCGAAGCCAGGATGCCATCTGTGTGCGCCTGCTCAGCATCAAGGACGACGAAGGGCGCTTGCTCTTCGAGGATACCGGCAAGGGAGCAGGCTCGAAGTTCTTCTACGTGGATTTTGTACCTGAATAGTGCGCAGCGCTTGTGCGGCTGATGCCTGGTGGCTGGCTGCCTGCGGGGGTGTACGTGCGCTTATATGATGCTCCAGTATTTCAGTGCGTTATAGATGCCATCGTCATCCACCGATGAGGTGGTGTAGTCTGCTGCCTTCTTCACATCTATGCTGGCATTGCCCATAGCCACACCTATTCCGGCTGCCTGGAGTATAGGCACATCGTTTCCGCCGTCTCCAAATGCCATGGTCTCTGAAATGTCGATGTGCTGCGAAGCTGCTATCTCGCGTAACCCTTTGGCCTTGTTGACCCCCTTGGCAGTAAAGTCGGCAAAGTCGGGATGCCATCTGCTGGACTCCACATGCTGTAATGAGGAGACGAACAGAGCCTCTTGCGAAGTGGAAATGAAAGGCGTGAGTTGCAATATGGGCTGGCTCAACACCAGGCTCAAGGGAACGTGACTCCTCAGGTCGGGGACGTTGAGCAGGCCCTTGAATATGCGTTCCGACTCGCTGCTGGGGTGGATGGTGGTGTAATCCTTTTGTCCTACCACTATACATGCAAAGTCCTGTGCGTCAGCCTGGTTGATAATCCATTCCACCTCATTGGCGGGTATGGGCGTGCAGCTGACAGGCTTCTCGCCCACAAAGCAGTAGGCTCCGTTGGCTGTGATATATCCGTCTATCAGGTGCTTTATCGCATCCAGATTGTTGATGAGCGCATACGGACGGCCTGTGGAGATGAATATCCTGATGCCCTTGGCCTTGGCAATCTGAAGGGCCTGTACGGTGGAGTGGGGGATGGAATGCGTCTCGAAGCTAACCAAAGTGCCGTCGATGTCGAAGAAGAGTGCTCTGATCATATTTCCTTGTTGCGATATATGTGTGTTTCTTTGTCTGTTGCAGGGGCAGTTTTGCGCGGTCTTCCGGCCATGCGGAGCGAACCGGCAGACTGCCTCTCTCATTTTCGTCCTGCAAAATTACTAAACAAACGACAATCGGCAGGCTTATTAACAATTATTATGTGCCGCTGTCACAAGAATGTCAAACCCCGATGGATTCTTGCCTGCATGCGCCTTCCCGACTCCCGTCGGCAGCCCGCTTTTATCCTCCCGGTCCGCTGGCAGGTGTGGATTAAAAGTGTTATCTTTGCAATAAAGTTGGAATGTAATGGCAAAGAAAGATATAACATCTCATGCTGAGGTCGCTAATGGTGATGTCTGCGATACAGAACGCAAGGCTACAAACAGCGCTCCTGTGGGGGGACAAGGAAAGGTGATGAAGGTGGTGGCAGACGGTGCCCAGCTCAGTATGGACTATGTGCGCTCTCATATTTATACTATACGAGGGGCGGAAGTAATGGTTGATACTGACCTTGCTGCTATGTACGGCGTGGAAACCAAACAGTTGAAACGTCAGGTGAAGCGTAATATAGAGCGTTTTCCCGACGACTTCATGTTTGAACTGACACCAGAAGAGTATGAATCTTTAAGGTGCCAAAATGGCACCATGGAGAGCGGTAGAGGGCAGCATTCAAAGTATCTTCCTTTTGTCTTTACTGAGCAGGGAGTCTCCCAGTTGTCTGGTATCTTGAGGAGTGAATATGCTATAGAGGTGAATATCCGCATCATGCGCGCCTTCGTAGCCATGCGTCGCTTCCTCTCGGCCAATGCCGGTATGTTTCAGCGTATAGAGAGGTTGGAGCGTCATCAGATGCTGACCGACCAGAAGATGGAACAGGTGCTGAAGCGTATGGACGAGCTTGCTCCTGCCATCACTCCTGAGCAAATCTTCGCCACAGGTTGCGTGTGGGATGCCTGGAGCTATGTGTCTCAGCTGGTTCGTAGTGCCAAGCATCGCATCATCCTCATTGACAACTTTGTTGACGAAAGAGTGCTCCTGCTGTTGACCAAGAGGGCTGATGGGGTTTCGGCAACCATCCACTCTCGCTACACACAGCAATTCCTGTTGGACCTGGAGAAGCACAACGGGCAATATGAGCCCATTGGGTTTGTGCAGACTCCCCACAAATCCCACGACCGCTTCCTTATTATAGATGATGAGGTGTATCTCATGGGTGCCAGCATAAAGGATATGGGTACAAGCCTTTGTGCCATAACAAGGCTGGAGATGAAGCCCGACACGATAATGTCATTATTAAGGTAGGGCGAATGCGGCTGAGCTGTTTGGCAGGCGCAACAGTTTGGACGTCATTGGTATCTGTGCCGGCCATACGCATGCAAAGGCCTTTGGTTTCATTATAGGAAAGCTCCAGCACGTTCCCGCTGCCAATTACACCAACAGCGATGTGCCCATCCATTTCCTTCCTGCCGGGTGAAATCAACAAATGACAATTCGTGTGCGATCAGCATAAAGCATTGCTCTTGACAGATTTTGTTTCCTATACATAATAACAAAGGGCTGCATCAGACAGAATACTCTGATACAGCCCTTGAATGTGTAAGGAAAGAATTGGCTTGATGTGCGATGTCTGATGTGGGCTTACCTTTATGTCAGAAAAGTCCAGATGGAACAAGTCCCAATGAATTTATAGACTCATAGGCATTA
>UQST01000067.1 GCA_900543815.1 uncultured Prevotellaceae bacterium
AATAAGACAATATGAAACAAGAAAAAAATACAGAGATTTCTGAAAGATTGTCAGAAATCATAGAAAACGAGGGCTTAACAGCTAATTCTTTTGCCGCTAAGCTTGATTATCCGCGTTCCCAAACGATTTATGACATACTGAACGGGAAATCTGCGCCAAGTTATGACTTCTTTCGTCGTTTTCTTCTTTCAGAATATTCTGCAATATACAATATAGATTGGTTAATTACTGGCAGAGGCGAAATGTGCTTACCTTCTATCCACAAAGCTTTAGACAATCATGACGAATTATTAGCGCAGTTAATACGTGGCGGAGATGGAAGGGAACTTATTTATGCCCCTGACACAGAAACATCCTATATTATGAAATTATTAGGAATGATAGGCGAGCTTCAAAATACGATAAAAGAAATGGGTGAAGCATCTAAAGAACTTGCCCAAATAAACGGCGATTTGTCTTTCCGCGCATCTATGGCGGACAAATATTATGAAACGATAGTAAAACAAGCCGAACAACTTGGCCAATTAAAAGAACGATTAGCGCAAACAGAAATGCGTATTGCAAAAGATGCTCAGAGTGTGAGCACAACCAATACTGCAAATGCAGGATAAGAGTGTGTAAATTGATAAAAATGCCTACTCTAAAAAAAATGAAGTATAAAGAACAATTAAACACCCATTAAACGCCCCGAAACACCGATAAATAAAGGGTTTGCGCCATTTTTCGTCCTATACGTTAAACGGCAATTAAAGGGGTGTTTTCTCCGCAAAAAGCCGCTTTTTGAAGCCGTTAAAGTATAGTTAGGGGTATTATTCGCAAGTAATACGTAACCCCAACTGTAACCCCAATAATAACCCCAATACCAAAAAACAAACGAAAAGTGCAGGGGAAAGCTGCCGCCACCCTGCACCAAATCACCGCCTTTCTGGCTGCCGTTTAACCACCGATTAAACACTGTTCAAACGTCCATTAAACGCCATTCTGCGTCACCGTAGAGCTGCACCCAGTCAAACACCCACCACACGCCCCATGGACGGCGAGATACAGCCCCAAACACCCGTCCTGCACCTCTCTTTCTGCCTCCACACGCCCCAATTCCCCATTTTAAGCCCCTCTCGCGCCTTTTCTTTCCTCTGCCCTCCAATCCTACCACCCAACACGTCAGGAAAGCCCACAAACGAAAAAAGCGACGAAAAGCAGCCACCTCGCCACCTTTCGTCGCTCTCACTTCAACCAAATTCAACCCCACGTCGTTCAATCTTCGCCTCGAATTAAACGCTCCAGTGAACAGAATTAAACCAAAATTCAACCCACTTCAACCTTTTGCACATTTCGTTTTATCTCCCATCTTCTCCCAATCCACACGTAACTCCCTCATTTACAGACATTCCACCTCTTTCACCTCCACACCCACATTGTACATTTCGTTTTCATGCCCGTACCATAATGAAATGGTTTTAGGATACAAACACAATGCGCTGCAGCGTACCGGCCGACACCTTGTAGGTGCCTTTCTCATTGAATACGAGCAGCATCTCATCACCACTCTGGAGCAGAGAGGGCGACTTGTCACCATCATACTGGACGCACTTCACGGCCTTGGGCTTATAGGTGCCCTGGCCATCGCGGTAGGCCACAGAGACGGCAGCATAGCCGTTGACGAGCGATGCCTGTTCGGTGGAGAGTTGCAGAGAGCCCTTGGGGTCGATGACCTCAGTGGATGCATCGAGCACTCCCAGCAACTTGCTTATGCCGCAGGGCATCTCTCCCTCGCTGGCGGTGATGTTGACGTCTATCGTGGTCTCTACGCTGTAACGCGAATCACGGGTGGCTCCAGAGTCCTTCTTGGAGGAATAGCTGGTGGTCATGGTGGGTGCGGAGGTCACTTTCGGTTCGCTGCCGGTGGGCTTTACCGCTGGTGCAGCTGCTGGCGCATCGGTCTTCTTCGTCTCGGTCGGTTTGCTGGCTGCTGCCTTCTGGCTGTCTGCACCGGCCGATGCAGGCTTGGTGACTGCTGCCGGTTGCTGGTTGCCTCCCATCGCGAAACTGCTGTTGATGGGCGACCCACCGCTTCCTACCGATGCTACCACCGAGGATATCGCATCCACCTTAGCCTTGAACGTGTAGTTCATAGTAGTGATGGAGAGGCGTGGAACTGGCATGAGCGTGAGCAGAGGAACCCTCATCCTTACCTGTTTGCCGTCCTTCAGGAAGGTCATTGACACATAGGTTATCTGTCCCTGACCGTCTTCATCTACCTTCATACCTTCCTCGCGGATGTAGCTCAGCGTCTCTTTGGCCAGATCGCGCTGTGCCTTGATGGCAGCCCGAAGCGGATTCCCGATGAGTTTGTCAAAGGAGAGTGTGCCCAGCAAGTTGATGGAATCGGAAACGAAAGCCTTATCCACCTGCACTTCATTGAGCTCCTTCATCTGTTCGGCCAGCGATGCATCGCCTTTCTCCTCATTCTTGGCCTTCTCAAAGGTTTCCTGGACACCCTTCACTATCTGTCCAGCCACTTCCTTCAGCTTGCTGCCCTTGCTCTCCTGACCTTTACCAGCGCTCTCACCACTGCCTTTGTCAGATTCGGCCGACTCGCTCTCTGCTTCCTTTCCTGAAGCATTCTGGCCGCTGCTGTCAGACTTGAACAGACCTTTCACACCATCCACAAGTTCCGACATGAAGCCTCCTCCCTTGCCCCCGGAATCCTCCTTAGGGGCATCACCACCTGTCTGTGGAGCAGTCTCCGCTGGTGGGGAGTTGTTGGCAAGTTCTTCATTCTTGCCTTTCGTTGTTTCGTCTGGCATAGTCGGTTACTATTTGGTTACGTTAATGACCAGCATTCTTTCGCCGGCCTTTGCACAATAGAATCCCTCTTTCTTGAATACACAGAGCATTCCTGCATCATCGGCTGCCCTCTGACAGTCGTCTGCCTTGACCTCGGAGCCCGTTTGGGAGTCCTTGTATTCATACAGCTTGATGTCAGCAGGCTTATAGTAGCCCTCATTGTTCTTATAAGAGATGTAGGTGCTGCCGCCGCCCGCCAGGCTCACCACCTGGTCGGAAACGTGCAGTTCACCCTTTGTATCAATAGAGTCAATCGAACTGTTGAGCATCTCCAGCACCTTGGCCATTCCGGCAGGCATGTCATCCTGCCCGGCCTTGACGCTCACATCCATCGTGTATTCCACGCTGTACTTGGAATCACGGGTGGCTGTAGAGTCTTTCTTGCTGGATATGCTGGTGCTCATCTCCACACTGCCACTGGCTACCAGAGCATTGAACCCTACCTTCGATGTCATTCCAGCCTCCACTGCGAGCGACTTGTGCTCGGTCTTCGAACTGGATGCAGCCGCCGAGATGCGTGCCTTGAAGGCGATGTCTATCTCGCGGATGGCCATATAAGGTATGGGTACAATGGTGAGCAATGGCAAACTGAGTGTGACCGAACGACCGTCCTTGCGGTATTCAAAGTTCACATAGATGGCCTTCTTGCCGCCGTCTTCCGTGTCGGTCAGTCCCACATCCCGGATAAACTCCCACGAGGATTTGGCGGCCTTGGCCTGTGCTTCCACACAGGCAGCCAGCGGCCCACCGATGAGAGTGCCAAAGGGCAGTGACTGTAAGGCATTGGTGGCAACGGTAGAAGGTGTTGTGTCAATGGATGCCATAACAGATATCATTATAGATTAGTAAATAGAGACAGGATGCGCAGTGCATCATCAGGCTACAGTGGTTGCTGCGGGAGTCTGCTTGATGACCCTCACCGCCACCTTCTGAACATCGCCACAGGAGATGATGTAAGGTTCATCACTCGGGCTGAGATCAAACTCCACGGTTTTGTCCATCTGGTTCTCGGTACCTGCTGGGCTCTTCGCTCCCTTGACTCCAGAGCACATGATGCCCGATGTATCATACAGTCCGCCTGGTGTCTTGTACTGTGCTATCACCTTGGCAGTCTTGCCGCTCTCCACATAGAAAGTGGTGTCATTGACTGTCAGCTCGCCGTCAGGTGAACACAGGTCCATTGCGGCACCCAACATCTCCAGTATCTTGGCCATTCCCGCGGGCATTGACTCCTGACCGGCATGTACAGCCACATCGATGGTAGCCTCCACGCTGAACGAAGAGTCACGTGTGCTCTTGGAATCATGTTTCGATGAGTAGGAGGTCTTCAGGTTGGTGGTACGCTTCTCTCCCCACCATTTGTTGGTCTTCTTGCTGTAGTCCCGGGTGTAAGAGGTGGAGTTCTCTGACGTGAACGAGTCACTCTCCACTCCGTTGACCGTGGCTTTGAAGTTGATGTCAACGGAATTGATGGCGATGTACGGTATGGGGATAATCGTCAGCAGGGGCACACTGATGATTACTTTACGTCCATTCTGCACAAAGGTAAAATACACATAGATGGCTTCCTTAGTGCCATCCTCGTTTTGGTTCAGACCAACCTCCTGAATAAAATTCACGATGGTCTGCGCAGCTTCTGCCTGTGCACGGATGCAGGCATTCAGTGGACCGCCAATCAGATTGTAGAAAGGTAGTCCCTGCAGTGCGCCAACAGCTTTTCCGGTTACTCCCATAGTCTTAGCTTTTTAATGTTTGGGGCTCTTGATTAGGCCGCTTGGCAAGATAGAGCCCTAATAGAAATCTCGCCTGGCAAATTGGTTAAACATTCCTTGTCTCCCTGCTTACCGAACAGTCGCTCCTGTCTGGCGGGAGGATATCTTCAACGTGAGTGGGCTTTTGACCCTATTTGTTGGAGCTTAGAAGCCTTTTTGAATAAGTTCCTACTCCTGTATGGTAGGGTTTTGATGTTTTAATGAGTGGACTTTTACCCTTGTCTGGCGGAGATTGGATACCTTTATGAATAAGGTTCAGCCTCTGCCTGACGGTACAATATCATCACTATGATCTGCCCACCAACGCAGGTTCACTTCGCCAAGAAACTGAGGTAGGCTGTCTACAGCTTGCGGTCGTATTGGTTTTCTGCATAGCCGCTTCCGTTGTAGAGGCTGGCAAAGGTGGCCCACTTCTTGGCCCGAAGTGACGCAAGCATCCCGTTCGTCTTGCTGATGAAGCGGCACGTGGCAAGCAACTGACGGCGCTCACTCTCGCACATGGCAGCCACAAAATCGCCCACAGTGCGGAATCCACACGTGGCGAAATGAAATCCCATGACCTGAAACATACCCCAACTGGCAGATGCATTGGCTGCAGAAGGATGTATCTTACGGGCCTTCTCAAGGCGGGAATATTCGCCCAACCCTCCCTGATAATGGCTCTTGGTCCACTTGGGGTACAGGATATCGGGATTGGCAGAAGCCAGTTTCTCAGGGCGAAGACCGCGTTGCCTGAGTTGTTTCCAGAACACATGCCCTTCAAACAAGATGGCAGGTTTGCCTGGAGCAAAGAAACCTCCCCGTCCACCGGTCTCCACTTTCTGCACCGCCTTCAGGGCAGCCGCCTCGCAGTCAAGCAGTCTGGCAGCCAGCACGAAATCCTCTTCGGTGAGCTTCTCCTGTGCAGGACGGTCAGCAAAGAGTACAGCCTCCCAAGTGGAATAGCCAGCTATCCCATCGACCGACAATCCATGCTTATGCTGAAAATCCTTCACTGCCGCCAGAGTGCCAGGACCGAAAGCACCATCAGCCGTGAGATTATAGCCCAGGCGAGAGAGCTCTGTCTGCATCACCTTGACTGCTTCATCGCGCATTCCCTGCTTGATTGTCTTCATAGGCATTATTCTCCTTATTATTATTAAATGATGTACCGAACCCAGCAAATGTATGATGTGCTCTGTACCACTGTGTTATTGGTATTACACTCGAGTATCTAACTTCCTATATATCAGTGCAACTATTGGCCTCTCAAAGACCTCTCACTGATGTATTCCGACTTGCTTCTCGCGAAACATCATTAGTTCTCGTCACCCCAAAGGTAACTATATCTTGGAGCAAAAACCAAATTTTATGCCACTTTTTTACGTTCATATCGGGCAAAAACCGATATTTTCTGTCTTTCACGGGCAAATATGGCTAAAATTACACCCGACCTTGCTAAATCGGACAAGCCATTTCAGACACTTTTCTACAGAATGTTCCCCCAACCACAGAGAAAACTCCACTGGATGAAAGATACAACTCTATCCCACAGAAAAAACACATCAGAAGCGTTCGCAAAGCTATCATTAGAGTCATCTAAGATGGCGACATCAAAGACCGACACAGGCATCATCTATAACGAAATCATGTATGATCCATATAAA
>UQST01000068.1 GCA_900543815.1 uncultured Prevotellaceae bacterium
ACATTCACCCCTGAATATAAAATCTCAGCATAAATTGAAAATAATGGTCAAAACATTTGGATATTAACATAGAAAGCTCTAAGTCCTCCAATTCCAAAACCCAATCGGCATTGCCAATGTTCTCCACTTGAACATTGACACTATCTCCATAGTTCGTGATTTCTCCAACAGTCGTCCACACCCACCCCTCAGGCACTTCAAACGGCACATTCTCATAATGGGGCTTATCACAAGTGAATCTATTGCCAGCGGCTGCAACGGATATAACTTTAAATCATACTCTTGCAAGATAAGGTGGAGTTATGCCGAATATGGGCATGACTCCTTTGTTTCTTCCCGGCTATCATTAGAGAAGCGCACTCATTCTTTCTACCACCTCATCAAGTGAACCCTTGGTCACATGAAAAATGCGGCGGCATCCTTGCGGCGGTTGGCGATGTTAAGGCTGCCTGTCCTTTGTTGCCATCATCTGGCGTATATGGAACGATGGACGGTGCGTTGTTTGTTATTATCCTGTTCTCTGCCGTTTCTTTTATTCTTGTTCCACACCCTTTGGCCTTTTGTCTTTCCATCCCTATCTTCTTCTCTTATTTGTTCATTTTACATGCTTTACTGAATAAAAACCGCACTTTTTTGTTCAATACGATGCGCTTGTTGGATATTTCTGCTAACTTTGCAGTGGATTACCAACACCATTGAAGACTATGCGAACTATCGTCAGTAATCAGCGCAAGGAGCGTGATATGCTGCTTTCCCGTCCCTATCTGTCGCGTCATACCAAGTATGATGTGACTTCACTTCTGGCCAGCAGACAAATTAAACTGATTACTGGGCCCAGAAGAGCAGGCAAGTCAACAGAGGCTCTGCTCATGCTGAAGGGGCATAATTTCGCTTATCTAAATTTTGATGACGGCAAGTTGCTCAGTTCCTGGGACGATGACTTGGTGCTGGAGTCGCTGCAGATGGCGTATCCCGGCTTTGAGTATCTGCTCTTGGATGAAGTTCAGAACCTGGACGGATGGGATTTGTGGGTGTCCAAATTGTACCGCTTAGGGGTCAACATGATCATCACGGGCAGCAACGCAAAGCTTTTGAGCAGTGAGATGGCTACGCTGTTGACTGGCCGTTACATACAGATAGAGATGCTGCCATTCAGCCTCTCGGAGTTTTTCTCGTGGAACCAGAAGGCTCTCTCTGGCATTCCAGAGGCAGAGGTGGCGGCTGCGCAGTCACTGATGGATGATTACCTGCACCTTGGGGGGTATCCCGAAACGGTGGTGGCGAGGAGTCTCACGCAGAATTATCTCTCCACATTATTTGACTCTATCGTGTGGAAAGACATTGCCCAGCGCCATAATGTGCGTAATGTGGAGGACTTGAACAATATGGCCCTCTACCTGATATCCAACTTCTGTAACCCTTTCAGCGCAAATGAACTGGCCGATGCATTGGGTTTTGCCAGTGTTGCCACTGCCAAGAAATTCATGGGATATCTGCAAGAACCATACCTTTTCTTCTATCTCCCCAGGTACAACAATAAGCAGAAAATTATGAAGAAGGCACCTCGCAAGGCTTATGTGGTGGATAACGGATTTGTGGCTGCCAAGGCCTTCAGTGTGAGCGACAACCTTGGCAGACTTCTCGAGAACCAGGTTTTTGTGGAACTGATGCGCAGGGGATACGATGCAGAGAAGTCTCTCTTCTACTATCGGTCGCGTAACGACAAAGAAGTGGATTTCGTGACCAGACAGGGTACACACGTAGAATCCCTCATTCAGGTGTGCTATGATATGACTTCCGAGCGTACTCTGAAGCGCGAGGTAGATAGTCTGGTGGAGTGTGCAGGAGAGTTGAAGTGTTCGCAGTTGCTGATCGTCACTATGAGTGAAGAGAGGATAATAGAGAAGAATGGCCTTGAGATAAAGGTTGTGCCTATCCATAAGTTCTGATCCGACAGGCTCTTTTTGCTGTGGGGCAAAGGTATGGAAAAGGGCTGGAATCCATGTGTAAACTCCAGCCCAATCTTTCTTCTGTGGGCTAACTTTAGCCTGAAGGGCGCTTTCCCAAGGAATCTTCTTGTCCTTCCGGCTTCTTAGGTTTCTGCTTTCAGTCGCTCTCGCGTTTTATTCAAAATAAGTGATGACGCGCGTCTCTGTCCATTCGGTTTTCTCCGTAGAGTCTTTTCCCTTTCTCAGAGTCCAGTTGCCCTTGCTGTCGAAGCCGTCATAGGTGAAGGTCTTGGCACTTTCGTATGGCTCGGGCTCTTCTCCCATTTCGCCGCGCGACCCTTTGACTTCCATTTTCACGGCGTAGCCTTTGTTGTCGTAGATGTATGTGGTCACGTCGGAACCGCTGTCGGGGCACTCGTTGCTGATGGTCTTGAGCAGTCCAGACGTGCTGTCGTAGGTGTAGCGGCTGGCCTCGTAGCAGTCAAAATCACCGGCTACGTATGACAAGAGCCGTCCTTGCTTGTCGCGCTTCAGTTCTGAGAAGATGTCGCAGGCTTGGTTGCTGTCGATTTTGGTGAGGTGTCCCTCCTGGTCAAAGGTGTAGGTCGTTTCCGTTCCATGTTCTCCTTTCCATTTGCAAGTCTTCACCTTTCCGCGTAGCTCGTAGGCGGCCAGATCACCCATACCGGCTACAGGCGCCTCCTCTTGTGATTCCGTTTCCTGTGACACTTGTTCGGTGGCGGAGTCGGTGGCGGCTGTCAGTTCGGTTGAATCTTTCTCCGTTTCACCAGCGGGCGCCTTTCCTCCATTGACGCAGGCTGTCATTGCCAAGCTCAGAGCCATTGTCAAGCAGAACGCGGCAGTCGTTAATCTGTTCTTTCTCATCTCTGTAAGTTGTTTTTTGAAGTTAGTAATGTTTCGCATCAAGATGCTCTCTCAGGGCAAAGGTAAGCATATAATCTGACAGCAGCCAAGCCTTTGTGCCTGTATCTTGCCTCTTGGCGGCCCGTTGCTCTGCGCTCCTATATATATAATGTGTAGTTGCTGCCGTTCGCTCGTGGGGTTGTCTGACCGCAACCTCCACTACCTTCACGCCTTCTCCTCGCTGGTGGTCAATGGGGCGGTCAGACTTCCTGGCGTTCCATGCTATTGGAATCTGTAAATCTGTGGGGCAATGTGACGTGCCGTTTTCTGCAAATTTCGTAATTTTGTGGTGTCGATTGCTACTTCCGTCCAGGCACGTGGCCCACAAAGGGCCAGCACCTGGCGGGGGCGTCGGCAGAAAGGGAAACTAATTATTTACGTTATACTGTATGAAACGGACAATTACTCTGAGTCTGCTCTTCTGTCTGGCTCTCATGGCTGCAGCACAAGAGCGTGTGGATAAACTCATTCGTGAGTTGAACAATCCCAAGTCGAAGAAAGTGCTGGTGGTGGCTCACCGCGGCGACTGGCGCAACGCTCCCGAGAACTCCCTGCAGGCTTTCCAGAACTGCATAGATATGGGTGTGGATATGATAGAACTCGACTTGCACATGTCCAAGGACAGCGTGCTCTTCCTCATGCATGACAATACGGTGGACCGCACAACCACCGGTCACGGCAAGGTGAGCGACCTCACAGCGGCCGAACTGAAGAAGCTCCGCCTCAAGGCAGGCCATGGAATAGGCACCAGCCACACGATTCCCACCTTTGAGGAGGCGCTCAACCTGTGCAAGGGAAAGATTCTCATCAATGTGGATAAGGGCTACGAGTACTTCCGCCAGGCTTATGAGGTGATGGAGAAGACGGGTACCACGCGCCAGGTGGTCATCAAGTCGGGCAAGCCCATCAGCAAGGTGCAGAGCGAGAAGGGCGATGTGATAAGCAAGGTCATCTACATGCCCGTCATCACACTCTCCAATGCCAATGCCGAGCAGGAAATCAACGCCTGCGCCGCAATTCGTCCCGTAGCCATCGAGTGCTGTTTCGGCAAGACGGACAGCAATGTGGAGCGCCTGCTGAAGCTGGTTCGCCAGAACGGCAGCAAGGTGTGGATCAACAGCCTGTGGCCATCGCTCAATGGCGGTCACGACGATGACCGTGCTGTGGAGCAGCACGAAGAAGACCAGGCATGGGGCTGGCTTCTCCAGCAAGGAGCCTCTCTCATCCAGACCGACCGTCCCGCCCAGCTCATCCGCTACCTGAAGAAACACGGCAGGCATTGAGGTAGGAAAAGTCGAGGATAGAGCCTTATTTGTTGTGAAACAGTGTGATGTGTTGCCCGTAAGGACAATTCGGTTCTTCCTTGTATATGGTGGCACCTGACAAAAACAAGGGAAAAATGTAAATTTTTACCATTTTCCTTTTGGGTGTTAATAAGTTTTAGTACATTTGCAAGCAGTAACACTTGACTCATTGTGAACGTCTGATTTCGAAACCGAAAGATGTGTATCACGTGGGAATGGGCTGGGGCTCATGTGCGGACAGGCGCTGGTTTGTAATCGGTACCTCTCCATATGAAGACAGAGTGTTGACTACAACATATAAATAAGGCGTTTACCAGGCGCTTCATCTTTGGCTCTAAGAAGTCTAGCAAATTTCAAAATCCTGTCAGAGAGAAGATAGCGGCGTAGATGTCCAGGGATGTGATTATTCACATCCCTTAAAGATTTGTATATACACGTAGGGCTGTCCTTGCTGTGTACATGAAGTCTTTAAGGGTGTGCTATAAGCGTATTTGCGTGGGCTCTAACGTTGTTCATTCTACAGGATAAGGTTTTGCTAGAGCCTTTTAGAGCGGATGAACAAAGGTTAGTTCTCCACGTCTGAACCAGTATGTATTTTGTAAGTGTCTGTAAATCAAAACAAACTTTATGGCATCAAGCGTAAATGATACCATAAAGTTCCCATCGTCTGCGAGAAATCAATCTTGTGTTGTTTATATCAAAAGATGAATTGTTTGCTGCAAATTAGCGATTAACATCCATTAACTCGTCTTGTAACTACTCAGGTAGGTTTGCCGTACTCATATTATGACGAAACGATAGCAGCTTAACGTTCAATTATCACTTCGCA
>UQST01000069.1 GCA_900543815.1 uncultured Prevotellaceae bacterium
CCTACAAAAAAGGTACCAAAAAACAAGAGAGCCTTAAGTCTGACTTAAAGCTCTCTTGTGATTCGGATGGGGCTCGAACCCATGACCCGCAGCTTAGAAGGCTGCTGCTCTAATCCAACTGAGCTACCGAACCATCCTTTCTGTCTTTATGCATTGAAATGAGCCATAAAGCACAACCCCTTGCAAAAAACGACTGCAAAGATATACACTTCCTGTCAATTATGCAAATTAGAAAGAGATTTTATTTCACTTCTTTTCACAATAGACATAAATGGCAGGGATAATGCTCCCCCCATTGCCAATCAGTCTCTGCGCTCAAGCAGCACCACATTCTCCACGTGCTGGGTGTGTGGGAACATATCCACTGGTTGTACTGCCACCACGCGATAGTCCTTGTCGAGCAACTGCAGATCGCGTGCCTGGGTGGCAGGATTGCAACTCACATAGACCACCTTGCGCGGTGCGGCAAAGAGGATGACATCTACCACATCGGCATGCATGCCGGCACGTGGCGGGTCGGTGATAATCACATCGGGACGACCATGACGCTCGATGAACTCGCGGTTGAGAATGTCCTTCATGTCGCCGGCATAGAAGATGGTGTTGTCTATACCATTGAGCTGGGAGTTGACCTTGGCATCCTCGATGGCCTCAGGTACATATTCGATGCCTATCACCTGGCGTGCCTGACGGGCTACAAAGTTGGCAATGGTGCCGGTGCCGGTGTAGAGGTCATATACGAGTTCGTTTCCTGTGAGCGAAGCAAAGTCGCGTGCTACCTTATATAATATATATGCCTGGTCGGTATTGGTCTGATAGAAGCTCTTGGGACCAACCTTGAAGCGTAATCCTTCCATGTTGAGGTAGATGTGGTCGGTACCCTTGTGGCAATAGACGGGCAGGTCGCCGAAGGTGTCGTTGAACTTCTGGTTATCTACCCACAGCAGACTACTCACCAGAGGGAAGCGGTCGGCCACCCAGTTAAGGAGTCCCATAGCCTGCTCGCGCTCTGCGTCGTTGAGGATGCAGAACTGGATGAGCAGCATCAGTTCGCCCGTATTGCTCAGGCGTATCATCATTCCGCGCAAGAGTCCGCAGTGCTCACGCTGGTCGTAGAAGGAAAGTCCGTGCTCGTAGGCATAGTCACGTATGCCATTGCGCAGTTCGTTGTTCACGTCATCCATCAGATGACAGGTTTCGATGGGAAGTATCTTGTCGAAAGAACCGCTGGTGTGGAACCCCACAGCGCCAGGCATATTGAAGGTTTCGCCAGACGCTATCTGCTCAGTAGTCAGCCAAGCCTTGTTGGAGAAGCCGAACTCCAGTTTGTTGCGGTAAGCACGTGTCTTCTCGGAACCCAGAATGGGACTGCAGGCTGGCAATTCCACTCCGCCTATCCGCTGGAGGGCGTCCATCACCTGCTTCTGCTTGGCTGCAAGTTGTGCCTCATAAGACAGGCATTGCCACTTGCAACCGCCACAAACGCCGAAGTGGGCACAGAAGGGCTGCGTGCGGGCTTCACCATACTTGTGAAAACGGACAGCCACGGCCTCGGCGTAATGATGTTTCTTGCGCGTCACCTGCAAGTCAACTACGTCACCTGGAACCACATAAGGCACAAAGACTACCATATCATCCACCCTGGCAAGAGCTTTTCCCTCGGCCGCAACTGCCGTTATTTCCACGTTCTCCAACAGGGGTAACACTTTCTTCTTTCTTGACATAAATTGTATCGTAATATGTATTTCGGATGCAAATTTAGCTATTTTCGCAACAAAAATGTCCCAATCACTTGCTTAAATACTCAAATTAGGGTACATTTGCAAAAGTGATAGATAACATAGTAATTAACTTAGAACACATTATGAGTCAAAAACGTGTTTACACCTTCGGCAACGGACAAGCTGAAGGAAATGCTCAGATGCGTGAGTTGCTGGGCGGTAAAGGTGCAAACCTTGCTGAAATGAATCACATTGGCGTGCCTGTTCCTCCAGGCTTCACCATCACTACAGACACCTGTAATGAATATTACGAGGTGGGTCAGGATAAAATCGTAGAACTGCTTCAGGACGAAGTGAATGCAGCTGTTGCTCACACTGAGGGACTGATGAACTGCAAGTTTGGTGACCCCAAGAATCCTCTGCTGGTTTCTGTACGTTCTGGTGCACGTGCTTCTATGCCCGGTATGATGGATACCATCCTGAATCTGGGTCTGAACGACGAAGTGGCCGAGGGTATGGTGGCAAAGACCAACAACCCCCACTTCGTATATGACAGCTACCGTCGTTTCGTGCAGATGTACGGTGACGTGGTGCTTGGCATGAAGCCCGTAAACAAGGAGGATATCGACCCCTTCGAGGCTATCATCGAGAAGGTGAAGGAAGAGCAGGGCGTTACACTCGACAAGGACCTGTCAGTGGAGTCACTCAAGAAGTTGGTGGAGCTGTTCAAAAAAGCCATCAAGGAGCAGACCGGCAGCGACTTCCCCTCTGATCCCAAGGAACAGTTGTGGGGTGCTATCTGCGCTGTGTTCCGCAGCTGGATGAACGAGCGTGCTATCCTGTACCGTAAGATGGAGGGAATTCCCGACGAGTGGGGAACTGCCGTATCAGTAATGGCTATGGTGTTCGGTAACATGGGCGAGACATCCGCAACAGGTGTTTGCTTCAGCCGTGACGCTGGTAACGGTGAGAACCTCTTCAACGGTGAGTATCTGATCAACGCTCAGGGTGAGGACGTTGTGGCCGGTATCCGCACACCTCAGCAGATTACAAAGATTGGTTCTCAGCGCTGGGCAGAGCGTGCAGGCATCTCTGAGGAGGAGCGTGCAGCCAAGTATCCTTCTATGGAGGAGGCAATGCCCGAGCTCTACAAGGAACTGGATGCTCTGCAGGACAAACTGGAGAAGCACTATCGCGATATGCAGGATATGGAGTTCACCGTACAGGAGGGCAAGCTGTGGTTCCTGCAGACACGTAATGGTAAGCGCACAGGTACTGCAATGGTGAAGATTGCTATGGATCTGCTGCACGAAGGAATGATAGACGAGAAGACAGCTATCATGCGCTGCGAGCCTCAGAAGCTGGACGAGCTGCTGCACCCCGTATTTGACAAGGATGCTCTGAAGAAGGCAACTGTCATCACTCAGGGTCTTCCCGCATCTCCCGGTGCTGCTTGCGGTCAGATTGTGTTTCATGCCGATGATGCAGAGGCTTGGCATGCTGATGGCCACAAGGTGATTATGGTACGTATCGAGACATCTCCCGAGGATCTTGCTGGTATGTCTGCTGCCGAGGGTATCCTCACAGCACGTGGCGGTATGACCTCTCACGCTGCCGTTGTTGCACGTGGTATGGGCAAGTGCTGCGTATCTGGTGCAGGTGCCATCAACGTCAACTACAAGAACAAGACCGTAGAGGTAGAGGGTGTAGTATATAAGGAAGGTGATTTCATTTCTCTGAATGGTACCACAGGTCAGGTATATGCCGGCGAGATTGCCACCAAGGCTGCTGAGCTGTCAGGTGATTTCAAGGAGCTGATGGACCTTTGCGACAAATACACCAAGATGGAGGTTCGCACCAATGCCGACACTCCCCACGATGCAGAGATAGCACGCCAGTTCGGCGCCAAGGGTATCGGTCTGACTCGTACAGAACACATGTTCTTCGACGGTCAGAAGATTGTGGCTATGCGTGAGATGATTCTCGCCGATACCGTAGAGGGTCGTGAGAAGGCTCTGGCCAAGTTGCTTCCCTACCAGAAGGCTGACTTCTATGGCATCCTGAAGGCTATGGACGGTCTGCACGTGAATGTTCGTCTGCTCGATCCCCCATTGCACGAGTTTGTTCCCCACGATGAGGCTGGCCAGAAGGTAATGGCTGAGCAGATGGGTGTAAGCGTTGAGGAAATCCAGAAGCGCGTTCACTCTCTGGCAGAGAACAACCCCATGCTGGGTCACAGAGGTTGCCGTCTGGGCATCACCTTCCCCGAGATTACCGCTATGCAGACACGTGCCATCCTGGGTGCAGCCTGCCAGCTGAAGAAGGAAGGATTTGATCCTCATCCCGAGATCATGGTTCCCCTGATTGGTATTCTCTATGAGCTGAAGCAGCAGAAGGAGATTATCCTGAAGGTGGCCGAGGAGGTGTTCGCCGAGGAAGGTGTTCGCATCGACTTCGAGATTGGCACAATGATTGAGATTCCTCGTGCTGCTCTCACCGCCGACAAAATTGCTACCGAGGCTGAGTACTTCTCATTCGGTACCAACGACCTGACTCAGATGACCTTCGGTTATTCTCGTGACGATATCGCAAGCTTCCTGCCTGCATACCTCGAGAAGAAGATTCTGAAGGTTGATCCCTTCCAGGTTCTCGACCAGAATGGTGTGGGTCAGCTCATCAAGATGGCAGTAGAGAACGGCCGCAAGGTTCGTCCCACTCTGCGTACAGGTATCTGCGGCGAGCACGGTGGCGAGCCCAGCTCTGTGAAGTTCTGTGCTAAGCTTGGCATGAACTACACATCATGCTCACCCTTCCGTGTTCCCATCGCACGTCTGGCAGCGGCTCAAGCTGCTGTAGAGGAATAATAAGATAAGCCCTCGTAACTAACGAGTTAGGCGGTAAGTCTCTGGCAACAAAGAGACTTGCCGCCTGATTTGTTTCTGATAGTTCTGGGTGCTCACTACCCTGACTGTGCAGGATTTATAGGTTTTGCTTTGAAATTTGCTTTGAAAAACGTGTACGAACTATGGTGTTTGTGCTTAAAAGCGCTTACAAAACGATTGTCATGCGGTTCATACGGTTTCTCATCGTAAGATTATTATAAACTATCCCGGGAGATTGTCGATAGCACCAGAGATTTTGCGTTATTCTAGAGATTCTTAATCAAAACTGCAGATTAGAG
>UQST01000070.1 GCA_900543815.1 uncultured Prevotellaceae bacterium
GATAAGCAAGTTGTCAATGCTCAACGAGCAAATTAGACAGTTAAATTACCGAAAGGCATGAACATAAACGAACTCGGTGAGGATCTTGAACAGCAGTTCGGCAAGCCTCGCAACATAACAGAAGGGGACCGAACGTCATTAACGGTTTTTATCTTATGATTCTTTGCTTTATTCCATGCTTGTGATACCTGATATTTGAAGATAAATTTATTCAATGATATTGAACTGTGCAAATGTACGACGATTTTGGATAAAGTATTCAAGGGAATCGACATTGATGGGAAAGGAACAATGGGCTGTTGTCACGGCTTCAAACTACATCTTGCATGCAATGACAGAGGCGAGATTATAGCCTTTGTTCTTACAGGTGCAAATGTCAGCGACAAGGATCCGAAAGTATTCAAGGTTCTTGCTAAACGACTGTACGGCAAGCTGTTCGCAGACAAGGGCTACATCTCTCAGAAGCTGTTTGACTTCCTCTTTGAGGATGGCATACAGCTGGTGACAGGATTGCGCGTAAACATGAAAAACAAGCTGATACCGTTCTATGACAGAATGATGTTGCGTAAGAGATACATCATAGAAACCATCAACGACATGCTGAAGAATACGGCACAGATTGTACACTCACGCCATAGGTCTGTAAGCAATTTCATTATGAACCTTATTTCTGCCATGGGAGCATATTGCTTCTTTGGCAACAAGCCAAAGGCATTGCAGGGATACTGCATCGAAGACACCAAGCAACAGGCACTGTTCTAAGGGCAAATCCACTCATTTCATTCCTCTGTTACAACTCACTCCTAAAGGCGTGGGGAAGAGGAATATTCACACTGCATTTAGTGAAGAAGACGTTCTGTTATTCCGAACTGAGGTAACACAAGGGAAAGGGCGTGCTGCTTGGTCGGCACGCCCTTTTTCATCCACTTTCCCCCGAGCCCGCTTGGTGTTCCTGCCCCGCAATCCTACCTCTTGGTTTGGAAATGACTGCGTTTTCCTCTGCATTTGGTTTGGATTTGCTCAGGATTTTGCCTGAATATGGTTTGGATTTGGTTGGGAAATGAGGTGAATATGGTTTGGATTTGATTAAGATTTGGTTGAAAAATGGTTTGGAAATGGCCAAAACGTTGTATCTTTGTGCTTGAAAACAAATCGCTTGCGTATGTTTAGCCGAACTTCTATCAAGTACTTGCGCCAGTGGGCAGCCAAGGAAGGGCGGAAGCCCTTGGTTCTGCGGGGAGCCAGACAGGTTGGCAAGACCACTCTGGCGCGCCTCTTCGCCCAGGAATTTGACACCTTCATCAGTCTCAACCTTGAGGAAAAGGAGAATGCCGAACTCTTCTCGTCCGACAACTCGTTTGAGGACCTGCTGGCAGCCATCTTCTTCAAGGCAAACGTCCCGCAGGACAGCACCAGGCGCACGCTGATATTCATCGACGAGATACAGTGTGAGCCCAAGGCTGTGCAGTCTCTGCGCTACTTCTATGAGAAGCGCCCCGACCTGTATGTCATTGCAGCAGGTTCTCTGCTCGAGAGTCTGATGGGCAGGCATATCTCTTTCCCCGTGGGACGGGTGGAGTATATGGCCCTGCACCCTTGCACGTTTGTAGAGTTTCTGATGGCTTTGGGCATGGACGAATTGGCGCGGCAGGTGGAGGACTTCAGCGTGCCCGCTTCCTTGCACACATACACGTTGGGCCTCTTCAAGAAGTATATGATAGTGGGCGGCCTGCCCGAAGTGGTCTCCTGCTTTGCCCAGTACGGCGATTATGTGAGGATTGGCGATGTGTTCAATTCGCTGCTTTCGGGCTACAGGGACGATGTGGAGAAGTATGCAAGCAAGCCCAAGGAGCAGGATGCCATACGGTATATCCTCAACTATGGGTGGGCTTTTGCCGGCCACAGAATACAGTTTGCCAAGTTCACCAACTCTGACTTCAAGGCGGCAGATGCGGGCAATGCTTTCCGCACGCTGGAGAAGACTCTGTTGCTCGAGCTTGTCTATCCCCAGGTGACAGCCTCCTTTCCCATCCTGCCTGACTTGCGCAAGAGTCCCAAACTGCTGTGGCTCGACACTGGCATGGTCAATTATGTGGTGGGGATGCAGGAGGAACTGCTCTTCAGCAATGATGCCGACGAGTTGTGGAATGGTGACATAGCCGAGCATGTGGTAGGGCAGGAACTCTTGGGTGCCTCGTTGGCCTTCGGTGAGAAGCGTATGTTCTGGGTACGCGATGCCAAGAACTCTCAGGCAGAGGTGGATTTCCTCATCAGGTTCAGGGCTCATCTGATACCGATAGAGGTGAAGACAGGTGTCAACACCCGCTTGCGTTCCCTGCATCAGTTCATGGAGGAGTCCAAGGAGAAGGTTGCCCTTCGCCTTTGGAACGGCCCTATGACATCCGACACCATAGCGCGCTCGGGCGGCGAGCCCTTTACCTTATATAATATACCCATCTATTACGCCGGCCACTTGCACGTTTTCCTGCAGAGGAAGATAGGTGGCATGGTGTTTGGCTGATGGAGCAGAAGGCCGGACACCCCGCTCATCGCTCCTGTGTGAGAGTCGATGGGCGGGGTGTCTGGTATGTTGTCTTGTGTCTCTTTGGCTTTTGGGCTTGAGGCCAAAGAGAGGTCAACGGGCGGGCTTGAGGTTGATGGGGTCGCCTTCGTGAGGAGTGGAGGAGGGGTCGCACACCGCTACACCCACAAAGGAGTCGGCGCAACCGTAATAGAGCAGCCAGCGTGACTGGTGATACACCAGTCCTTCGACAAACACCGTGCCGTCCTTGTACTGCCCGCTCTTCTCGAAGTCTGCCATGGGACGGAAGAATGGCTTGTCCAGTCGGGTGAGCATTTGCAGGGGATTGTCGTTGCTGAAGAGCATCTGTCCTGCGGCATAAGTGCCCGACGGATAGTTCTCGTCGCCGTCCTTTCCGCTCTTGTTCTTGCCGTTGTAGAGCAGTATGATGCCGTCGGCAGTCTTCACGGCTGGCGGTCCGCACTCGGTCAGCCGGCTGTCAAAATACCCTTTGCGCGGGCGTGCCAGATACTTGAGTGTGCCGTCGGGCTCCGTGATGACCGTCCAGTTGATGAGGTCGTCCGATGTGGCAGCACACACCCATTCTTCGCCCCAGTACATCAGATACTTCTCTTCGCCGTTTATCTTCACCTTGGCAGCCTGCAGCCGGCCGTCGCGCACCTCGGTCACTATGGAACCCGACTTGCATGCGAGGTCGGAGAAGAGTCCGTTGAGCGGCAGGCGGAAAGCCGGTCCGTGATGCGTCCAGTGGTGCAGATCGCGGCTGGTGGCTATGCTCAGGCGGAACTTGTAGCGGTTCCATGCCGTGTAGGTCATCACATAGAGCGGCCGGCCATCCACTTCGGCTTCCACCACGCGAGGGTCCTCGGTGCCGCCCTCCCACTCGAAGTGTCGCGAGATGAGGCTTGTGTCGGGAAACATCACCGGCTCTGCCGCGCGGCCATCCACCCTCAGTCCGTCCTTTGAGGTCACCAGACCGATGCGCGAGGTGCGGTGGCCCAGTCGTGCATCGGGATTGTCCTCGGCGCGATACAGCACACACACCTGCCCGTCACGCACCACAGCGGCGGGGTTGAAGGTGTCGGCACACTCCCATTTCACGCTTTCGCCTGTCATGGGACACAAGAAACGGCTGTCGGCTATGGGGCTCACCAGCGGGTTCACCCCCTGTGGGCGCACAAATCCACCCAATGCCCATGAGGGGAGCACATTGTCGCCCGCACAGGCCGCTGCTGCTGTCATCATCAGGGCAGCAGTCATTAGCATCTTCATTTTCATCATCTGTTGGTTAATTTGTATGTATGGTTGCTCCTACAAAGTTAGACAAAAAGTGCCACATGGCCAAATCCTTTGTCCGCTTCTTCGCCTTTCTCCCCATAGATTGATGTTCCTCGAGACATCTCTTCCTGTCTCGCTCAAGGTTATGTTCTCTTTCCTTTCTCACATATGGCGTTCGGTGAAATAAAGAATGGAGGAAGTCGTCCTTTTCTATATTCATTGGCTGCCTCTGTTTTTATTCTTTCAAACTGTTAATCTTGGTGCAGACATTCTGCACATGGTCGAGTCCATATAACATTGAACGAGAATCTATTCCCATCCAAGAGAATAACGTTTGAATTTTCTGGTATTCATTGACAATGTAACTTGTGTCTATTTCTGATGCATGAAGTCTGAAACAGATTGGTTCATGGTGTGCTATTCTGTTTCTCAGACTATTCACCTTGTCAAGCTCATTGAATATGTAGGCGTTGTTGTATTGAGCAGTAGCCGATGAACGAGGCTTGTTTGGGAATGCCCTTAACAGACATTGCCCTGTCGCACGATACTGTAGAGAAGAATACATATATTTCCATACACCAAATTCCATTTCGGCAATCAGTTTAGAATGTGAGTATATGCCTTGTCTGTCCAATCGGCTGCATGCTTTTTCTATGATTTTTCTTGTCTCGTTCATGCGACCGTTGGTGAATATTCCATTGACTTGAACGGAATCTTTCAGCCAATTCTCTCCTAATGTCGGTATCAAAAGGCTATCTATAGCATTACGCAAAGCCACCTCAAAGCAGCTGACTATCGTGAACATCTCCTGCGATAAGCGTAAGTTGTAGCGATACAAAGCCATAGCCTTGCGAGTGTCGCCATTCGCAGCATCCTTATATCTCTGCATTCGTTTGGCAGACAAGATTCGTTCAAATTCTAAATATTCCATAAAAATTCGTTCATTTACTTGGTTGTAACAAGAAAAAACACTATCTTTGTAGCGTTGATTCCCGGTAGCCTCTGATTCGTCAAGCTAT
>UQST01000071.1 GCA_900543815.1 uncultured Prevotellaceae bacterium
TCTTATAGGACAATTCAAATTGTCTTATAAGACATTTCAAATTGTCCTATAAGACAATTTTTACGGGATTAGAGGCTCCACCGAACCTCTTTCCTTCCTCATCTCTCAAGCTGATGTTGAAGATGATGAATTGGCAGTGTGAAACACCAACCTGTCCAATGTTTCAGGAAGCATACAGGAAGATGTGTCGCCTCAAGCAGTTTTGCTCAAAAACCAGAAGCTGGTCTCATTCTGGAGGAAAGTCTGCTTCTCTTTATCTTCAAACCGATTTCGAATGGTGGAAAAGTGCAGGATGAAAGCCCGGCCAGCCCGTTGCCTCAAGCATCGCCCGGGGGAAACGTTTCGCCTGAGAAAAGCTTCGCCCAAAAAGGGCGGAAGTCTGAAAGGAGTGCTCAACCTTCACTGCCCGAAAACCCACGCAGGCGAACCATTGTGGGGTAGAGGGGGGCACTTACGACAACAAATCCTCGGACAGAGGCTCGTATCTTGTGCTTTTGTCGTACCTTTGCAATTCCATGCGGCGCTCGGCGGCTATCTCTCATGGGGGCAGCAGGCAAGCGTCACAGACAGAGTAACACATTATATATAATATAGCATAACAAGACAATGCCAGAAATCTCCTTGCGGGGTACGCAGATGCCAGAGTCACCCATCAGGAAGCTCGCTCCCTTGGCCTACGCAGCCAAGCAGCGCGGTGTCCATGTTTATCATCTGAATATCGGACAGCCCGACCTGCCTACACCCCGAGCGGCCATCGATGCCATCAGAAACATTGACCGCAAGATACTGGAATACAGTCCCAGCCAGGGCTATCTGAGCTACAGGACCAAGCTGGTGAAGTATTATGAGAAGTACCATATCAACCTCACGCCCGATGACATCATCATCACCAGCGGCGGTTCGGAGGCTGTGCTCTTCTCCTTTTTGGCCTGTCTGAATCCGGGCGACGAGATTATCGTGCCCGAACCGGCCTATGCCAACTATATGGCATTTGCCATCTCGGCAGGAGCAGTCATTCGTACCATCTCCACCACTATAGAAGAAGGCTTCTCGCTGCCTAAGGTGGAGAAGTTCGAACAGCTCATCAACGAGCGTACACGCGCTATCCTCATCTGCAATCCCAACAATCCCACGGGCTACCTCTACACGCGCCGTGAGATGAACCAGATACGTGACTTGGTGAAGAAATACGACCTGTATCTCTTCTCCGACGAGGTCTATCGTGAATTTATCTATACAGGAAGCCCCTATATCAGCGCCTGCCACCTGGAGGGCATCGAGCAGAATGTGGTGCTCATCGACTCTGTGAGCAAGCGCTATAGCGAGTGCGGCATCCGCATAGGTGCCTTGATAACCAAGAATGCACAGGTGCGTCAGGCTGTGATGAAGTTCTGCCAGGCCCGCCTGAGTCCACCACTCATCGGACAGATAGCCGCAGAGGCCAGTCTGGACGAGCCTGAGGAGTACGGGCGTGAAGTATATGACGAGTATGTGGAGCGTCGTAAGTGCTTGATAGACGGACTTAACCGCATTCCCGGTGTATATAGCCCCATCCCCATGGGCGCTTTCTATACGGTGGCCAAACTGCCTGTGGATGATGCCGAGAAGTTCTGTGCATGGTGCCTCACCGACTTCAATTACGAGGGTGAAACGGTAATGATGGCTCCTGCAGCAGGTTTCTATACCACTCCAGGTGCCGGCCGCAATCAGGTGCGACTGGCCTATGTGCTCAAGAAGGACGACCTCAATCGTGCGCTGGTTGTTCTGCAGAAGGCGCTCGAGGCTTATCCCGGTACCATCAGATAAGGTTTACCCACAAATCACAACACGGCAAGGATGTACACATGGATGATGGCTCGGCGCTTGTTCTCGCATCAGGACGATGCGGGCAGAGTGTCACGTCCGGCCATCAGCATATCCACATTGGGGGTGGCCATTGGTGTGGCAGTCATGCTCATAAGCGTCTCTGTGGCTCTGGGATTCCAGCGCGAAGTGCAGGCCAAGTTGCTTGGTTTCGGTGCACACATACAGGTGTTCAGCTATGAGAGCCTGGGTTCTGAGGAACTGAAACCCATCGTGGTGGATGAGGCAGTCATGCAGCGGCTGGCCCACGTGCCGGGTGTGAAGCATGTGCAGCGCTTCAGCGTGAAGCCAGGAATGCTGAAGACCGATGCCGATTTCCGCGGAGTGGTGTTCCGTGGAGTGGGGCAGGAGTATGATACCCAGTTCCTTCGTGACCACTTGGTGGCAGGTGAGATGCCCGTTTGGAGCGATTTCGTATCATCGGGCAGTCTGCTGGTGTCGCAACATCTGGCACGCCAGTTGAAGCTCGAGGTAGGTTCCACCGTCTATGCCTATTTCTTCGAGAATGCCGTCAAAGCCCGACGTTTCCGTGTGAGCGGCATCTACTGCACCCATCTGACGGACTTCGACAGCCGCATCGTCTTTGCCGACCTGCACACCGTGCATGGACTGTTGGGCTGGGACAGCGACCAGCAGTCGGGAGCCGAACTGCTGACCGAGGATTTCAGCCAGCTCGACCAGGTGATGGGACGAGTGGTAAAGGCCATCAACAAGCAGCAGGATGCCTATGGTGCCCAATACACCTCGATGACCATACGCGAACTCTATCCCCAGGTATTCGCCTGGCTGCATCTGCTCGACCTGGATGTGTGGGTGATACTCATACTCATGACTTGTGTGGCAGGCTTCACCATGATCAGCGGTTTGCTCATCATCATCCTTGAGCGTACCAATTTCATTGGCGTGATGAAGGCGATGGGAGCCACCAACAGCGAGATGCGTCACCTCTTCCTGCATTATGCGGCCTTCATCGTATTGCGTGGTATGCTCTATGGCAACCTCCTGGCTCTGGCTCTGTTGGCCATCCAGCATTACACCGGCATAGTGCATCTCGATCCCGAGGTATATTATGTTGATTCTGTGCCAGTACTCTTCTGTTGGCCCTACTTCCTGCTGGTCAACCTCTTCACCCTCATCTCCTGCCTCCTGGCACTCCTCCTCCCCAGCTACATCATCTCCTCCATCCATCCCGCCCGCAGCATACGGTTTGAGTGAGAAGAGGATGGTTTAGCGGAAACTTAGTGGGAGGAAAAAGTAAAATTATGATTCCCAACTGCAAATATAAGGTGTCGCCACTCTTGCCAAAGAGGAGGCGGTGGACGCCGTGTTGCTGGACATGAACTTCTCGCTTGGCGTCAATACCG
>UQST01000072.1 GCA_900543815.1 uncultured Prevotellaceae bacterium
AAGAATAATGAATTATTCCTCTACTGAAGCCTGCGCAGCAGCAAGACGGGCTATTGGCACGCGGAAAGGTGAACAGCTGGCGTAGTTGAGGCCAATCTTGGCACAGAACTTAACTGAGCTGGGTTCGCCTCCGTGCTCACCGCAGATACCGGTAAGCAGGTTTGGACGTACGGCACGACCCTTTTCTACAGCCATCTTAACCAACTGACCAACACCAGCCTGGTCGAGAACCTGGAAAGGATCGACCTTCAGAATCTTCTTCTCAAGATATACGGGCAAGAAGCTGGCGATGTCATCGCGGCTGTAGCCGAAGGTCATCTGAGTAAGGTCGTTAGTACCGAAGCTGAAATACTCAGCCTCCTCAGCAATGCGGTCTGCTATAAGGGCGGCACGAGGAATCTCAATCATTGTACCGATTTCAAAATCAATCTTCTCACCATACTCCTCGAATACTTCGGCAGCGGCTTTGAGGATAACACCCTTCTGCTGCTTAAACTCGTTGAGTGTACCGATAAGAGGTACCATAATCTCTGGCATAGGATTCTTGCCTTCCTTCTTCAGTTCGCAAGCGGCAGAGAGGATGGCACGAGTCTGCATGGCAGTAATCTCTGGGAATGTGATTCCCAGACGGCAACCGCGGTGACCAAGCATAGGATTGTTTTCTGCGAGGCTCTCAACGCGACGCTTGATAGCAGAAACATCCACGCCCATTTGTTTTGCCATAACTTCCTGGCCAGCACGATCGTGGGGAACGAACTCGTGGAGAGGTGGGTCAAGCAGACGGATGTTGACGGGGCAACCATCCATAGCCTCAAGGATACCCTTGAAGTCTGCCTTCTGATAAGGCAACAGCTTGTCAAGAGCGTTCTTGCGTCCCTCAGCACTGTCTGCCAAAATCATTTCACGCATTGCAACAATCTTCTTGTCCTCGAAGAACATGTGCTCAGTACGTGTAAGACCGATACCCTTAGCACCGAATGTGCGGGCTACGGCTGCGTCATGAGGAGTGTCTGCGTTGGTGCGAACCTGCAACTTGGTATACTTGTCGCAGAGGTCCATCAGCTCCTTAAAATCTCCGCTGAGCTCAGCTGCCTTGGTGGGAACTTCGCCTGCATAAACCTGACCGGTTGAACCATTGAGAGAGATATAATCACCCTCCTTGTAAACGACTCCGTCGATTTCTACAGTTCTTGTCTTATAATCTACATTGATGCTACCAGCACCAGATACACAGCACTTACCCATACCACGGGCAACTACGGCAGCATGGGAGGTCATACCGCCACGAGCGGTAAGAATACCCTCGGCAGATGCCATACCAGCCAAGTCTTCAGGGCTTGTCTCGATACGAACCATAATTACGCGATGGCCGTCGGCGTGCCACTTCTGTGCATCGTCAGCATGGAATACAATCTGGCCACATGCGGCACCGGGAGAAGCGGGCAGGCCCTGGGTGATAACCTTAGCCTTCTGAAGCTCAAGTTTGTCGAATACGGGGTGAAGCAGTTCGTCCAGCTTCTGAGGCTCGCAGCGCATGATGGCAGTCTTCTCGTCAATCATACCCTCGTGCAGCAGGTCGATGGCAATCTTAACCATTGCGGTACCGGTACGCTTGCCGTTACGGGTCTGAAGGAACCACAGCTTGCCCTCCTGAACAGTGAACTCCATATCCTGCATATCGCGATAGTGGTGCTCAAGCATATCCTGGAGTTCATTCAGCTGGTTGTAAATCTCAGGCATAGCCTCTTCCATAGAAGGATATTTGCTGACGCGCTCCTCTTCGCTGATACCTGCACGCTCTGCCCAGCGCTGAGAGCCAATCTTGGTAATCTGCTGAGGAGTACGGATTCCTGCAACAACGTCCTCGCCCTGTGCGTTTACGAGATACTCACCATTGAAGAGATTCTCACCGTTTCCGGCATCACGGCTGAAGCAAACACCAGTAGCACTGGTTTCACCCATATTACCGAATACCATGGCCATAACGCTAACAGCGGTACCCCACTCGTCTGGAATTCCTTCCATCTTGCGGTACAGGATAGCACGCTCGTTCATCCAGCTGCGGAATACTGCGCAGATGGCACCCCAAAGCTGCTCGATAGGATCATCGGGGAAATCTTTGCCAGTACGTTCCTTGATGGCGGTCTTGAACAGTTCAACCAGCTTCTTCAGCTCCTCTACAGACAAGTCCTTGTCGAGCTTGATACCACGCTCAGCCTTTACGCTTTCAATAATTTCCTCAAATGGGTCGATGTCTTCCTTGTTTACGGGCTTCATCTCGAGAACTACGTCACCGTACATCTGTACGAAGCGACGATATGAGTCATATACGAAATGAGGGTTGTTGGTCTTGCGAACCAAACCTTCTGCTACCTCGTCATTAAGACCCAGGTTGAGGATGGTGTCCATCATACCAGGCATAGATGCGCGGGCGCCAGAACGTACACTTACCAACAAAGGATTCTGGACGTCACCAAATTTGGAGTTCATCAGCTCTTCAATGTGCTTGACAGCAGCTGTTACTTCATCGTTCAGGATTTCCTTGATTTGCTCCTGGCCCACTTCGTAATATTCATTACAGCAACCAGTGGTAATTGTGAAACCGGGAGGAACTGGAACTCCGATAAGGTTCATCTCGGCAAGGTTAGCACCCTTGCCGCCGAGCTCCTCTCTCATTTTTGCATTACCTTCGGCTTTACCATTGCCAAAAGTATAGACTCTTTTCTCACTCATATTATCAAATTTATTCAAAAATTATTTAGTTTTTCTATTAT